>NZ_JBSNCC010000030.1:0-43460 GCF_053764715.1 Methylobacterium sp. Gmos1 | reverse complement strand
CCCGCCCTTCGGGCGAGGCGGGTGCGGCGGCAGAAGGGGGGCGATCGCAGCCCAGAGATCGTCAGGGAGAAGCGGGCGAGCCATACCACCCCAACGCCCAACCGACCCAATCGTGCCGTTCTGATAGGCGCTCTTAGTTGCCCTACCTGACAAGTCCGCCCCTTTCGTCCGATGTCGCGCCTGATCCTGGCTCGCCGGGCAAGCCTCGGTCGAGCGGCGCCAGCGCCAAGGTCGGCCGCCTGTGCGCCAGCTGAACCTTCAGCGATTGACAGACTGACATGTCAGTGAGACACGAGTGACATGAAACAGCGCGACCAAGCCTACGACGCCTTCGTCCAGCAGCTGCTGGACGGGCGCCTGGCACCGGGATCGTTCGTGACGCAGCGCGAGCTGGTGGCGCTCACCGGCCTGCCGCTCGGCGCCGTGCGCGAGATGATCCCGCGGCTGGAGGCCGACGGGCTGATCTCGACCCTGCCGCAGCGCGGGCTCCAGGTCGCGGCGGTCGACCTGCGGCTCGTCCACGAGGCGTTCGGGCTGCGCGAGATCATCGAGACCGCGGCGGTGGCGCATTTCGCCCGCACCGCGCCGGCCGCCCTGGTGGCCTCCCTGCGGGCCGCCCACGCGCGGATCAGCGCGCAGGCCGCCGAGGGCGTCACCGAGGCGCTGATCGCCGAGGCGCAGGCGACCGACTGGGGGTTTCACGATGCGGTCGTCGCCCATCTCGGCAACGGCCTCGTCTCGGAGATCCACCGGGTGAACCTCATCCGCATCCGGGTCATCATGCAGAGCCGCGTCGCGCTCTCGCCCGAGGTGCTGCCCCCCGCCTTCGCCGAGCACGCCGCGATCCTGGCGGCGGTGGAGGAGCGCGACGCGGAAGGGGCGGTCGCGGCCCTGCGCCGCCACCTCGACACCTCGCGCCGCCGGGCCCTCGGCCTCGATACCGGCCGGGAGGCCGACCGACGCGAGACGCCCGCTTCTTTCACAGAAAAAGGGCGCGAGGCGCCCGCTTCTTTTGAAGAAAAAGGGCGCGAGGCGCCCTCACGGAGGACCGCATGAGCAACGCCATCACCGGCCTGTGGGTCGCCCTCGCCACGCCGCTCGACGCGAGCGGCGCGGTCGATCACGGCGCGCTCGTGCGCCACGTCCGGTTCCTGATGGAGCGAGGCTGCGACGGCGTGGTGCCGTTCGGCACCACCGGCGAGGGCACCTCGTTCTCCGCAGGCGAGCGCCTCGCCGCGGTCGAGGCGCTGCTCGCCGCCGGCATCCCGGCCGCGCGGATCGGGCTCGGCACCGGCACTCCGGCGATTCCCGACAGCATCGCGCTCACCAAGGCGGCGCTCGGCCTCGGCCTCGTCCACGCCCTGGTGCTGCCGCCCTACTTCTACCGCGACGTGACCGAGGCGGGGATCGTCGACGCGTTCGCGGCGATCATCGACGGTGTCGGCGACGACCGCCTGCGGGCGACGCTCTACCATATCCCGCAGACCTCCGGCGTCGGCCTGCCGCCTGCGGCTGTGGCGACCCTGCGGGCGCGCTACGGCGCGGTCGTCGCCGGGGTGAAGGACAGCTCGGGCGACTTCGCCCAGTTCCGGGCCTTCCGGGCGGCCGCCCCCGAGGTCGCGGTCTGCGTCGGCAACGAGGCGGATATCGGCCGGGCGCTCGCCGAAGGCGGGGTCGGGACGATCTGCGGCATGGCCAACCTCGTCCCCGACCTGGTGCGGGCGATGTTCACCGATCCCGCCGCCGCCGAGCCGATGCGGGCGGCGATCGGCCTGATCCGCGGGCCGTTCGTGCCGGTGCTGAAGTCGGCGCTGGCGGCGATGACGGGCGAGCCCGCCTTCGGCCGGGTGCGCGCGCCGCTCGTGGCAGTGGAGGCGGGAATCGGGCAGCGCATCGCCGCCGAGCTCGCCGGCCTGTCGCGCGCCGCGGCGGCGTAAAGTCTGTTAGACCGCGAGAACGAGCGGCGATCCACGCCGCCCCTGGGAGGAGAGACCTGCATGACGGCGAAGCCGGACGCGTCCCGCGACGAGGCGGTGGTGGCCGCCCTCGTGGCGGAGCTGGGCGAGAAGACGGTGCTCACCGGCGCCGGGCTGCCGGAGCGCAATACATCCGACTGGAGCACCCTCGGGCCGCAGCCCCCGCTCGCGGTCGTGCGGCCCACGACCACCGAGGCGGTCGCCACCGCCATGCGGATCTGCGCCCGGCACGGCGTGCCGGTGGTGCCGCAGGGCGGCCTTACCGGCCTGTGCGGGGGCGCGCGCCCCGTGCCCGGCTCGGTCGCCCTGTCGCTGGAGCGGATGACCGGGATCGAGGCGGTCGACGAGGCCTCCGCCACGATGACGGTCCGGGCCGGGACGCCGCTCCAGGTGGTGCAGGAGGCCGCCGACGCGGCCGGCTTCCTGGTGCCGCTCGATCTCGGCGCCCGGGGCTCCTGCGCCATCGGCGGCAACGCCTCGACCAATGCCGGCGGCAACCGCGTCATCCGCTACGGCATGACCCGGGAGATGATCCTCGGCCTCGAGGTGGTGCTGCCCGACGGCAGCATCGTCACCAACCTCAACCGGATGATCAAGAACAACGCCGGCTACGACCTCAAGCACCTGTTCATCGGCTCGGAGGGCACGCTCGGCATCATCACCCGGCTGGTGCTGCGGCTGTTCCCGAAGCCCGCCTGCACCTTCGCGGCGCTCTGCGCCCTGCCGGACTACGCCTCCGTCGTCGGGCTCCTCGCGGCGGCCCGCCGGGGCCTCGGGCCGATGCTCTCGGCCTTCGAGGTGATGTGGCCGGATTACTGGGAGACGGTCGGTGCCATGCCGGGCGTGCGGGTGCCGTTGGCGACAGGACATGCCGCCTACTGCCTGATCGAGGCGCAAGGCACCGACGAGACCTTCGACGGACCGCGTTTCGAGGCCTGGCTCGAGGCGCAAGCGGAGGCGGGGCTCCTCGCCGACGCGGTCCTGTCCCGCTCGGTCGCCGACGTGAAGGCGTTCTGGGGCGTGCGCGACGCCTGCTCGGAATTCCCGCAGGTGCTCGGCCCCCACGAGTCCTTCGACATTGGCCTGCCGGTGGCGGCGATGGACGCGTATGTCCGGGCCTGCAAGGCGGCGCTCCACGACCGCCTGCCCGGCATCACCGCCCTGTTCTACGGCCATATCGGCGACGGCAACCTGCACATCGTCGCCGGGGTGAAGGGCGCGAGCCCGCAGCCGAAGGACGCGATCCAGGAGGTCGTCTACGGCCTGGTGCGCGACTTCGGCGGCACGGTCTCGGCCGAGCACGGCATCGGCTTGACGAAGA
The DNA here is from genome assembly GCF_053764715.1 of Methylobacterium sp. Gmos1. Lineage (NCBI taxonomy): Bacteria > Pseudomonadati > Pseudomonadota > Alphaproteobacteria > Hyphomicrobiales > Methylobacteriaceae > Methylobacterium > Methylobacterium sp. Gmos1. Next base: position 40,163 of record NZ_JBSNCC010000030.1, on the reverse strand, counting down.
AGCCCTGGCTCGGCCACGTCCGCTCCGAGCCCGAGATCGCCCTGATGCGACGCCTCAAGGCGGCTCTGGACCCGGACGGGGTGCTGAATCCCGGCAAGGTCGTGTGAGGGAGACACCCCGTGATCGTCTGCTTCGGCTCGCTCAACGCCGACCTGATCTTCCGCCTGCCCGAGGTCCCGCGCTCGGGCCAGACGCTTCTCGCCGACGACCTCGCGGTGCAGGCCGGCGGCAAGGGGGCGAATCAGGCGGTCGCCGCCGCCCGGGACGGGGCCGAGGTCGCGATGGTCGGCGCGGTCGGGACCGACGCGCTGGCCGAGGTGGCGCTGTCGGGCCTGCGCGAGGCCGGGGCCGACACGGCCCGGGTCCGCACCATGGCGGCGGCGACGGGCTGCGCCTCGATCTGGATCGACGCGGCCGGGCGCAACCGCATCGTGGTGGCGCTCGGTGCCAACGGGCACACGCGGGCCGACCAGGTCACCGACGCCGACCTCGCCCGGGCGACCTCGCTGCTGCTGCAAATGGAGGTCGATCCGGCCGAGACGACCGCCCTGCTGCGCCGGGCCCGAGGGCTCGGCGTGCGCAGCATCCTCAACCTCGCCCCGGCGCTGCCGCTCGACCTCGACGCGCTGCGCCTCGCCGCCCTCCTCGTCGTCAACGAGGACGAGGCGGAGGCGACCGCCGCACGCCTCGGCTGCGCGCCGCACGCCACAGCTTTGCGGACGGCCCTCGGCATCGACGTGGTGCGCACCCTCGGCGAGGCCGGCTCGGAGGCGGCGACGGCGGACGGCGCCTGGCACGTCCCGGCCCGGGCGGTCGATCCAGTCGACACCACCGCGGCGGGCGACTGCTTCGTCGGCGTGCTCGCCGCCGCGCTCGACCGCGGCGCCAGTTTGCGCGCGGCGATGGAACGGGGAAGCGCAGCGGCGGCCCTCGCCTGCGGCCGGCGCGGCAGCCAGGCGAGCCTGCCCTGGCGGACGGAGACCGATCGGGCGCTCGAAGCCTGATCAGGCCGGGCAGGTCTCGGGGTTCGCGGACGCCGGGAAGGCGGCCTCGCGCGCCTTGATGAGGGCGACCACCGTGTCGTTGACCGGGGTCGGCACGCCGCACCGCCGGCCGAGCCGCGGGATCGACCCGTTGATCGCCTCGACCTCGCCGCGGCGCCCGGCGCGGTGGTCGAGCAGCATCGAGGGCCGCGCCTGCGGGATCTTGCCGCCGAGCCGGCGGATATGCTCGACCGGATCGCCCACCTGGAGGGTCACGCCGAGGGCGGCGGCCACCGCGATCGCCTCCTCGGCGCAGGCCTTCGCCACGCGCCACGCCTCCGGATCGGCCATCACCTCGCCGATGGTGAGACCTGTGAGGGTGGTGGTGCCCGAGAAGGTGACGTTCATGATCAGCTTCTCCCACACCATCCGGCCGATATCGTCGAACAGGCTGACGGTGAACCCGGCCGACTCCCAGATCGCCGCCGAGGCCTCCAGGCGCTCCCGCGGCAGCCCCGCGAAGGCGCCGAAGCGGATCATCTCGAGCCCGTTATGGTGCGCGTGGCCGGGCCCGCGCATCGAGGCGCCGAAGCCGCCGACCACCCCGACGGCGATCCGCTCCGGATCGATCGCGGTGGCCGCCGCCTCCGGCGAGCCGAGCCCGTTCTGGATCGTCTGCACCACGGTCCCCGGGCCGATCAGGGGTGCGCAGCTCGCGGCGGCGGCCGCGACGTCGAAGGCCTTGGTGGCGATGATGACGAGGTCGCAAGCACCGATTCCCCCGGTGGTCGTGCTGGCGCTCGCCAGCCGCACCGTCCGGTCGCCGCTCGCGCCCTCGACGCGCAGGCCGCGCTCGCGCATCGCCGCCGCGTGGTCGGCCCAGAGCGTGACGGCGTGCACCGCGTGGCCCGCCGAGGCCATCAGCGCCGCGTAGACCGAACCCATCGCCCCGCATCCGACGATTCCGACCTTCGCCATCCTGGCGCCTCCCCTGCCCCGGCGTTCGCCGGTGCAACCGCCCCCGGCGCTCCGGCGATCCGGCCATCGTTACACGATCGTATCGCCGCTGCGGCAGAACCGTCCAGAGCACGGCCCGATCGTCGTCGGAGCATCGTTCAGGCGGACGGACCGGGCGGAGCTGCCGCGGCGACGGGGTTTCCGGAAACCGCCGGCAGATCGGCGGTCTCGGCGCGCGGGTCGGCGTCGACGTGAGGCCGCAGCTTCAAGCTCATCTTCGGCCGCGGCGCGGGTCCGCGCCGGGGCAGAGACATGTCCGGGCGCCTCGGCTCGTCGAAGGTCCGGTGGGGATCCTGCCCGGTCTCGGCGGCAAGGTCGCGTGCGAACCGGTCGAACAGATCAGTCGCCCGGCTATAGTAATCCCTGGCTCGATCGTACGGATCATAGCCCACTCCGGTCACCTTGCCCATGATCATGTCGTCCAGGCTCGGCTCGTTCCTGCCCGCGGCGGCTTGTGCCGACATACGCAGCGAGACGGAGAAGCGCCGCGACAAATCCTCGACGGCCGCCATGAACGTCCGGAAACGGACCCAGCGATGCCGCGGGAAAGCGCGGTCGACCGGATCTCCGGTTTCGGGATCCGCGGTCGCCGTCGGATCGAAACGGGCCGCGATCTTGGCGCCTGCGGCCCGCCCGCGCCGGTCGAGATCCGCGATGACCTTGGCGTCCATGTCGAGGTTCAGGCCGCCCTCGTCCTCGCGCAACGCGATATGAACGACACGGTCACGGATGCCCGGCGCCACGAGGAGCTGGTTGTCGCTCCAGAAGCGCGCGGTGTTGACGAGCGTCTTGAGGAAAGGACCCAGCCCCGTTCCGGGCGCTTCATCGAAGGCGGTGAAGGGGACCGGCCGCGCCCGGTTGCCCTGTGCCATGGTGACGAACTTCCAGACATCGGCCCCCGGAGAGGGGTCCCGCGGCTCGCTCGCCGCCGGCCGGCTGCTGGCGCGACGCGCCTCGGCACGGGCCTCGGCGATCGGCTTGCCATGTCCCCTTTCGGGCGCACCGGCTGCGACCTCCGCGACGGGCTCCCCGCCGGCGGTCTCCGGTTCCCGATCGACGCGCGTATCGAAGTCGACGAGGTTGAGGCAGAAGGTCGGATGCGCCGGCATCGGCCGATCGAAGAAATGGACCGGAAAGTTGGATGTCAGGCCGCCATCGGAGAACCAGACCCGCCGCAGGGGAACCCGTTTATCTGCGGTCCGCGGTGCATCGTAGTCGGGCGTCAGGAGCGGGACGGCACAGAGCAGGACCGGGAAGCTGAGCGAGAGCCGGGCCGCGAAGGCGATCGGGATGTTCTGGGGGACGGGCAGCCTCACGCATCCGTCGCGCGGCTCGACCTTCGCATCGGGAGCGCCGGGATGCTCGATGATCCAGTTCGCGATCGCATCCGGGAAGTAGCGTCGGAGCGTCTCGCTCTCGATGTAGAGTGGCGAGGGTGTTTCGATGAAGGGCAGCTGCACGGTCCGATTTCGGCTGATGTCGCTGGCGATCATCGCGAGTTCGATCGAGCGGGGGGTGAACGCGGTCACCGTGTCATTCGGTCGACTTCCGTCGGGGAGCGGCGCGTTCCAGAGATCTCCGAACGTCACGGGCCGCTCGTCCGGTGCCCGACCCGCCGCCGCCTGCACGGAAGCATGAAGCCAGGGCGTGAGGCCCTCGAAGTCTCGCCAGGCCTTCGTGCCGGCATTCGGCGACGCCTTCCCCGTACAGACACCGTAGCCGTTGGTGCGCCATGCCGGCAGCCAGCGGCGCCAAACCACCAGGCCGAACGCGGCGATTAAAGTCACGATCGTCAGGGCCAGATCCGCGACGACGGCCGACAGCGCACCGAAGAGGTGTCCATCCCGCCCCAGTTGCAGGGCCAGCCAGCTGCCGACGAAGAACGCCACGGCGGTCGGCAGGCCGATGGCCGGTGTGCGAAGGGCGGCCTCGAGCACCGACCGAACCCGGTCCAGGCTGCCGCGCGCCGCGAAGACGGCCGTGAGCAGGCCCATGAGCCCGCGCGTCTCGGGTTCGGGGGCGAAGAGATGGAACAGACGGGAGCGCCCGTCCGGCGCCTTCTCACCCAGTGCGACCGGTATGTCGCCCACGACCCGGAACGCATCGGGGTTCCCGGTCCGGCGGCCCAGTTCCGCGGCAGCGGTGACCGCGGCGGCGATTGCGCCGACGGAGGTGCCGCCGATCGCGTGAAAGCTGTAACGCTTCGCAATCTCAACGACTGCGCCGGGATAGATGATCCCGCTGGTCACTCCGCCGGCCATGACGATATCGCAGGGCAAGAGTGAATTCGCCGGCTTTGGCAAATTGCTATCCACCATGGCATCCTCGAATAATCAGGGCATTACCCGACGAAATACGTATCGTTTCGTCGAACGAAAATTCGGCAAGATCGAGCAACCAAAGCATGTCCCGATTTCAGTGCGACCGGCAAGTGTTCCAGCGCCTCCCCCGGTGATCCGAGCCTATCAGCCCTATGACCTGATCTTGACGCGGTCCGTCAGTGACATCAGCCAGGCAGCCCGGTGTCAAGATGCACCCGCGAGCAAGCCGGTATTGCTGGAGTCATTGCGCTGCAGCATACCGAAAAGACCCGCCAGCCTCATTGCAGCGCAGGATTTTTGATGAAATACTTGCACGGTGACCGGCGCGTGGCAGCATGGCGCAGCGCATCAAGATCATAACAGAAATATAATTGTTCCTAAAACGGGGAGATTAATATGCAAATTTATTACGATCTTACAGTTCAGCTAAAAGGCTCGACTGTTCCCAACGGCGCACTTCTTCCTCTGGCGCAGCCTTATGGAAGTTTCTCGCCAGGACATTCTTTTGAATTCAATGGAAAGCGCTATACGATCGAGGAAGTCGTTCATGCGATCGTTCCTCACGGGGTAGACATGGTCTCACGCACTCTGCTCGTCCTGGGACCGTACGGCCCCCATGCAGCGTCCGGCCCCTCGTTCCCCCAGGTGGCATCCGGCAGCGGTTCGGGCGGTGGATGGGTCGTCGGCAACGGCTGATATCGTACAGGCCGGCCGTCCGGGGAGGACTGCGGACGAATCGCCGGCTGAAACAAGCGTGCAAGCCAGGAGCTTGACGGGAGTGGCGACCCCGGTAGGGCTCGAACCTACGACCTGCCGCTTAGAAGGCGGCTGCTCTATCCAGCTGAGCTACGGAGTCTGGCCGGTCTGGGTGGTAGCAGGCCCCTCGCCGCCCGTCCACAAGGGAGTCCCGGCTCCGCAGGCGGGATCACCGCAGCGGCAGCAGGCGGACCCGGCGGTGCTCGGCGAGCCGCGACGGGCTCCCCTTGGCGTCCACGAGCCCGAGCCGCTGGAGGGCATCGAGCGCGGCGATGATCCGGACGTGGCTGGTCCGGGTGAGATCCGACGCGGCATCGACGTCGAGGGACACGACGCCGTCGGGACCGGGGCCGCAGGCGCAGAGCAGTAGGTAGGTCTTCACTGCGGCGAGGTCCGGCGCCTTCCGGCAGGTGAGGCCGTGCAGCGCGGCGACCGGGGCGTCGGGCCGGGACTCGTGAACGAGGGAAGCCAGGGCGGCCGACGGGCGCAGGCCGGTCAGCCGGTAGGCGATGGTGCCGCCCGGCCGCTCGCCGCCGGTGGTGACGAGGCCCTGGTCGAGGAGCGCCTTCTTGCCGGCGCAGATCAGCGGGTCGGAGAGGCCGGACAGGGCGGCGATCCGCCAGTACGACAGGAGGATCGGCGCCGGCTCGCCCCCGGCCGCGTCCTGGCTGACGACCAGGGTGAGGTAGAGCTTGAGCGCCGCGATCGAGCGGCCGAGATAGCCGGCATCGGCCCGGAAGGCGCGCAGGCCCCCGTCGTGGATCCAGTCCACCGGCAGGGGCGACGCCCGGCCCCCGCAGGTCCTTGCCACGCCCTCGGACGGCACGACAGGCCGGGCGCGGGCCGGAGGCAGGGTCGGATGGGACGGCTCCGGATGCAGCATGCGGTGGTCGGCGTCCCTGCGATCCTCGCGACCGGGGCAGGTGCCCTGGGGCACGCCGCTGGCTGCGTTGAGGTATCGGCGGTACGATGCCGCTATGATGCGTTCAATATGATGCAAGCTTCCGTTTTGGCCGTGGCCGCGCCTGGCAGGGGCGGACCTGACCGCGCTTCGTGCCGTGCTACAAGCCGGTCGGCCCCGAGGCTTCGTTGCGCGGCGGGCGGACAGGCACGGCGATGGGCTGTTCATGACGATACCGGACGACGACGCTCCCACGGTCGAGCTCGGGCTCGGCGGCTCGCTGCGGGTCGGGCGGGCGCGCATCGCCGTCGCCGACACCCTGGCGCTCCTGCGCGCGATCGCCCGCACCGGCTCGGTGCAGGGGGCGGCGAGCGCGATCGGCCTGTCCTACCGCGCCGCCTGGGAGCGGGTCAGGACCCTCGAGGCCGAGGTCGGCCATCCGCTGGTGCGCAAGACCCGCGGCCACGGCACCACGCTGACCGAGGCCGGCACGGTCCTGCACGAGGCGCTGGCGGGCGCGGCCGAGGCCCTGGCCCTGCCGCTCGCCCGCGAGGGAAGGTCGGTGCAGGCCCGCCTCGCCGCCCTGGGCGGCGCCCCGCGGCGCCTGACCGTCGCGGCGAGCCACGACCCCCTGCTGATGGAGGTGCTGGCGCTCTGGGGCGGGGCCGAGGTCGCCGTGATGGGCAGCCGCGACGCGGTGATGCGGCTCATGGACGGACGCGCCGACGCGGCGGGCTTCCATTGCGGGGCGATCGGCCCGGCCGCGGCCGGGCCGCCCTTTTCCGACCTCGTCGCCGACCCGGCCTTCCGGGTCCGCCCGCTGTTCGAGCGCGAGCAGGGCCTGCTGGTGGCCGCCGGCAACCCGCTCGGGCTCGGCGGTCCCGGGGACCTGCGCGCCACGCGGGCGCGCTTCGTCAATCGCCAGAAGGGCTCGGGCACCCGGGACTGGTTCGACCGGCTGCTGGCCGAGGCCGGGATCCGGCCCGACGAGATCGTCGGCTACGGGCTGGAGGAGTTCACCCATCAGGCGGTGGCGGCGGTGATCGCGTCGGGGGCGGCCGATTCGGGCCTGGGGGCACGCGCCGCGGCGGAGCGCTTCGGCCTCGGCTTCGTCCCGGTCGGCTGGGAGGTCTACGGCCTCGCTGCCGGTGCGTCGCTGCCGGGGGACGGGCTCGACCGCGTGCAGGCCCTGCTGGCCGAGCGGATCGACGGTATCCCGGGGTATCGCCTGCCGGGGTGACGCACGGTCCCCGCGCGATCGTCCGACGGAATTCGGCCCGCCGCGGGACTTGATTCGACCAATGACCCGATCATCATCCCGCCGGGAGCGTGCGACACCGCCCCTCGAAGCGCCAACCCGGAGCGTGCCGCCATGACCACCGCCTCGTCGATCTACGACCACGGCCTCGACCGGAACCCGGCCAACCACCAGCCGCTCACCCCCCTCACCTTCCTGGAGCGGGCAGCGACGGTGTTTCCCGACCACACGGCGGTGATCCACGGGGCCCTGCGGCGCAGCTACCGCGACCTCTACGCCCGCTCCCGGCGCCTCGCTGCGGCCTTGAAGGCCCGCGGGATCGGGCGGGGCGACACGGTGGCGGTGATGCTCGCCAACACCCCGGCGATGATCGAGTGCCATTACGGGGTGCCGATGGCCGGCGCGGTGCTCAACACCCTCAACACCCGGCTCGACGCCGCGATCATCGCCTTCTGCCTCGACCATGGCGAGGCCAAGGTGGTGATCACCGACCGGGAATTCGCCCGCATCATGGGCCCGGCCTTGCGGCAGGCCGGGGTGACGCCGCTCGTCATCGACTACGACGATCCCGAATACGACGGCCCGGGCGAACGCCTCGGCACCATCGAGTACGAGGCCTTCCTCGCCGAGGGCGATCCCGCCCATCCTTGGGCGATGCCGGGCGACGAGTGGGACGCGATCACCCTCAACTACACCTCGGGCACCACCGGCGACCCGAAGGGCGTGGTCTACCACCACCGCGGCGCCTCGCTGCTCGCCGTCGGCAACGTGGTGGCGGGCAATCTCGGCCGGCACCCGGTCTATCTGTGGACCCTGCCGATGTTCCACTGCAACGGCTGGTGCTTTCCCTGGACCCTGTCGGTGGTGGCCGGCACCCATGTCTGCCTGCGGCAGGTGCGGGCCAAGGCCATGTACGACGCCATCGCGGATCACGGGGTCACGCATCTATGCGGCGCGCCGATCGTGATGTCGCTCCTCATCAACGCCCCGGAGGCCGAGCGGCGGGCGCTGCCGCGCCGGGTCTCGTTCCTCACCGCGGCGGCGCCCCCGCCCGAGGCGGTGCTCGCCGGCATGGCCGAGGCCGGGTTCGACGTCACCCACGTCTACGGGCTGACCGAGACCTACGGCCCGGCGGTGGTGAACGAGTGGCACGCCGACTGGGACGCCTTGGGCAAGGACGAGCGGGCCGCCCGCAAGGCGCGCCAGGGCGTGCGCTATCCGCCGCTCGAGGCGCTGGACGTTCTCGACCCCGAGACGATGCGGCCGGTCCCGGCCGACGGCGAGACGCTGGGCGAGGTGATGTTCCGCGGCAACGTGGTGATGCGCGGCTACCTCAAGAACCCGGGCGCCACCGAGGCCGCCTTCCGCGGCGGCTGGTTCCACTCGGGCGATCTCGGGGTGAAGCACCCGGACGGCTACATCCAGCTCAAGGACCGCTCGAAGGACATCATCATCTCCGGCGGCGAGAACATCTCGTCGATCGAGGTCGAGGAGGCCCTGTTCAAGCATCCGGCGGTGGCGGCCGCCGCGGTGGTGGCCAAGCCCGACGAGAAATGGGGCGAGACGCCGTGCGCCTTCGTCGAGCTCAAGGGCTCCGAGATGGTCTCGGCCGAGGAGCTGATCGGCTGGTGCCGCCAGTCGCTCGCCGGGTTCAAGGTGCCCCGGCACGTGGTCTTCACGGAGCTGCCGAAGACCTCGACCGGCAAGGTGCAGAAGTTCGTGCTGCGGGAGATGGCGAAGGCGTTGTGACGGGCGCCCCGTGAGGGGCCGCGGGGCCTGGCCGGCCGGGGGCTCGCCCTCGGGGGGCCCCGCCGCTCGCTCTGTCGCGCCTTGAGGTCATGGGCGCCTTCGAGGTCATGCCTCAGAGGCAGGGGCCGCCGCGTCGAACGCTGGCGCGGCGGCACGAAGGGCTTTTTCTGGGCTAGTGCATCACGCGGGTGGACGTCGTCCTCAGACGACTGATCTCATCCTTCAGGTGAAGCTTTCGCCGCTTCAGCTCTACAATTCGCAAGTCGTCGGTGGAGAGGTGGGTGATTGCGTCCTGAATTTCGCGCTCCAGGGCTTCGTGCTTACGCTCGAGCTCGGTGAGATGCGTGTGCAGCGACATCAGCCATTGCCTCCTGTCATGTAGGTGACATACGCAGCCTGCCACAGCCCGCGGCCGATGTCGAAGGTATTTGATGCTGCACCTGCGTAATCGGCCGCCGGGCCGGCCCGCAGAGGGGCTGCACAACCCCGGCCGCGCCCTTGCCGCAGGGCGGGGCGTGGTTCATGCTCGGGGCCTATCTCCAGGGCTTGGGGCGGCGATGGCGTTCGAGTTGAGTGCGGAATCGACGGCGGAGTACGAGACCGAGCTGGCGCGTCTGAAGGAGGAGCATCGCGACCTCGACGACGCGATCGAGGCCCTGTCGGGGGTCATGGCCGGCGACCGCCTCCAGCTCCAGCGTCTCAAGAAGCGCAAGCTGGCGCTGCGCGACCGCATCTCCTTCCTGGAGGACCAGCTCACCCCGGACATCATCGCCTGACGACGGCGTCTGGGCCGGGCCGGCCGCCGGGCATTTGCACGAAGGCGCCTCGGCTTGCGCGAATGCAAACGCACCGCTACTGCAAAACGATCGGCTGCGGCCCGCTCGCGGCTTAGCAGCGCTTTCTAGAGGATGCGCTTGACGATGGCGGCAGCGCCCCCCGTCGCGGTGATCATGGGCAGCCAGTCCGACTGGGCCACGATGCGCCACGCCGCCGAGACCCTCGACGCGCTCGGCATTCCTTACGAGGCCCGCATCGTCTCGGCCCACCGCACCCCGGACCGACTGGTCGCCTTCGCCAAGGGCGCCAAGGCCGCCGGGTTCCGGGTGGTGATCGCCGGCGCCGGGGGTGCCGCCCACCTGCCCGGCATGGCCGCCGCGATGACGCCGCTGCCGGTCTTCGGCGTGCCGGTCGAGTCGAAGGCGCTCTCGGGCCAGGACAGCCTGCTGTCGATCGTGCAGATGCCGGCCGGCATCCCGGTCGGCACGCTCGCCATCGGCCGGGCCGGCGCCGTCAACGCGGCTCTGCTCGCCGCCGCCGTCCTGGCGCTCACCGACGACGACCTCGCCCAGCGCCTCGACGCCTGGCGCGCCCGCCAGAGCGCGGCGGTGGCCGAGCACCCGGACACGAGCGCCCCGTGAGCCGCACGCCCTCCATCGCGCCCGGCGCGACCATCGGAATCATCGGCGGCGGCCAGCTCGGCCGCATGATCGCGGTCGCGGCGGCGCAGTACGGGCTGAAGGTCCACGTCTACTGCCCCGATCCCGACAGCCCGGCCTTCGAGGTGGCGGGCCGGCGCACGGTCGCGCCCTACGACGACGCGGCGGCGCTCCAGGCCTTCGCCGACGCCGTCGACGTGGTGACCTACGAGTTCGAGAACATCCCGAGCGCGACGGCCGAGATCCTGGCCGCGCGCCGGCCGCTGCATCCCAGCGCCTCGGCGCTCGCCACCACGCAGGACCGGCTGACGGAAAAAAGCTTCGTCGCCGGCCTCGGCATCCCGGTGGCGCCGTTCCGGGCGGTGGACGACGCGGCGGGCCTCGCGGAGGCCGTCCGCGAGATCGGCCTGCCGGCGGTGCTGAAGACCCGGCGCTTCGGCTATGACGGCAAGGGGCAGGTCATGCTGCGCGACACCGTCGCCGACCCCGCCGCCGTGATGGCCAGCTTGCGCGACCAGCCCTGCATCCTGGAGGGCTTCGTCGCCTTCGAGGCCGAGGTGTCGGTGGTGGCCGCCCGCAACGCGGAAGGCGGCTTCTCGGCCTTCAGCCCTTGCGCCAACGAGCACCGCCACCACATCCTCGCCCGCACGGTCGTGCCGGCCCCCGGCATGGCGCCGGAGACCGCCGCGGAGGCGATCGCGATCGCCCGTACCATCGCGGACGCCCTCGGCTATGTCGGCGTGCTCGCGGTCGAGATGTTCCTGGTGCGCGGGGCGGACGGGCGCGCGAGCGTGGTGGTCAACGAGATCGCCCCGCGGGTGCACAATTCCGGCCACTGGACCATCGAGGGGGCCGAGACCTCGCAATTCGCCCAGCACGTCCGGGCGGTCTGCGGCTGGCCGCTCGGGAGTGCCGCCCTCACCGGCACCTCGGTCGAGATGCTGAACCTGATCGGCGATCAGGCCGACGACTGGACCCGGATCCTCGCCGAGGCCGGCAGCCACCTCCACCTCTACGGCAAGGGCGAGGCCCGGCCCGGCCGCAAGATGGGCCACGTCACCCGGGTGACGACCGGCCCCTGAGCGCCTGCGGTGCGGCTCCGGGGCCACACCCGGGCCTGCGCAGGCCCCTCCCCTGCCCTTGGGGCGGCGCGAGGCCACACCTTCGCCACATCGGCCCGCACAAGCGTCGGGGGCGCATCGCTTTAAGCCGGCGTTCACCCCGATCCGGAATGGTCGTTCCGGCACCGGGACCGCGGCTTGTCGAGCGGCGCGTGCGTACGAATGGCGAAGGTGCGCGGCGCGACGTGGATGCGCCGCCCCGGGGGAGCGGGCGATGAACAACGTGATCGGCTTGAGCCGCGTGACACCGGCGGCCCGGGTGCTGGGGGCGACCGTGCTGACCGCGCTGGCGCTCGCCGGCTGCGACACCGTCAGCCGCGCCACCGCGACGCGGCAATTCGCGGTGGTCGAGGCCGACAAGTCCGGTGCAACCGAGGTCAACATCGCCTCGCTGTCGGACGTGATCCAGCGCAACCCGAGCGACGCGGCGGCCTACAACACCCGCGGCGCGGCCTATGCCCGGGCGGGCAACTTCGATTCGGCGATCGCCGACTTCACCAAGGCGATCCAGCTCGACCCGAACTCGGCCTCGGCCTACGGCAACCGGGCGCTGGCCTACCGCCAGTCGGGCCGCAACGACGCCGCGCTCCAGGACTTCTCCAAGGCGATCAACGCCGACCCGAACTACACCGCCGCCTATATCGGCCGGGCCAACCTCCAGCGGGCGCAAGGCAACTTCGAGGCCGCCTACAGCGACCTCAGCCAGGCGATCCGCCTGACGCCGGAATCGGCCGAGGCCTATCACGCCCGCGGCCTGGTGCGGCAGGCGCAAGGCCAGCACCGCTCGGCGATCGGCGACTTCGACGCCGCCATCGACCGCAACCCCTTCGTGGCCGCTCCCTACGCCGCCCGCGGCCAGAGCCTGATCGCGACGAACCAGTACGACAAGGCGATCGAGGACTACAACGCGGCCTTGAACGTCAACAACAAGGACGCGGATTCCTGGGCCTACCGGGGTCTCGCCTACGAGAAGTCCAACCGCCGCCAGGAGGCGACGGAGAGCTACCAGCGCGCCATCGCCATCGACCAGGGCAACCAAGTGGCGAAGCAGGGCCTGGGGCGGATGCAGGGCGGGATGGCCTCGCTGTTCCGGTAGAGCTGTAATTTCAATGGTTTCCGAGGCTCCCGGCGATGTCGGGGGCCTTTTTCGTGTCGACGGTCGCCGTTGCGCGTGTCCCCCCACGGCGGGCGGGGCTATCCGGGAGAAGAGTGGTTCGGAGAACCCCCTCTCCCCGTAGGCGGGGAGAGGGCTGCGAACCCCTCGTCGGGTTCGCCGCGAGCCAGCGGGGCCAGGGTGTTCCGCCTCCCGATCATCGGCCACGGTCTTGCCCTTCCCTGCGGCGCGCACCAGGACCGGGAAGCGGCGAGCCAGACCGGTGACCGTCCGTGCGGTGTCATACGACATCCGGCTGATTGCTTCGCGCAATCCTGCCGGATCGCGTTCGCAATGCGGATCTCGGGTTCGCTCAGGCGTGTGACGCTTGCCTGCGCCAGCGCTGGAACCGGCTCGACACGGTCCCGTTGGTTCCGAGGCGCGCCGGCCGATCCTGCCAGGCCGCGCCCGTGCGCAGGATCCGGAGGATGCCGGCGAACTTCCGCCGATGGCTCACGAGGATTCGCAAGCATCCGCTCACGGCTTCTCCGAGAGCTTTTCTAAATCATTGATATTTCAACGAATTATTAATTTTTCCCGTTGGCATCCCGATTGCCATCGTCTCCCCGGCTCGTCCCGCCGACGTTGTCCCGAGAAGGCCAAAGGCCCTTGGGCGATACTGCGAGCACGAAGTCGCCGTTGGGAGAACGCTCATGAACACGACTGCATCTGCAGTGCTCGAAGGTATTCCGCCCGTCGCCGAGACGACCGATCGCCAGAAGATCAAGGCCATCGTCGCCGCCTCGTCCGGCAACCTCGTCGAGTGGTACGACTTCTACGCCTACGCCTTCACGTCGATCTACTTCGCCTCCGCCTTCTTCCCGAGCAGCAGCCCCACAGGCCAGCTGCTGGCCACCGCCGGCATCTTCGCCGTCGGCTTCTTCATGCGACCCCTCGGCGGATGGATCTTCGGCCGCATCGCCGACCGGCGCGGCCGCAAGTCCTCCATGGTCTTCTCCGTCCTCCTGATGTGCGCCGGCTCCCTGATGATCGGCCTCCTGCCGACCTACGAGACCATCGGCGTGCTCGCCCCCGTCCTCCTCCTCGTCGCCCGCCTCGCGCAAGGCCTCTCGGTCGGCGGCGAGTACGGCACCGCCGCCACCTACATGAGCGAGATCGCCGGCAAGGGCCGCCGCGGCTTCCTCTCCTCGTTCCAGTACGTCACCCTCATCGGCGGCCAGCTGCTCGCCGTGCTCATCGTGTTCGCCCTCCAGCACATGCTCACCGGCGAGGAGATGCGCGCCTGGGGCTGGCGCATCCCCTTCCTCATCGGCGCCGCCGCCGCCATCGTCGCCATGATGCTGCGCGGCTCGCTCAAGGAATCGGCCTCGCACGCCGCCATGACGAGCAAGGAGGCCGGCTCCGTCCGCGCCCTGATGCAGCACAAGCGGGCGCTCCTGATCACGCTCGCCTTCACCATGGGCGGCTCGCTCTACTTCTACACCATGACCACCTACATGCAGAAGTTCCTGGTCAACACCGTCAAGCTCGACCTCAAGACGGTCTCGACCGTGATGACCCTGGCGCTCGTGGTGTTCATGCTGCTCCAGCCGGTCTTCGGCGCGCTGTCGGACAGGATCGGGCGGCGCAACAACATGATCGCCTTCAGCGGGCTGGCGATGCTCGGCGCGGTGCCGCTGCTCTCCTCGCTGTCGCTGGTGACGAGCCCCTGGACCGCCTTCGCGCTGATCCTCACGGGCCTGGTGATCGGCTCGTTCTACACCTCGATCAGCGGCGTGGTGAAGGCCGAGCTGTTCCCCGCCGAGGTCCGCGCGCTCGGCGTCGGCCTGCCCTACGCCATCGCCAACGCCCTGTTTGGCGGCACGGCGGAGTACGTCGCGCTCTCGTTCAAGACCTACGGCAACGAGAGCCTGTTCTTCTGGTACGTGGCCGCCATGGCCGCAGTCGCCTTCGCGGCCTCGCTGTGGATGCCCGACACCCGCAGGAACGGGTACCTCGACGGCAACGGCCGCATGAGCGGCTGACCACAGGCGAGCGTCCCTAGAGCACTTCGCGATCGCGCCGCCATCGCGAAGCTCTCTAAGTCTTTGTTTCAATACATTCTCCGACGAACCGGTATCCCCGTCGCCGGAGAATGCTCTAGCATCCAACTCCGCCGAGACGACGGCCATCCCATTCGCCAGCGGGTGGGATCCCGGGCCGCGGACGCCGCGATCATCGACGCGCACGACCCCGCTCAGCCCTCTCCATCCGTCCTCGACCAAATCTTACGAAGGAGGAACACGTCATGCCGAAGGGCTCCGATCTACTCGTCCAGGCACTCGAGAACGAAGGCGTCGATCGCATCTTCGGCATCCCGGGCGAGGAGAACCTCGACGTCGTCGAGTCCCTGCGCAACTCGAAGATCGAGCTGGTCCTGACCCGCCACGAGCAGGCCGCCGCCTTCATGGCCGCCACCTACGGCCGCCTCACCGGCAGGCCCGGCGTCTGCCTCTCGACGCTCGGCCCCGGCGCCCTCAACTTCTCCACCGGCGCGGCCTACGCCCATCTCGGCGCCATGCCGATGATCATCATCACGGGCCAGAAGGGCATCCTGAAGGCCCGCCAGGCCCGATTCCAGATCGTCGACGTGATCGCCTCGATGAAGCCGATCACCAAGATGGCCCGCCAGATCGTCTCCGCCTCCTCGATCCCCACCATCGTGCGCGACGCCTTCCGGGTCGCCGCCGAGGAGCGGCCCGGTCCCGTCCTGCTGGAGCTGCCGGAGGACATCGCCGCCGAGGAGGCCGAGGCCTACACGGTGCCGAGGCATCCCACCGACATCCCGGTCGCCCATCCCCAGGCGATCGCGCGCGCCGCAGAGATGATCGTGGCCGCCGAGCGTCCGCTGATCATGCTCGGCGCCGCCGCCTCCCGGCCACGCGCCACGGGCGACCTCGGCGGCTTCGTGCAGCGCACCGGCATCCCGTTCTTCACCACCCAGATGGGCAAGGGCACGGTCGCCCACGGCACCTCCCTCTACATGGGCACCGCCGCTTTGTCCGAGCGCGACTACGTCCACGAGGCGATCGACGCGGCCGACCTCATCATCGCCATCGGCCACGACACGGTCGAGAAGCCGCCCTTCTTCATGGGCCAGAAGGACCAGAAGGTGCTGCACGTCGGCTACATCCCGGCCAACGTCGAGGAGGTCTACTATCCCGACGCCGAGGTGGTGGGCGACCTCGGCCCCACCCTGAAGCTGCTCGCCGACCGGATCGAGGGCAAGCTGCCGAACGCGGGCGCGTTGCTGCCGCTGCGCGACATCATCCTGTCGCGCCTCGCCGACCGCAACGACGAGGACCGCTTCCCCGTGACGCCCCAGCGCCTCGTGCGCGACGTGCGCAGCGTGATCCCGGAGGACGGCATCGTCTGCCTCGACAACGGGATGTACAAGATCTGGTTTGCCCGGAACTACCGGACCACGGTCGCCAACACGCTGTTGCTCGACAACGCGCTGGCCACCATGGGCGCGGGCCTGCCCTCGGCGATGATGGCGGCGATCCTCTACCCCGAGCGCCGCGTCATGGCGGTGTGCGGCGACGGCGGCTTCATGATGAACAGCCAGGAGATGGAGACGGCCGTCCGGCTCGGTCTCAACCTCGTCGTGCTGGTGCTCGACGACTCGGCCTACGGCATGATCCGCTGGAAGCAGGCGGTGGACGAGTTCCCGGATTACGGCATGACGTTCAAGAACCCGGACTTCGTGAAGTACGCCGAGTCCTACGGCGCCACCGGCCACCGCATCGAGGCGGTCGGCGATCTCGTGCCGACCCTGGAGCGGGCCTTCGGGGCCGGCGGCGTGCACCTCGTCGCGGTGCCGATCGACTACTCGGAGAACATCCGCGTGCTCGTCGACGAGCTCCGCGCCAAGGTGAAGAACTACGACGCGGCCGAATAGGCGACCGGCGCCGGAGCACGGCCCGGTCGCCTCGTCACCGGGCCCGTGCTCCCCGTCTTCGGTTCTGCCGCGTCGCCCTCGCGCCCGCCCACGACGCGTGCGCGAGAACGTCCGAGCCCCCGAAAGCCTCTTTTCGCCGCGGATCCTGCCTCCGCGGGGCTCCCCCACTCGCGCCGCGTGCCAGGACGCCCCGACCGGCGGCCGGGCGGTCCTACGCACAGGGATTGCCGCATGAACCCCTTCACCTTCCAGACGACGCCCAACGTCCTGTTCGAGGTCGGCGCCTCCGCGAAGCTGCCCGAGATCGTCGCGGGGTTCGGGGCCCGGCGCGTGATGCTCGTGACCGACAGGGGCGTCCGCGCCGCCGGGCTGACGAAGCCGGCCGAGGACGGGCTCGGGCAAGCCGGCGTCGAGATCTGCGTCTACGAGGACGTCGTCGCCGATCCGCCCTCCACGGTGATCGAGGCGGCGGCCGGGCATGCGCGCGCGTTCGGCGCCGACCTTGTCCTGTCGATCGGCGGCGGCTCGGCGCTCGACACCGCCAAGCTCGTCGCCTACCTGGCGAAGTCCGACGACCGCATCGAGGAGATCTACGGCGTCGGCCTCGCCAAGGGCGAGCGCCTGCCGCTGATCCTGGTACCCACGACCGCCGGCACCGGCTCGGAGGTGACGCCGATCTCGATCGTCACGACGCCGAGCACCGAGAAGAAGGGCGTCGTCGCCGCACGCCTTCTGCCGGACTGGGCGGTGCTCGATCCGGCGCTGACGCTCGGGCTGCCGTCGCACGTCACCGCGGCCACCGGCATCGACGCCATGGTCCACGCCATCGAGGCGTTCACGAGCAGGAACAGGAAGAACCCGATCTCGGACCAGCTCGCCAAGCAGGCGCTGGCGCTGCTCTCGGCCCATATCCGCGTCGCCTGCACGGACGGGAGCGACGTCGAGGCCCGCTCCGGCATGCTGCTCGGCTCGATGCTCGCCGGCATGGCCTTCGCCAACGCGCCGGTCGCCGCCGTCCACGCCCTGGCCTACCCGATCGGGGCGATCTTCCACGTGCCGCACGGGCTGTCGAACGCGCTCGTGCTGACGGGCGTGATGCGCTTCAACCTCGGCCACGCCGAGGCGCTCTACGCGGAGCTGGCGCCGATCCTCGATCCCGCCGCGGCCGGGCTGCCCGAGGCCGAGGCCGCCGCACGCTTCGTCGCGTGCCTGGAGGAGATCTGCCGCGACTGCAAGGTTCCGGCCTCCCTCGCCGAGGTCGGCGTGACGCCCTCCGACCTCGAGCGGATGGCGACCGACGCGATGAAGCAGACCCGGCTCCTCGTGAACAATCCGCGCGAGGTCACCTACGACGACGCCTACGCGATCTACCGCGAGGCCCTGGGCGAGGCCCGCCCGGCGGCGTGACGCCGGCGCCGGCCGCGAACCCAACAACGAGCGGGAGGAACGACACGATGGATCAGTTCGACGCGTACAGGGCGATGGGCGAGTTCTGGGCGCGCGCCGGAACCGCCCTGTTCGATCCCGGCGGGCTCTGCCGGACGGCCGGCCAGGCCCCCGCGCCCTGGCCCACCCTCGCAGCGGCCGACCTCGCGGCGCTGGTCGAGGCGCAGACCGCGCTGGCGCAGTCCTGGAACTCGGCGAGCGCCCTGTCGCAGACGCTGACCGCCGCGATGCGCGGCGAGGCGGGGGCCTCGGACACGCCGGCCGGCGCGGTGCTGGCCCGGCTCTTCGATCCGCAAGCCTGGCTCGGCGGCGCGGGGGAGTTCGACGCGGCCCTTGGCCGGATGGCCGAGGGCCCCCAGCTCGCCGACCTGCGGCAGTCGGAGCAGCGCTTCGGCACCCTCTACACGGCCTGGATCGCCCTGCAGCGCGCCCGGGCCAGGCATCGGGCCGTGATGCTCGACGCCTGGACGAAGGCCGCCGGGACCTTCGCCCGGGAGGCCAATGCCCGGGCCGATCGCGGCGAGAGCTTCGCCTCGGCCCGGGAGATGATGCAGGGCTGGGTCGAGACCGCCAACGCGGTGCTCCTCGAGGTGCAGCGCTCGGACGCGTTCCTCGCCGCGCAGCGGGACATCCTCAAGGCCTCGACGGACCTGAAGCTCGCCCAGCAGGACATGGCCGCCCTGATGAGCGGGTTCTACGGCCAGCCGACGCGGGCCGAGGTCGACGAGGTGCACAAGAGCCTCACCGAGTTGCGGCGCGAGATCCGCGCCCTGCACAGGGCCAGCCGCGCGGGCCGGACGCGGACGGGCGACGACGAGCGGCGGGAGGTCGGACATGGCTGAGGATTCGGGGCGCACGGGCATGTCGGTTCCTCCCCCACCGCTCAAGCAGACGACCGCCGAGATGCTGGCCGAGGTCGCGACCCTGGGGCGCAGGATGGCGGATGCCGCCAAGCTGTTCTCGGACGTGCGCGACGCCGACGTGGAGATCGCCACGACGCCGAAGGACCTCGTCTGGAGCCAGGACAAGGTCCGCCTCTATCGCTACCGGCCGCTGGCCGAGAGCCGCGGCCTGCCGCCGGTGCTGATCGTCTACGGGCTGATCGGGCGCTACACGATGGCCGATCTCCAGGAGGACCGCTCGCTCGTGCGCAACCTCCTCAAGGCCGGCCTCGACCTCTACGTGGTCGACTGGGGCAATCCCAGCCGCGCCGACCGCTACGTCTCGATCGACGACTACGTCGACGGGTACCTGGCTGAGTGCGTCGCCTTCATCCGGGAGGCCGCGCGGCGCGAGACGGTCAACCTTCTCGGCATCTGCGAGGGCGGGGTGTTCACCACCTGCTACAGCGCGCTCTATCCCGAGACGGTCAACGCAATGGTGCTCACCATCACGCCGATCGACTTCCATGCCGACACCGTGCACAACCGCGTCGGCCACGGCTTCATCAACATCTGGACGCGCTCGCTCGATCCCCAGGACATCGACCGTCTCATAGACGCGGAGGGCACGCTGCCCGGCGCGTTCATGGGGTCGATCTTCTCGATGATGACGCCGATGCGCACCCTGACCAAGTACAACCTCGACCTGCTCAATGCCCTCGACGACGAGAAAAAGTTCCTGAACTTCCTCCGGATGGAGAAGTGGATCGCCGACCGGCCCGACCACCCCGGCGAGGCGGCCAAGCAGTGGCTGAAGGACCTCTACCAGGACAACAAGCTGGTCCAGAGCCGGTTCGAGCTCGGCGGCCGCGCGGTGGACCTCAAGAACATCACCTGCCCGGTGCTGAACGTGTTCGCCAAGGACGACCACATCATCCCCCCGGCGACCTCCCAGGCGCTGAGGGGCAAGCTCGGCACCGAGGACTACACCGAGCTGGGCCTGCCCGGCGGGCATGTCGGGGTCTTCGTCGGCGGCAAGGCGCAGGCGCTCCTGGGGCGCGGCATCGTCGACTGGATGGCCGCCCATGGCTGAGCCCGCCGGCCGCCACGCCGCCGAGGGGCGCCTCATGCCCGGCCTCAAGAACAAGATCGTCAGCGCCGACGAGGCGGTGGCGATCGTGCAGGACGGCGACATGATCGCCGTCTCCGGCTTCGTCGGCATCGGCACGCCCGACGAGCTGATCCTGGCCCTCGCCCGCCGCTTCGACGAGAGCGGCGCGCCGGGCGGCCTCGGGCTGATGTTCGCCGCCGCCCCCGGCGACGGCAAGGAGCGGGGCCTCAACCGCCTGGCGAAGCCCGGCCTCGTGCGCCGGGTCGTCGGCGGCCACTGGGCGCTGGTGCCGAAGCTCGGGGCGATGGCGCTCGCCGGCGCGATCGAGGCCTACAACCTGCCCCTCGGCGTGATCAGCCACCTCTACCGCGACATCGCCGCCAAGACCTTCGGTCACGTCACCAAGGTCGGGCTGCACACCTTCGTCGACCCGCGCCAGGGCGGAGGCAAGCTCAGCGCCGCGACCACCGAGGATCTCGTCAGCCTGATCGAACTGAACGGCGAATCCTGGCTGCACTACAGGACGTTCCCGGTGAACGTCGCGTTCATCCGCGGCACCACCGCCGATCCCGCCGGCAACATCACGATGGAGCGCGAGGCCCTGACGCTCGACACCCTGTCGGCGGCGATGGCGGCCAAGAACTCGGGCGGCTTCGTGATCGCGCAGGTCGAGCGCATCGCCGAAGCGGGCTCGCTCGCCCCGCGCGAGGTGCAGGTGCCCGGCGTGCTCGTCGACTGCGTCGTGATGAGCCAGCCGGAGAACCACCGGCAGACCTACGCCACGCCCTACAACCACGCCTTCTCGGGCCGCCAGCGGGTCCCGCTCGACCGGATCGCCCCGCTGCCGCTCGACGCCCGCAAGGTGATCGCCCGGCGCTGCGCCGTCGAGCTGCCGCCGGGAGGCGTGGTCAATCTCGGCATCGGCATGCCCGAGGGGGTCGCGGCCGTGGCGGCGGAGGAGCGGGTGCTGAAGTACCTGACGCTCACCGCCGAGCCGGGGGTGATCGGCGGCCTGCCCCAGGGCGGGCTCGATTTCGGGGCGGCGCTCAACCCGTCCGCCGTCCTGCACCAGAACCAGCAGTTCGACTTCTACGACGGCGGCGGCCTCGACCTCGCGGTGCTCGGCCTCGCCCAGGCCGACGCGGCCGGCAACGTCAATGTCAGCCGGTTCGGCAAGCGGCTCGCGGGCGCGGGCGGCTTCATCAACATCTCCCAGAACGCCAAACGCCTCGTCTTCGCCGGGACCTTCACGGCCGATGGCCTCGAGGTCGCGATCGAGGAGGGCGAGGTCCGCATCCTCAAGGAGGGCCGGTCGAAGAAGTTCATGGCGGCGGTGGAGCATATCACGTTCTCGGGCGATTTCGCGGCCGAGCGGGGCCAGCCGGTTCTCTACGTCACCGAGCGCTGCGTCCTGCGGCGCACCCGCGCCGGCATGGAGCTGGTCGAGATCGCGCCCGGCATCGATCTGGAACGGGACATCCTCGCCCAGATGGACTTCGTGCCGATCGTCGACGATCCGGCACCGATGGATCCCCGGATCTTCCAGGCCGGCGTGATGGGGCTCGAGCCGTGGCTGCTCGGGCTGAGCCTCGCCGACCGCATCAGCTACGATGCCCAGCGCAACACCCTCTTCGTCAATTTCGAGGGCTTCCACGTCCGCACGATCGACGACGTCGAGCTCGTCCGGCGGGAGTTCGAGCGCACCTGCCGGCAGATCGGCCGGCGCGTCCAGCTGATCGCCAACTACGACGGCTTCGACCTCGAACCCGCCGTGTCGGACGCGTATTTCTCGACCATCGCCTATCTCGAGGGCCGCTACTACGCGACGGCGTCGCGCTACACGACGAGCGCGTTCATGCGCCTGAAGCTCGGGACGAGCCTGCAGTCGCGCGACGTCGCCCCCCACGTGTTCGAGACGCGGGCCGAAGCCCAGGCCCACAACGCGGCTCTCCAGGCGCCGGATCGGCAGCGTCCGGTCCTCTCCTCGTCGAAGGAAAGCATGGATGCCTGACGCATCGGCCGAACCATGCGCCGCCGGCGCCGTGCGAGCGTGCCGGCGGATCGTTCTCGCGGGGGCGCCCATCGCGGTGGTCGCACCGCACGGGGATCGCTCACGGGGACCGCTCACGGGCCGGCCCGGCATCCGTCGCACCGGCCGGTGCGACGGCGTCTGCGGGATGATCTGACATGCGAACCGGCCGCTTTCTGAGTGTGGCGCGCGGAGAGTTCCACGCCGTCTCCTACGTCGATTGGGGGCCGCTGGACGCCGTGCGGGTCGCCGTCTGCGTCCACGGGCTGACCCGGCAGGGCCGCGATTTCGACGTGCTGGCCGAGAGCCTGGTGCGCCGGGGCTGGCGGGTCGTCTGCCCGGACCTCGTAGGACGCGGCCTCAGCGGCCGCCTGAAGGACCCCGACGATTACGGGCTGCCCCAGTACGTCGTCGACATGACGATGCTCGTCGCGCATCTCGGCGTCGACGAGGTCGACTGGATCGGCACGTCGCTCGGCGGGCTCATCGGCGTCCTGATGGCCTCCAAGGAGCAGACGCCGGTGCGAAGCCTGGTGATCAACGATATCGGGCCGCACCTGCCCTGGTTGGCCCTGCGCCGGATCGGAGAGGACGTCCGCGCCGCGCCGCGCAGCTACCCCGACTTCGCCTCGGCCGTGCGCCACGTCCGGGAGGTGTACGCGCCGTTCGGCCGGCTCACGGACGGCCAGTGGGAGCATCTGGCACGGCACAGCTTCTTCGAGACCGAACAGGGCACCTGGGTGTCGCACTTCGATCCCGGCATCGGCGAGGCGTTCAGGCCCGGCCGCATCTTCAACAACAGCTTCTGGCAGTTCTGGGACCGCATCCGCTGCCCGACGCTGGTGCTGCGCGGCCAGCGCTCCGACCTGCTGCGGCCCGATACCGCGCAGCAGATGATGCGGAGGGGCCCCCGGGCGGACCTCATCGAATTCCCCGATTGCGGGCACGCCCCGGCGCTGCTCGACTCCGGTCAGACCGCGCTGGTCGCCGATTGGGTCGAGAGAAGCTACCGAGTGAGGTGAAGGCGTCCGCCATGAGCCAGGTCGATCCCGCCACCCGGGCCGCAGCGCCGCCGCGCTCGCGGATGCGTGCGCTCCTCGGCGGTCCCGGGGCCTGGCGATGGGCGCTGGCGGGGGCGATCCTGGCGCTCACCCTGGCGGTCTTCCTCCTCGCCCTCGCCGCGGGGCACGACCAGGTCCGGCGCGCGGCGCGCCAGCGCCTCGTGATCGCCGAAGCGGTCCTGCGCGCGACGGTCGACCGCTACCGGTACCTGCCGAGCGTGCTCGCCCTCGACACCCAGGTGCACGACCTGCTCGCCGACACCGCCGCGCCCGGCGCGGCCGCCACCGTCAACGCCAAGTTCGAGGCCATCGCGCAGATCTCGGATGCCGCCGCGATCTACCTCCTGGATTCGCACGGGCTCACGGTGAGCGCGAGCAACTGGAACCAGCCCCTCAGCTTCGTCGGCTCCTCCTACGCCTACCGGCCCTACTTCCTCGACGCCCTTGCGACCGGCACCTCGCGCTACTTCGGGGTCGGCACGACCACCGGGCAGCCGGGCCTGTTCATCGGCAAGGCGGTCGCCGGGGAAGGCAGCGGGATCGGCGACCGGGAGGGCGGCTGGGTTTCGGGCGTCGTGGTGATCAAGGTCGACCTCGAAGGGGTGCAGGGCGAGTGGCGGCGGGCCGGCGAGCAGATCCTGGTGTCGGACGCCGCCGGCGTCGTCTTCCTGGCAAGCGAGCCCGAGTGGAAGTACCGGCCGTTCCGGCCCCTGGTGGCGGCCGAGACAGACCGAATCCGGGCGGCCCGGCAATACGGCGACAGCAGCCTGGGGCCCCTGCTGGAGGATGGCCGGGGCGATCCCGGCGGGACGATCCGGCTCCCGTCCGGCGGCCGGAGCGTGGGCGGCATCGTCGAGCACGTCGCGATGCCGGATCTCGGCTGGACGCTGTGGTACGTCGCGCCGACCGCGGCGTCCTTTCGCCAGGCGCTCCTGGTGGCGGCGGCCACCGGCATCGCCTTCCTGGCGCTCGCCTTCGCGCTCGCCGCGGCGAGCCAGAAGCGGCAGCGGCTCCGCAGCGAGCAGGCGATGCGGCTCGCCCTGGAGCGGCGGGTGGCGGAGCGGACCCACGATCTGAGCGACGCCAATGCGCGCCTGCGCGCCGAGATCGCCGAGCGCGAGCGCGCCACCGCCGCTCTGCGGGCGACCCAGGACGAGTTGATCCATGCCGGCCGGCTCGCCGCGCTCGGCCAGATCTCGACGGCGATCAACCACGAGATCAACCAGCCGCTCGCGGCTTTGCGGACCTTCCTCGCCAGCACCGCGGTCTTCCTGGAGCGCGGCGACGAGACAACGGTGCGCCGCAACCTTCAGCGCATGACCGAGGTGACGCAGCGCATCGCCGAGATCATCCGCCACCTCAAGGACTTCGCCCGCAAGACCGGCCCCGAGCACCGCGAGGCGGTACGCCTCGCCGCGACCGCCGAGGCCGCCCTCGACCTCCTGCGGGTCCGGCTGCGCGCGGAGAACGTCACGGTCGAGTGCCGGATCCCGCCCGACGCGATGGTGCGGGCCGAGCCGGTGCGCCTCGAGCAGGTGCTCCTCAACCTGATGGTCAACGCCCTCGACGCGATGCGCGACGCGCCCGAACGCCGGCTCGACGTGACCGCCTCGCGCGAGCCGGCCTGCGCCGACGATCCGGTCGGGTCCTGGCGGCTCGCGGTCGCGGATCGCGGCGGCGGCATCGCACCGGAGCACATGCCGCACATCTTCGATCCCTTCTTCACCACCAAGGGCGCCGGCGAGGGGCTCGGGCTCGGCCTGTCGCTCTCCTCGCTCATCATGCGCGACCTCGGAGGCAGCCTCACGGCCGAGAACGGCGAGCAGGGCGCCGTCATGACCCTCGTCCTGCCGGCGGCGGAGGCCTGAGCGATGGCGGACAAGACGGAACGGGTCCTGTTCCTCGACGACGAGGAGATGGTGCGCGAGGCGCTGGACCAGTGGCTGACGCTCGCCGGCTACGCCGTCTCGACCTTCGCGGATCCGGAGACGGCCCTCGCCGCCCTCGACGACCGCTTCCCCGGCATCCTCGTCACCGACATGCGCGTGCCGCGGATGGACGGCTTTACCGTGCTGGAGCGGGCGCTGGCCTGCGATCCCGAGTTGCCGGTCCTGCTCGTCACCGGCCACGGCGACGGGCCGATGGCGGTCGAGGCGATGCGGCGCGGCGCCTACGACTTCATCGAGAAGCCCTTCGCCCCCGAGCGCCTCGCCGACGCCGTCGGACGCGCCTGCGAGAAACGTCACCTGACCCTGCGCCTCCGCGGGCTCCGCGCCGAGCTGGACGCGCCGGAGGTCGAGAATCGGTCGATCGAAGCCCTGCACGCGCGATAGAATCACCGGCCGGATCCGCCGGCATCTCGTTCCAGCGGCCGCTTCCGATCGATCGTCGAATTTAAACTATCATCGGGGTAATGTATTTCCAAATCGCGAACGTTTACTCAACAACTAGTAAATATTACAGAATTGCCTGATGCTATATTCGCCTGTGGTGCGCATTCAGCCTTGAACCGGCCACATCTCGATGTTTCATCCTCCGGCGATCTGCGGCGGTCACGAGGACACCACGATGGTGCGCGCGATCATACGGTTCCCGACTGATCGTTTCGCGATGCGAAGGCTTGGTCGCGCGCCGGTACACGCATCGCCGACGACCCCGCCGGGAGGCTCCCGAGCGGAGGTTCTCGCGGTAATCGATCCGGTTTCGGTACCAGTGCGCCAGCGGCGTCTCTCGTCGAGACAGACGCTGCCAGAGGGGAAATCGTGGTGGGCCCGGTAGGACTCGAACCTACAACCAGACCGTTATGAGCGGTCGGCTCTAACCATTGAGCTACAGGCCCTCGGCTTTTGTCTTCAATCCCTTAGCGCGACATCCGTGTCTTGACTGCGGTGGCGGCGACAGAAACGGCGACAGAAACCTCACTCGTGGTAGCCGGGCCGAGCGCTTCCGGCAAGCCCCTTCAGCGGCCCGGACGGGAGCGTGTGCCCCGCATCGCGGCGACAGCTTCGCCCATGTGATCGGGGTGGTGATGCGCGTAGTGCCGCCGTAGCACCGCCTCGCCCATGCCGGCGAACCCTGCGACCTCCCAGGCCGGCACGCCCTGCTGCATCAGGTGTGTCACAGCCGAGTGCCGAAGCGTGTGCGGCGAGACCCCCTCCCCCAGGCCGGCGAGCGCGACGGCGTTCGCGAACCCGACCTTGATCCGCGCTACCGGCTGGCCGCGCCACTCGACGACGTAGTGGCCGCCCTCCGCCGGCAGCCCGGAGCGCTCGGCCTCGGCTCGCGCCTCCTCGGCCATCCGGCGCCAGCGGCGGAGGTGCGCCAGGATCGACGGGGCCAGCCTCACCGGCGGCTGGCGCTTATTGGTCTGCTGGGCGCCTTCGCGCAGCCGATAGAAGACGCCACGCTCGAGGTCGAGGTAGGACCGGCCGGCGGCGACCTCCCAGCTTGCCGTCAGCACCGCGCCGGGCCGGCTCGCCGTCGAGTAGGCGAGCAGGATGAACCGGGCGAGGTGGCGCATCGTGTAGCGGCCGACCGTCGTGTTGCCGGCCTTGCCGCCCTCTGCCGCCGGACGATCGCCTTCTCGAGCCCGCCACGCGGTCCAGACCAGCCGGGCGACCTCCGAGCGCGACAACCAGCGCTCGCGCGCCTCGCCCTTCTTCGGCAGCGCCACCTTCACGAGCTCGCGGTGGTAGCCCTCGCGGTGGTGGTGGCCGATCGCGGCCGACAAGTCTTGCAGGTCCCGGCGTGCGCCGCCCGGGGATGGCCGGGACGCCACGTAGGCTCGGCAGGTAGCACCCGTGACCTGGGCCAGTGTCTTGCCGCCCCACCAAGCCAGCACCCGATCGAGGCGCTTGGCGATCCGCACCTTGTCCGGATGGTGCGCGACGTGGTCGACCGCGTAGATGCTTATGATGTCCGAGAGGGAGATTTCATCGAGACCACGTTGGCTGCGCGCCGGCCTGTGGGCCGCACGGAGGTAATCGGCGAGGGCTTGATGAGCGCCTGCAATGTCGCTCTCGCCGCATCCTGTGGGGTGCATCTTGGCGCCGTCTCGGATGACCCATCGAGCGGCGCGGGTGATGCGGCCGGCGGCGTCGCGACGCGCGGGGACGAGGTAGAGACGGGGGCCTTTGGCGGGACGTGGCATAGCGACCTCATCCGCTCGATGGCGGCGAGCGTGGTGAAATCCTTCCCCGCCATCCGCTCGATGGCAAGGCGTCCTCGGGCGGCCTCGCGGCGAAGCCCTGCCGCGGTCATACCGCCCGCCGGGAACGCAAGGCGCGCCGCGTCGGCCAGCCGCAGCGGCGTGGTCTTCGTGATCTCGGGCTCCGCGGTCTGCGCGGCACGCGGCATCTACCCCTCCCCTTCTGTTCTGACCGGCGGTGTGGGGCGGGCTCGGGCCTTGCTCGGGATCTCATCCCGATTGGCGGCCCAGCCCAGGTTGGTTGACGCGCTGTTGAGCACGGCTCGCGCGTGCGGATCGGCCATGGTGCCGGCTCTCTCGGCGAGCCAAGTCACAGCTGCCCGGAGGCCATCGCGATAGCCGCGGTCGTAGTCGGGGAGGCCGCTCATCGCTCGCCACCTCCCTCGACAGGGATACCGGAGGCGCGGGCGCGGGGGCACTCAGGTCGCTTCTCGCCCTTTGCATAGGCGTATTCGGCGAGGCACGTTGAGCACCAGATCACGTCGTTGCCGCCGCCCCATTGGCACGGCGATGGAAGGTCGGCCGCGTCCTCGCGCAGCCCTGCCTTGGTGCTATCGGTCACGAGGGGCCTCCATTTCGCCTGTTTTTGCTGCGATTGCTGACCGTAGCGATCTAGCCTCCTCATCTTCTTGTTTTGACTTTTTTTGAAGGCGCTCACTCCTGGCAATGAAGTCGGCCCTTTTTGCCATCGCCGATTTCGCTTCGTATTCGTAGTAATTAATATAGCCAGCGGCATGTAAGGCGACGCATTTATCCTTAATATGCGGCAGATAATTAGAGCGCAGATCTGCGATACGTTCTAGCTGTCGATCGACCCTTTCTTGTGTAGCATCTAAGAAAAAAACGCTGTTGGCCTGTAATGTCGGGAAGACAAGATCCAGCGCAATTCGTTTGTATGCGCTCTCAGACGCGAGGCGATACCCGTCGCAAGGGTCGCCGATGGTCTCCCGCAGCATGACGATCGGATCCGCGCGATACAGCCGCTCGCCAACGAAGGCTGCGATGACGATGGCGAGCAGCAGCGCCGGGAAGATCAAGCGCCTCACGGCCGCTCCCCTCTTGATTGGCTCGGGGTGGGGGCGAGCTTCAGGGTGTCAATGAGCGCACGAATAGCGGTTCGCTCAGCGAGTGCGCCGACCCGTTTCCGATATGGCAGCGGCAGGCTGGTCCAGTCGAACTCGTCCTTGAAGTCGCCGCAGACGTGTTCGCGCTTGGTAACTACATGGCCGGCGCCGAAAGCCAGCGACGAATAATCAATGCCGAGCGCGATCATCCGGTCGTGACCGGAAACCATTGCACTCCGGTGACATTCTCCGACAAGCGCGCTGATGGAGTGCCACCAATCGCAGCCGGCGCAGCATGGTCCTTGCTGGTGGTAGAATGTGTCAAGGATCTCTTGGCGAGTGTCACCGGCCATGCTCGGCCTCCTCTCGGGCGATCAGGGCGGAGAGAAACAAGTGCGCCGCCCGGAACGGCGCCAGCGTCAGTTCCACGTCCTCCGCCACGAACAGCGGGAAGGCATCGTGATCCCAGCCCGGGTGCGTGTCCGTGAGATCCTGCGCGAAGTCAGCGAACGGCTTCAGCGCCTCAATAGCCTCCCCCCGCTTGCGCTCGCTCTCCGCTAGGGCGGTGGTGAGTTCTTCGATGTGCGCTTCACGATCAGCCGCGTTCTCGCTGGCTTGCAGCTGAGCAGCGATGGCGTCACGCAGGTTGGCCTTCAGCCTCTCGTTCTCAGCCTGTAGCGCTTTCAGGTCGTGCGCCTCGGCTTCGCCGACCGCGCCGGCCGGACTACGTCCCTCAGCCGCTATCGCGTCTTCACGCTTCGCGGGCTCGTCGCATGGCGCGGCCAGGGCCTCGGCTTCAAAAGCCGCGGCCCGCTCGAACCAGATCCGTTGCATGGCAACGTGATGCTCGACTTGCTGGCGCGCGACGACGGCCTGCCGCTCGCGACAGCGCCGAAGGTCTGCCGCCTCGGCGGCGGTGCGCGGGATCATGCGGCGCTCCTGAGAAGCGGAAGGGGGATCTGCCAGGGCTCAAAGGCGCGGTTGGCAGCGGCCATGACACGCTCCACGAAGCGGTGGGCCTCGGCGGGGTCGTTGCCGTTCCGGCCCTGCCGTCGGGCTGCGAATGACCACGCCATGCTGTCGGCCGAATAGAGGAGTTCGCGGACGCCAGCGTGCAGCAGGACGAGCACCAGCGGCCATTTCCGACCAAATACGGGTCGTGGAGGGTCTGGGCGCGGAGGGTCATGCTGCGACCCTCAGCTTGGCGCGTTCAGTCGCAACGGCGGACATTTCGGCGGGGTTGATGCACCAGCCCCAGATGTTTTTCGGCCGGCCGACGACGCCGCTGCGCGCGTCGGTTCCACTGCTGGATTGGCCGAGCCACACCCAGCCGTCCCACTTGTAGAGGCCGCCCGTGTGTAGTCGCCGATCCTGGTAGGAGATCGCCCACCGGAAACCGTGCGCGGCGCACAGGGCGGGGAACACCGTCTCTCGCCACAGCCTCAGCGCTGCGGTGTTGGTGTTCGGACGCCCCGCGCACACACGCCCGAGCTCGAATGCCTCAGACCGGGTGAAGCCACCGGCGGTGGCCCCGATAAGACGGGCGGCGGCGAGGACCGCCACGAGCTCGCCGTTGAAGCGCAAGCCGTGGAACCACTCGACACCGTATGCCGGCCGCCGCCAGGGGCCCATCTTGTGCTCCCAGGCGACAAGGCAGCGGTTCAGTTCCTCAAGGCTGATTGCATCGAAGCTGACGAGGGGATGGAAGAGGCTCATGCCACCCACCCCCCACGAGGCTGCAGAAGTGTGCTCGACCATTGGCCGGCAGAGCGCGGAGCAGCTGCACCATCTCCACCTCGTCGTCGGACATGTCGGTGAGGGGCAGTCGGGCAGTGAGATCGCGGACCGGCACGGCGACCGCCTTAGCGATCTGCTCAAGGCGAGGCCTCGACACGGCTTGCTCGCCGAGCTCGTATTGCGAGACGGTGATCGGAGACACGTCGAGGACGTTCGCCAACTCGCGGATCGTGATCCCGCGTTTTTTGCGGGCCAGCCTGATCCTGGCTCCGATCATGCGGTTGCGCACGGTGCTGCTCACGATGGGCTCCTCTGGCTGGCGGGAATGGTGCGCGGGAGGGTCGGTGGCTCGCCCCTCCCGCAGGAGTCCTCGCGGAAACGAGGACCGAGGGCGCCGACTGAAGGGCGCCCTGGCGGGCTGTTAGTCAGCAGCCCCGCCTCATGACGTCCGCCGGGTTGCTTGCCTCGGAGCGGACCCGCGCCGCCTGGGCGGCGTGGCCGGTGATCGCCCCCGTGACGCGCTTGACGATGCTGTTGCGCACCGTCCTGACGCGAGCGCCGGGGGCGAGGTATTCGGGGTGGGCGTCGAGGGCCTGGGCTACGGCGCCGTCGACGATGCGCCAGATCTGGCGGTAGGCGGGGCTGCCGGGCTTCTCGCGGCGGAGGCGGCGCATCGGTCAGCCCTCTCCGCCAGAGCGCCCACGGCCGCGGCGCGTGGTCTCCTGGATGGCGTCGTTGCCGGGGAAGTCGTCGGCGGGCGGGGGCGCTTCGTCGGCAGCCTCGTCGACGAACTCGGCGTCGGTCTCCTCGCCGTCCGCCTCGAAGATCAGGCGGTAGAGCTCGTCCCGGATCTCGGCGAGCGAGGCATCCTGCTTCTCGCTCAGCCGCTGCCGCCACACCTCGAACGTGTCGCGGCCGGCCCGCGCCTTCTCACGCGCAACAGCGAACAGCTTCGGCTCGGCAGGTTGATCGCCGCCCGTCTCTGGCCGGTCGCTGTCGCCGACCTGCTGGTCGATCGACCCGCCCCGAGCCCACTGCGCGAGGTTGCGGCCGATCTCCTCGTCGAGCGGCCGGCGGTTGCGCAGCAGCAGGTCGCGGAACTGCTCGGGCAGCTTCAGCATCTTGCGCTCGCCCGGCATGTTGGTCTGCCAGGTTGGCACCCCGCCCGCGCCCGGCAGCAGTAGGGCGTTGACGGTCATCTCGAACAGGAACTCCTCGCCGGCGATCGGCATGTAGCCGAGCTCTTCCGGGCGCCCGCCCTTCACCTTCAGCTTGTCCTTCGCGCGGAAGCAAAAGACGAAGTTGGCGTTGAGCTGCAGCACGCCGTTGATGAACTGGCGCCGCTGCTTCGCGGGCACGATCCAGGCCGAGTAGGTCGCGCGCTGCCGCTTGCCCTCGTCGCTGCCGGCGATTCGGTCGAGCTCGGCTTCCTGTGTCATCAGGTAACCGCCGACGCCCTCGTGCTCGTGGCTCATTGAGTCCACGATGATCGTCTTGGCGCCGCGGCCGACGCAGTATTTCAGCGCAGCGAGGTAATCGAGGGAGCCGAACGGGGCGCCGAACTCGACGTGCCGGAACTTGAACCGGTCGGCGTAGTGCAGCGCCCGCTTGCTCTCCGTGTCGATCACGAAGATGTCGCCGCCGGCAACCTGCTGGATGCCCTGGGCGAGCCGAAGGGCTGAGAAAGTCTTGCCTGATCCCGACGGCCCGAACAGGCCGACGAGAAGCGGTACCTGCTGGCGCACGGCTTCGCGGTCCTCGAACGTGCGTGTGAACTTCTCGGTCACGCGGCGATCTCCGTGTCGGGCTGGTCGGGGGAATGGGCGAGGGTCAGCTCGGCGCCGAGGTCACGCAGCAGCGGGTCGCTCAGTTCGCGGGCTTCCCACTGCCGGGCGACCCAGTCGGGGCTCTCGACGCGAGCGATCTCCGCCGGGTAGCCGGGCCACTGGCCGGTGGTCAGGCCGCGACGGAACAGGACGGCCGCGGTCACCGCCTTGCGCTCGCCGAGCCAGCGCTGGTGCCCCGTGAGCTCGATGACGCGGCACTCGAACGGCTCGGCCGTCTCGACGAAGACGAAGCGGAAACGCAGGCGGCCGGCGAGATCGGGGTTGAGGCGTGCGAGGCCGCGCCGGTACCAGTGCTCCTGGATGTCGAGGCCGTCGGCGATGCGCGCGGCGATGGCGCGATCGGACAGGCCGCCGGAGGTGGTCTTCAGGTCCCAGATCTCGGTGGAGTCAGGGCCCCACCAGTCCAGCATCGCCCGGCCCCAGATGCCGATCCGGTCGCGCCAGACCAGCGCCGTCTCGGCGTAGCCTTGGACAAAGGCTCGCTCCGCACCCTGCGTCTCGGCGAGCCGCGCCTGGACGGCGGAGACCATACGCTTGGCCTTCCGCAGATCGTTGCGCAGGACCGGCGTGTGTCCGGCCTCAATCGCCTCGTCACGCGCCTCGCGTGCGGCCTTGTTGGTGTAGGCGTCGGCTTCGACCACGACCACGTCGCGGCCCTCGCCTGTGAGGATGGCATGCGCGACCGATCCGAGGTCGAGCTTGCGGCTGCGGGCATCCTCTGCAGTCCCGCCGAGCCGGGGATGCTTCTGGAAGGCGTGTCGCGGCGTCTCGTCGAGCAGCGTGCGGGCGATTCCCGACGACAGGCTTGGCGCCGGGCTCGGGTCCGCGTGGTAGGTCGCGGCCGGCATGGTGTAGAGGCCGGCGCCCGAGACCAAGCCGGAGATGTGCGGGACAATCTTCACCGCCCACCCCCAACCCGCCGCCCCATCTGCCGCCCGCACCGCGCACTCTCCTCGCGCACCGCGTCGAGGTGATCCGGGTCGAGGGGCGCGGCGACGCCGGCCTCGGGCTCGCCCGCAGCCTCGTTAAGGATGCGCGAGATCGTCCGGGCGAGCGCCGCCTGATCCCGCCCGGCGGCCGGGAGAACGAGGAACAGGGGCTGGCCCTGCGCGTCGGAGATGAGGTGGCCGCTGCTGGTCTGGGGCCACCAGGGCATCGGGGCACCGAGCCCCATCATGACGGCCGCGGTCGCGGCCTGGCGGTCGGTGCGGCTCATGATGCGCTCCTCTCGGCACGAAGGCGGTCACGCAGCCGAATCTTCTCGACGAGCGAGAGGTGGCCGGCGAGGCGGTTGCAGGGTTCGCAGGCGAGTGCCTGGTTCGCGATGTGGTCCGGGCCGCCGTGGGTGCGGCTCAGCAGGTGCTCACGGGTCGGCGGCAGCGCGTCGGTGAACATCTCGTCGCAGTAGAAGCAGGTGGCGCCGTCACGCTCGACGAGGGCGCGCACCAGGGGCTCGGCCCGGGCGATGACGGTCCGGCCGCGGTCGACAAACCGCATGGTGCCGTGCGCCCGGAAGGTCGCCAGCGCCTCAGCGGCCTGCCCTGTCATCCGGGAGATCGGCTTCGTGTCGCTCCGGTAGACGATCGACACGCCCTGATCGCCGCGGAAGCGGACGATCTCGTAGGGGTTCGTCGGCGCTAGCACTTCTGCGCCGTTGCGAGTCAGCCACTCCCGGAACCGGGACATCTCGTCGGGGCGCTTGGCGCGCCGCTTCGTCGGCGTGGCGGCGTCGGTCATCACGGGCGGGGCTCCAGGAGGCTGAGTTGCTGCTGCGCGGCGGCAGGCCGCGGCGGCGGCGCGAGTTCGGCGCGCAGGTCGGCGATGGTCCGGAGCGCGACCTTCAGGCTGCGCTCGATCATCCCGGCGAGGATGACCGGATCGTCCGGCAAGTCCGCCGGCGGCGCGGGCTCGCGGCGCTTCACGCTCCGCCTCCCGGCATGTCGACCACCACCAGCACCGTACTGACGTTCGTGCCCGACTCGGCGAAGGCGTTGTCCGGCAATTTCTCGATCGTGCCGCCGAGGATCGCGACCCACTCGCGGAAGGCTGGTGCCGCGCCGCGGATGCGGAAGGTGGCGGGCCGCGCGCGCGCATCGGCGCCGAGATCCTGGCGAGCCGCTACTACGATCCGGTTCAGGCCCTCGGGCCGTGGGCGCGCATCGTCTCGCTGCGCATCGGCGCTTCGACCGTGCCCGACGCGACCTTCATGGGCGCGCTCGACGGAACGGCGTTGCAGGTTACGGCCGTCGGCTCGGGCTCGGGCGCGCTCGAGGTCGGCCAGACGATCCTCGACGACAACGGCGTGGTGCTGCCAGGCACCATGGTCGCGTCGTTCGCCACCGGCACCGGCGGCACGGGCACCTACACGCTATCCGCACCCAACAGCGCCATCACCTCGCGCCGGCTCTACGCCGCACGTCCTGACCAGTTCCGTGTCCCGGTCGGGATCGACCAGGTGCCCTCGCTCTCAGCCGCGAACATCGTCGTCGCGCTGGTATGACCGGGCCCGCCTACCCCCCACAGCACGACCGGAGCAGCGCCCCGGGCGGTCAGCTACCCGTCACCGAACAGCTCGACGTCTGGACGACGATCCTCAGCCAGTTCGCGAACAGCCCGATCCTGACTGGGATCCTTGAGAGCGAGGCGGCCGCGCTCGACCAGCGGCCCAACCTCGACGATTTTTTCCAGCGCGTCCGCGATCTCGACACCGCAGAGGGTTATGGGCTCGACATCTGGGGTCGGATCGTCGGCGTCAACCGGGTGCTGCAGGTCGTCACGAGCCGGTTCTTCGGCTTTGCCGAGGCGGCGGTCCAGGGCGACGGCACGATCACGACTTTCAACGACGCCCTGCTGACCTACGGCGCCTGTCTCGGGTTCGCCGAGGCGCAGCCCGGGTCGGAGCCCTACGGCTACGGCACGTTCATGCCGGCGAGCCCGATCCAGCAGGCCACGGATGAGACGTCGGCGGAATACGGCCCGTTCTACGACGGAGCGGTCACGACCCAGAATTTTCGGCTCGGCACGGAGGCCTACCGCCGGCTGATCTACGCCAAGGCCGCGGCGAACATCTGCGGCGGGTCGATCCCGGCCATCAACGCGATCCTTCGGCGGATCTTTCCGGGGCGCGGCAACGCCTATGTCAAGGAGCGGGTGCCGGACAGCTATTTCGGGTTCGCCGAGGCGGCATCGGTCCGGCCGAACTACATCCGCGGGCTGAACACCCTCGTTGACTACCCGGGCCCGTACCTGGGCTTCGCCGAAGCCAGGCCAGGCGACGAGGCCCTGAACACCGCGCCCCTCTACGGCGGCGGCGTCGGCACCTCGGCGCCCTCTCTGAGCGCCAAGTGTGCTCCCTTCTACGCCGGCCAGCCCAATCCGCACATGGCCATCATCTACACCTTCGAGTTCGCCCTGACCCCGGTCGAGCTCGCGATCGTCCAGCAGAGCGGCGTCCTGCCGACGCCTACCGGCGTGGCAGCCTCCGTCGCCATCATCCCGAGGTAGCGAGATGCAGCAGTCGCAGGTTCCTGCCAAGTTCCCGATCCCGTTCGCCAACGGGGCCGGGCCGAGCTACATCCGTGACATCCCGGAAGGCTCGCAGATCGGCATCGTTAACGGCGCAGCCAGCTTGCAGGACGGCTTTCCCCCGCTGTGCTTCCTGCCGGTCGATTCCGGCGGCGTTCCACCGTTCGGGCAGGACATCAACGGCATCCTCAAGCTGCTGACCCTGTGGGCGCGTTGGCAGGCGGCCGGCGGCCTGAACCTCTGGGACGGCACATTCGCCAGCAAGATCGGTGGTTACCCGCGCGGCGCGCTGCTCTCCTCGACCACAGCTGGCCTCGCCTGGCTCAACATGGTCGACGGCAACCTGACCAATCCAGACGGCGGGACGGCGGCGGGCTGGCTGTCGGTCATGACCGGCGCCGCAGTACCTCAGACGTCGCTGGTCCACGCCGGAGCCGATACCAGCAGCACCCCGAACGTCATCACGATCCCCGCGTTAAGCCCTCCCATCAGCGCGCTCGCCAACTATCAGGTGTTCGAGATCGTGCCGGCGGCCGACATCACCGGCCCGACCACCGTCAGCATCCAGAGCTTCGGGGCGATTCCCCTCAAACGAAACGACGGCGCGGATCCGTCGTCGGGTGACGGGCCGGCTGGCCGGCCGTTCCTCGCCGTGTTCCTGAACGGCGTTCTGCGCCGTTTGGGTCAATCGTCGTCCGAGGTCTCCTCGACCGTCATCACCAACATTTTCGGCAGCCGTCTCGTCGTCGGCGGCCGCACCGCGGTCTACAACAGCCCGGGGACCTACACCCTGACGCTGCCGGCCGATGTGTCCACGTTCGCTGTCGAGACCTGGGGCGGCGGCGGGGGCGGCGGCGGAGCCACGGGGAACGGTACGACAGCTGCCGCAGCTGGCGGCGGCGGCGGGGACTACGAGGCCGGCTCGTATGCCTGTCGCGCCGGGTCCGCGCTCACGATCGTCGTCGGGGGTGGTGGCTCTGGGGGCTCGGCGGCCGGCAGCAACGGCGGCAACGGCGCCTTGTCGTCGGTCACCTACATCAAGCCCGATGGCAGCAGCGCCACGATCGTGGCCGGGGGCGGCACCGGTGGCGGCGGCTCCACGGGCGGGCCGGCCGCGAACGGCCCGGGGGGCACCGGATCCGGGGGGCTGGTCTCCCGTCCCGGCTACATCGGGGGGCTGCCGTACAACGTCGGCAGCACCAACACCTTCATCGGTGGCTCCGGCGGGTCCGCCTACAACTCCTCGACGACTCCGCCGAATTTCGGTGCGGCCGGCAACGGCGGCTCATTCCCGGCCGGCGGCGGCGCTGGCTCGGCCGGCAACAACGTCACCGGCAACGGCTCGATCGGTGGTCCAGGCGCCTCCGGCCTCGTCATCGCCCGCTACTGATCGGATCGTCTCATGCCCTACGCCTACGCCCTCTGCGTGGATGACCGCGTCCACCAGCTCTTCGAGGCCCGCCCGAACCTGCCTGACCCGCTACCGGCAGGCTGGGCGCTGCTCAGCGTCTCCGCCCACCCCGACGTGGCGGAGGGCTGGCTGGTCGACCATGGGGACTTCCAGCCGCCGCCGCCGCCCGCCCCGGCCGCCGTGACCGAGGTCACGTCCGCGCAGGCCAAGATCGCATTGAGCCGCGCCGGACACCTGGCGGCCGTCAAGGCCGCCGTCGAGCAAGCGGGCGGCGAGGTCGAGATCTGGTTCACCGACGCGCGCACCTGGCAGCGGGCGAACTCCTATGTCGCCGAAATCGGGACCGCCCTCGGCCTCGACGCAGCGGCAATTGACGCCCTGTTCGTCACGGCCTCGCAGATCCAGGCCTGATCCGTGCCGACGAACATCCTCCTGATCCAACCGCGCAGGCTCGACCTGCGCACGTCGGCGAGCGAGGACTGGACTGATCCGCTGCCGATCGTCCGAGCCGGGCCGGCTGCCATCGTCGCCGGCGTGACGAACGTCGGCACCGGAACACTCGTGGTCTCGGACGTCGCGGCATACGCCAGCCTCGACCCGCATCTCGTCACCGTGACGAGCACCACCGGCGGCGTCGCCCTGTTCAGCGTCACGGGTGGCAACGGCGCATTGATCGGGCGTGGGATGGCGGGCGCACCAGTGACGGTTGGCGGCCTGACCCTCACGCTCACACCGGACAACGTGCCGTTCGTGGCCGGCGACTCCTGGGGTGTCCAGCCCACGCCGCAGCTGCTCGATGACACCGGGATCGACTACGTCCTGCAGGTCCGCCAGAACCAGACGTCGCCGGTGGTGACCCTTGAGGCCACATCGCTCCCGCCGGGCGGCACCCTGCAGACGTTGATTCCGGGCCGCGGCAGCGGCCTGCCGACCCTCCTTGTCCTCGCCCCCATGATGGCGCCAACGCGGTTTCCGCCTGGCGCCTACGTCTACGAACTGCTCGCCCTCGCCGACGGCCGCCGCAAGAGCTGCCTTTTCGGCAATCTCGAGCATGTCGACGGCGTGGCCTATCTGCCCTGAGGTCCGCATGGCTTATGCCTCGAGTACGTCGACTGGCGCACCATTCGTTCTACCGACCGCGGGACAGCCGGGGCTGACCGGCCAGGATGCCTATCAGGTGTGGCTCGCGGCCGGGAATTCCGGCGACCGGGCCACCTTCCTCGCCTCTCTCAAGGGTCGCGATGGCGCCGATGGCGCCGGAACGGTCCTGCAGCTGCTCGCTGCCACAGACATCGGCGCGAGCATCAACGTAGTCGACAACGGGAACGGGACCGTGTCGCCGGCCGACCCCTCGAACCCTGCCCACTGCGGCAAGCTCGCCGGACTCGTGCTGCTGCCGACGCCTGCGGGCTCCCTCGCGTCGATCACCTTGCTGGGGCCGATCACAGGCGTTGTGGGCGTGTTCGGCGACGGTCAGCGCCTCTGGATAGGCCCGGGCGGCATCTGCACGGCCAACCCGCCGACGAGTGGTTGGCGGCAGCTAATCGGCCAGTCAACCACGGGCGGTTCGATCGTCTACCAGCCCGGAGACGCCGAGTTTTACGATCCGAGCTCCCCGCTGGTGCTGATACCCGTGGACAATAACGCCGCGTTGCGGGCATTCATGAACGCTGCGCTCAACGCTCTGCCGCCTCTTCCGACCGATACATCCCAAGTGCCCGTGGGCGGGCAATGGTATCGCGATGTCGACGCGGTCGGCGAGCGGATGGTGAAACTCTATCCCCCGCAGGTTTCGCCATGAGTTCGGGATCGACTATTTCGATCAAGCAGGCCGACGGCAGCCAGCATGCCACGCCAATCGAAAATGCACTATCGGCTGCTGTGCCCTTCGTCGCCTTCGCACAGACGGGCGATACGGAAGAGAAGATCCTGCCCGACCATCTCGCGGCGAAAGCCTCGCTTGGCGGCATCGTTGGCCCCGATGCCGACTTCCCGATCCCCCAGGGCGCGGTGCACGTCGTGATCCCGCAAATCACCGCCTCGCGGACTTGGTCACTACCGGACGTGGACGGCTACCCCTACGGCCAGGATCTCGTGATCATCGACGAGAAGCGCATTACCAGCCCCAGCCTGACGCTGTCCCTGATCCCGCTTGCAGGATCAGGTGACACGATCCCGCCCTATGGCGACAACCGAATTCTGTTCGACGGATCCATCCCGTTCGTGCGCCTTCGCCGTGGGCTCCTTGACAATATCTGGAGCGTCGTCTGATGCGCCGCCTCTCCCTGATCCTGTCCGTCCTGGCCGCGCTTTTCGGCGTGGCAGCGGCCCACGCCGACGGCCTCTCGCCCGCCGGCCCGCTCTCACAGGGTCTCTGTTACGCCTCCGGCACGAGCGGCCCCCGCGTGCCGTGCGTGCTCCAGGGGCAGATCTGGACCAAGGTGCTGCGGCCGACGGACGACCTGTCTGCGAACACCTTCGCCCCGAACGGGTTCGGCGGCATCAGTGCGACCGGTAGTGTCCTGTTCGGGGCCGCTCAGTTCCGCGTAGCGAGCACGACGGAACTGAGCGGCGTCGTCCTGCCGTTCAAGCGGGTCTTGCGCGACGGCTACGCCACGCCCGGCGATGGTGGGCAAGCCAGCTACACATTTTCGTCCAGCCCGTGCTCCCTCAACAGCGGCGCGGGCGACGGCGGCTCGCAGGTTCCGCGCACGGTTGGCGGCTGCTGGCTGGCCGATCTCGACAGCCAGGGGCCGGTCTCGGTCCTCCTGTGGGGCGCCATCGCCGACAGCCCCGGCAAGACCGGGGTCGGCACCGATGTCGCTCCGCGTCTTCAGTTCGCGCTCAACTGGTCCGTCGCGACCGGCCGGGCCGTGACCATGCCGGCTTCGGCCGCGGGCAAGATGCGCCGTGCGGCGTCCCCCCTAGCAATCGACGGGCACGCCAAGCTCACGGGCGACTACTGCGCCCCGTACACGACCGGGAACAGCTTCAGCCCCGGTGCCGGCAGCTACCTGTTCTTCGACCACCCCGGCCGCGGTATCGTCATCGGCGGCCAGAACCCACTTCCAGTGGAGGGGGTGGTGCTGGAGGACTTCTGCACCTGGCGCGACCAGCCGACCCCGCCGGCCAACGCCGCCAACGGCACCGCAGGCGGGTCGTGGTCGCCCGGGTCTTACGACTTCGACGTCTACCTCGCGCAGGACGATCTCCGCATCACCCGCGTGATGACCGTCAACGCGACGAAG
>NZ_JBSNCC010000003.1:0-618042 GCF_053764715.1 Methylobacterium sp. Gmos1 | reverse complement strand
CAGGCTCGGGCGGCATCGCTGGGTGGTCGAGCGCAGCCATGCCTGGTTCAACCGAGCCCGCCGATTGCCCGTCCGCTACGAACGCCGCGCCGACATCTACGAAGCCTTCACGTTCCTCCAGGCCAGCCTCATCACCATCCACCAGATCGACCGGTTCTGTTAGGCGCTCTTAGCAAGGGGTCGTTGTACGCTAGAAACCGAGCGTACCACCAGCGTACCACGCTCATCCAAAATAGCTCTGCATCGAAGGAACGGTAGATTTCCTCGCTTCGCCGGTCCCGATCATGCCCGAAGTTGGGCGCGCGACGCCTCGTGGTGTCGCATGCGGTCCTGACGGGTGATAGGTTTTCGAGCATGGCCGATGTAACCGCCATCGAGTGAACCGATGCGATTTGGAACCCAGTAACGGGCTGCACCAAGATCGGCCCCGGCTGCGACAACTGCTACGCTGAGCGTTTCTCCGAGCGCTTCCGCGGCGTGCCTGGCCATCCGTTCGAAGCGGGATTTGACCTGGCCCTTCGCCCAGCGCGGCTGGATCAACCGATGGCGTAGCGGGAGCCGCGCATGATCTTTGTGAACTCCATGCCGGACCTGTTCCACAAGGAGGTGTCCGAGGAGTTCGTCGCACGCGTCTTCGATACGATGGAGCGGGCTCACTGGCACACATTCCAGGTCCTGACGGAGCGCTCCTCCCTCATGCGGGACTTCCTCCGCCAACGGTGCGGCTCAAGCAGGGGCCTGCGCATATCTGGTGCAGCGTGTCGGTAGAGGATGGTGCGAGGACCTCCCGCATCCGCCACCTGTGCCAGGCGCCCGCTGGTACCCGGTTCCTGTCCATTGAGCCCTTGATCGGCCCCGTCGGCCGGCTCGACCTCGATGGCATCCACTGGGTTATAGTGGACGGTGATAGCGGTCCCCGAGCCCGGTCTATCGAAGCCGCTTGGGTCCGCGAGATCCGAAATCAACGTGTCGCAGCCGGTCTGGTGTTCTTCTTCAAGCAATGGGGCGGTTTCCGCCCGAAATCCGGTGGTCGCAGCCTAGACGGATGCGAGTGGAGCGAGTTTCCTGTGTCTCCACGTACACCCAAGGTTGTCGCCGCATGAGCTAGAAGTCCAAGGAAGGTATCAGCCCTTGGGCTAAGGAGAAGTTGGGCGCACGGGGGGAGCATCTGTTGGCACGGATAAACCATCGTGCGCGATTCCACTGGTTAGATGTCCAACCCCGTGCCAAGAGCACGGATTCCAGGGCTCTGCAGGGCCCATGTTCACTCCGTGGTGGCAACCCTCGGGAAACGTGGCCTGGATCGCGCTGCCCGCCGGGAGGCCCTGCGGCGCGGTCGAAAGCGGACACCCTACAAGTTGGATCGATAGGAACGCCTCAGGCGGTTCCGAGAAGATCCAGGATAGCGCGTCGGTCGGCGACCACACCCGGGTCCTCGCGGTGGCGCGGATAGGGCCGGTCGCAAGGTATGTCGGCCCGGATGCGGGCCGGTCGGTCCGAGAAGACCAGGATGCGCTGAGCGAGCATCAGGGCTTCCTCGACGTCGTGGGTGACGAGCAGCGCGGTGAAGCCCTTGTCCTGCCACAGCCGCACCAGTTCGGCCTGCATCGTCAGGCGGGTGAGCGAATCGAGCTTGCCGAGCGGCTCGTCGAGGAGAAGCAGCGGCGGCGCGTTGACGAGGGCGCGGGCCAGCGCCACCCGCTGCGCCATGCCGCCCGAGAGCTGATGCGGAAAGGCGTCGGCGAAGCCCGACAGCCCGACGAGGGCCAGCGCCTCCTCCACCCTGTCGCGTTCCGCCCGGGCGCGCCCGCGGGCCTCCGGCCCGACCGCGACGTTTCCCAGAACGCTGCGCCAGGGATAGAGCGTCGGGTCCTGGAACACGAGGCCGCGGGAGGGATGGGGGCCCTGCAACGGGGCGCCGTCGACGCTGATCCGCCCTTCGTTCGGCGGCTCGAGCCCGGCGACGAGGCGCAGCAGCGTCGACTTCCCGCAGCCCGACGGTCCGAGCAGGGCCACGAAGGCGCCGGGTTCGACGTCGAACGAGACGCCGTCGAGGACCGGGAGCGGCGCCTTCTTCAGCGCGAAGGCATGGTGCACGTCGCGCAGCGATAGGGCGGCGCCGCCGGCGGGAGCTTCCGCGGGGACGAGAGCGGGCGCTTCGGATCGGGCGATCAGGCCGGCTACCATTGCACGAGGCCCTTCTGCCAGGACAGGAGACGGTCGCGCACCCGGAACAGCAGGGTGATCAGGCCCGAGCAGGCGAGCGCCATCACGGCGAGCGCCGCGTACATGTTGGCATAGGCCGCCCATCCTTGCGCCCATTGCAGGTACCAGCCGAGGCCGGCCTTCACGCCGAGCATCTCGGCCACGACGAGCACCGCGAAGGAGCTGCCGAGCCCCATGAACAGCCCGACGAAGACGTGCGGCAGGGCCGCGGGGATCGCCACCCGGAGGATCAGGAATCCCTCGCGGGCGCCCAGCGTCCGGGCGACGTCGTAATAGGCCTTGTTGACCCCGGCGATGCCCGACCAGGTCAGCACCGTGACGGGAAAGCCGGTGGCGAGCGCGACGAGGAAGGTCGAGGCCGAGCCGCTCGACGGGAAGACGAAGAAGGCGAGCGGCAGCCAGGCGGTGGCCGGCAGCGGACCGACGAAGCGCAGCACCGGATGCACCCAGTAGCCCACATTCCGCGACCAACCGACCGCGACGCCGAGGGTGAAGCCGGCGAGCGCCCCGAGGGCGTAGCCGCCGGCCAGCAGCCTCAGGGAA
The DNA here is from genome assembly GCF_053764715.1 of Methylobacterium sp. Gmos1. Classification (NCBI taxonomy): domain Bacteria; kingdom Pseudomonadati; phylum Pseudomonadota; class Alphaproteobacteria; order Hyphomicrobiales; family Methylobacteriaceae; genus Methylobacterium; species Methylobacterium sp. Gmos1. The sequence goes on along the minus strand of NZ_JBSNCC010000003.1, from coordinate 615,273 downwards.
TGCCAGACGCTGTCGGCGAGCCGCGCGTAATCCTCGACGAAGACCTCCAGGATCGCCTGCGGCGGCGGGAAGAACGGCATCGGCAGCCAGGCGCGCTTGGCGGTCGCCACCTCCCACAGACCAAGCAGGGCGGCGAGCACGATCAGCCAGGGCGACCAGCCCTGAATCCGCCGGACGAGGCCGGTCTCGCCCGGCCGCAGGAAGCCTGCGGCCAGGATCACGGCCCCGGACCCGGCAAGGCCGACGGCAAGCTCGCGAGTGAGGCCGAAATCCCCGAGGTCGGGCGGCAGGGCCACGAGGGCGGAGAGCCCGATCCAGGCGGCGGAGGCCGCGACCGAGGCGGGCGCCGGCAGGAAGGCGGGGCGCCGGACGGCGCCGTCCGCGCGGGGAAGCGCGATATCGTTCATGGGCGCCGCCTCAGCTCAGGACGTCGGCGTAGACGCGCTCGGCGAACTGCCTCGCGTCGGTGCGGGCGCGGATCACCTTCACGGTCTTCAGCTCGTCGACGTAGGCCGCGATCTGCTGCTTGAGCTCGGCCCCGAGGGGATGGTGGTGATGGGTGTGGCTGCGCAGCATCGCGGCGAGCTCATCCACCGAGCCCTTGCCGCCGTAGCCGGCATAGACCTTGGCGGCGTAGTCGGGATCGTGCGCGACCCTGGTGCCGGCCTCGAGCAGCGCCCGGGTGAGGGACGCCGCCACCGGGCGCTCGTCGCGCACCAGCGAGCCGCGCAGCGCCAGGATGCAGCAGGTGCGGTCGTGGTACTCGGCCGAGAGGTTGTTGGCGACCTCGGTCAGGCGGGTGTCCTTCGCCCACAGGAAGGTGCGCGGATCGCCGTCGGCGAGCGCCTGGGCCTCGCCCTTCTCGACCGCGAGGGCGAGAAGGTCCATCGGATAGACCCGCCACTCGACCTCGCGCTCGGGATCGATGCCGCGCTTGGCGAGCAGCAGGCTGAAGAAGTTCTTGGCCGGCGAGGCCTGGTCGCTCACCGCAATCACCTTGCCCTTCAGCGCTTCCAGGCTGGTCGCCCCGGCCGACTTGGCGCCGAGCAGCCGCATGCAACCGCCGTGAATGCCCGCCGTGACCTTGACGTCGAAACCCTGCTCCAGGGGCTTCAGCCAGCGCAGGGCCATGCCGATGCCGGCATCGGCCTTGCCGGTGGCGATCGCCTCCAGCAGCTGCTCGGTCGAGCCGCCGAAATTGACGAACTCCACGTCGAGCCCGTGCCGGGCGAACACCCCGCTCTCCTTGGCGACGGGAGCCGCCGCGGTGCAGATCGCCGAGGCGTTCCAGGCGAGCTTGATCGGGCGCGGGGCACCGCCGGCGGTGGGCCCCTCGGCCGCGACCCGGCAGATCGGCGCGCCGGCGAGATCCGGCACCGGCAGGAGCCCGGCCGAGGAGGGCGAGCCGACGAGGCCGAGGGGTGCGGCAAGGCCGAGCGTGCCGGCGCGGGCGAGGAAGCGGCGGCGGGTGTGGGGAAGGGGAGGGAGCGTCATCGTCCGGGGGTTGTCGGGAAGGCTTCGGCGGGGGTGAGGGCGTCAGGCGGCCTGCGCGGGCGCGTCGGGTGCGCGGTGGTCGAGGGTGCCGCGCACGGTCTGCGGCGAGCGCAGGAGGTTGAGGATCGGGCAGGCGCGATCGACCTCGGCCTCGAGGCGGGCCACTGCCTCGCGGGAGGCTGGCGAGACGATCTGCACGGTGTAGGTCAGGTCGTGCGGGTTCACCGGCACCGCTTCGAAGCCGGGCCGGCCGGCCCGGGCATCGAGCTGCCCGCTCACCGTGACGTTCACCGCGTCGAGGGGCACGCCGAGGCGCGCGGCCTGGATCAGGTAGGAATGGGCAAGGCAGCTGCCGAGGATGCCGAGTTGCAGCTCCGGCGAACTGGGGCCGAGGTCGTAGCCAGCGAAGTCCGGTGGGGAATCGGTGACGACCTGGTGGTCGCGGACCCGGATCCGGCGCACGCCGCTGCGGCCCTCGACGCTGACCTGCGCGGAAAGTGGCACCGCCCCCAGGCTCCCGGCTTCGATCCGCGCTTCCCGCGCTACGACTGCCGCGCGCTTCTCCACCAAGTATTCGCTGAGCGAAGTCATGCCGACCTCATGCGTTCATCGCGCGGCTGACGGTCGCGCTAGATCTATTGCGAGGCAGTAATTGTGCCGTTGCTGACGGTGACCGTCAATGAAACGGGATTATTTAATATTCCGATTTCTAGGAACAAGCGTTCGAGATACGGCGGGCGGGTAGGAAATTTCTTCTCGCGGAGCCGCCTCTGCCATCCGCATGGGCAGGTTCGTGCTCATGGCCTTCGCTGAATCGAGGCCGTGCCGCGCCCGCCTGCGGCCACTCCGAGATGGGCCATCCTGCCGGAGGACGCACCGCTTGCGCGCTGCGCGGCGCCCTCAATCCTCGGGGAAGCGCGCCGCGATGCCCTCGACGACCTCCTCGACGATGTCGGAGAGCTCCGACGGTGCCACGCCGTCGCGCGCCTGGATCGAGATGCCTTGCATGACGGCGGCCAGATGACGGGCCAGCTTCTCCAGTCGGTCGCCCTGCGCGAAGGGAGACAAGACCTGCACGATCCTCACGCGCAGGGCCTCCCGCCGCGCCGCCGCGTCGCGGGCCAGGTCGGCGTGATCGGGATGACAGGCAACGAGGCCGCTCGAGATCATGCAGCCTCTCTCGTGCTGGCGCTGCGTCACGGCGGTCACGGCACCGGTGAGGAGCGCGCGCACCGCATCCGGCAACGACGATGCCGAGCGGATCGCCGCCACGTCGAGGACGCCCCGGGTCTCTTCGTAGCGCTCCATCGCCCGCCGGTAGAGGCCCGCCTTGCTGCCGAAGGCGGCGTACAGGCTCGGAGGGGCGATCCCGATCGCCTTCGTCAGATCTCCGATCGACACGCCCTCGTAGCCATGACGCCAGAACAGCAGCATGGCGGTGTCGATCGCGGCGTCCCGATCGAAGCTCCACGGCCGGCCGCCGCGCCCTGTCGCATCCTGTTTCATAGTGATCACTAAACGGCGCTTGACGAGGTCGGTCAAGGCGGTAGCATAGCGATCACTAAACAAACGGATGTGTGCCATGGACCATACCCGCCGCGGCCTCGCGACCACCCTTGCCACCCTTGCCGCCCTCGGCGCTGCGGCCCTGCCGCTTCGGATAGCCTGGCCCGGCGCACCCGCGCGGGCCGACACCGGCGATGGGCCCCGGACGAATGGCCGCGCGGCGTTCACCGCCCGATCGGCCGACGGGACGGCGCTGGCGGGCGAGGCCGCGGGCGATCCGGACGCGCCCGAGATCCTCTTCATCCACGGCCTGCGACAGAGCCGGCTGAGCTGGGACAGGCAGTTCGCCGATCCGGCGTTGGCAGCCTTCCGACTCGTGCGCTTCGACCTGCGCGGGCACGGCGATTCCGACAAGCCGGACGCGCTCGCCGCCTATGCCGATCCCGACCGGTGGGCCGACGACGTCGCGGCCGTGATCGCCGCGGCCAGGCTGCGCCGTCCCGTGCTCGTCGGATGGTCGCTCGGCGGCTACGTCGCAGGCGCGTATCTCCGCAAGCACGGTCCTGCGGGTATCGCCGGCATCAACCTCGTCGACGCCGTGACCAGGCTGTCGCCGGACCTGCTCACGCCGCTCGCCGGCGACTTCACCGGGACCGCGACCTCGCACGACCTGGCGACGCGCGTCGCCGCAACGGCCGACTTCCTCGCCGCCTGCTTCCACCGCCTGCCGTCCGACCGTGAGTTTCAGCAGATGCTCGTCGTCAACGGCATGACGGCGCGTGCGGCGAACGAGGGCTTCGTGAAGATTCCGGTTCCCGATCTCGAGCCCGTCTTCGCGGCTTACGACGGCCCCCTCCTGCTGACGCACGGCGCCCATGACCGCCTCGTCCGCCAGGCGATGGCGGAGCGGATCCAGGCACTGAGGCCCGGACGCCGTCTCTCCGTGTTCGAGGAGAGCGGGCACAGTCCGTTCTACGAGGAGCCGGAGCGCTTCGGGCGCGAACTCGCCGCCTTCGCGGCCGCCGCCGTCAAGGCCTGACGGACGCGCCTCAAGGGGGTGGGGCCGCTGCGCCGTCCCGCATCGTCCGTCACGGGGCGCGAACGGGCGCGTGCACCGGCTCGCCCCCGGCATCGACGGATCACCGGATCCGGAGAGGACTACGATGACTCCGCTGGAGACGTTCTGCGCTGTGCTCGTACCGCTCCTCTGGGGCGTGCAGTACGCCATCGTCAAGGTCGGTCTGGCTACCTTCCCGCCCTTGTTCTTCCTCGGTCTGCGCTTCGCGGTGGTGGCCCTGATCCTGCTGCCGTTCGTCGGGTGGCCGACGCTGCGTGAACTGCGCGTCATCCTCCTCCTCTCGATCTTCCTGGGCGGACTCAATTTCGGCCTCGCCTTCGTCGGGCTCGCCGGGGCCCCGGCGAGTGTGACCGGCATCGCCAACCAGCTGTGGTCGCCCTTCGCCCTGATCCTCGCCTGGCCGCTGCTCGGCGAGCGGCCGTCGTGGCGCGTCGTCGTCGGCGTCCTGATCGCCATGGCCGGCGTGACCCTGACTGTTGCCGATCCTGAGGTTGTCGCTCCGCTCGTCCCGACGCTCCTCGTCGTCGGTTCGTCCCTGGCGCTGGCCTGCGGCAGCGTGCTGACGAAGAAATACGGTCCCCTCGATCCCTTGAGGCTGATGGCCTGGATGTCGCTGTTTACAGTGCCGCAGGTTCTGGTGGTCTCAGCGGTCACGGAGGCGGGACAGTTGCGGGCGTTGGCGCAGGCGGATCAGGCCGCGTGGCTGTCCTTCGTCTACACCGTGCTGCTCGGAGGTATCGGCGGCTTCGGCCTGTGGTTCTGGCTTCTCGCCCGATGCCCGATGACGCGACTGGGCCCGTTCACGCTGCTACAGGCCGTCTTCGCCCTTGCCGGGGGAGTGGCCATCCGGCACGAGCCGCTCACCGTCACGCTCGTCGCCGGGGTGGCCCTCTGCATCGCGGGCGTGGCGCTGACGCAGCGGCCCGTGTCTGCGAGCGTCGCTTCCGCACCCCGATGACGATGTCCGAGCACCGGGGCGAGCCCTCGACGGCGTGAGCGGGGGAAAGCGCCTACGGCCGATGATCGCGTCGACCGGCCCGGATCGCGCCACCCTCCGGACAGGACATCGACGAGGGACAGGTTCTCGGCCAGCCGAAAAGGATTCTCGTAGCCCATCTGGATGACCGCGACGCCGAGCCCGATGCGCCGCGTGCGCTGCGTGGCGGCGGCCAGGAAGGTCGCGGCCGAGGAGATCCCGGGCTCGAGGTGGCGCTGGCGTACCCAGGCGCCGTCGAAGCCGAGTGCCTTGCCCTCGGCAAGGAGCGCGAGGTCTCCTCGAGGCCTTTGCGCGGCGCGGCGTCGTCGTAATTGCCCGGTACCAGGAAGGCGAGGCGCGGAATCGCGAGGAGCGCCATGGCATCAATACTTCGGCAGGCCGGGCGGGTTGGTCTCGGAGCGCGGCAGCGCCTCCTCCTCAAGGCCCCACCGCGCCAGAGCCTGACGATACTTCCCGTTCGCGATCAGGCCGTTGGTGGCCTGCGTCAGCGCATCGACGAGGCCGCTGCCCTTTCGGGTCGCGATCGCCACGTCGGACTTGAGCGGCCAGCCGGCGCTGAGCGTGCCGACCCGCCGGATGTCCCGGTCGCGGGCCGCGACGAAGACGAGCTGGGCGTGCGGCTGCACGACCGCGTCGGCCCGGCGCGAGCGCAAGGCGACGAGGCGCGCCGCCTCGTCGTCGAAGAGCTGCAGGTCGATGGGCTTCAGGCCCGCCGCCACGTTCCGCCGGCTCCACTCGACCAGGATGCGCTCCTGGTTGGTGCCGCCGCCGACGCTGATCGTCAGACCCGCCGCGTCCTTCGGCTCAGCGATATGGTCGATCCGGCTGTCGGCGCGCACGAAGAAACCGTGCAGGCCCTGGCGGTAGGTCGTGAAATCGAACTTCTCCTTGCGCTGCTCCGTGACGCCGACATTCGAGATCACGGCGTCGTAGCGCCCCGAGGCGAGGCCGAGCGGCCAGTCGGCCCAGGCGACCGGGACGAGGGCGAGCTTCAGCCTAAGGCTGTCGGCGACGAGCTGGGCGAAGTCGGGATCCGCGCCGATGACGGTCTTCGCATCGGTCGCGTAGGTGCCGAGCGGGGGGCCGCCCGGTGTGATCGCCACCGTGAGGGTTCCCGGTTCGACGAACCGGTACCCTTTCGGGAGCCGGGCGACCGCCGCCGGATCTGCCTCGGCGCGGACCCGGCCGGGCTGCTCGGGCCCGAGGTCGAAGGGGGGGCCCTGCGCCGCGGCGGGCAGGATCGCGCCGGCGCAGGCCGCGCCGACGAGAAGCGGAAGGATCCGGCGCCGCACGCGCATGAAGACGCTCATCGGGGATCTCCGGCTGTCAGGCTCGCGGCAGGCCGGGCGGGTTGGTGCGCGATTCCTCGATCGCCTCGGCCGAGAGGTTCCAGCGCGCCAGCGCCTTGGCGTAATGGCCGTTGCGGATCTGGGTGTTGATCGCGTGCGTGATGCCCTCCGCGAGACCCGCCCCCTTCCGGGTCGTCACGGCGATCTCGGCCACCACCGGCCAGCCGCCGCTGAAGTTGCCGGCGAGCCGCGTCTTGCCCTCGCGGGCCGCCTTGAAGCTCAGGAGGGCGTTGGGGCCGAGATATGCGTCGGCGCGTCCCGATTCGAGGGCGAGGTAGAGCACCACGTCGTCGTCGTAATACTGCGGCTCGACGGGCTTGAGGCCGTTCTTCACGTTCTGGTCGTTCCAGCGCAGCAGGATCTGCTCCTGGTTGGTGCCCGAGGAGACGATGACCTTGAGCCCAGCCACGTCCTTCGGCTCGCGGATGACGAGGGGGTTGCCCGCCTTGACGTAGAAGCCGAGCAGGTCCTTGCGGTAGGTCGAGAAGTCGAATTTCTCCTTGCGCTGCTCCGTGACGGTGACGTTCGAGATCACCGCGTCGAACCGGCCCGAGGCGAGACCCAGCGGCCAGTCGGCCCAGGAGGTCGTGACGATCTCGAGCCGGCGGCCGAGCGCGTCGGCGACGAGCTGGGCGAGGTCGATCTCGGCGCCGATCACCGTTTTCGTATCGCTGGCGTAGCCCGCGAAGGGGAGGCGCCCGGTGTTGTTGCCGACCGTGAACACCCCGTCACGGGCGAACTTCGCGTCCTTGGCGATCAGCCGGATCGCCTCCTCGTCGCGCGGGGCGCGGACGCGGCCGGGCTGCTCGGGGGAAAGGTCGATCGCCTGCGCCAAGGCACGGCCGGAGAGGAGGGCGGTCGAGGCGGAGGCGAGAAGGGCGAGCGAGTCGCGACGGGTCGGCACGGGACGAGGTCCTTCGGGGAGGGCGGAGGGGAGGGTCGAGGGGAAGCGGGGAAGGTCAGAGCACCTTGGCGAGGAATTCGCGGGTGCGGGGATGGTCCGGCGCAGCCAGCACGCGAGACGGCGGGCCCTGTTCGAGGATCCGGCCGCCCTCCATGAACACCACTTGGTCGGCGACCTCGCGGGCAAAGCCGATCTCGTGGGTGACGATCACCAGGGTGGTGCCGGAGCGAGCGAGCTCCTTGATCACGTCGAGCACCTCGCCGACGAGTTCGGGGTCGAGGGCGGAAGTCGGCTCGTCGAACAGCAGTACCTTGGGCCGCAAAGCCAGCGCCCGGGCGATGGCGACGCGCTGCTGCTGGCCGCCGGAGAGCTGGCGCGGATAGGCATCGGCCTTGTCGGCGAGACCGACCCGGGCGAGCAGTTCGCGCGCCTCGGCGACCGCCTGGGCCCGGGGCAGGCCGCGCACCGTGATCGGCGCCTCGACGATGTTCTCGATCACCGTGAGATGCGGGAACAGGTTGAAGCTCTGGAACACCATGCCGACATCGACGCGGCGGGCGAGGATGTCCTTCTCCTTGAGCTCGTAGAGCGTGTCGCCGTCCTGGCGGTAGCCGATCAGCTCGCCGTCGATGGCGATGAAGCCGGCATCGACCCGCTCGAGATGGTTGATCGCCCGCAGGAGCGTCGACTTGCCGGAGCCGGACTGACCGATGATCGCCGTCACGCTGCCGGGCCGCAGGGCGAGGCTCACCGCGTCGAGCACCTTGAGCGGGCCGAAGCTCTTCGAGACATTCGTGATGCGGATCTCGCCGCCCTGGCGGGCGGGCAGGACAGGGAGCGCGGAGACGACCGGAACGGTGGACCGTGCAGGAGCGCCGGCCCGGTGCAGGCGCTTGAGCGCGGTGCCGATCAGCGAGGGCGGCGGGTTCCGCAGCGCGCCGCGGGCGTAGTAGCGCTCGACGTGGCGCTGGACGAAGGACAGGACGCTGAGGATCACCAGGTACCAGACGGTCGCCACCATCAGGAGCGGGATGACCTCGAGGTTGCGCCGGTAGATGACCTGGATCGTGTAGAACAGCTCGGGCAGGGCCAGGATGTAGACCTGCGAGGTGCCCTTGGCGATGCTGATGACCTCGTTGAAGGCGGTCGGCAGGATGGTCCGCATCGCCTGCGGCAAGACGATGCGCGAGACCTGCCGGCGGCGCGGCAGCCCGAGCGCCGCGGCGGCCTCGTGCTGGCCCTGGTCCACCGCCAGGATGCCGCCGCGCACGATCTCGCTGGAGAAGGCGGAGGCGTTGAGGGTCAGCCCGATCACCGCGGCGAGGAACGGCGTAATGAGCTGCGTCGTCTGCCAGGAGGCGAGGGTGATCCCGGTGAACGGCACGCCGAGCCAGATCGTGTCGTAGAGGTAGCCGAGGTTGTTGAGGATCAGGAGCAGCACGATCAGCGGGATCGAGCGAAACAGCCAGACGTAGCCCCAGGCCAGCCCCGAGAGCAGCGGCGAGCCGGAGACCCGGGCGAGCGCGAGCAGCGTGCCGAACAGGAAGCCGAGAACCGTGCCGAGCGCCGTCAGCAGCAGGGTGCGCCCGAGCCCGACCAGCACCGGCTCGGCGAAGAACCACTCGGCGAACACGTCCCAGCCCCAGCGCGGGTTGGAGAGGACCGAGTAGAGCACGCCCGCGATGACGAGACCGGCGAAGATCGTGCCGGTGGTGCGGGCCGGGTAGCGAGCCGGGACGACGCGAAAGCCGCTGAAGTCGCGACCGGGGGAGGCGGCGCGGGCCTGCGCGGGCAGGTCCGCCACATTGGCAGCGAGGGGCATGGTGCGTGTCGGGCTCTGCTCTCGGGAATGGGGCTTGAGTCAGGCGGCATTGCGCGGCGGAGCGTAGGCTTTCACCGCGCCACCACCCGCCGGGGCGCCGCATCCTCGGCGGCGTAGCGGCTCTCGCGGCGGGGCAGACCGAGGTGGTCGCGCAGGGTTTTTCCGGGAAGCGTGCGGTCGTAGACGCCGCGCGCCTCCAGCACCGGGATCACGAGGTCGACGAAGTCGTCGAGGCCCTGGCCGATCACGGGAAAGCCCAGAACGAAGCCGTCCGCCGCCCCCTGCTCGACGCGGGTGATCAGCTCAGCCGCGACCTCCTCGGCCGAGCCGATCAGGTCGGTGCGCGGGGTCGCCGCCTCGAGCGCCGCCTCGCGCAGGGTCTGGCCCTTCTCGGCGGCGTTGCGCTTGATGCGGTCGGTGGTGGAGCGGAAGCTGTTGCGGCCGATCTCGCCGAGGTCGGGGAAGGGCCCGTCGAGCGGGTAGGCGGAGAAATCATGGTGGTCGAAGAAGCGGCCGAGATAGGCGAGCGCGTCGTCGATCGAGATCAGGTCGCGGATCGCCCGGTACTTCTCCTCGGCTTCCGCCCTGGTACGTCCGACGATCGGGCCGGCGCCGGGGAAGACCTTCAGGTCGTCGGCCCGGCGGCCATGGGCGACCGCACTCGCCTTGAGGCTGCGGTAGAGGCTCTGCGCCTCGGGGAGCGGCACGTGGTTGGCGAAGACCGCGTCGGCGTGGCGCCCGGCGAGCCCGATGCCGGCCTCCGACGAGCCGGCCTGGAACACCACCGGCTGGCCTTGGCCCGAGCGCTGGATGTTGAGCGGGCCCTCGACCTGGAAGAAGCGCCCCTTGTGGTCGAGGCGGTGCAGCTTGTCGGGATCGAAGAAGCGGCCGGTCTCGCGGTCGCGCGGGAAGGCGTCGTCGTCCCAGGAATCCCACAGGCCCTTCACGACGTCGAGGTGTTCGCCCGCGATCTCGTAGCGCAAGCCGTGCTCGGGATGCGGCCGGCTGTAGTTCCGCCCCGAGCCTTCGAGGGGCGAAGTCACGGCGTTCCAGCCGGCCCGGCCGCCGCTGATCAGGTCGAGCGAGGCGAATTGCCGGGCGATGGTGAAGGGGTCGCTGTAGGAGGTCGAGACCGTGCCGACGAGGCCGAGCTTTTCGGTGCTCGCCGCCAGCGCCGACAGGATGGTCAGCGGCTCGAAGCGATTGAGGAAGTGCGGAATCGACTTCTCGTTGATGTAGAGCCCGTCGGCCACGAACGCGAAAGCGATGCCGTTCGCTTCCGCCTTGCGGGCGTTGCGGACGAAGAAGTCGAGGTTGACGCTGGCGTCGACCGGGTTGCTCGGGTGGCGCCACGCATTCATGTGGCTGCCGCCGCCCTGGAGCATCAGGCCGAAGGTGAGACGGGTCTGGGTCATCGTGGAGCTCTCGAAGGTCAGGCCGCCAGCGCCGGGGCGCCGCCCGCGAGCAGGGTCACGGAGGCGAGGCGCCGGCCCGTGGCGGAAGGCGGCGTGTCGATCACGAACTCCTCGATGCCGAAGCGGGCATGGAGCCGGTCGAGCTCGGCCCGGACTTCGGTTGTGGTGCCCGACAGCACGTGCGGGCGGCGGATCTCGGTCCGGTACGAGGCGGCACCGGCCTGCCGGGCGAAATCCTCGGCTTGCGCTTCGCTGCCGAGATTGACGCTCTGGCCGTCCGGCAGCGTCACCCGCACCACCTGGAGCGGGTCGGTCAGCGCCCGGGCCTCCTCGGTGGTCGCGGCGGCGAGCGCGGTGACGGCGAGGAGCGGCGGGGCCGGAGCGCCGGCCTGCGCGTAGGCCGTGAGGCTCGCCTCGATCGCCCGCGGGTCGCCGTTGAGCTGGCCGGCATAGACGAAGCGCCAGCCGAGGGAGGCGGCGGTGCGCGCGCTGTCGGGGCTGGCGCCCAGCAGGAAGCGCTCCGGAGGCGCGGGCGGCGTCGGCAGGGCCCGCAAGGAGCCCGTCTCCGGGGCTGCGAGGTAGCGGTCGAGTTCAGTCAGGAGGTCGTCGAAGGCGACGCTCTCAGCCAGAGCGTGCCGTCGCCGCAGGGCGCGGGTCGCGTCGGGCAGGCCGCCCGGGGCCTTGCCGATGCCGAGGTCGATCCGGTTCGGTGCCAGGGCGGCGAGCAGGTTGAAGGTCTCGGCGACCTTGTAGGGGCTGTAATGGGGCAGGAGCACGCCGCCGGAGCCGAGCCGGATGCGCTGCGTGCGCGCGGCGAGATGCGCGATCAGGATCTCGGGCGCGGTGCCGGCGAGCCCCGGATTGGCGTGATGCTCCGCCACCCAGAAGCGTGCGTAGCCGAGGCGTTCGGCGGCCTGCGCCAGCACGATCGTGCGCTGCAATGCGACGGTGGCCGGCTCGCCCGGCAGCAGCGGGCTCTTGTCGAGGAGACTCAGGCGATAGGTCATCGGGAACTCGGACGGTCAGGACGGCGCGGTGCCGGGAGGGTCCCGCACGGGCTGCTGCGGTCGGGTGCGGCGGCCCTGGGCTCGGTCGGGGAAGGCCGATGCCCGTCCGGTCCGGGTGCCGTCGCCTCGGCGCGTCCACGCCGCGGCTCGGCGATCGAGGGGAGGAGCGCGATCAGAATCATGGCGGGTTGTTCCGGTCTCCCGAGCCACGGCCGGGTCGTCGCGCATCAAGCATTCGTCGCGATCAGCGAAGCAGTTTAAAAAAACCGAGCCGCGCGAGCACGAAGCATCTGCCATTAATTATTGCGATTATCTTCCTTGTCGGCGCCTGCCGTCAATGAAAGGCACTTCCAAAGATCGGCAACGACAGGGCAGGGCACTTTGCCGGCTGGAGCGAAACCGGGAGGATCTTCTCCTAGGCCGCGCTGACGCGATCCGCGCCGGCAAGCGGCGGCAATTCGAGGTTGGAGCGGAAATCCTCGCCGAGATAGTCGGTGTCGATCAGGCCGCGGCGCCGCAGCTCGGGCAGGAGACCGTTGAGCAGGAGATCCTCCTGATCCGGGTTGCCGAGACCGTGCAGGGTGACGACGTCGAGGATCCCGGCGCGGTAGCGCTCCTCGAGGGCGTCGGCCAGCTGCTCGGGCGTGCCGGCGACCGACCAGTGGCCGGTCTCCTGCGCCTCGATGATGAGTCGGCGCAGCGGCAATCCCTGCTCGGCGTAGCGGCGGAAGATCTCGACCCGGCCACGCCGGCGGTTGATGCTCGTCACCTCCGGCAGCAGCGACGCGGGCAGGGGCGCGTCGAGGGGAAGACCCGTCAGGTCGATCTCCCCGCCCAGCATGTCGGCGAGCTTGAGCCGGCCCTGGTCGTAGTCGATCCGGGCGTGCTTCTCGGCGAGGCGCCGGCCGACATCGGCCTCGGACTCGCCGATGAGGCAATGGAAGGAATTCATCACGAAGGGCAGGCCGGGCCCACGCCCGAAGGCGGCGGCTCGCCGGCGCAGCTCGGCCGCGAAGGCGAGGGCGCCCGTAAAGCTCGGCTGCGAGGTGTAGACGACCTCGGCAAGGGCGGCGCCGACGGACACGCCCGCCTCCGACTGCCCGGCCTGGAACTGGACCGGGCGCCCCTGCGGCAGCGGCGGTACGTTGAGCGGACCGGCGACCGTGAAGTGCCGGCCGCGATGGTCGATGCGGTGAAACTTTGCCGGATCGACCGAGATCGCGCCCGACGCCCTCCGGGCGACCGCGTCGGGCGCGTTGGCGTCGAACAGGGCGTTGACGACCGCGATGAACTCGGCGGCCCGGTCGTAGCGCGTCTCGGGGTCCGGCAGGGAGTCGCCGAAATTCTCCTCGCCGACCGAGGAGGTCACGGCGTTCCAGGCGGCGCGCCCGCCGCTGACGTGATCGAGGGTGGCGAGCTGTCGGGCGAGGTTGAAGGGATGGTGGAAGGTGGTCGAGACCGTCGCCACTAGCCCGATCCGGGAGGTCGCCTGACTGAGCGCGGCGAGCGTGATCAGCGGCTCCTGCACGCCGGCGGTTCCGGCGAGGCCCGCGGGGTCGATCTGCAGCAGGTCGGCCGTGAACAGGCCGGTGATCCGCTCGGCCTCGGCCTTGCGGGCGAGCGCGACCGCGCGGCGCAGGCCGTGGCCGGGATCCACGTCGTTAGCCGCCGCGACGAGAGTGGGCGCGCCGACGAGGGTCTTGAGCCGGCGGGGACGGGGCAGGGCCATGGGGGTTCAGGGGATCAGGGGTTCGGGGGTTCCGGGCGAGGCCCGCCGGCGACGCGGCGGGTGGGCGTGCAGGTGGGCGTGACGGTCGGGTTCAGGCGGCCCGCGCCTGATGCGCTGCAATGCGGGCGAGAAGCCGTTGCTCCTGCTCCGCCTTCAGGGCGTTCACCCGGGCGGTTGCCGCCTCGAAGGATGCGGCGGGCGGAGTGACCGGCGTGGCGAGGCCAATGGACGTATCCAGGGCTTTCTCGAACGGCAGCGAGCGGTACAGCAGCGGGTCGGCGGCATCATCGAAGAGCCGCCGGTAGCCGAGCGAAGCGTAAAGCGCCGTCGCCTCCGGCTGGCGAAACCCCGTCGTCAGGTAGGCCCGGGCGTAGCCGAGCCGGACGGCACTGTCCTCGAGCGCCCGGACGACGAGCTTCGCGAGGCCCTGGCGCCGCAGGTCGGGCCGGGTCCAGATGCGCTTGAGTTCGACCGTCGCGTCGTCGTGGCTCATGAACGCGCCGCCCGCGATCGTCTCCCCGTCGCGCACGACGAGCAGGAAGTCCCCGAGCGGCGGGCGATAGGCCTCGGCGGGGTAGCGCAGGATCTCGGCCCGGGCGCCGCCCGGCCGGCTCACCGCGCCGTAGCGGCCGTCATACTCGGCCACCAGCCCGTCGAGGAGGGGTTGGGCGGCAGGCTCCAGGGGTGACGAGCGGACGATGACGTCGGTCATGGTGGGCTCCGGGATCGGGGAATTCGGCACAGGCTCGCGCGCCGGCGCACAGGCATCGGACGACGTCGGCCAACGCAGCTCGCCGCGCCAAGTCCGTATTGATGATGGTCATCGTAGATCGGCCAGGACGTATCTCGCACCTGGCGGAGGCGTTCCTGCAAGAAGCCTGCGAACTGGCTTTTTCAACTATTGTAATATTCGACCAGGATCGCGGATCGCGTCAATGAAAGCGATCTCTCTTTTTGTGGGGGTTCGAAGGACGAACAGGCCGCCGGCACCGGCCCACGTGGAAAACCCGCCATCCATCCGCGATCACCGCGCGGTTCGGACGAGGGACGAGGCACGTCCGCAGCGCCTCACCGCTTCCGGCGAAAGCCGGCGCCGGGATGGCTGTCGGCCAGTCGCGCACCGCGTCCGGAAAACAGCTTCTCCCGCAACGTTCCCTCGCGATAGGCGGTCTTGAACACGCCGCGGGCCTGCAACTCGGGCACGAGCAGGTTCACCACCGCGTCGAGCGATTCCGGCATCACCGTGCGCACGAGGTTGAAGCCGTCCACGTCCGTCTCGTCCACCCAGGACAGGAGCTCGTCGGCGACCTCGCTGGCCGAGCCGACCACCAAAGCCGCCCGCGCGCCGGCCGGCGTGAAGTCGAGGAGGTCGCGCACCAGGGTCGGGCGCTCGGCGCGGGTGAGGTTCTCCACCGTCGAGCGGATCGCGTTGGTGCGCCGGAAGGCGAGGGGATCGTCGAGGGACAGGCCCGAGAGGTCGATCCCGGTCCAGCCGGACACGAGCGCCAGCTGGCCCGCCGCGTCGATGTAGCCCCGGTACTCGTCGCGCAGGCCGCGGGCCTCGGCCGAGGTTGCTGCGACGATCACCGTGGCGCCTAGGAAGGTCAGGACGTCGTAAGGGTCGCGCCCCGCCTCCCGGGCCGCCTCGCGCACGCTTCGCACCGCCTTCGCGGCGGCGGGCTTCGTCGGGCCGTTGAGGAAGACGCTCTCGGCGTGGCGCCCGGCGAACCGCACGCCCCGCTCCGAGGTGCCGGCCTGGTAGAGGACCGGCGTGCGCTGCGGCGAGGGCTCGGCGAGGTGGCGCGCATCGACCTTGTAGTACGGGCCGTCATGCACGACCCGGTGCACCTTGTCCGGCCGCGTGAACACTCCCGCCGCCCGGTCCCTCATGACCGCGCCGTCCTCCCAGGAGCCTTCCCACAGCTTGTAGACGGCCGCCATGAAGTCCTCGGCCGCCTCGTAGCGCTGGTCGTGGTCGCGCGAGACCGGCAACCCCATGCCGCGGGCGCCACTGTCGAGGTAGCCCGTCACGATGTTCCAGCCGAGGCGGCCCCCGGTGAGGTGGTCGAGGGTCGTGAAGCGGCGGGCGAACTGGAACGGGTGGTCGTAGGTCAGGTTCGAGGTGATGCCGAAGCCGAGATGGCGCGTGACGTGCGCCATGGCCGAGACCGCGAGGACCGGGTCGGCGTTGGGCGCCTGGGCGCCGGCGAGGAGCGCGGCGTCGCCGTTGCCCGCATAGACGTCGTAGAGGCCGAACACGTCGGCGATGAACAAACCGTCGAGGAAGCCGCGCTCCGCCGTCTGCGCCAGGTCCGTCCACCAGGACAGTTTGTTGTAATCGGCCTGGGTATCGCGCGGATGCCGCCACAGGCCGGCCCAGTTGTGCGACGGTGCGGCCATCTGAAAGGCGTTCAGGCGAAGCTCGCGGCGCGTCGTCATGGTCTCGACCGGGTGTCCCGCCGCGGCCAGCCCGCGAGGTGCGGCTTGGTTTCGCTCGCCCGGACCAGCGAGTCAAAGGTAGTTTAGCGCATAGCTGGACTAAGTTGACCACTTCCGGGCACGGCGCTACGGTCGCGGCTTCCGAGGTGGCCATGCCGAGCCCGCCGCGGGCGTGTGCGGTCGCTCACGCGCCCGCGACCCGACGACAGGACGCCGGCAGGCACTCGACCTCCGCGGCGATCAGGGCGGCGACCTCGGCGGCCTGGCTGCGGATGTCCGGCACCGCGACGCATTCCCACACAGTGCCGCGCAGGAGCGGGCCCAACGTCCACAGCCGGCCCGGCCGTCCGGCGCGCAGGCGGTAATCGTCGCCGGCCGCGAGGCCGAGACCGAACGCGTCCGGCCGCGCGAGGCCGCGTATGACGAGGCGGCGCAGCAGCGGGTCCCCGGTCTCGTCGATGCGCCCGATCCCGGTGGCGTCGACGATGCCCTGCACCGCCAGCGCCTCGGTCGCGCCGCCGCCCCGCTGCCGGATCGTCACCACCGCCTCGCCGGGGCCGTCCGCGATGGCGAGGATGCGCCCGGCCCGCACCGCCAGGCTCCCGGCGGCGATCTCGGCCGTGATGGCGGCCGCGGCGGGCGGGGCGGCCCGGTGGCGATGCACGTCCCAGAACGGCCGAAGGTGGCGCAGGAAGCGCGCCCGCTCGGATCCCGGCAGGCCGCGCCAGAGATAGCCGATGAGCGGGCGAAGCGCGTCGATCACGTCGCGCCAGTCGCGCCCGGAGCGCGCCGCCGCGGCGATCTCGGCCCGGATCCGCCGGGTCAGCCGGGTCAGGGAGGCGAGATCGGCGGCCGTCAGGTCGGGCACCGGCCAGGGCCTCGTCGGCGCGTGGACGTTCGGCACCAGGCCGCGGCGCGACAGGGCGACGATCGGGCCGGAAAACCCCCGGCCGCGCAAGGAGGCGACCGCGTCGACCATGGTGAGGCCGGTGCCGACGACGAGGACCGGCCGGTCCGGGTGCAGCCGGCCGAACTCCTCCGGTCGCCACGGGTCGAGCCGGTGGCGGCTCGCCGGCGCCCCCGGGCCGGTGAGGTTGCCCATGGCAAGCACCGCGCCGGCCACCGCGTAGGAGGCGCCGCCCTCGGTGCGCAAGGAGTAGCCGCCCGCCACCGGGACGAGATCGGTGACTGCATCCTGGACGAGGTGGAGCCGCGGCGTGCCCTCGGCCACGAGCGCCTCCGTGAGCAGGTCGCCGAGGTAGCGGCCGTAGAGCGCGCGGGGCGCGAAGGTGCCGGCGGGCGTCGCCGCGACGCCCGCTCGCTCGTCCTCCGGCAGGCTCTCAAGCCACGTCGAGAAGTGCTCCGGCCGCTCGGGATAGGCGCTCATGTTGGCGGAGCGCAGGTTGAGCAGGTGGGCGGGCGCCGCGGTGCCGTAGGCAAGACCCCGTCCGAAGCTGCCGGCCTTCTCGCACAGCAGCACCGACCAGGAGCGGGGCAGGGTGGACAGGAGATGGAGCGCCGCCATGCTGCCGCTGAAGCCGGCGCCGAGGACCGCGATGACCGGGTTCATCGACAACAATCCGTCAGGCGGCGCGCAGCAGGAACGCGAAGGCGGCGAGGATCAGCACGGCGCAGAGCGCCACGACGACGAGGCCGGGGCTCGGCTCGGAGGGATGGAACGGCACGGCCGGATCGGGAAGTTGCGGCATGGTTGTCCTCGCGCGACGAGCGGGGGGATGGCGCGCCCCGGGGCTGGCCCGGGGCGCGGCGAGAGGTCAGAAATCCGGGGCGGCCGGAGGCGGCGAGGCGGCCTTGTCCTTCGGTCGGTCGGCGACGAGCGCTTCCGTCGTGACGAGCAGGCCCGCCACGGAGGCGGCGTCCTGGAGCGCGGTGCGCACCACCTTCACGGGATCGACGATGCCGGCCTCGATCAGGTCGAGGTAGGTCTCGGCTTGCGCGTCGAAGCCGTAGGTGTCGGAGTCGCTCTCGCCCACCTTCGCCACCACGATCGAGCCCTCGACCCCGGCATTGGCGGCGATCTGGCGGATCGGCGCTTCGAGGGCCTTGAGCACGATCTTGATGCCGGCGGTCACGTCCGGGTTGCCGCCCTGGAGCGCCGCGACCGCGCCGCGGGCGCGCAAGAGCGCGGTGCCGCCGCCGGGCACAATACCCTCCTCGATCGCCGCCCGGGTGGCGTTCAGCGCGTCGTCGACCCGGTCCTTGCGCTCCTTGACCTCGACCTCGGTGGCGCCGCCGACCCGCAGAACCGCGACGCCGCCCGCGAGCTTCGCCAGGCGCTCCTGGAGCTTCTCGCGGTCGTAGTCGGAGGTGGTCTCCTCGATCTGCCCCTTGATCTGGGCGACGCGGGACGCGATCTCGGAAGCCTCGCCGGCGCCGTCGACGATCGTGGTGTTCTCCTTGTCGATCCGCACCCTTTTGGCGCGGCCGAGCTCGGCGAGCGTCACGTTCTCGAGCTTGATGCCGAGTTCTTCCGAGATCGTCTGGCCCTTGGTGAGGATCGCGATGTCCTCGAGGATCGCCTTGCGGCGGTCGCCGAAGCCCGGCGCCTTCACGGCCGCGACCTTCAGGCCGCCGCGCAGCTTGTTGACGACCAGGGTGGCGAGCGCCTCGCCCTCGATGTCCTCGGCGATGATGAGGAGCGGCCGGCCCGACTGGACCACGGCCTCCAGCACCGGCAGCAGCGGCTGGAGCGACGAGAGCTTCTTCTCGTGGATCAGGATGTAGGGCTCGTCGAGCTCGACGGTCAGCTTCTCGGCGTTGGTGACGAAGTACGGCGAGAGGTAGCCGCGGTCGAATTGCAGGCCCTCGACCACGTCGAGCTCGGTCTCGGCGGTGCGCGCCTCCTCGACCGTGATGACGCCCTCCTTGCCGACCTTCTCCACGGCCTGGGCGATCAGCCGGCCGATCTCGGCGTCGCCGTTGGCCGAGATGGTGCCGACCTGCGCGATGGCGTCCGACGCCGTCACCTTGCGGGCCCGTCCCGCCAGGTCCTTCACCGCCGTGGCGACCGCGAGGTCGATGCCGCGCTTGAGGTCGAGGGGATTGAAGTTGGCGGCGACCGCCTTCGCGCCCTCCTTGACGATGGCCTGGGCCAGCACCGTCGCGGTGGTGGTGCCGTCGCCGGCGAGATCGTTGGTCTTCGAGGCGACCTCGCGCAGGAGCTGGGCGCCGAGATTCTCGAACCGGTCCTCCAGCTCGATCTCCTTGGCGACGGTGACGCCGTCCTTGGTGATCCGGGGCGCGCCGAAGCTCTTCTCGATCACGACGTTGCGGCCCTTCGGGCCGAGCGTGACCTTCACCGCGTCGGCCAGGATGTCGACGCCGCGCAGCAGGCGCTCGCGGGCGTCGAACGAGAACTTCACGTCCTTGGCAGCCATGGGTGTCTATCCTTCCCGGTTCTCTGAAAGTCAGGCGGCGATCACGCCGAGGATGTCGGCTTCCTTGAGGATCAGCAGGTCCTCGCCGTCGATCTTGACCTCGGTGCCGGACCACTTGCCGAACAGCACCCGGTCGCCCGCCTTCACGTCGAGGGGCGTTTGCGTGCCGTGGTCGTCCCGGTTGCCGGGGCCGACGGCGACAACCTCGCCCTCCTGCGGCTTCTCCTTGGCGGTGTCGGGGATGATGATGCCGCCCTTGGTGGTCGCCTCGCCGTCGAGGCGGCGCAGCAGCACGCGGTCATGCAGGGGCCGAAAGGCCATCGGTGGAGCCTCCTGGTACGTGAAGGGAGACCGGACGGGCCCGCATCCGGGGGTCGCATCCGATGGTCCAAAGGTGTCCGGAGGCGTTCGCCAAGTCAACGAGATTGTTCTTTTTAAAGAACGGGATCGGGGAGATGATCTGCCCGGTACGGGCGGCGGACCGAGAAGATTGTCCGCCATGACCCCAATGCGATGTGAGGTAGACTGGATTGGCGCCGGTACACGACGACGAGGCTGACAGATGGCCCGCTTGGGCGATGGCGCATCGTTCGGTATCCCGAACGCGCGAGGTATCAGAAGGCCGAGCCCTTCACGGCGATGCCGGCATAGCTCGATCGGGCCTGCACGCCCCAATGCCCGTCCTTGCGCGTCACGATGTAGAGCGACTCGTACGAGCCGATCGGCTTGTCGTCGGCGCCGAACCGCGTGAACTGCACCAGGAAGTGCAGCTTGTCGGGGGATTGCTGGACGAGGCGGCGCCAGTCCCAGCGGGAGCGCGACCAGCCGCTCTTGCCGAGTTCGCGCACGTCGTTCTGCCGGGCATACTCCTCGGCGGTGCTCCAGACCTGGACCTCGTTGCCCGCCAGGCGCACGTGCGGGAAGTTCAGGGTCGCGGCCCAGGACTTCGGCTCCCCGGCGTTGAACGCCGTCATGAAGTTATCGAGGACCGTGCAATCTTGCGTCAGCAGTGGGGCCTTCTCGGGCTTTCCGCAATCGTCGGCCCAGGGTGGCTCGGCCCGCGCCGCGGAGGTGGCGAGGGCGAGACAAGAGACGAGAAGGCTGAGCTTGAGCGACGGCATCGAGTCTTCCTCCGGTGAGGCACGGCGGCCGATCATCAGCCGCGCAACCACAACTCCGAAAAGCTCGCCGAGACACCGGTGGCGCCGACCGTGTGGTTCACGACCCGGCGGTTGAACACGGTGATCGACCGGCTGAGGAACAGCGGCAGCACCGGCAGGTCGGCGAGCAGGATCGCCTGGATCGCGTCGATCGCCTCCTTGCGCCGGGCCCTGTCGCCCTCGACCGCGATGACGGCGAACAGGCGGTCGACCTCTGGATTGGCGTAGCGGCTGGCATTGGTGAAGGCGACGCCCTTGCGGACGTTGTCGCTGGTGAAGAAGCGCTGCAGCCCGACCGTGGGATCGAACATGTTGGTGAAGGGGTGATTGGTGAAGTCGAAGTCCCGGTCGTTATAGACCCGCCGAAGGTAGGACGGGAAATCCTGCCCGCGGACGGTGACGTCGATGCCGATCCGGGCGAGCGAGGAGCGGATGACCTCGCCAGTGCGTTTGAAGCCCTCGCCGAAGGGCTGGTAATCGTGGGTCAGGGTGAAACGGGTCCGGCCCTTGCGCGGGAAGCCGGCCTCGTCGAGGAGGCGTTCGGCGCGGCCCGGATCGAAGGCGTAACGCGGCACATCCGGGTTGTAGAATTCCTTGAGCGTCGGGCTGACGACACTGTCCGAGGGATCGCCGAGCCCGTACCACGCCACCTTGAGCAGGGCCGGACGGTCGATGGCGTGGGCGATCGCCTGGCGCACCGCGCGGTGGCGCAGGTACGGGTTGTCGAGGTTGAATTCGATTCCGTAGATCGTCGGGCCGTACTCGTTGCCGCGGCTCTCGAGACCGAGATGCGGCAGGGCGGCGAAGCGCGCGACGTCGGGCGGGGCCACCGGTGTCGCCCCGCCGAGATCGACGTCGCCGGTTTCGAAGGCCGCCGCCCGCGCAGCCCCGTCCGGGATGATCCGCACCACCAGTTCGTCGAGGTAGGGCTTGCCCGGATCCCAGTAGTTCGGGTTGCGGACGTAAGCCACGTGGCTGCCCGGCACCCATTCGCGGAAGACGAACGGCCCGGTGCCGACCGGCGCGCGGTTTGCAGGATTGGCCAGCGGGTCGCCTTTCCCCTCGTAGAGATGGCGCGGCAGCATCGGCGACTCGGCCCCAGCAAGCGCCGCGAGAAGGTACGGCGCCGGCCGCCCGAGCCTGAGGACCAGGGTATGGGGATCGGCTGCCCGCGCCTCCTTGAGGTTGGCGAAGGTGGTGCGGCCGCGCGGATGGCTGGCGCGCAGGAGGCTGATCGAGAATGCCGCGTCCGCGGCGGTGAACGGCGTGCCGTCGTGCCAGGTCACGCCCCGGCGCAAGGCGAAGCGGACCTCAAGCCCGTCGCCGCTCACCTCCCAGGCGGTGGCGAGCTGCGGTCGCGGCGTGAGGTCGAAATCATACGAGAGCAGGCCCTCGTGGACCTTGGTGCTCGCCTGGATCGCCGGCCCTTCGGTGGTGTTGAAGCAGACGAGCGTCGTCGGCTCGGGGTGGATCACGAAGTTCAGCGTGCCACCCCGGCGTGGCGCCTCGGCCTGGGCGGAGGCGACGCCGGGATGGACGAACCCGGCGGCGGCGAGGGCCAGCAGGGTGCGGCGGGAGGGTGCCCAAGCCCCCCGGGAGGGGATCCAAGCTCCGGTCGTGCGGTCGCTCATTGGAAGTTGCTCGGCTGCGGGTAGGCCCCCGTCAGGAACCAGGTGCCGACGTTGCGGATCTTGTACTCGGCCGGGTTGTGCAGGGTGTGGGTGCGGACGTTGCGCCAGAACCGGTCGAAGCCGTACGAGGCCGCCGAAGCCCGCGCGCCCATCACCTCGAACACCGTGCTGGTGACGTCGAGGCCGACCGCCCCGGCATGGGCGTTGGCCGCCGCCACCGTGACGGCGGCCTCGCCGCGCTCGGCTTCGGTCAGGTCGCGGCCGCGGGCGAAGGCGGCGTCGATGGCCGCGAGCGCGTTGTCGGCGAGCAGGGTCGCGGCTTGCGTGCGCAGGACGAGGTCGCCGTAGGTACGCTGGACCCAGGGGTCGTCGGTGTGCTTCTCGACGCCGGAATGCAACCAGGGCCGCGAGGTCGTCACGGTGTAGTCGCGGGCGGCGAGCAGCGCGCCCTGCGCGCTGCCGATGAAGACGTTGAGCAGCACACTTTGCTGCTGCAGCACCCCGAGCGTCCGGTAGGGGCGGCCGCGGTCGAAGCCGTGGTCCAGCACCTCGTCGGCATGGATCTTGAGGTCCGCGAAGGTCACCCGGCCGCTGCCGGTCTGGCGCTGGCCGATGGCATCCCAGTCGTTCTCGACGATGATCCCCGGCCGGTCGGCCGGCACGGCCGCGAAGGTCCACTCGTGGGAGGTTTCGTCGAGCCAGGCGATCATCAGCGCGTCGGCGACGTGCGAGCCCGACGTGAAGGGCTTGAAGCCGTTCACGGTGATCCACTCGCCGTCGCGGCGGCCGAACAGGGTTTTCGAGAAGCTGTTGCGGGCGTTGCCCCAGAACCAGTTGCCCTCGGCCGAGCGCCGGTAGAGGGCGGCGGCCTGGTCCGGATCGCCGAGGAGGTGGGCGGCGTGGACCGAGCCGAAATGGTAGCCGTAGAGATGGCCTAGCGACCCGTCGACCTTGGCGAATTCCCGCACGATCCGGAGCGCCGTCGACCACGGCTCGCCGTGGCCGCCATGCTCGCGCGGGATCAGGAGCTTGAGGAGGCCGCTCTCCTTGAGGAGGCCGATCTGCTCGGACGGCCGGCCGCCGGCCTTGTCGCGCTCGACCGCGTCGCGGGAAAAGATGTCCCGCAAGGCTGCCGCCTTGGCGAGATAGGGATCGGTGAGGTCGGGCTCGAAGCCTAGGCCGTGAGATGAGCTCATGCGGGTCTCCTGTCGCGGGCGCTCACGCCTCGAGCCAGATGTCGGCGAAGGTGTCGGACGGGCCGTCGATCGTGGTCGGATGGTTAGCGACGCGGCGGTTGAGGATCGTCAGGTTGGCGCCGGTGACGAGGTTCACGTCCGGCAGGTCGCGCCCGACCTGTTCCTGGACGGCGAAGAAGAGCGCGCGGCGCCGGTCCCGGTCGGTCTCGACCGCGGCGGCCTCGAGCAGCCGGTCGACCTCCGGGTTGCTGTAGCCGGAGCCGTTGGTGAAGGGCACGCCGGGGCGAAAATTCTTCGACCAGTACAGCCGCTGCACCCCGACCGTCGGATCGAAGGAGTGGCTCATGCCGTTGCTCATGAAGTCGAAAGCGCGGTCGGTGTAAGTGCGCTTGAACCAGGTCGGCACGTCCTGCGCCCGCAGGGTCACGCTGATCCCGATCTTGGCGAGCGCCTGCCGGGTGTAGTTGCCGAGCTGCTGGTAGGCCTCGCTGTAGGGCATGTAGTCGTGATGGACACGGAAGCGCACGCCGTCCGGGCCGCGGGGAAAGCCTGCCTCGTCGAGCAGGGCTTCGGCCCGCTTGGGATCGAAGGGGTGCTTCGGTGCGTCCGGGTCGTGGAAGGCCTTGAGCGCCGGGCTGATCGCGGACGGCGCGTCCTGGCTGTAGCCGTAGAAGACGAGGCGGTTGATCGCCGAACGGTCGACCGCGTGGGCCACCGCCTGGCGCACCGCGAGGTGCTTGAAGTACGGGTTCGCCAGGTTGAACTCGAGCCGGTAGACGATCGGCTGGTAGTCGTAGCCCCGGGTCTCGATCCTGAGCGACGGGTTACCTTTCAGCGCGTCGAGCTGGGCGAGCGGCACCGGGGTATCGGGGGCGTAGAGCACCTCGCCGGTCTCGAGGGCCACCGCCCGGGCGTTGGCGTCTGCGATGAAGCGCACGACGATTCGATCGAGATAGGGCTTGCCCGGGTCCCAGTAATCCGGGTTGCGCTCGTAGAGGATGTGGCTGCCCTGCACCCACTCCTTGAACACGAACGGACCGGTGCCGATCGGCGCCTTGCCGTTCGGGCTTCCCAGCACGTCGCCGTCGTAGCGGTGCTTCGGCACGATCGGCGTCTCGGACGCGGTGAGCGCCGCGAGCAGGTAGGGGGCCGGCCGCGACAGTACGATCTCGGCGGTGTGGGGATCGGGCGTCAGCACGTCGACGACGCCCGCGAGCGTGCCGCGCCCGCGCGGATGATGCTCCTTGAGCAGCCGGACCGAATGGGCGACGTCGGCCGAGGTGAAGGGCCGGCCGTCGTGCCACTTGACGCCCTGGCGCAGGGAGAAGCGGTAGCGCAGGCCGTCGCCGCTCACCTCCCAGGCGGTGGCGAGTTGCGGGCGCGGCCGGAAGTCGAGGTCGAAGGCGAGCAGGCCCTCCGTCACCTTCGGGCTCACCCGGGTGGTCGGTCCGGCGGTGTGGGTCAGGCTCACCAGGGTCGGCGGCTCGGGCTGGATCACCATCGTCAGGGTGCCGCCCCGGCGCGGGGTGCCGGCACGAGCCCGGGTGGCGAAGCCGAGGCTGCCGGCGGCGAGGCCGGCGGTGAAGTGGCGACGGGTGAGGGCGGTCATGGCATCGTCGTCCGGCGCGAGGGCAGGGGTCAGGCCGCCAGGGAGACGGGCGCAGCCCGCAGGCCCGCCTGGCGCATCAGCGGCAGCACCCGCTCGCCGAAGAAGCCGAGGTCGGGCTTGAAGTCGTAGAAGCTGAGCTGCACCCCATCGATGCCGGCCCGCTTCAGGGCCGCGAACTGCTCCACCACCTGTTCGGGCGAGCCGATCACCCGGATGTTGCCGCCGATCGCCGCATAAGGGTCGGCCCGGCCCTCGCGGCCCTTCCAGGCCTGGGCGTCGGAATCGAGCGTGCGAAAACCCTTCGGGCTGCGCGGATCGGCGTGCGCCACGATGGCGTCGGCATAGGCCCAAGCTTCGGCTTGCGTCTCGCGGCAGATCACCAGCGGGTTGATGAGCGTGCGGATTTCGCGCCCGACCGCGCGCGCCGCCGCCTTCACCCGGGCGGTGTGGTCGGGTAGCGCCTCGAGCGCACTCTCGATGTCGGCGCCCGCCGGGCTCGTCACGAACACGATGTCGGAATAGCGCCCCGCGAAGGCGATCCCCGCCTCCGAGCCCGTGGCGTTGACGAGGATCGGACGGCCGTAGCGGGGCTTCGGGGTCACGAAGCCGTCGCCGAGGCGCCACGAGGATTCGCCCGTGAACGAGAACGGCTCGTCGTCCTGCCACAGGCGCTGCACCACCTCGACGAACTCGGCCGCGAGCGCGTAGCGCCGGTCGTGCTCGATGCGGGGCCAGCCGAACATCTCGTGCTCCACCGCCCGGTGGCCGGTGACGACGTTGAAGCCGAAGCGGCCGCCGGAGATGTGGTCGAGGGTGGCGCCGAACTTGGCCAGATGCAGCGGGTGCCACGGCCCGTAGAGCACGTGCACGGTCGCCACCAGCAGGATGCGGCGGGTGAGCGCCGACAGGGCCGCGATGCTGGTGAAGGAATCGAGGGCCTGCCCGTCGAGGACGCCGCCGTAGCCGCCCTTCGGCAGCCATTGCGACAACGCGAAGACGAGGTCGAAGCCGAGTCGCTCGGCCTCCAGCACGAGGTCGCGGTTGTAGTCGAAGCTCCAGTCGGTGGTGCGCGGCAGGGTCGAGGCGGTCCAGCCGCCGGCCTGGATCGGCAGGAACAGGCCGAGGAGCAGCGGCTCCGCCAGCGCCCGCGACAGCGGACTGTCCGGGAAATCGGTTGGGCTCGCGAAGCCGGATCGGCCGACGAGAGCGCCCGGAGGATGGATCAGGGTCATGATGAGGCTCGCCCGGGAGGTCATGGGCCGCGGGCCCATTCGATGGTGATATCCTATAGTTGACAAAATAGATCGACAATATGAATTTAGCGCCGTCGCCGCGGCCTGACGGCCTCACACCGGAGTGACCCGCAATGGACCGAGCACGCCGCCTGCTCCCCGTACTGGGACGGGCGCTCACGGACGCGGTGCCGACGGCTCTCCTGATCCTGGTGGTGAACTTTTTTCTCCTGCGCCTCGCGCCCGGCGACGCCGCCCAGGTGATGGCCGGCGAGGCGGGGGCTGCGACCGAGGAGACGCTCGCGGCGATGCGCAGCCGCTTCGGCCTCGACCTGCCGCTCGTCGACCAGTTCCTGGCCTACCTGAACAACCTCGCCCATCTGAGCCTCGGCTTCTCGCCGCGCTACAACATGCCGGTCGCCGAGCTGATCGGGCAGCGCCTGCCCGGCACGCTGATGCTGATGGGCCTGGCGCTCGCCCTCGCGCTGCTCGCCGGCCTGGCGCTCGGCGCGCTGATGGCCCGGGCGCCGGGCGGATTCCTCGACCGGGTCCTGTCGGTAGCGGTGCTGCTGTTCTACTCGGTGCCGGGCTTCTGGATCGGCCTGATGCTGATCGTGCTGTTCTCGGTGAAGCTCGGCTGGCTGCCGAGCGGCGGCGCGCGCACCATCGGGCAGGGGCTCACCGGCGTCGCGGCGCTCCTCGACCAGCTGCGCTACATGGTGCTGCCCGGCCTGTCGCTCGCCCTGTTCTACGTCGCGATCTACGCCCGCCTCGTGCGCGCCGCGATGCTGGAGGTGCGGGCCCAGGACTTCGTGCGCACCGCCGCCGCCAAGGGCCTGTCGCCGCTGGCGATCACCCTGCGCCACGTCCTGCGCAACGCGCTCCTGCCGGTCACCACGGTGGCCGGGATGCATGTCGGCGGGCTTCTCGGCGGCGCCGTCGTGGTCGAGACGGTCTATTCCTGGCCCGGCCTCGGGCGCCTCGCCTTCGAGGCGATGATGGCGCGCGACTTCAGCGTGCTGCTCGGCGTGCTCCTGCTCTCCTCGCTCCTGGTCCTCGTCGCCAACGTGGCGGTCGACCTCATCCAGGCGATCCTCGACCCTCGCATCGCGGTGCGCTCATGACCTCCTCGCCGATGACCCTGCCTCTCGTGCAGGCCCCCGCCGCCGTGGACCGTGGGGCCGCGCTGCCGGCACCCGCGCCGCGCCGGGCCTTGCGGGCCTTCCTGCGCAACCCGACGGCCCTGTCCGGCCTCGCGATCCTCGGCGTGATCGCGGCAGCGGCTCTGGCCGCGCCCTTCGCTTATCCCGACGATCCGCTCGGCATGGTGGCGCAGCCGTTCCTGTGGCCGGGCCAGGATCCGGCCTATCCGCTGGGCACCGATTCCCTCGGCCGCGACGTCGCCGCCGGGATCGCCCACGGCGCCCGGATCTCGCTCCTCGTCGGCTTCGCGGCGGCCGCCACCGGCCTCGCGGTCGGCGTATTGGTCGGCGCCACCGCCGGCTATGCCGGCGGGCGGATCGACCGGGCGCTCGGCCGCGTGATCGCCCTGTTCCAGACCATCCCGTCCTTCATCCTGCTGGTGGTGCTGGTGGCGATCGCGCAGCCCTCGATCCCGGCGATCACGCTCGCCATCGGGGCGACCTCTTGGCCGACGGTGGCCCGGCTCACCCGGGCCGAGTTCCGCTCCTTGCGCGAGAAGGACTTCGTCACCGCCGCCCGTGGCCTCGGCTACGGGCCCGTGCGGATCGTGTTCGCCGAGATCCTGCCCAACGCCCTGCCGCCGATCGTCGTCACCGCCTCGGTGATGGTCGCCTCCGGCATCCTGATGGAATCGGCTCTGTCCTTCATGGGACTGGGTGACCCGAACGTCATGAGCTGGGGCAGCATGATTGGTTCGGGCCGGGAGGTCCTGCGCAGCGCCTGGTACCTGACGGCGATCCCCGGGGTCGCGATCGTGCTCAGCGTGCTCGCCCTCAATCTCGTCGGCGACGGGCTGAACGACGCCCTCAACCCGCGTCTCGCCGAGGAGGCGTGAGATGGCGCTCCTCGACGTCCACGGCCTCGGCATCGCCTTCCCGCGGGCCCGGCCGGTGCAGGACCTGAGCTTCACCGTCGATCCGGGCGAGACGGTTGCCCTCGTCGGCGAGTCGGGCTCCGGCAAGTCCCTCACGGCGCTCGCCCTGATGCGCCTCCTGCCGCCGCGCGGCCGGATCGAATCCGGCACGATCCGGTTCGACGGCCGCGACATCGGTACCCTGAGCGAGCGCCGGTTCCGCGAGATCCGCGGGCGCGAGATCGCGATGGTGTTCCAGGAGCCGATGACGGCGCTGAACCCGGTGCTCACCGTCGGCGTCCAGATCGCCGAGGTTTTGCGCCGGCACGAGGGCCTCTCAGCCCGCGCCGCCCGGGTGCGCGCCGTCGACCTCCTAGACCGCGTCCGCATCCCCGATCCGCACCGGCGGGTCGATGCCTACCCGCACCAGCTCTCCGGCGGCATGCGCCAGCGGGTGATGATCGCCGTCGCGGTCGCCTGCGCGCCCAAACTCCTCATCGCCGACGAGCCGACCACGGCCCTCGACGTGACGATCCAGGCCCAGGTGCTCGACCTGATCGACACACTTCGCCGCGACCTCGGGATGGCGGTGCTGCTCATCACCCACGACCTCGGCGTGGTCGGGCAATGGGCCGACCGCGTGGTGGTGATGTATGCCGGCCGGCGGGTCGAGGAAGCGGAGCCGGACGCGCTGTTCGACGATCCCCTCCATCCCTATACGCGCGGCCTCCTCGCCGCCTCGCCCCGCGGCCGGACGGCCCTCCACGGTGAGTTCAGGCGCGGCGCGGCCCTGCCGGAGATCCCGGGATCGATCGCCTCGGCGCACGGCCAGCCCGGCTGTGCCTTCGCACCCCGCTGTCCGCTGGTCGAGCCGGGCTGCCGCACCGCCCCGCCGCCGGCCGTGGCGCGGCCCGACGGGCGCATCGTCGCCTGCCCGGTCACGACCGCGATCGCCCGTCCCGCCCTTCCGCCCCGTAGTCCCGGCCATCGTCATGACGCTGCTCTCGGTCTCTGACCTCACGACCGCCTATGACGGAGTGCGGGCGGTCGACGGCGTCAGCCTCACGGTCGCGCGGGGGGAAACCGTCGGCCTCGTCGGTGAATCCGGCTGCGGCAAGTCGAGCCTGGCGAAGAGCCTGCTCCGCCTCGTCGAGCCGCAGGCCGGCGAGATCGTGTTCGACGGGGTGCCGGTGCGCGGTCTCCGCGGCGGCGATCTCTGCGCCTATCGCCGCCGGGCGCAGATGGTCTTTCAGGACCCCTTCGCCTCGCTCAACCCCCGCCACAATGTCGGCCGCATCCTCGAGACGCCGCTCAAGGTTCACGGTCTCGGCGGCCGGGGCGAGCGCCGCGCCCGGGTCGCCCGCGCCCTCGACCAGGTCGGCCTGCCGGAGACCGCGGCCACGCGCTATCCGCACGAGTTCTCCGGCGGCCAGCGCCAGCGCATCGGCATCGCCCGCGCCCTGGTGGTCGAGCCGCGCCTCGTCGTCTGCGACGAGCCGGTCTCGGCCCTCGATCTCTCGGTCCAGGCGCAGATCCTCAACCTGCTCGCCGCGATGCGCCGCGAGCTCGGTCTCGCCTACCTGTTCGTCTCGCACGACCTGTCGGTGGTCAACCACGTCGCCGACCGGGTGCTGGTGATGTATCTCGGCCGCATCGTCGAGAGCGCGCCGACCGCGGCGCTGTGGGCCGCTCCGCGCCACCCCTATACCCGCGCCCTCATCGCGGCGGTGCCGGACCCCTCGCGAAAGCGCCAGGCGCCGCCGCTCTCCGGCGACCTACCGAGCCCGACCGACGTGCCGTCCGGCTGCCGTTTCCACCCCCGCTGCCCGCTGGCGACCGACCTCTGCCGCCGCGACGACCCAGCCCTGCGCCCGGTCGCCGAGGCTCACGCCGTCGCCTGCCACCACGCCTGACGCTTCCCTCCAGCACAAGGACACGTCCATGAGCCTGCGCCAGACCACCCGCTTCCGCATCGTCGGCTTCAGCGGCAACACCCACCGGCCGTCGAAGTCGCGGGCCCTTGTCGGCGCCATCGCCGAGGCCGTGGCCGCGCGCCGTCCCGTCGACGTCCAGCTCCTCGACATCCTCGACGGCGGGCCGGAACTCGGCGCCGCCTACACCCCGATCGACCTGAGCACCCGCGGTGCCGCCCTGATCCGGGCGATCGCGGAGGCCGACGCCCTGATCGTGGCGAGCCCGGTCTACAAGGGCTCCTATGCCGGCCTGTTCAAGCACGTCTTCGACCTCATCGACCCGGCGGCGCTGGCCGACCGCCCTGTGATCGTCGCGGCGACCGGCGGCGGGCACCGCCACGCCCTCGTCGTCGAGCACCAGCTGCGGCCGCTCTTCGGGTTCTTCGGCGCCCACACGGTGGCGACCTCGGTCTATGCCAGCGATGCCGAGTTCAGCGACGGCCGCCCCGCCGACGCCGCCCTGGAGGCCCGGATCGCCTCGGCCGCCGGCCAGCTCGTCGAGGCCCTGGCGCACCGCACGCCCCGCGCCGCGGTTCCGGTGGCCGCCTGATGACCCGCTTCCTCACCCGCCGGGCCCTCCTCGGCACCGCCCTCGCGGCTTCCGCCGTCGGAGGCGTTCGCGTCAGTCCCGCCCGGGCCGCGGCGCCCTTGCGCATCGGCACCACCGCCGGCCCGGTCGCCCAGACCCTCGACGTCGCCGCCAAGCTCGCCCGGGCGCAGGGGCAGAGCGTCGAGATCGTCGAGTTCACCGACTGGCTCACCCCGAACGAGGCGGTGGCGACCGGCAGCCTCGACGCCAACCTGTTCCAGCACGTGCCCTTCCTCACCAGCGCCATCAAGGCGCGGGGCTACGCCCTGGTGCCGGTGGCGCCGGCCATCATCCTGCCGGTCGGGCTGTTCTCGAAATCGGTCAAGCGCCTGGAGGACGTGCCGAAGGGCGCCTCGGTCGCGATCGCCAACGACCCGGTCAACGCCGCCCGCGGTCTGCACCTGCTCGAGAAGGCCGGCCTCGTCTCCCTCAAGCCCGGCCTCGGCGACGCGGTCACCGTGGCCGACGTCGTGGAGAACCCGAAGGGCTTGCGCATCCTCGAACTCGATGCCGCGCAGCTCCCCCGCGTCCTCGACGACGTGGCCCTGGCCCAGATCAGCTTCACCTACCTGATCGCCTCCGGCGGCGACCCAAAGACCGCTCTCATCACAGACGGGGCCGGCGACAAGCACTACACGCTGAGCTTCGTGGCGCGTCCGAACAACCGCGACGATCCCCGGCTCACCGCCTTCATCGCCACCTACCGCTCGCCGGAGGTGAAGCGGTTCCTGCTCGACCGCTACGGCGGGTTCCTCGAGCCGGCGTGGTAGGGGCGGGGCCGGGACACCCGGCCCCCGAGTGTGAGCCTGGAAGCAGGGAGGGGCCTGTGGGCGCTCCTCACGCCTCCCGCGGGTCGATGTACAGATCCGCAAAGTTGCCGGTGATCCCCTCGGCGCCGGGGGCGAAGTTCTTCACCTTGCGGTGCGCCACGATGATGCCGGAGGGCGCGATCAGGTCGACCGACGGCAGGTCGGCGCGGATGCGGCGCTGGAAGGCGACGAACAGGTCGCGGCGGCGCGCCTCGTCGGGCTCGATGGCGGCGGCTTCGAGCAGGCGGTCGACCTCCGGGTCGGCGTAATGCGCGGCGTTCGAGAACGGCAGGCCGAGCTTGAAGTTCTTCGACCAGTAGGCACGCTGCACCCCGATCGTCGGGTCGAAGGTGTTCGACAGGGACTCGATCGTCACGTCGAAGGCACGGTCGCGGTAGACCCGGGTGAGGTAGGTCGCGAGATCCAGGCGCTGGAAGTCGACCGCGATGCCGATCCGCGTCAGCGCCTGGCGGATGAAGTCGCCGTAGCGCCCCTCCAGGAACGGGTTGAGGGTGAGCCGGAGCGGGAAGCGGGTGCCGCCAGGACCGCGGCGGTGGCCGGCCTCGTCGAGCAAAGCCTCGGCCCGCTTCACGTCGAACGGCACCGGCCCGAAGCTCGCGTCGTGAAACTTCGGATGGACGACGCTGACCGGGGTCGGCGAGACCGCGCCGTGCCCGAAATACACCGCCGCCAGCAGCGCCTTCAGGTCGATGGCGTGCGCCACCGCCCGGCGCACCCTCAAGTCTTGCAGCACGCCGGTGTCGAGGTTGAAGAAGAGCTGGGTCTGCGGCCCGGAATAGGCGTAGGTCGTGGTGTCGACCACGAGCTTCGGCAGGGCGCGCAGGCGGGCGAGGTCCGCGAGCGGGACCGGGTTGCCGCCGAGATCGACCTCGCCGGCCTCGAACGCCGCCGCCCGGGCGCCCGGATCGGTGATGATCCGCATCACGATCCGGTCGAGATAGGGTTTGCCCCCGTCCCAGTAGTTCGGGTTCCGCTCGAACAGGAGGTGACTGCCCGGCACCCACTCCTTGAGCATGAACGGCCCGGTGCCGATGGTCTGGGCGAGGCTCGCGCTCGCCTCCGGCCGGATCGCCTCGTAGATGTGGCGCGGCACGATGGGGGATTCCGCCCCCGCGAAGGCGCTGATCAGGAACGGGGCCGGCCGCGACAGCACGATCTCGACCCTGTGGGAATCGGGCGTGCGCACCTCGGCGACGTTGGCGAAGGTGATGCGCCCGCGCGGATGCGCCTCGCGCAGGCGCTGGAGCGAGAACGCCACGTCGGCGGCGGTGAACGGCCGGCCGTCGTGCCAGGTCACCCCGCGCCGTAGGCTGAAGCGGTAGCGCAGGCCGTCCGGGCTGATCGCCCACTCCGTCGCGAGATTCGGCAGCGGGGTCATGTCGTAGGCGTAGCGCAGCAGCCCCTCGTTGATCTTGCTGCCGATGGTCTGGCCGGTGCCCGAGGTGGTGTTGATGGCGATGATCGCCTGCGGCTCGGGAAAGAACACCCAGTTCAGAGTGCCGCCGCGGACCGGCGTCTCGGCCGGGGCCGCGAGGAGGGGGGAGCCGGACGGGATCGCCGGCAGGGCGGCGCCCGCGGCGGCACTCAGGAGCAGGCGGGTCGCATGGCGGCGCGTGAGGGACATGACGCGGGCGCTCCAGGATGAGTGGATTTACGGGTCGTTCTTTTAAACGAACAAAGGACGCCAAACCAGAGCCATATTGAGTCGTACGCAATCGAGTCGCTTGACCTGACAAGCTAGTTTCGGCCTTGATGCCCGCTCTTTCCTACGCGGAGCGCTATGAACAGCAGATAATTCCTTCGCTGCTGGTTCGTTAAAAAGAACATTCTCGTTGACCGACCAGCGCGGTGCGCAGAGACTGACATCCATCAGAGCCTGCCCAACCGCGCGGGGAACGATCGATGCCGGATACGCAGCAAACAGGAGCCGGTCGTCCGACTGCCGGGCCCGCACCGACCGCCCGCGGCCGCCACGTCCTGGTGATCGGGGCGAGCGCGAGCGGCTTGGGGCTAGCCTCCCACCTGCTGCGCCGCGAGGCGCGGGTGCAGGTCACGGTGATCGAGACGTCGGGCTCCCGCTGTCGCCGCCTGCGCCGGGCCGAGTTCGCGACCCTGCTGGCCGAGGAGACCGGACCGCTGCCGGCCGAGCCCCTGCACCTCGTCGAGGCGCTGCGGCAGCATGCGGGGCGTCTCCACGTCGCCGAGACGACCTGCCTGTCGGTCGCATCCACGCCGCAAGGCGTGGCGGCGCGGACGGCCGACGGGACCACCTATCTCGGGCGCGCCGCAGTGCTGGCCTTTGCACTGCAACCGCCGGCGGCGGGGTCTCCGCCGAGAGAGAGGAACGCCGCGATCCGTGCGCTCCGTCTCGACCCCGCCGATCTGCCGCTGGGAACCGGCGCCGCTGCCTTGGTGCGTGCCCTGCGCTCGCTGGTGCGAGAGGCGGGAGGCCGCGGGGTGAGCCTCGACGTGGCGGTGGCGGGCCTGCGCCTGAGTGCCCCCGCCCTCTGGCACGATCTGCCCGACGAGGCGCGCGAGCGCCTGCTGCGTCACGGCCGACGGGTGTGGGACCGGATTCTCGGCGGCGGGACGGACGGCCCGGTCACGCGCCGCGACGGCCCGAGGCCGAGCGCCCTCCTGCGCGACCTCGTCGGGCGTGGCCTCCTGCTGCCGCGCGCCAGCGGCCCCGCCGTCGCACCGGGGGCGGCCGACCGGCTCTTCGCCGGGCATCCGGCGGACCTGATGCCCTACGCGGCGCCTCGCCTCCTCGACCTCGACGCGGCCTGCGCCTGGCTCGCCGGGCGCGTCGCCTATGCCGGTCGCGTCGGGGAGGGGGCCGTTGCATCGGCGGAGGCGCAGCCGAGCCCGGGTCGCGAGGACGCGGCGCTCAGATGTGGTAGGTGAGGCTCGCCTCGGCCTCCGCCTGCGGCATCGCCCGCATCTGCTCGAGCGTCAGGTTGTCGAGGATGCCCGCGATGCTGTTGCGCACCGCCAGCATCGTGAGACGCACCGAGCACGCCGCTTCGTCGGTACAATCCTCGCACGGGCGGTAGGCCGTGCGGCTGGCGCAGGGAAGCGGCGCCAGCGGGCCGTCGAGGGCGCGCACGACGTGGCCGATGCGGATCTCCTCGGCCGGGCGCGCCAGGGCGTAGCCGCCGCCAGGCCCCTTCTTGCTGTGCACGAAGCCGGCATTGCGCAGGTCGCCGAGGATCGCGTCGAGGAACTTTTTCGGGATCCGGTGCGCCTCGGCGATCTCGGCGACGCCGATGCGGGCGCCCGGGGGCAGGCCTGCGAGGTGGACCATCGCCTTGAGCCCGTACTTGCCCTTGTTGGTCAGCATCGTCGTCCTGCGTGTGGCGGGGGGCTGCGGAAGAGGCGGGCCGGCAAGCGGTGCCGGAGAGATGGGGATTTGTCGACTGCCTCGGTAGACTTCCTCCCAGGGTGATGCCGGTGCGGCAGGCCGGAGGATGACGGCGGCCTTCGCTCCCAGCTATAGTACATAAAAATGATTGACTAAATAGACTGAAACCGCGAGACCGGTACGACCGGCGGGTGCGATCCGCCGCTTTCGGACGAGGCTGACGGCTTACGAGGCTGACGACATGGCGCGTCGCGACGACACCCTGCATCTGGGCGCCTTCCTGTATCCCGGCGGCCACCACGTCGCCGCCTGGCGCCACCCGGACGCCAAGGCCGATGCAGGCATCGACCCGCGCCATTACCGGCGCCTCGCGCAGGTCGCGGAAGCCGCGAAGTTCGACCTGATCTTCCTGGCCGACGGCGTCAGCATCCGGGGCGATGACATCGACGCGCTCAGCCGCACGGCGACCCGCTACGTCGGCCAGTTCGAGCCGCTGACCCTGCTCTCGCACCTCTCGGCGGTGACCGAGCGCATCGGCCTCGTGGCCACCGCCTCGACCACCTACAACGAGCCGTTCCACGTCGCGCGCAAGTTCGCCTCCCTCGATCACCTGAGCGGCGGCCGGGCCGGCTGGAACCTCGTGACCTCGGCCGACGAGCGCGAGGCGTGGAATTTCGGCCGCGACGCCCACCTCGCCCATGCCCGCCGCTACGCCCGCGCGGAGGAGTTCGTCGACATCGTCACCGGGCTCTGGGACACCTACGAGGACGACGCCTTCGTCCGCGACAAGGACGAGGGCCTGTTCTTCGATCCCGCCAAGCTCCACGTGCTCGGCCACCGGGGCGAGCACTTTTCCGTCCGCGGCCCCCTCAACGTGCCGCGCCCGCCGCAAGGTCACCCGGTGGTGGTGCAGGCCGGCTCCTCCGAGGCCGGCAAGGCGCTCGCCGCCCGCACCGCCGAGGTGATCTTCACCGCCCAGGTCACGCTGGAGGACGCGGTCGCGTTCTACGCCGACGTGAAGGGGCGGCTCCCCCGCCACGGCCGGGCGCCGGACGACCTCAAGATCATGCCGGGCGCGATGCCGTTCCTCGGCCGTACGCGGGCGGAAGCGCAAGCGAAATACGATGCGGTGCAGGCCCTGGTCCATCCGGTGGTCGGCCGCTCGCTCCTCGAGCGGATGCTCGGCATCGACCTCGCGGGCTACCCGGAGGACGGGCCGGTGCCGGACGTGCCGGAGACGAACGGGGGCAAGAGCCGGCAGGCGCTGCTGGTGGCGCTGGCGCGGCGCGAGAACCTGTCGATCCGCGACTTGTATCTGCGCATCGCCGGGGCCCGCGGGCACTGGACGCTCGTCGGCACCGCCGAGGATGTCGCCGACGCGCTCCAGGAGCGCTTCGAGGCCTACGGCGCCGACGGCTTCAACATCATGCCGCCGGTCCTGCCGACCGGGCTCGACGACGTGGCGACTTTGCTCATCCCCGAGTTGCAGCGCCGCGGCCTGTTCCGGACCGAGTATGCGGGCCGAACCCTGCGCGAGCATCTCAGGGTGCGCCGCCCGCCCCACCGCATCCACGCCCGGCCCACCGGCCGCGAGGCGGCCGAGTGACACGAGGAGCGCGCCTCATGCCGGACAGCCGGATCGAGATCGCCCGCGTGGCGAAAGACTTCTCCGTCGACGGCCGGCCCCTGCGGGCCCTCGACGGCATCGACCTCAGCGTTGCCCCGGGCGAGTTCGTCACCATCGTGGGTGCGAGCGGCTGCGGAAAGTCGACGCTGCTGCGCATCATCGCCGGGCTCGATCCTGCCCATGACGGCGAGGTGCGCCACGACGGGCGCTCCGTCACCGGCCCGAGCCTCGAGCGTGGCATCGTCTTCCAGGAGCCAAGGCTGTTTCCCTGGCTCACCGTCGCCGAGAATATCGGCCTCGGGCTCGAGAACACCCGTCTGAGTGGGGCGGAGAGGGCGCGGCTCGTTGCCGAGCACGTCGCGCTGGTGGGCCTGTCGGGGTTCGAGAAGGCCTATCCGCGCCAGCTCTCCGGCGGCATGGCCCAGCGCGCGGCCATCGCCCGCGGCCTCGTCAACCGGCCGGGCCTGCTGCTGCTCGACGAGCCGTTCGGCGCCCTCGACGCGCTCACCCGCGCGCGGCTCCAGGACGAGCTGCAGCGGATCTGCGCCCGCGAGGGCATCACGGCGCTCCTCGTCACCCACGACGTCGACGAGGCCCTGCTGCTCGGCGACCGGGTGGTGGTGATGGCCCCGCGCCCCGGCCGGATCGCCGAGATCGTGGACGTCCCGGCCTCGAAGCCCCGGGACCGGCGCGATCCCGTGCTGGCGGCTTTGCGCCACGCGATCCTCGACCGGCTGGAGGCGACGCAGGGCGCGCAGCCCCAGGCTGCGGCCGCCCGGGAGGCGGAGCGCCGTCCCGCCGCCTCCCTGCCGCTCGCCGCCCGCTCGGCCTGATCCTTCCCTTCCGGAGCCTCGTGCCATGGCCCAACCCCGACAGATGAAGCTCGGCGCCTTCCTGATGACCGACGGCCACCACGTGGCGGCCTGGCGGCATCCGGACGGGCGGCCCGACGCCCATGTCAGCCTCGACCATTTCGTGCGGCTCGCGCGCCTCGCCGAGTCGGCCGCCTTCGACGCGGTGTTCCTCGCCGATTCCTCAGGGGTGCGGAACACCGACCCCGCCTCGCTGAGCTTCACCTCGCGGGCGGCGAGCTTCGAGCCCCTGACCCTGCTCTCGGCCCTCTCGGTGGTGACCGAGCGCATCGGCCTCATCGCCACGGCGTCGACGAGCTTCAACGAGCCGTACAATCTCGCCCGCAAGTTCGCCTCCCTCGACCTCCTCAGCGGCGGCCGGGCGGGCTGGAACCTCGTCACCTCGTCGAGCGAATCCGAGGCGCAGAACTTCAACTTCGAGCGTCATGCCGCGCATGCCGACCGCTACGACCGGGCGCGGGAATTCGCCGAGGTGGTCACGGGCCTGTGGAACTCGTGGGAGGACGACGCCTTCCTGCGCGATCCCGAATCCGGCCGGTTCTTCGATCCGGACAAGCTCCACGCCCTCCACCACCACGGCCGGCACTTCCGGGTCCGCGGCCCCCTCAACGTGGCGCGCTCGGCGCAAGGGCATCCGGTCGTCGTCCAGGCCGGCTCCTCGGAGGACGGCAGGGAACTCGCCGCCGCCACCGCCGAGGCGATTTTCACCGCGCAGGTGACGCTCGAGGAAGCGCAAGCCTTCTACGCCGACGTGAAGGGGCGCCTGTCGCGCTACGGCCGCGACCCCGACCACCTCAAGATCATGCCGGGCATCTTCCCGGTCGTCGGCCGCACCGAGGAGGAGGCGCGCGAGAAATTCGCGGTGCTCCAAGAGCGCATCCACCCGGTGGTGGGCCTCAGCCTCCTCTCCACCACCCTCGGCGGCGCCGACCTCACCGGGTACGACCTCGACGGTCCGCTGCCGGAACTCCCTGAGACCAACGGGCCGAAGAGCCGCCAGAAGCTCCTCATCGAGCGGGCACGGCGCGACAACCTGACGATCCGGGAGCTCTACCTCGCCATCGCGGGGGCGCGGGGCCACTGGCAGGTGGTCGGCACCGCCTCCCAGATCGCCGACCAGCTCGAGGAGCGTTTTCGGAGTGGCGGCGCCGACGGCTTCAACGTGATGGCGCCCTACCTGCCCGGCGGGCTCGAGGACTTCGTCACCCACGTCGTGCCCGAACTGCGCCGCCGCGGCCTGTTCCGCGAGGCCTACGAGGGCCGGACCCTGCGCGATCATCTCGGCCTGCCGAAGCCGGCTCACCGGGCACCGCGCGCTCCGGCCCGGCAAGCGGCGGAGTGAGGACGATGCGCCTCCTCGCCTGCCTCGTATTCCTGCTCCTCGCCGCCCTGCCGGCGGCGGCCGGCCCGCTCACCATCCGGGTCGGCTATGCCGGCCCGGCGCCCGGCGGCACCCGTTACGTCCCGGGCCTCGCCGGCATCGTTGCGTCCGAGCGCTATATCGAGCGCGAGGTCGCAGGCGACCCGGACCTCGCCGTCGAGTGGGTGTTCTTCAAGGGCGCAGGCCCGGCGGTGAACGAGGCGCTGGCCGGCGGCCAGCTCGACTTCGCCTTCATGGGCGACCTGCCGTCGTTGAGCGGCCGGGCCGCCGGCCTCGACACCCGCATCGTCATGGCGACCAACGCCCGCGACGCGCTCTACCTCGTCACCACCCCGGCCTCGTCGATCAAAGGTCTGTCCGACCTGAAGGGCCGCAAGGTGGCGCAATTCCGCGGCACCAGCACGCATCTTGCCAGCGAGGGCGCCCTGCGGCGGGCCGGGCTCACCAGCCGCGACCTTCAGGTCTACGCCCTCGACGATGCCTCGGCGCTGGCGGCGCTCGCCGCCGGCGACGTCGAGGCGGTGCTCGGCAAGGCGCTGTTCCTGACCCTGGTCGAGCGCGGCCAGGCGCGGGTCGCCTGGAGCTCGAAGGGCGATCCCCGCGCCGGCCCCAGCAACCACCTGATCGTCGCCGGCGCCTTCGAGCGGGCCCATCCCGATCTCGTCGCCCGGGTGGTCAAGGCGAGCGTGCGCGCGGCCGCCTGGGCCTCCGACGAGGCCAACCGCGAGGCGGTGTTCGCCCTGTGGGAGAAGTCGGGCACGCCGGCTGCGGTGTTCCGGGCCGATTACGATGGGCAGCGCCTCGCCGAGCGCCTGTCGCCGCTGATCGACGACCTCCTGGTTGACACCTACCGCGAGAAGGCGGCGCGGGCCCGCGACCTCGGCCTCGTGCGCCGCGCCGTCGACGTCACCGGCTGGTTCGAGCCGAGATACGTCGACGCGGCGATCCGCGACCTCGGGCTCGCCGGCACCTGGACCCGCTACGGCGCCGACGGCCGTCCCCTCGGCTCCTGACACGACCCTACGACCGGAGCACGCCCGATGATCCGCCTCACCCGCCGCGCCCTCGCGGCCGTCACGCTCGCCCTCGCCCTCGCGCCGGTTGCCGCCCGGGCCGAGCCGGTGACGATCCGCTTCGGCTTCGCGTCGATCGGGACCGACAACCGGCCCTTCGCCGGCGGCAGCGCCGCGGCGCTCGCCCATTCCGAGCGCTACGTCGAGGAAGCCTTGAAGGACGAGCCCGGCGTCACCGTCGCGTGGTCGTTCTTCAAGGGCGCGGGGCCGGCGGTGAACGAGGCCTTCGCCAACGGCCAGCTCGACTTCGCCTTCCAGGGCGACCTGCCCTCGGTGATCGGCCGGGCGAGCGGGCTGAAGACCAGGATCGTGCTCGCCACCGGCGCCCACGCCCCGCTCTACCTCGCGGTGGCGCCAGGCTCGTCGATCACCTCGGTCAAGGATCTCAAGGGCAAGAAGGTCTCGATCTTCCGCGGCACCAACAACCACCTGGCGGCCGTCAAGGTGCTGGCGGCGAACGGCCTGACCGAGCGCGACCTCAGCGTGCTCAACATGGACGTCGCCACCACCAACGCGGCCTTGGCCTCCGGCGACATCGACGCGGCCTTCGGCAATTTCGGGCTGATCTCGCTGCAGCAGCAGGGGCGGGCCAAAATCGTCTATTCCACCAAGGGCGACGACCCGGCCTTCGAGCGTCAGGCCGGGGTGCTGGTGACGGAAGCGTTCGAGACGGCGCATCCCGACCTCGTCGCCAAGGTGGTGAAGGCCCTGGTCCAGGCCTCGCACTTCGCCTCCGACGAGGCCAACCGCGACAAGGTCCTGGCGATCTGGGCCCGCTCGGGCACGCCGGATTCGGTCTTCCGCTACGACTACGCCGATCAAGACTTGCGCACCCGCAACTCGCCGATCATCGATCCCTTCCTGGTCGAGCAGTACCGGGTGCAGGCGCGCCAGGCCCGCGCCTACGGGCTGATCCGCCGCGACGTCGACGTCGCGGGCTGGTTCGAGCCGCGCTACCTCGACCGGGCACTCAAGGAACTCGGCCTCGAAACCCGGTGGCCTCGCCTCGGGCCGGACGGAAAGCCGCTGTCGTGAGGGCGCCCGTGACCGCCATCGCCTGGCCCGCCCGCGGCCTCGCCGCCTCTCTCCATCGCCGCGTGCATCGCCATCTGGCTTCGATCGCCCTCGGCCTCGTCGTGCCGCTCGGGCTCCTC
Organism: Methylobacterium sp. Gmos1; assembly: GCF_053764715.1. NCBI lineage: Bacteria > Pseudomonadati > Pseudomonadota > Alphaproteobacteria > Hyphomicrobiales > Methylobacteriaceae > Methylobacterium > Methylobacterium sp. Gmos1. Next base: position 574,391 of record NZ_JBSNCC010000003.1, on the reverse strand, counting down.
GTCGCCTGGGCCGCCGCGGCGGCGTCCGGCTGGCTGCCCGAGCAGATCCTGCCCGCGCCCCGGGTCGTCGCCGAGACCCTCGTCGAGATGATCCGCAGCGGCGAGCTCGCCCAGCATGCCGGGATCAGCGGTCTGCGGGTGCTCGCGGGCTTCTCCCTCGGGGCCGGCCTCGGCCTCCTCCTCGGCGCCGCCATGGGCCTGTCGCGCCGGGTCGAGGACACTGTCTTGCCGCTGTTCACGGCGCTCGCCCAGGTGCCGACCCTCGGCTGGATCCCGCTCCTGATGCTGTTTCTCGGCATCGGCGAGACCCTGAAAGTTGTCGTCATCGCCAAGGCGGCCCTGGTGCCGGTGACGCTCAACACGGCGGCCGGCATCCGGGCGATCCCGGAGGGCTACCGCGAGGTCGCCCGGGCCTACCGCTTCACCCGCGTACAGACCTTGCGCCGGCTGATCCTGCCGGCGAGCGTGCCGCCGGTCTTCACCGGCATCCGCTACGGCCTGACCAAGGCCTGGACCGCCCTCGTCGCCGTCGAGCTTCTCGCCTCGGCCGAAGGGCTCGGCTACCTCCTGGTCTGGGGCCGCCAGATGTTCTGGCTCGACACGATGATCGTCGCGATGGCGCTGATCGGCCTCGTCGGCGTGGCGATGGATGCGGGCCTCGCCCGGATCGAGTCCCGGCTCCAGCTCTGGCGGATCGACGCGCCATGACCGTCCCCTCGCGTCCCTCCGCCTCTCTTGCCTCGGCCACCCGCCTGCGCCGCGGGCTCGTCCTGCCGCTCCTCCTGCTCGTCGCCTGGGAGGCGTCGAGCCGCACCGGCCTCGTCGATCCGCGCTTCCTGCCGCCGCTGGAGGCGATTCTCTCGACGGCGCTCACCGAGATCCGCTCCGGCGACCTCGTCCGGCATCTCGCCGCGAGCCTCGCCCGCGATCTCCTCGGCTTTGCCATCGGCGCGAGCGCCGGCATCGCATTCGGGGCGCTGCTCGGCCTGTCGCCGCTCGCCGCCCGGCTGTTCGGGCCGACGTTCCACGCCCTCAAGCAGATCGCGGTCCTGGCCTGGATCCCGATCATCTCGATCTGGTTCGGCTTCGCCGAGAGCGCTAAGGTGGTGTTCATCGCGCTCGCCGCCTTCGTGCCGGTGGTGGTGAACACGAAAGAAGGCGTCGCCAGTGCCTCGCCACAGCTCGTCGAGGTCGGCCGGGCGCTCCGCTTCTCGCACCGGCAGATGCTGCTGCGGGTGTTCCTGCCCTCGGCACTGCCCTCGATCGCCACCGGCCTCCAGCTGGCGCTGATCTATTCCTGGCTCGCCACCGTCGGGGCCGAATACTTCATGGCGGTCGGCCCCGGCATCGGCGGCCTGATCATCGCCGGGCGCGAGCGCTTCCAGATGGATCTGGTGATGCTCGGCGTCGTGATCCTCGGCCTCGTCGGCTTCCTGCTCAATGCCACCGCCGCCTCGCTCGCCGCCCGGGCGCTGCGCTGGCGCACCGTCTGAAGGATCGTTTCCCATGCAGCGGCGAAGTCGCGGCCGCGGTGCAAGGCGCCGGCCTGGAACAGGAACGGCGTGCGCTGCGGCGAGGGATCGACGAGGTGGATGCCCTCCATCCGGAAATGGCCGCCCACGTGCTCGATGCGGTGGATTTTTTCCGGATCGGCGAACAGGCCGCGCTCCCGGTCGCGCAACACCGCGCCGTCCTCCCAGCTCTCCTCCCAGAGCTGGTAGACCACGTCGAGGAACTCGTCGGCGATGTCGTAGCGGGTGTCGTGGGCGGTGATTCCGGGGCGGCCCACCGCCCGCGAGGCCGCCGCCGAGTAGCCGGTGACGACGTTCCAGGCGATGCGCCCCTCCGTGAGATGGTCGAGGGTCGAGAAGCGCCGCGCCAGGATTAAGGACGGCTCGCAGGAGACCGAGGCGGTGATGCCGAAGCCGAGATGCTCCCTCACCGCCGCCATGGCGGAGACGAGCAGCATCGGATCGTATTTCGGCACCTGGGCGGCGCGGCTCAGGGCCGCCGCGGCCGCTCCGCCATAGACGTCATGGATGCCGATGCCGTCGGCGATGAACAGGGTCTCGAACAAGCCGCGTTCGAGGAGCCGGGCCACGCGGTCCAGTATCCGAGGGTGTTGAACTCGAGCGAGCGGTCGCGCGGGTGCGTCCACGTGAGGCCTCCTCACGGGCGCGGGGTCAGCGGAAGTAATCCGGCAGGGTGAAGCCGTCGTAGAAGCGGTCGGCCCGGATCGCCGCCTGGAACGCGTTCGAGCGGTAGGCTGCCACGATCGCCTTCGCCCACGGCGTCTCAGCCTGGCCGCGGCGGACCGCCACCACGTTGATGTACGGCGCGGTCATCTTTTCGAGCGCTAGGGCCTCGGTGAGCTTGAGGCCACTGAAGATCGCGAAGTTGCCCTGGATCGCCGCGAAGTCGACGTCGTCGAGGGCGCGCGGCGCCTGGGCGGCTTCCAGCGGCACGATGCGGATGCCGCTCGGATTCGCGATCACGTCGAGCTCGGTGACGTCGACCGGGTTGGCGTTGGGCTTCAGCCCGATCCATCCGGCATCGCGGAGGATCTTGAGCGCCCGCTCCAGGTTCACCGGATCGTTCGGCACCGCGACCGTCGCGCCGGAGCGCACGGCCGAGAGCGTCCTGTGCTTGCGCGAGTAGAGTCCCATCGGCGGCGTCGGCACCTGCACGATGCCGACGAGGTCGGTGCCGTTCCGCTCGTTGTAGGCCTTCAGGTAGACGCTGTGCTGCATCACGTTGGCGTCGATCTCGTCGAAGGCCACCGCCTTGTTGACCTCGAGCCCGGTGCTGAAATGGGCGTAGGCGATGCGGTAGCCCTGCGCGCCGAGAACGGGCGCGGCGCCGGCCTTGAACGCGTCCTCGTAGGGCCCCGGCGTGAAGCCGACACGCAGGTCGCGTTTCTCGATCGACGCCTTGATGGGGGTGCCCGATTGGGCGAGGGCCGGAGCGGCGGTCGCGAGCAGGGCGACAAGCCCGAGCAGGACGGCGACGAGGGGGCGGCCCCTCGGACGGTGAGAGGGCGGATCGGCGATCATCGTGAGGTCCGGCGAGGGGAGAGGCGACAGGCTCGGCCGCGCCCCGGTCCCTGTCAACGAGAATGTTCTTTTTGTAGAACGATACGCGGGAAAGAGTGTTTCTTCACAGCCGCTCCGACACAGCATAAATATTCCGAAAGCGCTAAAATAGCTGTGTCAGCAAACATGAATGCTTGCCTGGCACGCCGCCTCCGGCGAAAAGATCCCTATCGCAGAGCCGATTGCCTACCGTCCGTTCTCTTAAAAGAACGCGTGCGTGGCGCGTCGGCGCAAGGTTCGGCCTGACGGGGTCCCGAGTGGGACGCGCCGGCCGACAGGATGGGACGACCGTGATGACGCAGATCCAGGCCGGGTGGGGGGCGGGCCCGAGCGCCCGCTACGAGGATCTGGCCGAGCGCTTCCGGCCGGTCTTCCGCGAGATCCGCGCGGGCGCGCCCGCGCGCGATTACGACCGACGCCTGCCCCACGCCGAGCTCGCGGCGCTGAAGGAGGCGGGTTTCACCACCCTGCGGCTGCCGCCAGGGGAGGGCGGGCACGGCGCGAGCCTGCCGGAGCTGTTCGGGCTCCTGATCGAGCTGTCCGAGGGCGATCCCAACGTGACGAACGCGCTGCGCGCGCATTTCGGCTTCACCGAGGACGTGCTGAACTCAGCCTTTCCGGACTGGCGCCGCCAGTGGCTGCCACGGATCGCCGCGCGCGAGACGGTCGGCAGCGGTGTCTCTGAGACCGGCACAGCCAAGGTCGGAAGCTTCGACACCGTGCTCAAGCGGCGCGGCGACGCCTACGTCCTCGACGGCACCAAGTTCTACACCACCGGCTCGCTCTTCGCCGACTGGATCCACCTCGCGGCAGTGGACGAGGCCGGCCAGCCGGTCGGTGCCGCGGTGCCGCGGCGCGCCGCCGGGGTCGAGGTGCTGGACGACTGGGACGGCTTCGGCCAAGCCCTGACCGCGAGCGGTACGGCCAAGTTCACCGGCGTCGCCGTGGAGGCGGCCTGGGTGAACCCCGATCCCGGCCGGTTCCGCTACGCCGTGGCGTTCTACCAGCTCGTCCACCTCGCGACGCTCGCCGGCGTCGGCCGGGCGGCGGCCGGCGACGTCGCTCGCCTCGTCGCCGAGCGCACCCGCGTCTACAGCCACGGCAATGCCGCCCGCGCCGCCGACGACCCGCAGGTGCTCCAGGTGGTCGGCCGGGTGCGCGGTGCGGCCTACGCGGCCGGCGCCATCGTGCTCAAGGCGGCGGAGGCGGTCGGGCGCGTGTGGGAGGCCGACCGGGCCGGGGACGCGGAGGGTGCGGCCGTCGCCGCGACGGTGGCCGATGTCGAGGTCAACCAGGCGGTGACGGTGGTGACCGGGCTGGTGCTCGACGCCACGACGCAGCTCTTCGACGCGCTCGGCGCGTCGTCGACCCGGCGCGGTCTCGCCCTCGACCGGCACTGGCGCAACGCCCGCACCATCGCGACGCACAACCCCCGCATCTACCGCGACCGCACCGTCGGCGACTTCGCCGTCAACGGCGCGGCCCCGCCGCGACAGTACCGCGTCGGCGAGGCGTGAGACGACCGTCGTCGCGCCCGGTCACGGGCGCGACGGGCTGCGGGAGCGGGCGCCGGTCGGTTACGCCCGCGGCGAGTCCGGTGCACGGGCGACATGGAAGCGCGCGCGCCGCCGCCATCGAGGCGCGGGAGGAGGCCGGCGTCGTGGGGCGGATCGGTAAGGAACCGGCCGACTACCACACCTACGACGAGCGCTTGCCGGAGGGCGGCGTGGTCCCGTGCCGGGTGGCGGTCTACGTGCTCGGCGCCACCGGGAGCCTGGACGAGTGGTGCGAGAAGGGTCAGCGCGACCTGCAATGGGTTAGCGGCGAGGCTGCTGCCGCGCTTGTCCAGAAGCCGGAATTGGCGGCCCCGATCCACGACAACGCTCGCTTGCTGCCTGTGGCGGACGGCGATCGACCGGGGTCCCGAGCGCGCGGCGCGCCTTGCGGGCCGTATCAGGCCCGGCGCGGTGCGGCTGCGCCGAGATGGCGCGACAGGGCGAGCATGAGAAGCACGACGGCAAGTGCCGCGACGGTCAGGAGCCGGCGAGATCGCCGAGGCTGCCGTAGACCAGGGGCTCTGCCAGCGCGCTGCCTCCGAGGGTGAAGGTGTAGAACACCGCGAAGGCCTGCTCGACCCGGCCGTGCGCGCGTTCTGCACCTGTCTCGTCGCGGCGGCGGGACCTTCAGTCGGACCGCTTCGCCCGGGTCTTACATCGTCGCTCCTTCGCATCGGCACGTCGATGCGAAGACGTCCGGCGCATCAGCGCCGACGCCCGGTCGGGCTTAGCCAGCGCCTTCGAACGGATCCGTTCGAAGGCGCGGCGGTATAAACCTGGTCGGCTCGGCTGGGCGGGGGCCGCTTTCGGGCCGCCGAAGAGGCTGTCGCGGACGATCTAGTCGAGCGGTTGTCCCTTGGACTGCTATCCGCGTGGATGCTCGACGTCTCGAACGCCGTGATCGGGCCGCTCGACGTGGGCCGCGAAACCGGTGAGGTCCGGTTCGACCCTGTCGGAACGCAACTCCATCGACGGGATTGCGTAATCCCCGCCGTTCTGGCGGCGGAACGGAATCGGCGGCGTCTCGAAAAGGGCTCGCATCCGGGCTTTCAGTGCGGCCGCGGCCTCGTCGAACGTCGCTTCGTCGGTCCGGTCGGCGCGATACAGCACGAAGGGCGGCAGCACGTCGTAGCCCGGATAGAACAGCACCCCGTGGTGGATGGGGAAGAGAAGGTCGTCGATCGGCCCGTTGATCCCCCGAGGACCATAATGGGACGGCCAGCCTCCGGCCGTCACGACGAGCATCGCGCGCTTGCCCGCGAGCGTGCCCTCGCCGTAGCGGTCGCCCCAGCGCGTCTCGCTGTGTTCGCCGACGCCGTAGGCAAAGCCGAACGCGTAGACCCGATCGATCCATCCCTTCAGGATCGCTGGCATCGAGAACCACCAGAGCGGAAACGCCAGGATGAGTGCGTCCGCCCAGAGCAGATCCCGCTGTGCGGAAACGACGTCCTGCGTCAGGCTTCCGGTGGCGAAGGCCTCGCCGGACGCGGCCGGCACCCGCAGGCGCGCCGAGGCGGGCAGGGCGGGGAAATCGAGGCGGTCGACCTCGGATTTCCAGCCGATCGCGTAGAGGTCGGTTACGCGGACCGCGTGCCCCTCGGCCCGGAGTTCGGCCACCGCCACGTCGCGCAGGGCGTTCGTCAGGGAGGCCGGATCGGGATGGGCGGAAACGACGAGGATGTTCATGCGTGCGGCTCACCGAAGGACGATGTCGCGAAGCTAGGCACCGCTCGATCCATCCGGTAGCTGGGGGAAACGGATAGGATCATGCCGTTAAATGGATAGATCTGGCATCACCCTGGAGCGGATGCGCAGCTTCGTGCGCGTCGCGGAACGCGGCAGCCTGTCGGCGGTGGCGCGCGAACTGGGTGTGGGACAATCGACCGTCTCGCGGCACGTGGCGGAGCTTGAAGACGCCCTTGGCGTCACGCTCCTCAGCCGGACCACCCGGCGCGTCACCCTCACCGACGAGGGACGGCGCTACCACGCCGAGGTGCGCACCATCCTGCGGCTGGTGGACGAGTCCACGGACGGGGCGCGCGGCGCCGGCGGTGGCCTGACCGGGACGATCCGGATCTCCTGCACCGCGGCCCTCGGGGTCCGTCACGTCTGCCGGATGCTGTTCTCCATTCAGGATCGCCATCCGGGGATCGTGGTGGATCTCAGCCTGTCCGATGCGCGCATCGACCTCGTGCGGGAGGCGGTCGACGTCGCGGTCCGGCTCGGACCCCTCGCGGACAGCACCCTGCAGTGCCGGACCCTCGGCCGGTCCCGCCGCATCCTGGTGGCGTCCCGCGCCTATCTGGCGGAGCGGGGAAGGCCGGAGACTCCCGACGACCTCGTCGCCCATGCCTCGATCCGCATGAGCAACCTCGCTGGGGGCGGGACGCTGCCGCTGCGCGGCCGGGACGGCGCGGCGGTCCAGATCCCGTTCGACGGCGGCCTGCGGGTCGATCACGGCCTGGCGGCCCGCGAGGCCCTGGCCCAGGGACGCGGGATCGCGGCGGCGCACGTCTGGCTCATCGACGATCTGCTGGCGGCCGGATTGGTCGAGCAGATCCTGCCGGATTTCACGCCCGAGCCCGTGCCCCTGTCGCTGCTCGTCGTGCCCGGGCGGACGCGGATCAAGCGCGTCCGGATGCTGGTGGACGCGCTCGCCGCCTCGCTCGCGACGCTGCCCGGCCTCGACCGGGAGTGAGGTGGCCTCTCGCCTCGGCGGCCCTCGGCATCGATTGCCCGGCGCTGCAAGGCGCCGGGCGATCGCGCGAGGATCAGCGCCGCGGCAGGGTGTGCAGCGCCTTGAGGAACACGTCGACGTCCTCGCGGGTGTTGTAGAAGGCGAGCGAGGCACGGATCGACTGGTCGACGCCGAAGCGGCGAAGCGCCGGCAGGGCGCAATGGTGGCCCGAGCGCACCGCGATGCCGTGCCGGTCGAGATGGTGGGCGACCGTCTCGTTCTCGTACCCGTCGATCACGAACGACATCACGCTCGCCTTCTCCCGCGCCGTCCCGATCAGGCGCAGGCCCTTCACCTCGGAAAGCCCCTCCTGCGCGTAGTCGAGCAGGTCGTGCTCGTAGGCCGCGATGCCCGGAAGCCCGACGCCCTCCAGGTAGTCGAGGGCGGCGCCCAGGCCCACGGCGCCGGCGATGTCCGGGGTGCCGGCCTCGAACTTTTCCGGCGCGCCCTTGTAGACGGTCCGGGTGAAGGTGACGTCCTCGATCATGTGGCCGCCACCCTGCCAGGGCGGCATCTGTTCGAGCAGGTGGCTCTTGCCGTAGAGCGCGCCGATGCCGGTCGGCCCGAACACCTTGTGGCCGGAGAAGACCAGGAAGTCGGCGTCGAGCGCCTGGACGTCGATGGGGATGTGCGGCGTCGATTGCGCGGCATCGACCAGAACCGGCACGCCGTAGGCGTGGGCGAGCGCGATGATCTCACCGATCGGGTTCACCGTGCCGAGCGCGTTGGCGACATGGGTCACCGAGACGATCTTGGTGCGGCCCGAGAGAAGGGCGGCGTATTGCTCGAAGATGATCTCGCCGCGGTCGTTGACCGGGATCACCCGGATCGTCGCGCCGGTGCCTTGAGCCAGCAGCTGCCAGGGCACGATGTTGGCGTGGTGCTCGATCGTCGAGACGATGATCTCGTCGCCCGGGCCGATATGGGCGCGGCCATACGAGTTGGCGACGAGGTTGATGCCCTCGGTGGTGCCGCGCAGGAAGACGATGTCGTCCTTCGACGGCGCATTGAGGAAGCGGCGGGTCTTCTCGCGGCCGCCCTCGAACAGATCGGTGGCGCGCGCCGCGAGCGTGTGCGCCGCCCGGTGGATGTTCGAGTTGTGGTGGCCGTAGAAGTCGCTCGTCGCGTCGATGACGCTCTGCGGCTTGTGGGTGGTGGCGGCGTTGTCGAGCCAGACCAGCCGGTGGCCGTTGACGCCCTGGTGCAGCGCCGGAAAGTCCCGGCGCACGCGCTCGACGTCGAACGGCGCCGCGACCGGGCTCGACCCGAGGGCGAGCGCCCGCGAGGCCGGGCCGTGATGTCGCGACGGCTCGACCCGGGGCCTCGCCGCAATCCGTCCGCCCCGGGCCGGGGAGGGGGCCGGGTTCAGGAAGTAGTAGTCGGCCTCGGCCGAGGGCACGGAAGGCGGCTCGGACAGGCGGCCGGTGCGCCGGAAATGCTCCTGCGCCACGTCCCTGCCTTCTCGCGACGGATCCACCGGGACCAGGGCCGGCGCCACCGCCTGCGCGAAGGCGTGCGCGCGCGGGTGGTCGGCGGCGATCTGCCGGGTGAGGTCGGTGCCTCCGGGCAGGCCGGCCGCGACCTCGGCGAGGCTCGGCACCGCGTATTCCGGCAGGCTTTCGGACCGCAGCGGGTCGCTCAGCGGATGCACAGGGGCGATGGCGCCGAGATCGAGGACGTTGGCGCTCGCCGGGCCTGAGTTGGCGCCGAGGGGCTTGGCGGCTGAGGGGCCGCTCACGCCGGCCAAGCCGACCGGTGGCGCCCCGAAGGAGCGGGCGCCGAGGGCAGAGAGGCCGGGTTCGGCCCCCGAGGGGGTGGCCCCGGCCGGAGCCGGGGACGAGGGAAGCGCGTCAAGTGCCTGCGGGATCTGAGGTCCCGCCGGCAGCGTCGGCGCGAAGGGGGCGCTCAAGGCCTGGCCCTGCCCATAGATCTCGCGGGCGAGGCGCCCGACGAGATCCGCGTGGGCGAGCTCGGCCGGCGTCCCGGAGGGGAAGCCGGACGGCGCCTCAAGCATAGTCATGGTAGTTGCCGAGCAGCACGTTATCGAGACGGGCGATCGCGTCCTCGACCAGCACCGCGGCCGAGAAGTAGCGGGTCACGAGATGCGAGGCGATCGAGTGGTCGTTGGTGCCCATGTAGCGCACCGACAGGCCGGGCTCGATCTCGCCGGTCACGCCCGACTTGTGCAGGCCGACCACGCCCTGCTCGCCCTCGCCGACGCGGAGCAGCAGGATCGAGGTGGTCTGGGCGCCGGTCACCGGGTCGATGTCGACCGGCAGCTTGTCGCTGGGGACGAGCGGCACGCCGCGCCAGGTGATGAACGGCGCCCCGAACAGGTGCACCACCACCGGCGGCACGCCGCGGCGGGTCGCCTCCCGGCCGAAGGCCGCGATGGCGCGGGGATGCGCCACGAAGAAGGCGGGCTTCTTCCACACCAGGGTCAGCAGCTCGTCGAGGTCGTCCGGGGTCGGCGGGCCGCCGCGGGTCGGGATGCGCTGGCGCGGCGCGACCTCGTGGAGGAGACCGAACTGCGAGTTGTTGAGCAACTCCCACTCCTCGCGCTCCTTCACAGCATCGACCGTGAGGCGGATCTGCTCGCGCAGCTGGTCGATCTCGTTGGAGTAGAGGTCGGTGACGCGGGTATGGGTGTTGAGGATCGTCTGGATCGTCGAGAGGTGGTACTCGCGCGGATCGATCTCGTAATCGACGAAGGTGGTCGGCAGGCGCGGCTCGCCGGCATGGACCGCGAGCAATTCGATGCCCTGCTCGCCGTGGGAATTGGTGTGGCCTTTCAGCCGGTCGCGCTCCTCGCGGTGCTGGGCGATGCGCGAGGCGATGGCCTCGTCCTCGATCGCGGCGCGGTCGAGGGTGAGCAGGGTCACCGCCGAGAGCGCCTTGACGGCCGGGGCGGGGCCGGGCTCGCCGACGAGGTCGCCGTCGCCGAAATGGTCGCCGCGGGTCGCGAGCCCCTGGCGCAGGCGGCCCTTGTAGGGACCCGACAGGGTCAGCTCGACGGTGCCGTCGGCGACCACGACGAGGCTGCGCCCGGTCGAGCCCTCCTCGGCGATGACCTCGCCGGCCTGGTGGCGGCTCTCGGTGAACTTGCCCGCCAAAGCCGCCAGCTCGGCGTCCCCGAGGCGGCTGAACAGCGGCACGGCGCGCAAGGACCCGGCCTTGACCGCCCGGGTCTCGCCCTCGGCCGCGAGGTCGATGCGGCCGGCCTTCGCCAGCACGACGGCGCGGCGGTTGACCCGGTAGACGCCGCCCGGCACGTCGACGAAGGGCAGCAGCCGCAGTAGGAAGCGCGGCGTGTTGGCCGCGTTCTGGACCGAGGTGACGGTCGCGGTGGCAAGGTTGCGTGCGGCTGAGGCGCTGACGCTCAAACCCGGTCCGCTCATCGTGGTTCGTCTCCGTATTGCCGTATGGGCCCGTGACCGGCCCGGAATGCCGCACAGAGAGACGCCGGCAATCGTCGCTGTCCGCATGGAACGGCAAGTCGTAGCAAGATATCGTCGATCGATTATCTTGCCAGGCGCAGCATCTCGACAGCAGCGATGGCAGCGCCCACTCGTGAATGCTGGGCCGCCTGCCGTCTCGCTGACCCAGCGATAGCGTCTGGCGGGTCCAGGGGTCAATAGGATGTTTTTTCCTTTATCGCCGCACCGATATATATATATTTTCATTGCGTCAGATGACGGATAAGAACGATCGCAATACAGCAGATTTCGTAAAATTGACTTCTCCGCGAGCGCGATCGTGTCGTGCCCGCGCGATCGCCCGTCTCTGGTACGGCGGACGCGGCGCCGGTCAGATCCCGTCGCCGAAGAACTGGTCCATGGTCAGGGCCGGCTCCTCGCTGCGCGGGATGCGCGACACCACCCGGGCCGGCACGCCCGCCACGGTGGTGTGGGGCGGCACCTCGTGCAGCACCACCGCGGCGGCCGCGACCTTGGCGCCCTCGCCGACCCGGATGTTGCCGAGCACCTTGGCGCCGACGCTGAGCAGCACGCCGCGCTCGATCTTCGGGTGGCGGTCGCCGCTCTCCTTGCCGTTGCCGCCGAGCGTCACCGATTGCAGGATCGACACGTCGTCGGCGATCACCGTGGTCTCGCCGATGACGACGCCGGTGGCGTGGTCGATGAACACGCCCGACCCGATCCGCGCCGCCGGGTGGATGTCGCAGCCGAACACCTCCGAGATCCGGCTCTGGACATGGAGGGCCAGCGTCATCCGGCCCTGATGCCACAGCCAGTGGGCGACCCGGTAGCCTTCGAGGGCGGCAAAGCCCTTGTAGAACAGGAACGGGTCGAGGTAGCGCCGGCAGGTCGGGTCGCGCTCTCGGATCGCGATCAGGTCGCGCACCGCGTGGGCGCCAGTTTGCGGGTCGGCCTCGAAGGCGGCGAGGCAGAGGTCGCGCATCGACAGCCGGGCGAGGTCGCCGTCGCCGAGCCGGTGGGCGAGGCGGTAGGCCAGCGCCTGGGCGAGACCCCGCTGGTCGAGGATCGTCGCCTGGATGATCCCGGCATAGAGCGGCTCCTCGATCAGGGCCGCCTCCGCCTCGGCGCGCAACTCGGCCCAGACATCGGCCTCCGCCGTACTGTGGCTCGTCGCGCGCAAGGGCGGCTGGCGCAACGCGGAGGCGCTCGCCCGCAGCGCAGGCGGCAGGGCCGGATCCATGTCGAGACGATCTCCGTGACGGACGGCTACTGCACGCGCCGGAACAGGTCCGGCAGGTAGCGCCGAAGGGTCTCGTGGCCGTCGAACGCGACGTCGATGGTCGGGGTGCGGCCGTTCTGGTCGTGGACGCCGACGACCCGCCCCTTGGCGTTGCGCCAGATCCCCAATGCCTCCGCGAGGTCGAGCCGGTCGAACACCACCTCGTCGCCGCGGGTCATCGTCGCTGAAGCCATGGCGTGATCCTCCGATGGGTCTCGCAAAGAGGCCTGCCATGCGCCGCGGACCACCGGGTGGGAAGAACCTCCCTCGTTTCCGGCCATGCCGGAGAAGGCCATGATCGCGAACGGTGCAGACAAGAGCATTTGCTTCGCTAAGCTATTGATTTCAATTGATATTCTACGAAAATACGGTGCGCCGCAAGCCTTGTTTCGCTGTTTACCCTCCGCTACGGCAGGCGTGCGGCCGCCGGAGGTCCGGCGCCGCCGTCTCGAACCCGGACCCCCCGATGAGCAGTTTCGCCTCCGCCTTCGCCGGCGGGCTCCTGATCGGCCTCTCGGCCGCCCTGTTCCTCCTCCTCGACGGCCGCATCGCCGGGATCAGCGGCCTCGTCGCCGGTCTCGCCCGGCCGGCCGGCGAGGGGCCTGCTGGAGAAGCCTGGCACACCGGATTCGCCTTCCTCGCCGGCCTCGTCCTCGGACCGCCGGTCTTCGCGTTGCTCGCCGGCGGCCGGCCGGCGATGCGGATCGAGGCGAGCCTGCCGGTGCTGGCGCTCGCGGGGCTGCTCGTCGGCTTCGGCACGCGGCTCGGCTCGGGCTGCACCTCCGGCCACGGGGTCTGCGGCCTCGCCCGGCTCTCGCCGCGCTCGGCCGTGGCCGTCGCAGTGTTCCTGGCGAGCGGGATGCTGACGGTCGCCCTCGGACGGGTGCTGGCGTGATGCCGATGCTCCGCCTCGCCGCCGCGGCCCTCGCCGGCCTGCTGTTCGGGATCGGGCTCGCCATGTCCGGCATGCTCGACCCCGCCCGGGTGCGCGGCTTCCTCGACGTGACCGGTGCCTGGGACCCGACCCTCGCCTTCGTGCTCGCCGGGGCCGTCACGGCCTCGAGCCTCGGCACCGCGCTGGCGCGCTCCTTGCGCCGGCCGCTCCTGGCGGATGCGTTCGACTGGCCGACCCGGACCCGGATCGACCGGCCGCTCGTCCTCGGCGCCGTCCTGTTCGGCATCGGCTGGGGCCTGTCGGGATTCTGTCCCGGGCCGGCGGTGGCGGCGCTCTCCACCGGGCTGATGCCGGTCATCGTGTTCGTCGCCGCGATGCTCGTCGGAATGGCGGCGCACGGCGCCCTGCGCCGCGGGCTGTCATCCCGGTAGCCTGTTACGCCGCGAGCCAGGTCTCCGAGAAGTCGCCGGCGGCGAGGTCGATGCTGTTGAACAGGCGCCGCACCCGGGCGTTCTGCACCGCGACCGTCGGAATCGTCACCAGGGCCACGGCCGGTAGGTCGGCACCGACGATGGCCTGGATCTGCCGGAAGGTCTCGCGCCGGCGCGTCTCGTCGACCTCCGTCGCCGCCTGGCGGAAGAGGTCGTCGACCGCCGGATTGCTGTAATGGGCGGTGTTCAGGTAGGGGAGGGGGCGCTTGATCCCGTCCGATCAGTAGAGCCGCTGCACGCCGACGGTCGGATCGAACAGGCGGCTGATGCCGTTGAGGTTGAAGTCGAAATCGCGCTCGGCATAGACGCGGCGAATGAAGGTGGCGAGGTCGCCGTCGGCGATCACGATCCGGTGGAGGAAGGGCCGGCCGGGCTGCCGGTAATCCGGGTTGCGGCGAAGGACGACGTGGCTGCCCCGCGCCCACTCGGCGAAGATGGCCCGGTCCCGATCGGGGCGCTGCCGTTCGGGCTGTCGCCGTATGGCTCGCCCGGATAGGGGTGAACCGGCACGATCGGCGACTCGGCCGCGGTGAGCGCCTTGAGGAGATACGGCGTCGACTTCGACGGGACGGGAATCGCCGTCAGCGGGTCCGGGGTCTCGACCTCGACGAGGTTCGCGAAGGTGATGCGTCCGCGCGGACCGATCTTCTTCAGGGCCAGGAGCGAAAAGCGCACGTCGGCGGCGGTGAACGGCTTGCCGTCGTGCCATCGGACGTTCGGGCGCAAGGAGAAGCGGTAGCGCAGGCCGTCCTCGCTGACGCTCCAGGTAGCCGCCAGCAGCGGCTGCGGAGCGAAGTTCGCGTCGAAGCGCCGCAGGCCCTCGGTGACCTTCGTGCTGAGGTTGCGGGTGCGGGTGTCCGAGTCGGTGAGCGGTACGAGGGTGGTCGGCTCGCCGACCTCGACGAGCGTCAGCGTGCCGCTTTATAGGAAAATAATCGTAAATATAACATATTGATCGATCATCGATTTTCAGCGGCAATGCGGCGTATCGGATGACGGCAAGTTATAGATCGCAAGTAAAAATACCACTTATTAACTTTTTTTCATAAGAAAACTACAGTTCGGGCATATCCGGATCTGGAGCGACCACCCGATGCCCGTGCTCACTATCCCGCGGAAACTCGCCATGTTGATCGCACTGGCGGGTCTCAGCCTGGCGACGCTGGGCGGGATCGCACTCACCTACCAGTACGTGATTGCCGTCGAGGCCATCGACGTCATCCGCCCGCGATCTCAACGTGCGGCCTCGCCCGGGCTTTCTATCGGAAGTTCCTGTTCGGCGAGGCTGCTTGATTGTTCGCCCTCCTGGCTGAAATCCTGGATTTCGACCACGCCGACCGGGCTGTCGCACGGCATTCCCGCAAGGTGCGCTGCTGCAAAGAGCGCTGTCACGACTCTTTGAGGATCAGCCTGCAGATCACATCGGCGTGATTGCTGACCTCTTCGGGCGTCGTGATGTCGACGCCGAATCGATATTCCGTCTCAGCCTTGAGGGCGAAGATGTTTTGCGAGAGCGAAGCGATGACGTAGACCAGCGTGTGGATCGGCATCTCGACGATGACGCCGTCGTGCATCGCTCGCCCCAGGAGCCGGACCAGCGGTCGCGTCACCCTCTCGATGTGATGGTCGATCAGCCACCTGGTTCTGTCGTTCAACGATCCGATCGTTTCGCGGAACATGATGCGGACATTTTCGGGATTTGCCGCGCAGAGCGCGACGAAGTCGTGAATGAATCTGCGAACGTCCTGCGCGTCCAATCTTTCAAGTCTCGAATATGCGCTGAAATCCATCGCCTGTTCCTGGCGCTCGAATAGATAATCGATCGTCGCCCGCCAGAGTTCTTCCTTCCCGCCGAAATGGGCGCGAACCAGGGCATGCGTGACGCCGGCATCGCCCGCGATGTCACGCAGCGACGCCGCATCGAATCCTCTTTCGCTGAAATGGCGCAGCGCACACTCCAATATTCGCTGCCGGCTCTCCCGTTTCTGATCGTCGCGGGACGTCGATTGATATCGACGGCGTCTGACGGGCGGCTCTGCCGCCCGAGCTGCCTTGCTCATCTCATATCCCATCCGCCCCCGGATCGCCGCGCACGAAGCGGGACGCCGCCATGGCGAACCTTGCCCGAGGCGAAACGATTTTCCAAATGGACGACGAAAAATCGCTCTGTTATCCAGATGGACAACGAATGAGCCGCGCCGCCGGTCGTGCCGCCGGGGCGACGCCGATCGGCCGGCCATCATCGGATATTGAGAAGTGGAGTCACGTCCATGCGCGCTGTCACGAAGATCATCCTTGCTGGAACGATGCTGATCGCTCCTGCGGTCTCGCACTCGGCGGATGGGCATTCGACCGATCCAAGCCGCTATTTCGTTCCCTCGACCGTCTCGCCCCCGGCGCGAACGGCCTTGAGCCGAGCCTATGCCGAGAGGGAGAAGCAGCCTGAGATCAAGGAGCCGACCGATCTGGCAGGCTATGATGCTCTCAATGCGCGAGTCGCTGCGAGCCGTGCAGCGCAAAACCAGCGGATGGTCGACGCGCTAGGGGTCAGGGTGACCGAGGCGCAGCTCGGCGGCGTCCCGGTCCTGCGCATTGCGCCCAAGACGCTTCGGTCGGGATCGGGGCCGGTCGTCTACATCCATGGCGGCGGATACGTCCTGGGCTCGGCCCGCTCGACCGTCGGCGCGGCGGCATGGATCGCGGACGCGACCGGACGGGAGGTGGTCTCCGTCGACTATACCCTTGCGCCGCGCGCGGATTACCGCGTCGTCACCGATCAGGTGGTCGCCGTGTGGAAGGCGCTCCTCGCGGCGGGCGGCGCGGCCGGCTCGATGGCGATCGCGGGGGATTCCGCCGGCGGGAACATGACTATCGCCTCGACCTTGAAGCTGCGGGATCAGGGGATCGCCATGCCGGGCGCGCTCTGGGTGCTGTCCCCGAACACCGACCTGACGCGCTCCGGCGACACCTATACGACGCTCAAGAATGCGGACCCGATCCTCCCTGCGGATCAGCTGCCCTGGTTCATGAAGACCTATGTCGGCAACGGCGACATCGACTCGCCCTACGCCTCGCCGATCAAGGGCGATTTCGCCAAGCCCTTCCCGCCGACGCTGATCCAGGGCGGTACCCACGAGATCCTGCTCAGCGACTTCGTCCGCCTCTACCAGGCGATCCGCAGCGGCGGCGGTGACGCCGTGCTCGACCTGTACGAAGGCATGCCGCACGTCTTCCAAGTGGTCGTTCCCGAGGTGCCGGAGACGCGGATCGCCGGCAGCCGCGCCGCCGCCTTCCTCGATAAGAGCCTCGAGCCGGCCGCGCGAAAGGATCGGTGACGCGTCGCCCTCGTCCGAGGACCGCCCGTCACCGACCGGGTGCCCGACGACATCCGTGGGAGCGATGGCCTGGCCACGGCCTGCCTCGCCTCCCGGCGGGTCCGGTGTCGCTCATGGCAAGTCCGACCGATTGCGTCGTACGCCGGAAAACGGCCTGGTGAATCATGTATGTTGTCGGCATTGATCCACTGGAGCGCTTCCCGACTGCATCGCGATCGGGAAGCGCTCCAGATCTTTGACCCTTGTGTATTCTTCGACGAACCGGCACCGACTTCGTCGGAAAAATGCCCTACGGCGATGCCTTGATCCCCGGAACGATCGCGTTGCCAGCGGCCGACCACCCTGCCTCGTCGATCGGCGACCAGCCCGGGGGGCGGGCGTCGAGCCGTGTCATCCGGCTGCCCCTGCGCCCTGCCACGACCTCGGCATCGAGCGGACAGGTGAACACGTTGTCGGCGAGCGTGTACTCGGCCGCCAGCCGTCCCACGGGCTGCAAGGCGGCCGTGTCGACGCGTCCTCCCTCGAGATAGAGGTCGTCGCGCACGTGGAACCGCAGCACCCGTCCGAACACGACGTGGTCGCCGACCTCCCCGAGGGGGATGATGCGCTCAAGCCGGCATTCCAGGCTGACGGGGGCCTGCGCGACGCGCGGTGGGCGCACGACCTCGCTCGGCGCCCTGGACACGTTCGCCAGCACGAACTCGTCCGCCTCCGGCGGATGCTCCGCCGAGGAGGCGTGCATGCCGTCGGCCTGGGGCAGCGACACGAGGTTGACCACGAACTCGCCCGTGTCGCGGATGTTCACGAAGGTGTCCTTGAGCGTCACCCGGTCCGAGCGCGGCTGCATGGTGAGGGAGATCATCGGCGGCTTGCGGCACACCACGGTGAAGAACGAGAACGGGGTGAGGTTCGCGATCCCGTCCGCCGACAGGGTGCTGACCCAGCCGATCGCCCGCGGGACGACCGTTCCGATCAGCAGCTTGTAGCAGGCGGTAGCGTCGAGGGTGTCGGCGTCCAGGATCACGGCTTCTGCCCTCCCACCATCCCGGCGGCGAGGCGGCGCACCTCGGCCTTCTGCGGCTTGCCGTTCTGGTTGCGCGGCACGGCGGCATCGGTCACGTGCCAGAAGTCGGGCACCTTGTAGTCGGCGATCCGCGCCAGGAGCCCGGCCCGGAGCCCGGCCGGATCGAGGCCGGGATCGCGGCGGGTCACGTAGGCGAAGGTCCGCTCGCCGAGGACCGGGTCGGGAACGCCGACCACGGCGCAGTCGGCGACGCCCGGGTGCTGCATCAGCGCGTTCTCGACCTCGGCGCTGAACACCTTGAAGCCGCCCCGGTTGATCATGTCCTTGAGTCGGTCGTGCACGAAGACCAGGCCGCGCGCGTCGCGGGTGCCGATGTCGCCGCTGCGCCAGAAGCCGTCCTGGAACGCGCCGGCCGTCGCGTCCGGGTCGCGCCAGTAGCCCGGGGTGACGTTCGGGCCGCGGATCCACACCTCGCCCGGCTGCCCGGCCGGCGCCTCCCGCCCGTCCTCGCCCACGATCCGCACGTCGTCGCATTCGAGCGCGAGGCCGACGCTGGCGGACGCCTCCGCCGTCAGCTCGGGGGGCATGATGGTGCAGACGGCGCAGGTCTCGGTCGCGCCGTAGGCGTTGACGAGGCGCAGGGCCGGCAGGCGCTCGGCGACCCGCTCGATCACCGCCGGCGGCATGATGGCGCCGCCGTAGACCCCGTAGCGCCAGCGCGACAGGTCGTGGTCCCCGAGCGAGGGCTCCATCAGGCAGAGCTGGTACATCGCCGGCACGAGGACCGTGAAGGTGACGCGCTCGCGCACCATGGTCTCGAGGACGGCGCGCGCCTTGAACTCGCGCATCAGCACCAGGGTGCCGGCGCAGGCGAGCGTCACCGACATCACCGGCCCGAAGCCGGCGATGTGCGTCGCCGGGATGACCAGGAGGCTGCGCTGCGGCCGGTCGAGCGCGAGGGCGTAGAGGTAGTGCAGGCAGGTATGCACGAAGTTCAGGTGCGTGAGGCAGGCCCCCTTCGGCTTGCCGGTCGTACCCGAGGTGTAGACGATCATCATCGTCGCCTCGGGCTGCAGAACCGGCAGGGGCGCGGGGCCGCCCCGTCCCAGCCCGTCGAAGCGCTCCCGGCTTCCCTCGGCCGCGTCGACCAGGAAGACGCCGCGCAGGAAGGCGCGATCGGGCAGGCGCGGCCGCCATTCCGCGGCCGTGACCGCGAAGGTCGGGGCGGCGTGGTCGACGATGTGGATCACGTCCTCCGGCCCCAGCCGCGTTCCGAGCGGCACCGCGATGCCGCCGGCGCGGATCGTGGCGAGCATCGCCACCACGTATTCGAGCCGGTTGTCGAGCATCACGGCGACCCGGTCGCCGACGGCGAGCCCGGCGCCGACCAGGCCCGCGGCGGTGCGCTCGACGAGGTCGTCGAGCTCCCGGTAGCGCAGGCGGCGGGTGCCGCAGATCACGGCCTCGCCGTCCGGGTTGCGCACCGCGGCGAGGCGCACCATCGCGTCGTAGGTCGCCGGCCGGTCGCGGAAGGTGCGCACGGCCCGATCACCGAACACCGTCTCTGCCCGGGTCGCGTTCACCGCCGCGTCGACCCGCCAGCCCTGCGCCCCCCACGTTCCGCGCGGCGGGCCCGCATCATCCGGTCCGAACGCCCCCGCGAGGGGGATGCCCTGCGCGACCGGCGCCGTCCGGCGCTCCTCCGGCGCATGAGGCTCGGATCGCATCATGGCACGGCCCCCTGTTCGATCGTGCGCGCGAGCAGCGCGGCGGTGTAGGCGGGCAGCTCGAGGCCGGGATAGTGGCCGGTGCCGGCGATCGTCGCGACCGCCGCGTCCGCAAACAGCGGAACGATGTGGTCGCGGGCGACCGCTTCGGTCAGGACGGGATCGTGCTCGCCGACGAAGGCCCGCACGGGGCCCGGGAACGGGCCGACCTCCGCGGCGACGTCGTCCTCGGTCCAGGCGCGCAGGTAGCCGCGCAGGGCCTCCCGCGTGGCGGTCTCCTGCGAGAGGCGCGCCATGTGGGCCGCGAAGCCCGGCCCGAGGCGGCCGCCCGTCACGGCCGTGGCGCACTGCCCCCGCACCGCGACGTCGTCGACCGCCGAGGCGAAGAAGGATGTGGTTCCCGCATCGAGCGGGACGCCGCGCGCCGGCACCGCGCAGAGGAGGACGAGGCCGTCCACCCGGCCCGCGGCGCCGGACCAGCCCGCGAGCCACTGCGCGGCCTGGCCTCCCATCGAGTTGCCGACGAGGTGGAAGCGCTCCCAGCCGAGGGCGTCGGCGACGGCCAGGAGGTCGCGACCCATCTCGCGCACGGTGAAGTCGCCGTCGATCGCGCGCGACCCGCCGTAGCCGCGGAAGTCCGGGAAGACCCAGGTGAACCGCTCCCGGTCGAGGAACGGCAGCATCGGGGCGTAGGTCTGGTGGTCGGCGAGCCAGGTATGGGCCGCGATGACCTTGACCGGCCCTTCCCCGATCCGCGTGACGGCGAGGCGCGCCATGGCGGCTACTCCGCCGCCTGGAGGGCGCCAGGGCCCGCGCCGGCCAGGGCCCGGTACTCGTCGCCCGGCATGAGCTCGCGCCCGAGGCTCTCGGCGATCTGCCGGACCGTGCGGAACATCGCCGCGTTCGAGTCGATCAGGTCGTCGCGATGCGGCCACTTCCAGACCGTGTCCTCCATGCCCACCCGCACGTGCAGGCCGAGCAGCAGCGCCAGGGTCGTCAGGTGCAGGCTCGCCCGTCCGCCCGCGCACACCATGATCACCGCCTCCGGATCGACGTGGCGGATCAGGCGGACCTGCCGCATCAGGCCGTCGACCATCGACTCGGGCGAGTACATCGGCGTGCAGCCCGGGAGACCCGACAGCAGGAGCCAGGTGAGGGGCCCCTTGACGAGCCCGCTGTCGATCAGCAGGCGGCGGGCGTTGTCGACGTCGCCGTCGGTGTAGACCGCGAGCTGCGGCGTGAGCCCGGCCTCGACGATGAGCCGGGTCTTCTCGATGATGGCGTGCGGCGGCTTGACGAACAGGTTGTCGCCCAGGATCAGCGCGGTCGTGTTGACCGGCACGGCGTCGATCAGGCCGCTCCCGAGCATGCGCTCGAGCCCGTCGCACTCCTCGTCGTTGACCGCGACGAGGCAGGCGTCGAAGGCGACGTTCTGGTGCTGGGAGCGCAGGTGCCGCAGGACGTCGCCGAACAGCTTCGGCTCGAGCACGTTGTAGCCGCGCTCGTCGCGGGCGTGCACGTGCACCACCTGCGCGCCCTCCGCGATGCAGGCCTCGGCCGAGGCGATGATCTCCTCGGGCGTCGTCGGCTGGTGCGGGTTCTCCGCCTTGGTGAAGAAGGCGCCGTTGATCGCCGCCGAGACGATCGCCTTCGGCGGGGCGGCCCAGCGCGGCATCTGCGCGGCGCCCGAGATGCGGCTGCGCTCCGCATCCATGATGGCGGGCATGCCGTAGGGGCGCCAATAGGTGTTGATGCGCTCGCGCTCGACGTTCTTGCGCACCCGCGGCCAGTCGATCGTGTTCTCGGTTCCGGTCATGATGTCGGTCTCCTCAGCTGGTGGTGTTGCCGAAAGTCGTCGAACCGCCGCGGTCACCGGGTGGCGACCAGGGGGCAGCCGCCCCGGCTCAGCGGCCGGAAGGCATCCTCGCCCGGCACGATGCGGACGACGTCATAGAGGTCCCACGCGCTCCGGCTCGCGGCGGGCGTCTTCACCCGGGCAAAGACCATGTCGTGGACCATGCGGCCGTCGGGGCGCACGCGGCCGCCGCGGGCGAACATGTCCTCGACCGGCATCTCCCGCATCTTGTCGGCGACCGCGGCCGCGTCGTCGGTGCCGGCGGCGGCGACCGCGTGCAGGTAGTGGCGCACCGCCGAGTACGTGCCGGCCTGGAACGAGGTCGGCATGGTGCGGCGCCGGTCGAAGAAGCGGCGCGACCAGGCCCGGGTCGCCTCGTCGCGGTCCCAGTAGAAGCCCTCGGTCAAGTAGAGTCCCTGGGCCGCCTTGGGGCCGAGCGCCCGCGCCTCGCTCAGGGTGACCAGCAGGGCGGCTAGGCGCTGGCGCCCGCCGCTGCCGATCTCGAACTCGTTGGCCTGGGTCAGCGCGCTGCTGAAATCCTTGCCGGCATTGGCGAAGGCGATGACCTTGGCGCCCGAGGCCTGGGCCTGGATCAGGTAGCTCGAGAAGTCCTGCGTGCCGAGAGGATGGCGTACCGCCCCGACGACCCGCCCGCCGCCGGCTTCGATCAGCGCGGTCGCGTCGTCCTGGAGGGCGTGGCCGAAGGCGTAGTCGGCGGTGACGAAGAACCAGGTGTCGCCGCCATGGCCCAGCAGCTCGCGGGCCGTGGTGTTGGCCAGCGCGTAGGTGTCGTAGACCCAGTGCATGCCGAGCGGCGAGCAGGCCTTGCCCGTCAGGGCCGAGGTCGCCGCGCCGGTCGCCACCGAGATGCGGCCCTTGTCGCGCGCGATGTCCTGGACGGCGAGGGCCACCGCCGAGGACACCATCTCGAACACCGCGTCGACGCCCTCGACGTCGAACCAGCGCCGCGCGACGCTGGAGCCGACATCCGCCTTGTTCTGGTGGTCGGCCTGGAGCAGCTCGACCGGTCGGCCGAGCACCGAGCCCCCGGCTTCCTCGATCGCCATCCGGGCGGCCTCGACGGCGCCGAGGCCTGCCGGATCCGCGTAGTTGCCGGAGAGATCGGTGAGGACGCCGAGGCGGAGCGGGCGCATCGCCGCGCGGGCCGTGCCGGAGAGCGCCAGGAGCGCGGCGCCCCCGCGCAGGAATGCGGACCGTGTCAAGGACATGTGTGTTCCCTCCCAGGAATGGTGGGCCGGGCGCGCTCTCGAGGGCACGCTCCGGCCCGGCCTCGGCCGCTCAGTCGAGGGGTTCGTCCTCGCGGAAGCGGATCTCGTCGCGGCACGACAGGTAGCCGGACGGGGCGAAGGGCACCCCGGCGATGCCCCAGTTCCCCCGCGGGTATTCCCGCAGAAGGCACCAGATGCGGGCCTTGTTCTCGTCGTCCTGCGGCGCTCCCTCGATCTCGAGGGTGAGCCGCGTCAGGTCGCGCATCACGCCCTGCTTGGCGCGCTCGTCCATCAATCCCTCGATGGTGTGCACGCGGTAGCGGTAGCGCGGCTTGCGCGGCGGCTGGCCGCCGACGAACAGGCGGCCCTCCTCCAGCTCGGTGGCGAACGACCACGCGATCGCCCGCGCGGCCGGCGTGTCGGGGATCTTCTCCCACCACATCAGGGTCTTGGTGGCGCGATGCATCAGCTCGCGCAGCTGAGGCTCGGACAGGGCGCCCCTGCTCAGCGAGAGTTCGATCATCGGCATCGGCCGCTCTCCATGTCCATCATCCGCGTCTCAAAAAATAGACCGGTCGTCTTTTGACCAGGGCGTCGTTCGACCGATCGCCGGGTCCGTCAGCCGCTCGCGCGGGACGGGTGCTGCTCCATGCCCTCCATGACGTCCCGCCCCTTGGCGGTGTCGGCGTAGATCCGGCCGTAGACGATGCGGCCGTTCTCGACCTTGAACAGGAAGCAGTGCTCGTTCTCCATCGAGCGGCCGTTCTTCGCCCGCGCCCTGGCGACCACCGGGACGACGACGTGCGTTCCGGCATCCAGTACCGCATGGGCGTCGTAGTTGAAGCTGTCGTAGTAGTTCTCGTACAGGTCGGCCCAGAACGCCTTGAACTCGTCCGTTCCCCGATACGTGCCGCCGTAGGGCAGCGAGGTCGGAAACTCGAAGACGACCTCCGGATCAAGCAGCGTGAGAAGCTTCTCGCGCTTGTTGTTCTCGAAGCCGGTATAGGCGAGATGGCAGGCCTCGACGATCTCTCGATTTTGGCTCATCGCTGCTTCCTCCAGATTTTTGTTTTATGGTTTTTCCTAGAGCGCTTCACGATCGCGCTGCAATCGCGAAGCGCTCTAAGTCCTTGTTTTGCCGCATACCTTCGACGAACCGGTATCCACTTCGTCGGAAAATGCTCTAGCGTTCAGGTCAGGACGGACCCGAAGATGACGGCTTGCGCATCGTCGAGCGGCTTCGTGCTGCGCTCGGCCTTCATGCGCAGCAGGGCTCCTTCCCAGCTGTTGAGGATGAAGTCGGCCAGCCGGTCCGCATCGAAGTGGCTGCGCACGGCACCGGCCTCCTGCGCTTCCCTGATCGTGGCGGCAAACAGCGCGCTCCAGGTTCCGAAATGCTGTGCGAGGTGCTCGCGCAGGACCTCGCTGTGGTCGGCAGCCTCGAGGCTGAGGTTGCCCATCATGCATCCGCGCTTGCAGCCCAGACCGGCGAAGAAGCCGGTGCGCTCCTCGAAATAGGCGCGCAGCCGGTCGACCGGCGCGCGGTCGCGGTCGCCGAGAAACGAGTGCAGCTTGGCGAGGTGACGCTCGAAGTAGAGGTCGACGACCTCGGCACCGAAGGCCTGCTTGCTGCCGAAATGGTTGTAGAACGACCCCTTCGGGATCTGGGCGCTCTTCGAGATCTCGTCGACGCCGGTCGCCGTGTAGCCGGAGGCATGGAACGCCGCGAGACCGGCATCGAGAAGCTTGCGGCGGCTGTCCGCGCCGCGGCGGTTCGGAGCTCGGTTTGGCACGGCGACTTCCCCCTGTGACCAGTGGTAGCCGAGGCGCCCTGCGACGTCAATAAGACGACCGGTCTAATTTCATGGAGTGTCGAGCGAGGCGGCTCGGCAGCCTTTCCGATGGGGTCGGTCAGGTTGCCGCGATTGATCGGATTGCCATCCGTAACCCACCACCGCACGGCGGCCACCCGCTGGCCGCGACGTGAGAGACCCTGGCGCGTCCCTCTCGCGCGACACCTGCATCCCGGCATGCTCGGCGCCGTCTTGACGCCTCCGGCCCCGGCCCTTGAGATCGGGCCGACACCTGGCCGTCGAGCTCGTGGAGATCGCGACGGCGACGAGCCGGGCCGAGGAAATCGTGTCACACGTCCCGCCTGCGCCGCGGTGAGGGATCGTGATGGCCGCGCCCCTGTCATCCCTCCGGCCGGAGCGTCGGTGCCGGGCGGCGGCGACGCCAGGGTGCCATGCTGGAGAACACCCCATCCTGGCGGATCAGCGCGTGCAGCAGCGCTGCGCCGAGATGCGCGAGGATGAGGCCGAACAGCGCGTAGGCGAGCACGGTGTGGACCGAGCGCAGGCCCGCATAGAGCATCGGGCTCTGGGGCAGGATCGGCGGGAGCACGAGGGGGCCTGCGAGCGCGACGGGGTAGCGCGCCGCCGACAGCATCGCCCAGCCCACGAGCGGCATCGCGAGCATCAGCGCGTAGAGCGCGACGTGCGAGGCGTGGGCCGCCCGCCGCTGCCACGGGGGCAGGTCGGCCGGCAGCGGCGGGGGAGCATGGCGCCGCCGGTTGGCCAGCCGCAGTAGCGCCAACACCAGGATCAGGATCCCCAGCGGCCGGTGCAGGGAGACCAGGACGTGGTAGTCGGCGATGGATGTCACCATCGCCACGCCGATCATCAGCATGGCGAGGATCAGCGCGGCCATGCTCCAGTGGAGCAGGCGCGCGGGCAGGTTGAAGCGGGGCGATGGCGTCACAGGGCGGCTCCGTGGGGCGGCGTACCGGCGACGGCGCTTTGCGCCTTGCCCTCGCCGGCGCGGCGGGTGAAGGACTGCGAGTAGGCCGCCGAGCGGGCGCTCAAGAGCGGGTCGTCGGACGGCGCGATGCCGAGCGGCAGGACGAGGGGATCGAAGTTCACGTCCCGGCAGTTGCCCGCCGCCTCGGGCGCCGACCCGGTGAGCGCCAGGGTGCCGAGGTCGACGCTCTCGCGGTCGGCGGGCCAGGGCTGCGTGGCGTCCGCGGTGGGATCCCCCGGTCGTCCCAGGGTCGCGACGAGATGCCAGCGCAACGCTCCCTGCCGGAGCCCGGCCGCGAGGTCGTCGAAGAGGTAGTTCTTGTCCCGCCGCACGGCTTGGGCCGCGGGCTGCGGCGAGGGCGTGCGCTCCGGCACGAGGGCGAAGCGCACCGGCGTGTCCCGGCCGTCCGCCGCCACGAGGCGAAAGGCGTTGAGGCTCCAGTAGGTGCTGTCGGCAAAGCCCGCGGTGACCGTGCGGGCCCTGATCAGGGCGGCCGCCTTCGCGCTCTCCGGGTGGGCGGCGAAGAAGCCCGTCAGGCGTGCGGGATCGGGCTTGCCGGTGGCCGGATCGGGCTTTGCGGCGAGCAATTGCTCGTAGAACGCCTCGGGGGTGCGCACCGGGAAGACCGGGATGTTGTTCATGCCCGTGCGCCACTCCTCGCCGTCCGGCAGCGTGAAACGCAGGGCGAGGCTGCGCACGGTGGCCTCGGCATCCGCCGCGTAGGGCTGGCCGCCCGCCAGCGCCACCCGGCCCGCGACGGGCGTCACCCGCCCGGCGGTGAACAGTCCGGCCTTCGAGAGTGCCGTGCCCGCGCCGCTCGCGGTGAAGCGGCCCTCGACGCAGATCCCCTTGGCGTGGTTGCGGCGGAAGCCAGGATGCGGGCCGTTCACCTGCTCGAAGCGGTCGACCACCCGCGCCGGCGTCAGCGCCCGGGGTGAGAGCCAGCCGCCCGCATAGGCAAAGCCGCAGGTCGTCCCGGCGAGCACCGCCCCGATGGCCGCGAGGCGCAGGAGAAGGGCGTGCGGCGGCATTCCGGGAGGTGCCCCGGTCAGGTCGTTCAGCAGAGACATCGGATCCCTCAGGTGTTCGTCGCCGTGGTGCTGCGGATCGTGTTGGCGAGGGGATGCAGGACGGCCGCCCCGGCCGCCCCGACCAGGCTGTAGCCGAGCCCGTCCTGCGCCCAGGCGTACCCGATGGCCGATCCGAACCGGTGCTCGCGCATCGGCGCGTCACCCGGCTCGGCCATCGGTCGCATGAGGACGACGAACCGTGTCCCGCGATGGTCGTCGTACATCAGGAGGCCCGCGGGGCCGTGCGGCGTGGCGACCAGGCGCCCGCCCATCAGCCGGCAACCGGCGGAACTCAGGTCCGGCACGCCGACCTTGCGGTCGAGCCGGGCGGAGAACCAGCGGGCGAGCTCGGCGCTGTCGCTCGCGGCGAGTTCGACCGGCCGCGTGCGGTCGGGCGCGTAGACCGCGAAACTGGTGCTCGCCTCCTGCGCCAGGGCATCGATGCCGGCAGGCGCGACCGCGCCGCGGAGCCCCCAGCCGCCGAGACCGCCCACCGCGAGGAGCAAAGCGGCCGCCGCGGCGTGCCGGGCGGAGGCCTGCAGCCGCGGCCGCCGTCGCGCCTCGACGACGTGCGCGAGGTTGAGCCGGGCCGGGATCGGTTCGGCCGCGATGGGCGCGAGGGCGGTCCTCAGATCGCGGCCGAGGGTGCGCAGTCGGTCGACCCGGGCGCGGGCCTCGGGATTGGCGGCGAGGTAGGCCTCGACCTCGGACTGGCGGGCCGTGTCGAGCCGCCCGTCCACGAGCGCGTGGAGGTCGTCCTCACCGATCGGGCGCAGGCTCACTTCACCCTCCTGAGAAGCGGGCGCTTGGCGGGGGTGGAGCCGCTCTCGCCGTCCATGAGCTGGATCATCCGGTCACGCGCGCGGGAGAGGCGCGACATCACGGTTCCGACCGGGATGGCGAGCACCTGCGCGGTCTCGGCGTAGGAGAGCCCTTCCACGGTCACGAGCAGGAGCACGCCGCGCTGTTCCTCGGGCAGGGCGTCGAGGGCCGCCATCAGGTCGCGATGGCGCAGACCGTTGTCCTGGCTCGCCGCGATCGCGAGGCTCGCCTCGGGTGCATCCTCCACAGCCAGGTGCGGGCCGCGCCGGGTCCGCTGGCGCAGCTGGCTGATCGCGAGGTTGTGCAGGATCGCGTAGAGCCAGGTGCGGGCGTCGCCGTCGGGCCGGCGCTGATGCCAGCGGCTCACCGCCCGCTCCAGGCAATCCTGGACGAGATCGTCGGCATCGACAGGGTTGCGGAGGAGGGCCCTGGCGTAGCGGCGCAGTGCCGGGATCAGCGGCCCGACGAGGCGCATCATGTCGCTCATGGCCAGCGCTCCGACATGCGCGGATCTCCGTTTCGTTCGCGGACGCCCTGCGTAAGCGCGGGAAACACCCTCACGCGGAGAGGGACGCCGTTCGCGGCCGCATATTCCATCCCTCAATCGAAATTTTTCGCAGGGGCCCGTGCGGCGCGACGATCCCCAGACCGGATTTGCCCTTGAGCATCGCCGCGGTCGAACCGACGCGAATTCCGTCTCGCGCCCTGATCATCCCTCGTCCTGCCACCGCCGCAGGTCGGTCTGGTCGTGGTAGCCCATGCGGTCGGGGGTGGTGATGAACTCCATCGTCGTGCCCCAGGGCATTCGGCCGTAGCAGACCTTGTTTCCCGGACCCTTCTCGGTCGCGTAGGGAATGGCGCGCGGCGCGGTGAGCGGCGTGCCGCCGGCCTTCTCGAAGCGCGCGACCGACGCCTCGATGTCGTCGGTGTAGAGCGCGAAATGCGTGATGCCGAAGTCGCTGGCCCGGACCGGCTGGGCCTGTTCGGGGCCGTGCATCTCGAACAGCTCGATGTCGGCCCCGGTACCGATCCTGACCATTGCCTGGGCACGAACGACCGTTCCGGGGAAGGCGCCGACCGCCCGCTCGAATTCGGGTCCCTGGCGCGGCGGATCCGGCGGTCCGAAGGACTGGTAGATCACCTGCGCGCCGAAGGCCTCCGCCAGGAACGATTTCGCCGCTTCGATGTCGGGCACCGTGATGCCGATATGATTGACGCCGCGAATGACGGGTGAGGACATGACAATCTCCTTTTCTCGACCGGGTCGATCGTTCGCGACCCCCTGACCCGGATCTTCTCGCAGGGTCGCGAGCGGCTTGGCGCACCTCGCGGCACTCCCGCCGCGCTGGCGCCGTCACACCGGGCGACGTGGGTGACCGGGGTTTCGTGAGAGACGCTCAGGCCCGCACGATCTCGCGGGCGCCGGTCTTCAGCTGGGCTTGATGAACGCGATCAGAGCCGCCGCGACGTCGTGCGGCCGCTCGTCGGCGACATAGTGGCTGCATCGTGCGATCGCGCCGCCGGTCACGTTGCTGGCGAATTCTTGCAGCATCGGCACCATCCGTGCTCCGAACCGCTGGTCTCCGCCTAAGCCAAGCACCGGCATCTCGAGCTTTTGCTTCTTGTACTCGAGGGAAGCCGCATGATCGGCGGCGAGAGTGCGATACCATTCCATGCCGCCGCGCGTGCGGCCGGGAAGCGCCATCGCCTTCGCGTAGATCTCGACGTCCGCCGGATCGAATGTGCCGTGATCGTAGAACCGCTCGGCCATGAAGGTCGAGATATACTCGTATTCGCGGCCATGGATCAGGCGCTCGGGCAGATCCCGGTTCCCATGGAAGCCAAAGTGCCAGAGCCTCGCGACCGTCGCCTCCCATCCGGTCCAGCCGGGGAGCGGCACGTCGAGCACGGCCAGATGCGTGACCGCCCCCCGATGGAGCGCCGCCTGCGGCAGCGCCACCATTCCGCCGATGTCGTGCCCGCACACCGCGTAGCGCTCATGCCCGAGGGCGATCATGACCTCGTGCGCATCGCGCGCCATCGTGGCCTTGTCGTAGCCGTCGAGCGGACAGTCGGAGAAGCCCGCGCCGCGCAGGTCGATCGCCACCACGCTGAAATGCGCGGCCAGCAGCGGCATCACATGGTGCCATTCCCACCAGGTCTCGGGCCAGCCGTGAAGCAGGAGAAGCGCCGGGCCGGCGCCTCCGGTGACGGCGTTGAGCTTGATGCCGTTCGCCGGCACGAGTTGCTGGGTGAAGCCCTGCAAGGTTGCGATCATGATCGCGCTCCGGTCGGATGTTGAGGTCGCAACAGCGCCGGCAGCCGGCGCTCAGGGCCGGTCGACATCGCTGGTGATCTCCGAATCGTTGTCTCAGCCGCCGCGCTACTGCCGCCGCGAACCGTCATGTCGGCCATGATCGACCAGTCCTTCTCCCCGAGGCCCGCCGAAACGGCCTTGCCGAGCCCCTCGCGGACGGCCTCGAGCAGCGGGAGCGTGCGTCCGATGCCGTTGCTGGCCTCCGTCGCCAGGCGCATGTCCTTGAGGGCGAGCCTGGCTCTGAACCCGGGCTCGAAGGATCGTTCGGTGATCTGCGCGCTGTAGCTCTCATAGGCGCGGCCCGAGAACAGGGTGCCCAGGATGAGTGCGAAGAAGTCCGCCCGGTCGAGGCCGACGCTCTCGGTCAGCACGACACCCTCGGCCATCGCCTCAATCGCCATGGCGATCATCATGTTACAGGCGAGCTTTGCGGCGTTCGCCCGAGCGGGGTCCTCCCCCAGCTTCCAGACCTTCTTGCCGAGGGAGGCGAGCAGCGGCTCGATTTTCGCGACGGCATCGGTCTTCCCGGCTGCCAGGATGTTCAGCTGGCCGCTCGCCGCGACGTTCGGTCGACCGAGGACCGGTGCGGACACGTAGCCGAGGCCGGCCTCTTCGTGCCGCCGTTCCAGTTCCCGCGCGAACGCGACCGAGATCGTCGATGTGACGACATGGGTCAGCCTCGGTCGCGCGCTCGCCAGCAGGCCGGCATCGAGGATCACTTCCCGAATGGCCTGGTCGTCCGACAGCATCGTGAAGACGGCGTCGGCCGCGAAGGCATCCGCCGCACGTTCGACCAGCGCGACGCCGGGAACGCTTTTCTGGGCGATCCTGCTCCGGTTCCAGGCCCGCACGTCATGGCCGGCCTTCACCAGGTTGAGAGCCATGGCCGAGCCCATGCTGCCGAGACCGATAAATCCGATCTGCATGGTCCATCTCCTGTTGTTCGGATCGAGCCCTGAGCATTTTCCGACGAAGTGGGCACCGGTTCGTCGCGGAAAATGCGGCAAAATCAAAGATATAGAGAGCTTCGCGATTGCAGCGCGATCGTGAAGTGCTCTAGCGACCATCCTCATGGCCGGAGGCTCCACCGAAGGACGCGTCGTCCGGTGATGGCGGCAATCTAGGTGCTTAGATTTGTACTGAAACCGACATCATTGTAATCTCGACGTTCAATTTTGTGCGGGTGCGGCCATGGAATGGAGCGACGTCAGAATCTTCCTCGCCATCGCGCGATCCGGCACGCTCGGCGGCGCCGCGCGTGCTCTTCAGACGAGCCATCCGACCGTCGGCAGGCGCCTTCGCGCCCTCGAGCAGGCGATCGGCCACACGCTCTTCCAGCGCACGGCGGACGGTCTCGTTCTGACCGACGAGGGCCACGGGATCATCGCGCTGGCCGAGCAGATGGAAGAAGGCGCGCTGGCCATGCAGCGCCGGCTCGCCGGGCAGGAGCAGAATCTCAAAGGCAGCCTGCGCATCTCGTCGGCGGACTGGTTCGGGGCCTACGTCCTCCCGCCGGTCCTGGCGGATTTCTCGAAGGCCTATCCCAATGTCGACGTCGAGATCCTGACCGGCACGCGCCTGTTCAACCTTGCCCAGCGGGAGGCCGACGTCGCGTTCCGCATCGTTCCGTTCGACACGGCCGATGTCGTTCAGCGGCGGCTGTTTAGGCTCGAATACGGCGTCTACGTCGCCGAGGAGGCGGCCGATCCCACATACGGCGACGGGACCGGTTTCCGGCTGATCACGCACGACACGTCCACGGGCCATTTCCCCGACATCGCCTGGCTCATCGAGAGTTTCCCCAACGCGAGGCCGGTCCTGCGGTCGAACAACCGCAACGTCCAGGGGCGCATGTGCCGGCAAGGCGTCGGCATCGCTGTCCTGCCTCGCGTGGTCGGCAACCAGATCCCGGGCATCCGCAACCTGGACATGCCGACCGCGCCACCGGCGCGAGACATCTGGATGGGATATCACCGGGACCTGCGGCGTCTTCAGCGCCTGCGTGCGTTCATCTCGACGGTATCGGACCACCTCGTGAACGCGACCGCATGATGCCGACACGGGACGATGCGGGTTCGCGCGTTCCGCCGGCGCCGCGCAGGATGGCCCGTCCTGTCGTCTGGCCCATCGCTCAGCTGCCGCGCCCAGCTTCCGCACCGAGACCGCGCTGCGCCTTCGAGCGCAGACGCTTGTTCTGGAAGACGAGCGTGACGGTGCCGCTGCCGCGCTCCGACCAGAGATACGTCTCGAAGGTGCCGAGACCGGGGATTGTCGTGGTGGCATCGATGGTGCCGCGGCATCCGAGCAGGCCTTCGACCTCGGCGAGACGCATCTCCGCCTGGAGCAGCTCGAAGGCGACGAGGCTGACTGGGCAATGCGTCCGCTCAGTGGGTGGCCGGTGCGCGGCGACGGGCGCCAGCGTGGAGCGGGACGGCGCAGCCGGCGATGGATCCGCGGCTGGCGGCTGCGTGCGCCAAGTTCGGGCGGGCGGCGCGTCATCCCACGCATCGGGGGAGATTGCCACCACAGCGACCGCGTTCGGCGCTTCCGCGTGCGGGGCGGTGGCGGGTGCCGTGTCGGGTCGCGGTCCTTCCGGTGCGGCGCTGCCGCTGCGCAGGGCGGGGGTGAAGGCCGGCCCCTGCCGCAGACGGGTGGGCCCGGTCGGCGCGCCACTGCGGTTGGATCCGTGCGGAGCCCGCTCCTCACCCGCCTCGACGGGCGCGCGGGCGTGCCCGACGACGATGGCCCGGCGCAGGGCCGTGTTCAGGCCGCGCAGGTCGCGGGCGAGGCGTTCGTTCCACTCGGTCCCGGCCGGCCCGGAGCGGGTCTCGCAGGATGCGAAAGCCGCAAGGGCGTCGCGGATCTCATCCTCGGTCCACTGCCCGGCGGGCTTGCCGAACAGGTCGGCCTCCCCCGGCGGCACGGCTGACGCGGCGGGTGCGCTGAGGCGGCCGAGCCTCTCCTCAGCGAGGGCACGGTGGGCGCCGCAGCCGCCGGCCGCCGCAAGGGCTGCGCGGAACGGCGAGGGGACGGCGGCAAGGGCCGAGGAGCAGGCGGCAGCCACCAGAGCCGATGCGAGAAGATAGCGCATGAGGGTGGTCCCTCGGAGTTAGGTCTCACTGCCTAAGCGAGAGGTTCGCCGTAAACGGACACTTAACACTCGGGCGGGAGCAGCGGGGCTTCGGCCACCATGCCTTACCGCCTGTTGACCATCTCGCTCCAATCGATCGCACCCGGCTTTCCCTCGCAGCGGGCGGCCGCACGCTCCTCAAGGGCGCAAGCCTCGCCGTCCTTGGGATTGCCCCGGGTGCTTGGCGCAATCCCACGACGCGAGTGAATCACAGGTCGAGAGACAGGCCCGATACGGCCCCATCTGACGCCGGCTCCAGGATCCGGAGCAAAGCACGACCGGCACGAGGCGGCCGTCGCCGAACGCTTGTCCTGCAACAGCCGGCCCGGTCGTGGCGCCGTCGTGCCAGCGCAGGCGGGGCCCGTCGGGAAGCGCACCCGGTCGACGGGATTCGAGATGCGCTCGCCACGTTGCACGAGAAGGTTGAGCGAGTTATCGACGGTTAGTGCGGTCGTTCCAACAATATTTATATATCAATCTTTAGAATAATGAATATATATGTATATTTGATATTCATATTAATAAATCATGAGTCCAAATACGATCGGCTGGCCCTCATGGAGGGCCAGCCAGTCATCTCTCAGCCTTCCTTGAAGCCGTATTCGGGCACGCCCTCTTCGTTGCCGTAGTATTTATACGGCAAAAACTTGCCCGACAGGCTCATCTTGACCCGGTCGCCCTTGTTGTTGGGCTCGCGCTCCATCGTCATGTTGAAGTCGATGGCCGACATGATGCCGTCGCCGAAATCTTCCTGGATCAGCTCCTTCCAGGTCGTGCCGTAGACCATCACCAGCTCGTAGAAGCGGTAGATCAGCGGGTCGGTCGGCGGCATCTGCGGGATCGAGCCGCGATAGGGCGCCTCGTTCAGCATCCGCTCCTCGGCCTGCGTCAGCCCGAACAGGGCGGCGGCTTTCGCCGCTTGCGCCTTCGGCAGCTTCATCTGGCCCATGCAGGCGGCGGTGATCAGGATCGGCGAGATGCCGCCGATCTCCTCCTGGATGTACTTCCAGGTCCAGCCCTTCTCGCGCTTGATGTCGAGCAGCTTCTCGGTGAGGTCTTCGCGCTTCATGGGGTCTCTCCGTGAATGTCGTGCCGTCCGGGCGGGGCGGCGCGTGGCTTGAGGCTCGGGACGGGGCAGGGGATGGCGCTCCCCCGCCTCGTCCCGCTCGGCGCGGTCCCGGGCACCGGCCGAAGGCGGCGCGGCGTCGTGCCCGGGGACCGGAACGGGCGGCACGGGTCAGGCCCGGCGGGAGGGCGGCTCGGCGGTGATCGCGGCGGCATCGGCCTCGCTGAGCGACGGGCGGATCACCGGCGGGTGGCGCTGG
Source organism: Methylobacterium sp. Gmos1 (assembly GCF_053764715.1). Taxonomy (NCBI): domain Bacteria; kingdom Pseudomonadati; phylum Pseudomonadota; class Alphaproteobacteria; order Hyphomicrobiales; family Methylobacteriaceae; genus Methylobacterium; species Methylobacterium sp. Gmos1. Next base: position 540,271 of record NZ_JBSNCC010000003.1, on the reverse strand, counting down.
TCATAAGCAGCCGGCATCGCGTCGCGCAGGGTCCTTGAGCGGGACACGAGGAAGTCGATCAGGTGGTTGCGTAAGCCGTAGTAGCCCGGCGCGTGGTGGAGCTGCGTGCGGTCGCGGTCCTTCGGCAGCGGGTTCTCGACGATCTCGGCGACCTTCGCCTCCGGCCCGTTGGTCATCAGGACGATCCGGTCGGCGAGGTAGATCGCCTCGTCGACGTCGTGGGTGATCATGAACACGGTCTGGCCGGTCTCGACGCAGATCCGCCGCACCTCGTCCTGCAGCGTGCCGCGGGTGAGCGCGTCGAGCGCCGAGAACGGCTCGTCCATCAGCAGGATCTTGGGCTCGATCGACAGCGCCCGGGCGATGCCGACGCGCTGCTTCATGCCGCCCGACAATTCGGACGGCTTCTTGTGCTCGGACCCGGCGAGCCCGACCGTCGCGATCGCCTTCTTCGCCCGCGCCTCGATCTCGGCCTTCGGCGCCCGGCGCCAGCGCGACGAGACCGCGTAGGCGACGTTGCCGAGCACGCTGCGCCAGGGCAGCAGGGCGTGGCCCTGGAAGATCACCGCCCGGTCGAGGCTGGTGCCCTGGAGCGCCTGCCCGTCGACGATCACCGCCCCCTCGGAGGGCGCCTCGAGGCCGGCCAGGATGTTGAGCACCGTGGTCTTGCCGCAGCCCGAATGCCCGATCATGCAGACGAACTCGCCGCGGCGCATCGGCAGCCACAAGTTCTCGAAGATCGTGGTGGTCTTGCCCCCCGGCGCCGGGTAGCGCCGGGCGATGCCCTCGATCGAGATGAATTTTTCGGAATTGGACATGCGGCCGGTCCCGGCACCTCGGTCGGCGGCGGCGGCCTGCATGCGCCGCCGGAAGGGAAGGAGCGTGCTCATCGGAGGCCTCACTCGGGGAAGGTGACGAGGCGTTGCGCGCGGGCGAGCAACTGGTCGAGGACCATGCCGACGAGGCCGATCAACAGGATCGAGGTGATCACGTTGGTGATCGAGAGGTTGTTCCACTCGTTCCAGACGAAGTAGCCGATGCCGGTACCGCCGACGAGCATCTCGGCCGCCACGATGACGAGCCAGGCGATGCCGATCGAGATCCGCATGCCGGTGAGGATGGTGGGTGCCGCCGCCGGCAGGATCACCGTGAAGGCGCGCCGGATCGGCCCGACCTCGAGGGTGCGGGCTACGTTGAGCCATTCCTTGCGGGTGCTCGACACGCCGAACACCGTGTTGATCAGCATCGGCCAGAGCGAGCAGATGAAGATCACGAAGATCGCCGACAGCCCCGAATCCTTGATCGTGTAGAGGGCGAGCGGCATCCAGGCGAGCGGCGAGACCGGTTTCAGGATCTGGATGTAGGGGTCGAGCGCCCGGCTCATCAGCGGCGACATGCCGATGAGGAAGCCGACGGGAATCGCCACCAGCACCGCGAGCCCGTAGCCGAGGAGCACGCGCCCGATCGAGTAGGCGAGCTGGATGCCCAGCCCCTTGTCGTTCGGGCCGCGGTCGTAGAACGGGTCCTTCAGGTGGGTCCAGATCGTCGCGCCGACGTCGAGGGGGCCCGGCATCGCCGACTTGCCGGTGGTGGCGGTGGCGCCCATCAGGGCGGCGTATTCGGGGTCCATCGCCTCGGTCTTGGCCGTCCCGCTCACCGCGACCTGCCAGACGAGCAGGATCGCGGCGAGCAGCGTCAGCGCGAGCACCGCGGCGCGAAAGTTGAGCGAGCGCGTCATGGTCCTAGCCCGCCCGCTTGATCGCGAAGGAATCGAGGTATTCCTTCGGCTTTCCCGGATCGAAGGTCTTGCCCATCACCGAGAAGCTCTTGGTGGTGGTCTCCGGCGGCGTGAAGCCGTCCTGCTTCATCAGACGGGCGGCATCGGTCGCGAGGTAGACCTGACGCGCCACCGCGGCGTAGTCGACGTCGCCCTTGAGCTGGCCCCAGCGCTTCATCTGGGTCAGGATCCACACCGCGAAGGACTGCCAGGGGAAGGCGTCGAAATCGACCCGGTCGGGCACCTTGCGCACCTGGCCCAACCCGTCCGCGAAGGTGCCGGTAAGCACCTGTTCCACCACGGTCAGCGGCTGGTTGAGGTAGTTCGCCGGGGCGATCGCGGCGGCGATCTCCTTGCGGTTGTCCTTGTTCGAGGCGTAGGCCGTCGCCTGGATGATCGCCCGCAGCAAAGCCGCGTAGGTGTTCGGCGTCTCCTTGATGAAGGCTTCTGATGCCGCGAAGGCGCAGCACGGGTGCCGGTCCCAGATCTCCTTCGACAGGATGTGGATGAAGCCGACGCCGTCATAGACCGCGCGCTGGTTCACCGGATCGGGGGCGAGGAAGCCGTCGATGTTGTCGGCGCGCAGGTTCGCCACCATGTCGGGCGGCGGCACGGCGCGGATCTGCACGTCGGTGTCGGGATCGATGCCCGCTTCCGCCAGGTAGTAGCGCAGCAGGTAGTTGTGCATCGAGTAGTCGAACGGGACGGCGAGCTTGAAGCCCTTCCAGTCCTTCGGGTTGCGCCGGTCCTTGTGCTTCATCGCCAGGGTGATCGCCTGGCCGTTGACGTTCTCCACCGCCGGCATCGTGTAGGCCTGCGGGGTGGAGCCGAGCCCGAGCGAGATCGCGATCGGCATCGGCGCCAGCATGTGGGCGGCGTCGTATTCCTTGTTCAGGGTCTTGTCGCGGATCACCGCCCAGCCGGCGGTCTTCACCACCTCGACGTTCAGGCCCTGCTTCTCGTAGAAGCCCAGGGGCTTCCCCATGATGATCGGCGTGGCGCAGGTGATCGGGATGAAGCCGACCTTCAGGTCGGTCTTCTCGGGCTTGGCCCCTTGCGCGAAAGCCTCGGTGACGAGCTTGGTGGGGAAGAACTGGCTCACCGCGGCGAGCGCCGTGGCCGCGCCGACGCTGCGCAGGAAGGCGCGGCGCTCGGCGTCGTGTGGAAACAGCGCGCGCATCACCGCGCCCTCCACCGCCCGCGCCATCGCCGCCTCGCCGGTCGGGGCATCCTCGGCGGCATCGTGGGCGGCCTGGCTCGCATGGGCGCCGCAGGAGCAGCCACCACGGGCAAGGCGGCGTTTGGCATCGAAGGGATTGTCGAACAGGGCCATCGGCGCCTCGCGCGGTTCGGGACGTCGAAGTCGTGGCAAAGGATGTGCCAAGCCGGGCACGCGGAGAAACACTCGCGGAATCAATGGTTTTCGCCGGCCGTGCAAAGCTACGAGATCTCGTGTAAAACGAGATTTCGTAGTATGATGACGAGATCTCGTGATGTTCGAGACCCATCCGCAGGCGGCCGCCGAGCAGGGCCCAGCACGACGCTTCGGACCCGTCTTCGAGGCCGGCGCCGAGGCGATGCTCGTCATCGACCCCGACGCCGATCGGATCGTCGACGCCAACGACGCCGCCGCGCGCCTCCTCGGCCACGCGCGCGACGCGCTCCGCGGCCTCCCGGCGAGCGCGCTGCATCCGGGCCAGCTCCCGGCCCTGATCGTGTTCACGCAGGGCGTCCAGGCCAAGGGCCGCTGGTGGACCCACACGCTCACGCCCCGGCACGGCGCGGGCCGGGCGCTATCCCTGGAGACCGTCGGCGCGGTCCTGCCGGACGGGCTCGTGCTCTTCACCCTGTTCGACCTCGACGAGCGCCGCCAGCGCCAGGTCGACCGCGAGGCCGACCGCCACATGCGCGCCGGCCTGTCGGAATGGCAGCGGATGGAGCGGATCTTTCGCGACATCGAGCGCGAGAACCAGCTGATCCTGCGCGCCGCGGGGGAGGGCATCTACGGCGTCAACGCCGAGGGGGTGACGACCTTCGTCAACCCGGCCGCCGAGCGCATGCTGGGCTGGTCCGCCGCCGACCTCGTCGGGCGGGACATGCACGCGGCCGTGCACCACACCCATCCGGACGGCTGCCACTACCCGCACCGGGACTGCCCGATCTACGCCGCCTTCCGGGACGGGGCGGTGCATCAGGTCGACGACGAGGTGTTCTGGCGCCGCGACGGCACCTCGTTCCCGGTCGAGTATACCTCGACCCCGATCCGCGACCGCGGCGCGCTCGTCGGCGCCGTCATCGTGTTTCGCGACGTCAGCCAGCGCCGCGAGGCCGACGAGCGCCTGCGCCACGCGCTGGCCGAGGTCGTGTCCTTGCGCGAGCGGCTGGAGCTCGAGAACGCCTACCTCAAGGAGGAGATCCGGGCCGGGAGCCATCATCAGGGCATCATCGGGCAGAGCCCGGCCATCGAGGCGATCCGGCGCCAGATCGATCTCGTCGCCGGCACCGACGCCACGGTGCTGGTCACCGGCGAATCCGGCACCGGCAAGGAGCTGATCGCCCGCGCGATCCACGAGGCGAGCCGCCGCCGCGGGCGCCCGCTCATCCGGGTGAACTGCGCCGCGGTGCCGCGCGAATTGTTCGAGAGCGAGTTCTTCGGCCATGCCAAGGGCGCTTTCACGGGGGCGTTGCGCGACCGCGTCGGGCGCTTCGAGCTGGCCGACGGCGGCACGCTGTTCCTCGACGAGGTCGGCGAGATCCCCCTCGACCTCCAGGGCAAGCTCCTGCGGGTGCTCCAGGAGCGCTCGTTCGAGCGCGTCGGCGAGGAACGCACCCGCGCGGTCGACGTGCGCCTCGTCGCGGCCACGAACCGCGACCTGAAGGAGGAGGTGCGCCAGGGCCGCTTCCGCGGCGACCTGTACTTCCGCCTCAACGTCTTCCCGATCGGCGCGACCCCCTTGCGCGAGCGGCCGGAGGACATCCCGCTCATCGCCCGGCACATGCTGACCGGGGCGGCGCACCGCCTCGGCGTGCCCGAGCCCCGCCTGACGGAAGGCGATGTCCGCCGCCTCACCCGCTACGGCTGGCCCGGCAACGTGCGCGAACTGGAGAACGCGATCGAGCGCGGCGTCATCCTGGCCCAGCGCGGGCGCCTCCGCCTCGACCTGTCCGAAGGGGAGGCGGAGGAGTCCGCCCCGAGCGGGGCCGTCCCGGCCGATCACGCCGTCGCCGCCTCCGGCCATCCTCCGCGCAGCGAGGCGGCGCGGCGCGCCCGCGACCGGGCCGAGATCGTCGAGGCGCTGGCCCTGTGCGACGGCAAGGTTTTCGGACCGGGCGGGGCCGCCGAACTGCTCGGCATTCGCCCGACGACGCTTGCATCCCGCATCAAATCCCACGGTATCAAGAAGTCATGATCGCCGGCCGGTCCGGGGCCGCCGGGTCATAGCACCAAGGCCGTGCCGGCATTCCGGATCGCGGCGCAGGCGCGTTCACGCGCGTCAACCTCGGGCGGATGTCCGGCGCCGGTCTCAGGGGAACTCGCGGAAGGGGGCGTGCCTCGCCCATCCATCTCTTCACGCTCCGACCGCGGTCACGGCCCGGCCGGCGTCACCCGCCAGACCGTGTTGCCGAGGTCGTCCGCCACGAGGAGCGCGCCGCGGGGATCGACCGCGACGCCGACCGGGCGGCCGCGGGCCCGGTTCTCGGGATCGAGGAAGCCCGTCACCACGTCCCGGGCCTTCCCGCTCGGCCGCCCGTCGGCGAACGGCATGTAGACGACCTTGTAGCCGTTGAGCTCCTGGCGGTCCCAGCTGCCGTGCTCGCCCACGAAGGCGCCGCCGCGGAAGTCCGGGCCGAGGCGGTCGGTGCGCGAGAAGGCGAGGCCGAGCGGCGCGACGTGGGAGCTCAGGCCGTAATCCGGCTTGACCGCGCTCGCCACCAGGTCCGGCCGCGGCGGCTGCACCCGCGGGTCGACGTGCTGGCCCCAGTAGCTGTAGGGCCAGCCGTAGAAGGCACCCTCGCGCACGGAAGTCAGGTAGTCGGGCACGAGGTTCGGCCCGATCTCGTCGCGCTCGTTGACGATCGCCCAGAGCCGGCCGGTCTGCGGCTCGACGTCGAGGCCGGTCGGGTTGCGCATCCCGCCGGCGAAGGTGCGGTGCGCGCCCGTGGCCCGGTCGATCTCCCAGACCTCGGCCCGGCCGCGTTCGGCCTCGAGCCCGTGCTCGGTTATGTTGCTGTTCGAGCCGACGCCGACATAGAGCTTCGTCCCGTCGGGGCTGGCCGTGAGCGCCTTCGTCCAGTGGTGGTCGATCGGCCCGCCCGGCAGGTCGGTGACCTTGGTGCCGGGCTCCGTGATCCGCGTGTCGCCCTCGCGGTAGGGAAAGCGCAGCAGCGCGTCGGTCGCCGCGACGTAGAGGTCCTGGCCGATCAGCGCCACGCCGAACGGCGAGTTGATGTGCTCCAGCAGCACGCTGCGCACCTCCGGGGTGCCGTCGCCGTCGGCGTCGCGCAAGAGCGTGATGCGGTTGCCGCCCTTGGCGCCGGCGCCGGCGAAGGCCTTGACCCAGCCCATGACCAGGTCCTTCGGCCGGCGCACCGGCTCGACGTTCGGGCTGTTGGCCTCCACCGCCAGCACGTCGCCGTTCGGCAGGACATACACTTGGCGCGGATGCGCAAGGTCGGTGGCGAAGGCCTTGACCCGGAAGCCCTCGGGCACGCTCGGCGTGGCGTCCGCGGACCAGCCGACGGCCCGCGCGATCCGCATCGGCGGCAGCAGGTATTGCTGCGGCTCGGGCAGGACCGGATCGGGGCCGACCTGGCTCTGCGCGTCGAAGGGCTCGTCTTGAGAGCCGATGAATTGGCAGCCGGCGAGCAGCAGCAGGGCGCCGCCGAGGAAGACGGTGGAAAGGCGCGGGCTCATGGGGCCACTCCGACGCGGTGGCGGTAGACCATCGCCCAGCCGAGCCAGCCGGTGACGCACAGGCTCAGCACCACGACGCCCGACAGGATCAGCCCGGTCGGCACCACCGAGGTCCAGGCGTCGCGGCTGTGCACGAAGGCGTTGACCAACGACAGGCCGAGCACCAGGACGTTGCCGAGCATGTGCGCCCAGGCCGGCTTCTGCGCCCGCACGCGGCGGTGGCCCAGGAAGTCGGTGAGGCCGGCCAGCGCCGCCAGCACCCCGAAGACCAGCCCGGCCGCGAGCAGCCAGGCGGAGAAGTTCGCCCATTGCATGTCGGCGGTTCGCCAGTAGGCGAGGTCGGTGGCGAAGGCCCCGACGAAGCAGACGATCGGGAACGGCACCAGCATCGGGTGCAGCGGGTGCCCGGCGATCCGCGCCGTCGAGGGCGGGTTGCCGGGCTCGGCGATCCGGCCGGAGGCGGCACGATGGGTCACGGCGTCGTCGGTCATGGATCCTCCGGTTGGATGGCCGGCTCGCGTGACAACGCCGGATCGGCTGGGCGTTCCGGCGCGACGGGGTTGCACGCCGGGACGTTTCGGTGTCGTCACCGTAACGGCGCTCAGCCGGCGGCGGGCGACGGGCCGCCCTCGGCGGGGATTGCGGCCGGGCGGGCCATCAGGGCCTCCCCGACGTCGCGGGTGACGAGCAGCGCGGTGAAGCCACCTGTCCTGCCACGGCCGCACCAACGCGGCCGCCATCGCCACGCGGGTCGGCGAGTCGAACGGCTCGTCGAGCGGCAGCGACGGCGCGTTTTGTGCTCATCGACCATCCTGTCCGGGGCGTCCCTCGCCAGCGGCGCCGGCCCTATCGAACCTGCCCCCAGCGCCGGACCGTCACCCGCTCCAGGCTCGCGAACACCACCGTCTCGACCACGAGGCCGATGGCGATCACGAGGAGCAGGCCGGCGAAGACCCGGTCGGTGTAGAGCTCGTTGCGGTTCTGGAAGATGTACCAGCCGAGGCCGCCCCGGCCCGACGAGGCGCCGAAGACCAGTTCCGCCGCGATGAGCGTGCGCCAGGCGAAGGCCCAGCCGATCTTGAGCCCCGACAGGATCGCCGGCAGCGCCGCCGGGACCAGGATCCGGCCGACATAGGCGAGGCCCTCGAGCCCGTAATTGCGCCCGGTCATGCGCAGCGAATCCGGTACCGCCTGGAAGCCCGCATAGGTGTTGAGCGCCAGAGGCCACAAGACCGCATGGACGAGCACGAAGATCAGGCTGCCCTGGCCGAGCCCGAACCACAGGAGTGCCAGCGGCAGGAGCGCGATCGCCGGCAGCGGGTTGAACATCGCGGTCAGCGTCGAGAGCAGGTCGCGGCCGAATTGGGTCGAGACCGCGAGCGAGGTCAGCCCGAAGGCGAGGACGACGCCGAGGATATAGCCCTGCGCCAGCACGCTGAGCGAGATCCGCGTCCGCTCCAGGATCTCGCCGGTGGCGAGCCCGTCGAACAGGGCCGACAGGGTGGCGCCGAAGCTCGGCAGAAGCAGGTCGTTGTCCTGCCAGCGCGCCAGCCCCTCCCAGAGCAGGGCGAGCGCCAGAAGGATCAGGCCGCGGCGCAGCCAGCCCTGCTGCCACAGGCGCGTCGGCAGCGGCAGGCGGCGCTCGACCGGGGCCTCGACGAAGGGCGGCAGGACCCGGTCGTATTCCGGGCGGATCGGCGGCGAGAGGGCGTGGGTCATCGCGCAGTCGCCTCGGGAACGGGCTCGAACAGCCGGTCGTGCAGGCGCTGCACCGCGGCCTGGAAACTCCGGCTGCCGAGGCTCGACAGGTCGAAGTCGTGGCAATTGTACTCGCCGCGCACCCGGCCGGGATGGGGCGAGAGCAGGGCGACCCGGTTGCCGATCACCAGGGCCTCCTCGATCGAGTGGGTGACGAAGAGGAGCGTCATCCGGGCCTCGTCCCACAGCGTCAGCAACTCCTCCTGCATCTTGCGCCGGGTGAGCGCGTCCAGCGCCGCGAAGGGCTCGTCCATCAGGAGCACCTTCGGCTGCATGGCGAGCGCCCGGGCGATGGCGACGCGCTGCTTCATGCCGCCGGAGAGCTGGTGCGGGTAGCTCGCGGCGAAGGCCGTGAGCCCGACCTTGTCGATCGTGGCGCGGGCCCGCTCCAGCGCCTCGGCGCGCCCGAGCCCGCGGGCGGTGCGCAGGGGAAAGGCGACGTTCTCGACCACGGTCTTCCAGGGCGGCAGCTGGTCGAATTCCTGGAAGACCACGATCCGGTCCGGGCCTGGCTTGCGCACCGGTACGCCACCGAGCGTGATCTCGCCCTCGACCGGGGCGATGAAGCCGGCCACGGCCTTGAGCAGGGTGGACTTGCCGCAGCCCGACGGCCCGAGGAGCACGAAACGGTCGGCCTCGTAGACGTCGAGGTCGATGCGGTGGGCCGCCCGCACCACGCGGCCAGGCGTGCGGTACTCGAGCGACACGCCGGCGATGCGCAGGAGCGGATCGGGCCAGGGGCGCGGCGTCTCGCCCGGTCTCTCGCGCAGGGCTACGGACGGTTGCGGTGCCGCCACGGGCGCGTCGCGCCCGATCACGGGCGGCTCCATCACCAGCGTCATGGGATCCCCCCTCAACTGCCCGCGGCGATGCGCGGATTGACGAAGAAGTAGTCGTTCAGGGCCTTCGGCTCGTTCTTGATCGCGCCGACCCGGTGCATGAACTGGCCCAGGCCCAGCGTGTTCTGCGGCTCGATCCTGAAGCTGACCTCGGGGCTCTTGATCACCTTGAGCAGCAGGGCGCGGTCGATGCGGCTGCCATTGGCCTTGAGGTAGATGTCGGCCGCCCGCTCCGGATCCGCGGTGATGAAGCGGGCCGCCTCGTCGAGGGCGTCGACGAAGGCCTGGTAGGTCTTCGGGCTATCCTTGTAGAACTTCTCCGTCGCGTAGAGCACGGTCGAGGAGGCTGGCCCGCCCTGGACGTCGTAGGAGCTCAGGATCACCCGGGCGTTCGGGTTCTCGGCCAGTTCCTGCTCCTGGAACGGCGGGTTGCCGAAATGCGCCGTGATCTCGGTGCCGCCCTTGATGATCGCGGCCGCCGCCTCGGGGTGGGGCACCGCCACGCTGTTGCGGTCGAGGCGGGCGAAGTCCTTGTCGCCCCACAGCTTGGCCGAGGCCATCTGCAGGATGCGGGCCTGGACCGAGACGCCGACCGCCGGCAGGGCGATGCGGTCCTTGTCGGTCAGGTCGGCGATCGTCCGCACCTCGGGGCGGTTGCTGACGAGGTAGTACGGGAAGTTGCCGAGCGAGGCGACGCCGCGGACGTTCTGGCGCCCGCGGGTGCGGTCCCAGAGCGTGAAGAGCGGGCCGACACCGGCGCTGCCGATGTCGACGCTGCCCGACAGGAGGGCGTCGTTCACCGCCGAGCCGCCGGAGAGCTGCAGGTACTCGACCTTGATGTCGAGGCCGGCCTCCTTGCCGTGCTTCTCGATCAGGCGCTGGTCCTCGGCGACGTTGAGGAGCAGGTAGACGACGCCGAACTGCTTGGCGATGCGCAGCTGGCCCTCGGCTGCCGCGGCCGGGAGCGCCGCCAGCAGGGTCGAGCCCCCGAGCAGCAAGCCGCCGAGCAGGGCAGCGGCCTGACGGCGCAGAAGCCGCGAGCGTTGCTTGATCATCGCCATAGTCTCGTGGTTGTCGATGCCTGGATGCGATCGATGAGGTCGCGGATATATTCCCTTCTCTGCCAACATCGTCAACCAGAACGTTGTTTTAATTAGATTGTTCGACGGAGATGCGATTGCCTTTTCAGGCTGTGTTCCAGGAATATTATTCTTATTCGCCGCGCCACGGGATGGTCGCTGGCAGGCGCTCGACCTCCCTGGCAACGAGGGCGGCGATCTCGGCAGCGGGCGGGCCTCGTCGATATGGGGACGCTCGGGATAGGCGCTCAGCCTGCTCGCGATCGGCAAATGCGGCCTTGCATGCGGGACGTGGGCGCCGTCCCCCGCCCGCCGGCATCAGCCAGCATCCCCTTCACACAGCAAACTTCGGCGTCCCAGAAAAAACTCCGCCACGTCTTCGGGGTGCGCCTCTAAAGGCCATGCATGTGATACTTTCCTGGGAATAATTATCTTAATATTGATTATTAATGCTTATATATTAAATAATATTAGCTAATCTTGCGATAAAACAGCCATGAAAAATGTGATGATCGGATTTATTCTTGCAATAAGATCCAGGATGGTTCGTGATCGAAACTCCATCGGTCGGATCCCATCTCCGATGGTGCACGAAGCCGGGCCGCTCGCACGGGCGGCCCGGCTTCGATATTCCGAGAACGACTTCGGCTTACCCCATTTCGTCCGAGGAACGGCTATCTCGGCCCGTCAAAGGCGAGTCGACAGCTCCCGCCGCAAATAAATCCGGCCGACGCAGCTGCAGGGCTTGGGCAAGAACCAAGGTCTTCATGTCCCGCAGCTTGCCTTGGCTCATGAGCCTGGCCAAGTCGCGAAAGCTCATCTCCTCGACCTCCATCCGCTCACCTTCATGCACGAGGCCTCCTCCGGCTCCCGTGCGCGCCGCCGACGTGTACGGCGCGAGATAGAGCCAGATCCGCTCGGACGACACGCTCGGCATCGCGTAGGCATGCACGACGGGTTCGAGCTCATGCAGCCGCACGCCCGCTTCCTCGAACGCCTCCTCGATCGCGGTCACGTCGGCCGCCTTGCCGTCGAGCCCGCCCGCGGGAACTTCTGCTAGCGAATCCTGGTCGCCCCAGTACAAAGGCCCGACGCGCTCCTGCCGGACGAGGAGCACACAGCGGCGCTCGGCATCGTACGGCAGCACTCCGGCGGCCTCGCCATGATGCTCGAGAGCGCGCTCGACGGTTCGACCATCCGGCAAGCGGATGGTGGCGATCCCGAAGGTGTTCCAGCCCTCATGGATCACGCGAAGCTGGAAGCCCATCGTCTCGGTCATGCCACGCCTGCCAGCAGGATCGCCGTCGGTCATGCGTCGTCCTTCACCTTTCGCGGGCGGCCCGTCTTCCGGGGCCGCCGGTGCGCCGAGAACAGCGCCGGGTCGCGCGTCGCGGCCCGGCACGCGATGCCGACGACCTTCGGGACCTCGGCTCAGGCCTTGTAGGCGTTCCAGGTGCTCAAGGCGACGCCCAGGAGATCGTGTCCCAGAGGCTCGGCGGCCTCCTGGTTCGAGATCCGGGCGGCAGATTGCCAGGTCCTGAAGATCAACGGCCGCGAAGGGCTGAACCGCCCCGGGTTTTCCGGAGGCTCCAACTTCTGAGAGGATGGAGACATGACCGAAGTGAACAGCCCTGTTTTCGCCTGAGATGCGCGAGCGTGCCGTGCGGATGGTGCGCGACCAAGAAAGTGAGCACGGCTCGCAATCGTCGGCGATCCGGTAGATTGCGGCCAAGATCGGCTGCTCGGGCGAGACGAAGACCTCGAACTGCTCGCGGAATTGCCGGTTGTCGTATGCGGTAGAGCCGCCGGAAGCGGTTGAGGCCCGCGCCCGCACCGCCCGGATCGTCCCGCATCGTCGTCGAGCCGGGTCTCAGCTCTTGCTGCCGGGCAGGACCGAGCTCAGCACCTGCCGGGCGGTGTCGACCAGGAGGTGACGCTCCTCCGGGTCGCCCTTGCCGAGCATCGACATGTAGTTCTTCACCTGCTCGAAGGTGAAGAACGGCGGCAGCGGCGGCACCTCCGGGTCGGTCTTCACCTCCAGCACAACCGGCATCGGGCTCGCCAGGGCCTCGTCCCAGGCCGTGCCCATCCTGGCGGGGTCGTCGACGTAGAGGCCGCGCAGGCCGATCAGCTCGGCAAACTTGTGGTAGGGCACGTTCGGGATCGTCTGGCTCGCCTCGAATTTCGGGTTGCCCTCCATCACCCGCTGCTCCCAGGTCACCTGGTTCAGGTCCTCGTTGTTGAAGACGCAGCAGATCCAGGTCTTGTTGGACCAGCGGTGCATGTACTTCGCCACCGTGATCAGCTCGGCCATGTTGTTCATCTGCATGGCGCCGTCCCCCACCAGCGCGATCACCGGCCGGTCCGGATGCGCCACCTTGGCGGCGATGGCGTAGGGCACCGCCGCGCCCATCGAGGCAAGCCCGCCCGAGAGCGAGCACATCTGGCCGCGGCGCATCTTCAGGTCGCGGGCGTACCAGTTGGCGCAGGACCCGGAATCCGAGGTGACGATCACCCGGTCTGGCATCCGCGGCGAGAGTTCCCAGGTCACCCGCTGCGGGTTGACCGGGTCGGCCTTGGCCATCGCGCGGTCCTCCGCCTCCTTCCACCACGAGGCGACGCTCTGCTCGATGTCTTTCTGCCAGGCGCCACCCTCCGGCTTCTGCTCCAGCAGCGGCAGCAGCGCCCGCAGGGTCTCGGCGGAGTCACCCTGGAGCGGCACCTCCATCGGATAGCGCAGGGACAGCATCGCAGGGGAGAGGTCGATCTGCACGCCGCGGGCCTGTCCCTCCTGCGGCAGGAACTCGGCCCAGGGGAAGCCGGAGCCGATCATCAGCAGCGTGTCGCACTCCGCCATCATGTCGGAGGAGGGCTTGGAGCCGAGAAGCCCGATCGTACCGGTGACGAAGGGGAGGTCGTCCGGCACGGCCGCCTTGCCGAGCAGCGCCTTGGCGACACCGGCCTGGAGGCGGTTTGCTACCGCGATCACCTCGTCGGTGGCGTGGAGCGCGCCGGCACCCACCAGGATCGCGACCTTCTTCCCGGCGTTTAGCACGTCGGCAGCGCGCTGCAGGTCGGCCTCGAAGGGTACGACCTTCGGGGCGGTCCAGCCGACGCCCGAGAAGGTGTTGCCGTGCTTGCGGACCGGGGCCTCGTAGGGGACGTCCTGGAGGTCGTTCGGCAGGATGATCGCCGCGACCTTGCGCTCGGCCTTGGCGATGCGCATCGCCCGGTCGACGATGTGGCGCACCGAGGCCGGGGAGGCGGCCTGCTGCACGTAGGCGGCGACGTCCTTGTAGACGCTCGCGAGGTCGAGCCCCTGCTGGTAGTGCGCGCCGTTGACGTTGCGCGCCTGCTGGCCGGCGATGGCGAGCAGCGGCACGTGGTCGGAATAGGCGTCGTACATGCCGGTGAGAAGGTGCGTCGCCCCGGGGCCGGAGGTGGCGAGGCAGACGCCGACCTCGCCGGTGAACTTGGCGTAGGCGGTCGCCATGAAGGCCGCCATCTCCTCGTGGCGGACCTGGATGAACTCGAACGGCAGGTCGCTGCGCTGGAGCGCGCCGAGCAGGCCGTTGATGCCGTCGCCCGGGTAGCCGAAGATCGTCTTCACCCCCCACTCGGCGAGACGCTTCCAGACGAAATCCGCGACGGCGTCGGCCATGGCTGCTCCTCGCAAGCCGTGCGGCATCGCGGTCCCGATCCGGGGGGCCTGCTCGAGGATGCGGCGACCGGCTCGTCCGCGTGCCCCTGGGGCACTGCCTCTGTCGCGGGGCTAACCGGTATACTCTGGGGATGTTCCTATCCGAGTTGTTTCCGGCGTATGTCGGGCGTTTCCGGCCGGCAAGGTCAATGGCGTAGAGAGTCGGTGCCCTTCCACCGAGTCGACCCGGCGACGTCGCAACCCCGTGTCGCTCACCGGTTCACCATCCGGCTCAGCACGTCGGCGAGCGTCAGGGTGAACAGGATCGCGGCCCAGAACAGGCCGCAGGCGGCGACGAGGCGGACGAGGCCGCTGGCGTGCTTCAACCGCATGAAGACCACGGCGACGAGCGCCGTCTTGACCCCGGCGATCCCGAACCCCACGGCGGTGTCGACGCGCCCGAACGGCCAGTAGGCGGCCCAGGCGCTGAGCGCCAGGAGCCCCATCAGGGCGGCCCAGACCCACAGGTTGCGGCGCCACAGGGCGCCGGGGGTTTCGTGATCAGCACTCATCCGGACCGTCCCGGCAGGTAGAGCATCGGGTAGAGGAAGACCCAGACCAGGTCGACGAGGTGCCAGTACAGCGCCGTGACCTCGACCTGCGGGTTCTCCTTCAGGAAATCCGGATCGCGCCGGCCCTTCGCGATCAGCCGCGTCACCAGCCCGATGCCGATGCTGAGATGGATCGCGTGCACCACCGTGACGAGCCAGTAGAAGCCGAAGAAGATCTGCGCCGGTGCTTGGGCGAGGGCGAATCGCGCGCCCGGCACCAGGTGCTTCTCGATGTCCTCGCGGTACTCGAAACCCTTCACCACCAGGAAGGCGAGGCCGAGGGCGGCGGTGGCGGCGAGGCACCGGAGCGTCAGGCGGCGAAACAATCCCTTCTCTGCGGCTTGCGAGGCCACCGCCATGGTGAGGCTGCTGGTGAGCAGGATCGCGGTGTTGAGCGTGCCGTAGACGATATTGGTTTCGCGGCCGGCGGCCGCGAAGGCCTCCTGGTTCGCGAGCCGGGCCGCCGTGTAGGTCAGGAACAGGGCGCCGAAGAACAGCACCTCGCTCGCCAGGAAGATCCAGATCCCGAAGGTGGCGCCGTCGCGCTGGCGCGCGAAGGCGGTCGCGTGATCGGTCTCGAGGTCGCTCCAAGGCTCGCGCAAGCGAGCCTCGATGTCGGGATGTCCCTCGCGCAAGCGAGCCTCGATGTCGGGGTGCCCTTCCCGGGGGCGGGCCTCGACGTCCGCGCCGCTCATGTCAGCGACCCTTGCGAGGGAAGCCGCGGCTGGTCGTGGATCGGGGCGACGCCTTCCGGATGGTAGTTGTAGGGGCCGCCCTGCACCCGCGGCGAGCCGAAGAAGTTCTGCCGCGGCGGCGGCGAGGAGGTGCGCCACTCGAGGCCGGTCGCGTCCCAGGGGTTGTTCGTCGCGCGCTTCCCGAACAGCAGCGACCAGGTCAGGTAGCCGAGCGGCATCAGGTAGGCCACCGCCAGCACCGCGGCGCCGGCCGAGGAGAGCACGTTCCAGATCTGGAATTCCGGCGGGTAGACGTGGTAGCGCCGCGGCATCCCGAGGTAGCCGGCGATGAATTGCGGGAAGAAGGTCAGGTTGAAGCCGAAGAACATCAGGATCGCGGCGAATCGCGCCCAGGTCTCGGGATAGGTTCGGCCGGTGATCTTCGGCCACCAGAAATGCAGGCCGCCGAAATAGGCCGAGACCGAGGCGCCGACCATGATGTAGTGGAAGTGGGCGACGACGAAGTAGGTGTCCTGGACGTGGACGTCGATCGGGATCGAGGCGAGGAACAGGCCGGTGAGGCCGCCGAGCGTGAACAGCCCGACGAAGCCGAGCGCGTAGAGCATCGGCGATTCGAACCCGACCTGGCCGCGATAGAGCGTGCCGGTCCAGTTGAACACCTTGATCGCCGAGGGCACCGCCACGACGAAGGACAGGAACGAGAACACCAGGGCGGCGTAGGGCGACATGCCCGAGGTGAACATGTGGTGGCCCCAGGTGAAGAAGCCGATCACCGCGATCGCCACCAGGGCGTAGACCATGAAGGTATAGCCGAAGACCTTGCGACGCGCAAAGCACGTGATCAGCTCCGAGACGACCCCCATCGCCGGCAGGACCATGATGTAGACCGCCGGGTGCGAGTAGAACCAGAACAGGTGCTGGAACAGCACCGGGTCGCCGCCGCGGGCCGGATCGAAGATCGGCAGGCCGAAGGTGCGCTCGGCGACGACGAGGAGCAGGGTCACGGCGAGCACGGGTGTCGCCAGCACGAACATCAGGCTCGTCGTGTACATCGCCCAGACGAAGAGCGGCAGGCGGAACCAGGTCATGCCCGGCGCCCGCAGGAGGTGGATGGTCGCGATGAAGTTCACACCCGTTGCGATCGACGAGAAGCCGGTGGTGAACACCCCGAGCACGGTGAGCGAGACCCAGGTGTTGGAGAAGACGGTGGAGTAGGGGACGTAGAAGGTCCAGCCGGTATCGACCCCGCCGAGCAGCAAAGCCGCGACGGCGAGCGTTCCCCCGCCGACGTTGAGGTACCAGCTGATCAGGTTCAGCTTCGGATAGGCGACGTCCCGGGCCCCGATCATCAGCGGCACCAGGAAGTTGCCGAGCGTGTTGGGGATGCTCGGGATCAGGAAGAACCACACCATCACCACGCCGTGCAGCGTGAACAGCTTGTTGTAGGTGTCGGCCCGCAGCACGTCGGCCTCGGGCGTCGCGAGTTCGAGCCGCACCAGCGTGGCCGCCGCGCCGCCGATGAAGAAGAACAGCGTGAGGGTGACCGCGTAGAGGATCGCGATCCGCTTGTGGTCGGTGGTGAGGAGCCAGGAGCGGACGCTGTGCCCGTCGGCGAGGTAGCTGACCGGCAGGCGCAGGTCGAGCTCGTCCGAGTCGGCGAGGCCGGTGGGGCTGACGGTGGTGCTCATGGGGAGCCTCCGAAGCTGTCTTCCTCCCCCGCAGAGGGCAGGGCTGTCCGGGGAAAGAAGTGGCGCAGGATTTCCCCTCTCCCCGCGGGCGGGGAGAGGCTTTCGCCCCCCTCGTCGGGGGCGAAAGAAGCGGAGGCGTAGCCGGAGCGAGGGTGAGGGGGTCTCGACGCGTGAGACTCCCCCGGAAACACCCCCTCACCCTCGCGGCGAACCTGCGGTTCGCTGCTCCCTGAGCCCCTTCGGAGCTCAGGCCTCTCCCCGCCCGCGGGGAGAGGGGAAGGTCCGCGCCTTTTCTTTTTCCCTGCCAGCCCTGCCGCAGAGGGGGGAGGGTTGGGGGCGCCGAGCCTCGTCACGGCCGCACCGCCGGTCCCGCCGGGGCGGGCTGATCGAGGACCGGCGCCCCCGGCACCATCGCGGGGCTGCGCTCGCGCACCCCGCCCGGCACGTTGGAGCGGACCTCCGGCGTGCCGAGCACCCGCACCACCGCCGGCTCGGAGCCGAGCGCGCGGATATAGGCGGTGATCGCCTGGATCTCGCCGTCGTCGAGGAGGCCGGCATAGCTCGGCATGACCGGGGCGTAGCCCGCCACCACGTCGCGCTTCGGCTGGAGGATCGAGTCGCGGATGTAAGCGGCGTCGGCGGTGGCGAAGCGGCCGCCTTCGAGCGGCACCGGGCGCTCCCAGATCCCGGCGAGGCTCGGCGCGTGCACGGCCGAGCCCGGGGCGTGGCAGCCGGCGCAGCCGCGCTCGGAAAACACCCGCTCGCCCTGGTGGGCGAGGTCGTCGCCCTCGGGCTGGGCCGACAGCCAGGCCGCGTAGGCCTCGGGCTCCATCACGATCACCCGGCCGAGCATCCGGGCGTGGTCGGTGCCGCAATACTCGGTGCAGAGCAGGTGGAAGGTGCCGGTCTTGGTGGCCTGGAACCAGGCCTCGGTCTGCTGGTCTGGCAGCACGTCGCGCTTCAACCGGAAGGCCGGGACGAAGAACGAGTGGATCACGTCCTGCGAGGTCATGATGAGCTTGACCGGTTTGTTCACCGGCACGTGCAGCTCGTTGATCTCGCGGGCGCCGTTCGAGGCCTGCGTCTTCCACATCCACTGCTTGGCGACGACGTGGATCTCGATGGCGTCCGGCGGCACCGAGTAGGCGCCGATCTCCGCCGAGGCGGCCCACCAGAAGACGAACACGAACAGGAAGATCGTCGCGGCGGTCCAGCCGATCTCGAACTCGCGCGAGACGATCTCGGGGAGAGGGTGGCGGTTCGCCTTGGAGCCGCGCCGGAAGCGGATCGAGAAGACCAGCAGCAGCCCGACCACCAGGCCGAGGATCAGGACCGAGGCGATGGTGAGCCCGATGAAGATCCGGTCGGTCAGCACGGCCTGGAGGGAGGCCGATTCGGGCATCAGGCGGCCGAACATCAGCGCGCCTCCCTGGGTAAAGCCGTCACGGTGTCGGGTGGCGGCAGCGGGCTCGCGGCGCCACCGCGGCTGCCGAGGGGCGGCACGCGTTCGGGCTGGAGCGGGGCGGCGTAGGCCTGCGCCCCGCGCTCCTCGAGAAGCCGCATCGCCTCCGCCACCGGCATGCGGGCGATGCCGTGGGCCCGGTCGACCCAGGCATACGTCTCGAGGCGCCGGCGCTGGTCGGCGAGGAGGCGGGCGAGGTCGCCTTCCGGATCGCGCTGCAAGGCGGGGCCGGCGAAGGTGCGGGCGGGCTCGGTATTCGGGCTGGTGATCGCCCGGTCGCGGTAGAACCGCATGCCCGCGAGCGTCACGGCGACGAAGACGACGATGAACAGTCCGGTGAGCAGCACCGGCTTCAGGCGGATGTCGGGCGCCTCCGGCGGTCCCTCGGCGTGACCGACCGCATCGTCACGCACCGGAGCAGCGGTGTCAGGCATGCCGCAGCCTCCGTCCGATCCGTCCGGCGAAGCGAAGGGCGAGGAGCGCAACGACGAGGAGGCCGGCGAACCACAGGCCGGCGGCGACGCAAGCCCCGCCGGCTGCCGGCCCCCAGGCCGGCAGGACCAGCCAGCAGGCGCGCAAGGCGAACCCGACGAGGACGAGGAGGCCGACGAGGCGCAACGCCCCCGGGCTGCGGCGCACCGCCCCGAGGAGCAGGAGGAGGAATGGGACGATGCCGCCGGCGGCGACCGCCGTCCCGATCAGTGCCGGGTAGGGCTCCCTTGCGCGCCGCAGGTAATAGGCGGCCTTCGGTGGCAGGTCGCCGTACCAGGCGACCACGTAAGACATCAGCCCGATGTAGAGGACGCCGAGCAGCGTCGCGAGGAGCAGGTTGGCGAGGTCGGACGCGGTCGTCTCGTCGAGACCCTTCGGGCTCACGACCGCCGCGAGCGCGAGCGCGGCGATGAGCTGGTGCAGGGCGAAGCCGGCGCCGAAGGCCGACGACGTGAAGCGCGGCTCCAGCGACAGGATCCAGTCCACCGGCACGAGGCTGATGGTCAGGCCGTAGAAGGCGAGGCCGAGGCCGGCGACGAGCCGGGAGCTGCGCCCTGTGAGCACCAGCCCGGCCAGCACCGACCAGCCCAGCAGCGCGACCGCGCCCCGCACCGTGAACAGGGCCGGGTTGAGGTAGAGGGACGCGACGTCGGCCTTCACCGCACCCGGATCGGCGGCCCAGGGGTAGAGCGCCGGCAGCCCCGCCACCACGCCGAGGAAGCCGAGGGCGACGAGCGGCAGGAGCGCGGCGACGGGGCGTAAGCATGGCCCCAGCGCCTCGCCCCAGCGCCCGCCGGTGATGCGGTGGACGAGCAGCAGCACCAGGCTGCCGGCGGGGGCGGTGCCGAAGGCGATCCAGGCGAGGAGCCAGCCGCGGGCGAGGGCCTCGGTCACGGGCGCGCCTCCGGAATCTTCTCCGCCAGCCCCGGCACCTCGGCGACGCGGGCGCCCTGGGAGAGCTGGAGCGCGCGGATATAGGCGGCGATCGCCCAGCGGTCCCGTGGCTCCACGCGGTTGGCGTAGCGATACATGACCCCGTAGCCGTTCGTGATGACGTCGACGAAGTAGCGGGCGGGCGCCGCCCGCAGGCGGTCGTCGTGGTAGGACGGGGGCCTGGGGAAGCCGCGGGCGACGATCATGCCGTCGCCATGGCCGGTGAGCCCGTGGCAGGGGGTGCAGATCGCCTCGTAGCGCTCGCGCCCGCGCCGGAGCAGGGCGGCGTCGACGGGGGGCGGATCGGCCAGAGCCGCCTCGTCGGCGAGCGCCCCCTGCTGCACGGTCCCGTCCGGGGGGACACGGGCCTCGGCCCCGTCGGCCCAGAGCTCGGCGCGGCGATAGACGTCGTAGCGCTTCTGCTGCGTCATCGAGAGGTCGTCGCAGGCGCCGAGCAGCAGCAGCGGCGGAAGCAGGAGGGGGAGCAGGCTCCGGCCGGTCACGGATGCGTCTCCGCCACCAGCCCGGCCCCGGCCTCCTCGAGGAGCCGGCGCAGGGATTCCGGGTCGCCCTTGGGTGCCACGAGGAGCAGGAAGCGATCCTGGCTCACCCGCTCGAATTGCGGCATCACGAACAGCGGATGATGCAGCCGCGGCAGCCCGCAGGTGACGAGAAGCGCCACGAAGCCCGCGATGGCCGCGGCCAGCACCCCGACCTCGAACGGCACCAGCACGAAGACCTGCCAGCTGTGCAGCGGCCGGCCGCCGGAATTCAGCGGATAGTCGTGGACGGCGCTCCACCATTGCAGGGCGTAGAGCGCGGCAGCGCCGCCGAAGCCGGCGAGCGCCATGGCGGGCCGGATGAAGCGCGGGGCGGGATCGAAGGCCTCCGCGAGCTCCTCGAGCGGGAACGGCGTGAAGGCGTCGATGGCGCGGTGGCCTTCCGTGCGGGCGCGGCGCCAGGCGGCGACGAGGGCGTCGGGGGTGTCGAACTCGGCGAGGAGGGGCGTGGTCACGGGCGCGCCTCCCGGTATCCGCCACCCATCACGCCGCCCCCTCGTCCCGCGCCAGCTGCCGGACCTCGTGCATCGAGACGATCGGCAGCAGGCGCGCCAGCACCAGGAACAGGAAGGCGAACAGCCCGAGCGGTCCGACGAGGATCGCGAGGTCGTAGAGGCTGGTGTGGTAGGTCCGCCAGAGGGTGATCGCGTGGCCGTGCGAGAGCGTGTTCCAGACGATCAGGATCCGCTCGAGCCACATGCCGACATTGATCAGCACCGAGATCCCGGCGAGCCACCACAGGTTCCGCCGCACCCGGCGCCACCACAGCGCCTGCGGCGCGAGGCAGTTGCAGAACAGCAGCCCGCCGTAGAGCGGCGCGTAGTCGCCGGTGAAGAAGTAGCCGATGACGGTGCGGTCGGCGTGCTCGCCGCCGTACCAGGCGGTGAACCACTCGGTGGCGTAGGAGAACGCCATGACGATCGAGGCGAACAGCATCACCTTCGCCATCGCGTCGAAATGCGCCGGCGTGATCATCGCCTGGAGGTTCAATCCCCAGCGGATCAGGATCGCCAGCACGACGACCATGGCGAAGCCGGAAAACATCGCGCCGACCACGAAGTAGGGCGGGAAGATGCTCTCCTGCCAGCCGGGCATCAGGCTCGCGGCGAAGTCGAGCCCGACGATCGAGTGGACCGAGCAGACCAGCGGCACGGCGAGCGCCGCCATGGCGAGGTGGTAGGTCTCGTAGGCGCGCCAGTGCCGGGCGGAGTTGCGCCAGCCGAGCGCCAGGGCCCCGTAGATCACCCGGCCGGCCCGCGTTTGCGCCCGGTCGCGCATGGTCGCGAGGTCCGGCAGCAGGCCGGTGAACCAGAACAGGGCGGAGAACAAGAGGTAGCTCAGGATCGCCCAGAAGTCCCAGACCAGGGCCGAGCGCCATTGCGGCCAGAGAGCCATGGTGTTCGGGTAGGGCGCGAGCCAGTAGGCGTAGAGCGGCCGGCCGAGATGGATGATCGGAAACAGCCCGGCGATGGCGGCGGCGAACAGGGTCATCGCCTCGGCGAAGCGGTTGATCGAGGCGCGCCAGCGCTGGCGCGTCAGCAGCAGCATCGAGGAGATCAGCGTGCCGGCGTTGCCGATGCCGATCCACCAGACGTAGTTGGCGATCGAGAAGCCCCAGACCACGGTGGTGTTCACGCCCGAGAGCCCGATCCCGACCGTCAGCACCGCCCCGATGGCGCCGAGCGTCAGCACGACGAAGGGCAGGGTGCACAGCAGCGCGATCGCCCAGGCGCGGCCAAAACCCTCGCGCTGGATCGGGTCGGCGACGGCGGCCGAGATCGTCCCGTAGCCGAGGCGCTCGGCGTCGATCAGCGGATGGGGCTGCCCGCTCACGTCCGGTCCTCCCGGACGGGGTTGCGCAGCTCGGCGAGGTAGGTGGTGCGCGGCCGGGTGTTCAGCTCCGCCATCAGGGCGTAGTGGCGCGGATCCGCGCGCTGCGCCGCCACGGGGCTGTTCGTCGCGTTCAGGTCGCCGAAGCGGATGGCGCGGGTCGGGCAGGCGGATTGGCAGGCGGTCGAGACCTCGCCCATCGGGCGCCCGTCGCGCTCGGCCGCCTGGCGCTCGTTGGCGATGCGCTGGACGCAGTAGGTGCACTTCTCCATCACGCCGCGGGTCCGGACCGTGACGTTGGGGTTGCGCTGCGCCCGCACCGGCTCGGCGCCGAGATTGGCGTATTCCTGCCCGTCGGCGTAGCCGAAGAAGTTGAAGCGGCGGACCTTGTAGGGGCAGTTCGCCTCGCAGAAGCGGGTGCCGACGCAGCGGTTGTAGACCTGGAGGTTCAGCCCCTCGCCGTCATGGACCGAGGCCGCCACCGGGCAGACCGGCTCGCAGGGCGCGTGCTCGCAATGCATGCACGGCACCGGCTGGAACCCGGCCTCGATCCGCTCCGGCTTCCCTGCGTCGTAGAGGTCGACGCGCAGCCA
Source organism: Methylobacterium sp. Gmos1 (assembly GCF_053764715.1). Lineage (NCBI taxonomy): Bacteria > Pseudomonadati > Pseudomonadota > Alphaproteobacteria > Hyphomicrobiales > Methylobacteriaceae > Methylobacterium > Methylobacterium sp. Gmos1. The sequence continues at coordinate 517,399 of NZ_JBSNCC010000003.1, read as the reverse complement.
GTGCATCATCCGCCCGCGGGAGATCTCCTCGGGACCTACCACCGGCACGTTGTTCTCGGACTGGCAGGCGATCACGCAGGCGTTGCAGCCGATGCACGCCATGGTGTCGATCACCATGCCCCAGGCATGGCCGTCGGCATCCCCGGTCCAGGGGGCGAGCAGCGTGGGCTGCTCCGATCCGTTGCCCTTCGGCCCGGATGCGGCTAGCGCCGCGAGGTCGATGCGCGGGAAGAGCTTTTCGGTCTCGCCCTCGATCTGGGTATAATTCTGCGTGCGCAGGATCGCGTGGCGTTCGTCGAGGGCTGTGAGGCTCACCTCGCGGATGAGCCGCCCCGCGCCCTCCCGCATGAGCCGGTAGCCATCGACCCCGATTCCGGTGCCGATCGGCCCGGCCCGGGTCCGGCCATGGCCGAGGCTCAACCCCGCGACCCCGTCGGCAACCCCCGACACGACCGCCACCGGCGCGACCACCGACACGCCGCGGACGGTGACGCTCACGCCCTGCCCGTCCTCGACGCCGCGTCGTGCGGCCTCGCCGTGCGAGAGGAGGAGCGCGTTGCCCCAGACCTGCTTCGTCACCGGGTGCGGACATTCCTGCAGCCAGGCATTATTGGCGAAGCGCCCGTCCCACAGGGCCGGGTCGGGGGTGAGGAGAAGGGCGAGGTCGCACGGCGGGGGCGCCGGCGGCAGGACCGGCAGGGCAGGCTCGGGTGGCGCGACGGGCGCCGCGGCGCTGGCCGGGATCGTCCCGTCGTGCAGGCAGCGGCGCCACCACCCGTCGAAGTCCCGGTCGTCCGGGCGCCGGTGCGGCTCCCAGATGCCGTGCCAGGTCTCCCGTACGATGTCGTAGCCGCGTCGCGCCTCGGCGCCGGTGAGGAGGTTCAGGATCTCGTGCGCCGAGCGGCCGCCGTAGAGCGGGCGCAGCAGGGGCTGGACGAGGCTCGCGGTCCCGTCGGTCGCCCGCAGGTCGGACCAGGATTCGAGGTCGTGGGCGAGCGGCAGGTGCCAGTGCGTCGCGCCCGCTGTCTCGTCGGCATGCGTGCCGACCTGGACGCTGAACGGCAGCCGCCGCAGCAGCTCCGGGAAACCGAGAGCGGCCGGCGCGGTCTGGACCGGGTTCGTGCCGAGGACCGCCAAGCAGGAGACCTTGCCCGCCGCGATGTCCTCGCACAGCCCCGCGAGGTCGCCCGGCGGATGGTCCGGCAGCGCGTCCGGCGGCGCGATCCAGTCGATGGGTGCCGCCAGCCGGGCGTTGAGCCAGTGGGCGAGGGCGTGGAAGGCGGGGTCCAGCGCCTCGCCGACGAGCACCACGGCGCGGCCGGGATGCCTGCGCAGATCGGCCAGGATGTCTTCCGCGAAACGGCGCTCGTCATCCCCCAGGCCGGGTTCGGGCAGGCCGGCGCCGAACCCGTTGGAGACATGGGCGAGGAGGGCAGCGACCGCCGGCGGTGCCAGGGCGCGGCGCTCGTCGGCCTTGATGCCGGTGAGCGTCGGCAGGCCCTCCGCCACGTACAGGCGGCCGAACCGGGCCGGGTCGCGCCGGCGCTCGATCAGGGCGGAGGAGAGGCGGATCTGGTCCGGCCCCGGCCCGAGGGGATCGGCCTCCAGGCAGACCACGATCTCGGCCCGCTCAAACCGGGGCAGGGCCCGCAACGGCCGCCCGAAGGCGAGGGCGGCGCCGGACCGCGCATTCGTCTCGTCCAGCGGCTCATGGACGTGCCAGGCCGCCTCCGGCATCGCCTCCCGCAAGGCCGCGATCTGGCGCAGCAGCGTCGGCGAGGTGACCCGGCCGGTCAGCAGCCGGAAGCCCGCCCCGCCTCGCGCCCGCGCCTCGGAGAGCGGCCGGGCATAGGCCTTGCCGAACGCCTCCCACGAGGCGATGCCGGCGACGCGCTCGCTCGGCGCGCGGGAGCGGTCGGGGTCGTAGAGATCGAGGATTGCGGCTTCGAGGAAGACGTCGGTGGCGCCGAGGCTGCCGGGATGGAGCGGGTTGCCCTCGATCTTGATCGGCCGGCCGTCGACCGCGACGGCGTGGACGCCCCGGGCGAAGCCGGACAGGGGAAGCGCCGTGGCGTAGCGCGCCGGGACCCCGGGCAGGAGCTGCTCGGGCTGGCGCACGTAGGGCAGGATCTCCTCGTCCGGCCGGGAGCACCCCCCGGCCGCGAGCGCGATGCCGGCGCCCAGGAGCCGCAGGGCCTCGCGGCGGTGGAGGCCGGTCAGCGGTGGCATATCGAGCACTCGCTGAGCCGCGCCGGCGACTTGACGTGGTAGGCGGCGGCGAGGCGCGCGCCCTGCTCCGTCTGGTCGTCGGGCGGCGTCCAGGTCATGTCGAACACCGCTTCGCGCGGACGCAAGTTCGGCTCAGGGTTCCGGTGGCAATCGAGGCACCATCCCATGGTGAGGGGTGCCACCTGGCGGACCAGCTTCATGGTCTGGACCGCGCCGTGGCAGGTCGAGCAGCCGACGCCCTTGGCGACGTGGACCGAGTGATTGAAGTAGACGTAGTCCGGCAGGGCGTGGACCCGGCGCCAGGCCAGCGGCCGGCCCTCGGCGAGACTGGTGCGGACGGGAGCCAGCATCGGCGCGTTGGTCCAGATCTGCGAGTGGCAGCTCATGCAGGTCTCCGTCGGCGGGATGCCCGCGAAGGCGGCCTTCTCGACCGAGGTGTGGCAATAGCGGCAGTCGATCCCGAGCCCGCCGACATGGTGCTCGTGGCTGAACGGCACCGGCTGCTCGCGGGTCACATCCTGGGCGGTGGCGTAGGGCGAGCGCCACAGGGTGGTGGCCATCCCGACCGCGAGGACCGGAACGACGGCGATGCCTGCGAGGACCACCCGCGCCAGAGTGTCGGCGCCCGGACGAAAGATCTGCGCCATTCCGCTTGCAGTCTCGCTCCCCGATCCCCCGGGCGGTGTTCGCACCGCATCCGTAGCAGTATACTCAGTATGGGTATTTTGGTTCCGTTGCCCGGAGCGCGGGGCCGCCGCCGTGGCCGTCGAGCCACGTGCCTGTCGGAGGCGCGTGGTTGTCCGGGCGCACCGGCCGCCTGATAAGCGCAGCCGGAGATGCGCCTGCCGCCTTCGACGGTGTCCGGCCGCCGGAGCTCGCCAAGGAGAGCCTGTTTGACTTGCCTCGACGGAATTGACACCCGCTTTGTCATCCCGGGTTCTCGACTTCGTCGAGCCCCGGGATGACGTGGAGAGTTGTTAGTGCAGGTGCCGACCAAACAATGCAACCGTGCGGTCAGGCTCTAAGCCCGAGGATTTTGATCGCGATTGCGCGGCCCTATTGTAGAACGCAAGAGATATTTGCCGCCTGCGGCTCGACGGACAGGTTCGTCGCAATTCGAAGAGGCGGTGAAGGCACGAGGGGCGATTCGTGAGGTACTCAAGGCAGCGCGCAGGCCACCGCGAACAGCGCCAGCCCCACCGCCATCCAGGTCACGTAATCGCCCACCAGCCCGCTATGCAGGGCCTGCAGCCCGCGGAAGCCCGCCCGTTCCACCCCGGTGAGCCGCCGCATCGCGCGTGACACCGCGCGGCGACGCGTGAGGGCGAGAGCCAGGAAGCCGAGTGTCAGGTCGATCGGCGCAAGGTTGCCGAGTTCGGCCGGCGGCAGCACCAGGGGAGGCGCTGCCGGATCGGCGAGGCGTGCCGCCGCGACGCCGAGGAACGGCGCCACGGCGTCGTAGGGCATGAGCGCCAGGGCGACGAGGGCGAGCGCCGGCAGGGCCATCAGCCAGAGCGGGCGGTCGGGCTTTTCGCGCTCGCGCTCGGTCGGAGCGAGGAGCTCCGGCCCGGGCACGCCGCTGGCGCGCAGGAAGATCCGGGCGGCGGCGCGCAGCACCGCGCCGCCGGTGAGCGCGGTGGCGAGCGTCGTGCCGGCGGTGACGATCGGGCCGACCCCGTGCTCCATCAGCCCGGTCGCGCCGTGCATCAGCCCGAGCGGCAGCCCGCCGAGGAGGAGGCCGCCGAGCCCCATCGTCAGGGCCGGCGGCCACAGGCCCCGGCCCTGACCGTAGAGCACGATCTCGTCGGCCGATTGCCGCAGGGCCAGCAGCGTGCCCGCCACCATGAACAGCGCGCCCTTCACCAGCCCGTGCCCGACCATGTAGAGAAGCAGGCCCGCCCGCGCGGTGCCGGTATCGGCCGCGAGCGCCGTCAGCATGATGCCGAGATGCGCGATGGTCGAGAAGGCTAGCAGCCGCTTAAGGTGGCGCTGCGCGAAGGCCGTCAGGCCGGCGACGAGGGCTGTGGCCAAACCGAGCCACAGCATCAGCCCGTGCACCAGCCCCATGACGGTCGGATCGCCGGCAAAGACCTGCGCCACCAGCTTGGCAAGGCCGAACAGGCCGAGGCTCACCATCGCGCCGGAGAAGATCACCGAGACCGGGCTCGGCGCGACGGCGTGGGCGTCGGCGAGCCAGAGGTGGAACGGCAGGATCGCCGCCTTGGTGAGAAGGGCGCCGGCCACCAGGACGAACCCGCCGGTGACGACCGGATCGCCGCCGATCCCCGCGACGACCCGGCCCATGGCGGCGAAGTCGAGGGTGCCGGTGCGGGCGTAGAGCAGCCCGGTTCCCGCGAGCATCAGGAAGCTCGCGAGCGCATTGGTGACCGTGAAGTTGAAGGCGCCCTCGAGCGCGCTGCGGCCGAGCGGGTAGGCGGTGAGCGCGAAGGCCGCGACGCTCATCAGCTCGAACCAGACGAACAGGTTGAACAGGTCGCGCGTGAGGCAGAAGCCGACCATCGCGGCGAGGAAGAGCAGCATCAGCACCTGGAAATGCGCGTGCTCGTCGTCGAAGTAGCCCCAGGCGAAGACGAAGGTGGCGGCAAACAGCAGGCCGCAGAAGGCCGCGAGCGCCGCGCTCGCCGGATCGGCCTCAAAGCCGATGCCGAGCACCACGCCCGGGCGATGCGCGGCGTCGGGCGTCCAGCCGCCGAACCAGTGCTGCACCGGTCCATCGAGGCTGTGGCGCGCGAGCCAGGCGCAGAGAGCGGAGACGGCGAGCGCGGTCAGGATCGCCACGACCTTCGGCAGGCGCGGCGGCAGCCAGTGCGCGAGGCCGAGCATCAGTGTCGCGACGCCGAGAGGCAGCAGCACCGCGACGGGGAGGGCGGCGCCGGGGTTCACCGGGTGGACCGCTCGGGCGTGGATTCGGGCGGGCGCAGGGGGCGCAGGGCCTGCGGATCGAGGGTGTGGCGGCGCTTCTGCACCTGGACGGCGATGGCGAGCAGCAGGGCCGACACGGCGGCGCCGACCACGATGTCGGTGAGCACCAGCGCCTGCACGATCGGATCGACCGCCGACGTCCCGGGGGGATGATCGTAGAAGATCGGCGGCCCGGCGCCGTTCACGAAGCCGAGGCCGAGGAGCAGCACGTAGGTCGCCGACTGGCACACGGTGAGGCACCCAACGAGATGCACGGCGTGCCGCGAGGTGGCCAGCCCATAGAGCCCGATCCCGAACAGCCAGGCGGCGACGAACCAGGGCAGAACGCTCATCGGCCTTCCTCGTCGGGTACGGAATCGTGGTCGGGCGCGCGGGTCTCCTCCATGAATTCGAGGAGCAGGAGCCCGAAGCTGCCGGTCACCGACAGGGCGACCGCGGCGTTGACCACGATCATCAGCCCGCCGGAATAGAGGTCCTTGAGGGTGCCGAGGGGCAGGATGTTGTCGAGCGCCGGTCGGCCCATGACGAGCGGCACGGCCGCGGCCAGGACGTAGAGCAGCGCGCCGCCGCCCTCGAGCAGGGCGAGCACCGGCCCGCGCACCAACGCCCGCCACACCGCGTAGCCCTCGCCGAGATAGAGGAGCAGCAGGCTCGAGGCGATGATCACCCCGCCCTGGAAGCCGCCGCCCGGCGTCGTCATGCCGTGGAGGACGACGTAGAGGCCGAGCAGCAGGGTGAGCGTCGCGGTGATCCTGCAGGCGAGAACCGTCGCGTCGGCGCGCGGGATCACCGGGCGCCCGGGCACGTGGCCCGCCTTCTCGGTCCCGCTCTCGCCGCGGGCGCCGCGCAGGAGCACGGTCGCGCCGGTCACGGCACAGAGCAGCATGCATTCCTCGCCCAGCGTGTCGATGCCGCGCACGTCGAAATTGACCGCCGCCACCATGTTGGTGACGTGGCGCAGCTCCGGCAGCAGGGCGTTCACCGCCTGCCCGTAGGGCGAGGTGGGGGTGCCGAAACCCGGCAGGGCGAGGGCGACGTAGATCACGGCCGGGGCCAGCGCCAGGAGCGCGAGGGCAAGCACCACGAGGCGAAGCCGCACGCTCATCGCCCGGCCCGGTCCGTGGCGATGGCGGCGAGGGCGACCAGGAACAGGAACGGCGTCACCGCCGTGCCGACGGCAATCTCCGACAGGGCGACGTCGGGCGCTTCCAGGGCCAGGAACAGCAGCCCGAGGACGAGGCCGTTGCCGGCAAGCGCGTAGACCTGTCGTCTCGGGTCGCGGGTGATGACCACGAGCAGGCCTGAGACGGCGGCGAGGATCAGGAGGCCGGCGACGAGACCGCTCATCGCCGCTCCCCGTCGCGGATGTGCAGCGCGTGGCCGGTGACGTGCGAGAGGAGCGCGCCGACGAGCAGGGTCGCCAGCCAGATCGCGGTGCATTTCAGCGCCCGCGGCGAGAGCCCGTCGGTCAGCCAGGCGGCCAGCACCAGGGCCGCGCCCCCGGCGACGTTGACGAACGTCACGGCATGCAGGCGCTCCAGGGGGGTCGTGAGCCGCCAGAGCGCCAGGGCGGAGATCCAGGCGGCGAGCACCGCGAGGGCGAGGCAGAGCCCGACGAGGACGCTCACAGCCAGCGCTCCTGGAACATCGCGAAGAGCAGGGTGCCGGGCAGCGTCAGCACGGCGAGGACGAGCCCGAGGTCGATCGCTGCCGGCTGGTCGAGGGCGAAGCTCATCACGACGAGGAGCAGGACCGCGAGCGAGGTGGCGAGCTGCACCGCAACGAGGCGGAAGGCGAGGGCGCCGCGGGCCGCTGCCGCGACCGCGAGGGCGAGGGGCGGCAGCAGGGCGAGCGCGGCGGCGAGCCAGAGCCCCGTCATGCCAGCCACCGCGGATCGGCGGGCGGGGGCGCCTCGCCGAGTGCGTGGATCAGCGCCTCGTCGCGGCCGGGATCGGCCCGCAGCACGAAGCTGTCGGGCGCGAGCGAGGCCAGGAGCACGGCCCCGGCCCGCCGGGCCCGCTCGGCCGGCTCGTCCTCCGGCCCGCGCCGAAAAAGCCGGCGGTGGGCGTGGCCCGGATGGGTGCCGACGAGAATGGACCGCGCCAGCGCGGCGCCGGTGCGCAGGGTCGCAGGCCCCAGACCCGCGAGCGCCCGGCCCCAGGGGGCGAGGTGGGCGCGCGAGACGCGAAACTGCCGCTTCGCGTGGGTGCGGATCCGCCAGGCCCAGGCCGTCATCAGGCTCGCCACGACGATCCCGGTCGCGATTTCGTGGGTGCCGGCTTCGCCGGCGAGCAGGAGATAGAGGGCGAGCGTGCCGAGCCAGGCGAGGGTGCTGCGGAGCATCGTCGGACGAATCCGGTGTTGGTTGGGGGTCTAACGCCCTCGACGCTTTCGCGTTCGTTGGCTCGTGCCGAACGAAGGCCGGCTGTCGCGAGCGGTGTGAGCTGGTCGAGGGGCCGCACCTGCGAGGAGAGGAGGTTGCCCCACCCCACGGCGCGCCAAGCTCATGAAGGAGCAGCACCTGTCGAGCGTGGTCGCGGATGGTATGGGTGAGGAAGGCAGCGTCGGTCCGCGCGGCTTCCCGGTGAAGCAGCGGAATGGTGCAACCGGCTCACTCCGCAGCGCGTCTGCGCGAGATCGTGAGCGTTCTGAATGGGTTAGGTGAAAAGGTGGCTGGGGCGCCAGGATTCGAACCTGGGAATGGCGGTACCAAAAACCGCTGCCTTACCGCTTGGCGACGCCCCAACGCGCGGCTGGCGCTTCCATAGCCGGGTGGGGCGGTGCTGGCAACCGGTGCGTTGCGCCTTGGCGCGGCGCGTGTGTGCGGTTGGAGGGGCTTTCGGGCTCGTGTATGCCCTTGGCCTGTGACCGGCGCGACGCGCCGCGAACCATCAACGAAGAACGGGAGGAGAGGGCCGATGAGCACGCAGAAGGTCGCGCTGGTGACCGGGGCCGGTTCGGGGGTGGGTCGCGCGGTGGCGCTGGCGCTGGCGCAGGCCGGGTACGACGTGGTCCTGTCGGGGCGCCGGCCCGAGCCGCTGCAGGCGGTCGCCGCCGAGATCGAGGCCAGGGGCCGCCGCGCCCTGGCGCAGCCGACCGATATCGGCGACGAGGCTTCGGTGGCCGCGCTGTTCTCCCGCCTCGAGGAGACCTTCGGCCGCCTCGACGTCTTGTTCAACAATGCCGGCATCGGTGCGCCGCCGGTCGAACTCGACGAGCTGCCCGTCGCGACCTGGAAGGCGGTGGTCGACACCAACCTCACCGGCGCCTTCCTGTGCACCCAGGGCGCGTTCCGGCTGATGAAGAAGCAGCAGCCGCGCGGCGGGCGCATCATCAACAACGGCTCGATCTCGGCCCACGTGCCGCGGCCGTTCTCGGCGCCCTACACCGCCACCAAGCACGCGATCACCGGGCTGACCCGCTCGACCTCGCTCGACGGGCGCGCCCACGACATCGCCTGCGGCCAGGTCGATATCGGCAACGCCGCCACCGACATGACCGCGCGGATGCAGAAGGGCGTGCCCCAGCCCGACGGCTCGACGCGGCCCGAGCCGACCATGGACGCCAAGCACGTCGCCGATGCGGTGGTCTACATGGCGAGCCTGCCCCTCGACGCCAACGTGCAGTTCATGACCGTCATGGCGACCAAGATGCCGTTCATCGGCCGCGGCTGAGGACCCTCCCTCTGGCCCTCCGGCGCCGGCTTGGGGTAGAGAAGCGGCGCGGGCGCTGACGTGGTGCCCGCGCCTCCCCATATCGGGGATCATCCTCTCTCGCCGACGACCGGGCCCCAGACGGACCCGAGACAGAGGCCCGGGTCCGGGCTAGACACCTCCCATGCTGATGCAGACAGACGCCCCGCGCGCCCCCGCCGATCCGGTCGCCCGGCGCCGCACCTTCGCGATCATCTCGCACCCGGATGCCGGCAAGACCACGCTGACCGAGAAGCTGCTCTTGTTCGGCGGCGCGATCCAGCTCGCCGGCGAGGTCAAGGCCAAGCGCAACCGCGTCTCGACCCGCTCGGACTGGATGGGGATCGAGAAGGAGCGCGGCATCTCGGTCGTCACCTCGGTGATGACCTTCGAGTACGGCGACTGCGTCTTCAACCTGCTCGACACGCCGGGCCACGAGGACTTCTCGGAGGATACCTACCGGACGCTGACCGCGGTCGATTCCGCCGTGATGGTGATCGATGCGGCCAAGGGCATCGAGGCGCGCACCCGCAAGCTGTTCGAGGTCTGCCGCCTGCGCGACATCCCGATCGTCACCTTCGTCAACAAGCTCGACCGGGAATCCCGCGATCCTTTCGACCTCCTCGACGAGATCGAGAAGACGCTCGCCCTCGACGTCGCCCCCGTCACCTGGCCGATCGGGCGCGGGCGGAGCTTCGCCGGCACCTACGACCTCCTGCGCCGCCGGGTCCGCCGGCTGGATGCTGCCGACGATGCCGGCACGGTACCGGTGTCGGGCCTCGACGACCCGCTCTTCGACACGCTCCTGCCGGAGGTGGGCGACGCCGCGACCTGGCGCGAGGAGGCCGAGCTCGCCGAGGGCGGCTGCAAGCCGTTCGATCTCGAGGCCTTCCGCGAGGGCCACCTGACCCCGGTCTTCTTCGGCTCGGCGCTACGCAATTTCGGCGTGCGCGACCTGATCGACGGGCTCGCCGAGGTGGCGCCGCCGCCGCGCGGCCAGGACGCCGACATCCGCGCCGTCTCGCCGACCGAGCCGAAGATGACCGGCTTCGTGTTCAAGATCCAGGCGAACATGGACCCGAACCACCGGGACCGCATCGCCTTCATGCGGGTCTGCTCAGGGCGGCTCAGCCGCGGCATGAAGGCGCGGCTCGTTCGCACCGGCAAGCCGATCTCGCTCTCCTCGCCGCAATTCTTCTTCGCCCAGGACCGCGCCATTGCCGACGAGGCCTATGCGGGCGACGTCGTCGGCATCCCCAACCACGGCACGTTGCGCATCGGCGACACGCTGACCGAGGGCGAGGAACTGGTGTTCCGCGGCGTGCCGAGCTTCGCCCCCGAGATCCTGCGCCGGATCAAGCTCACCGACGCGATGAAGGCCAAGAAGCTGCGCGAGGCGCTCCAGCAGATGGCGGAGGAGGGGGTGGTGCAGCTGTTCCTGCCGCAGGACGGCTCGGGCGCCATCGTCGGCGTCGTCGGCGCCCTCCAGCTCGACGTGCTCAAGGAGCGGCTCCAGGCCGAGTACGGCCTGCCGATCGACTACGAGCCGACCCGCTTCACCATCTGCCGCTGGATCGAGGCGGAGGATCAGGCCGAGCTCGACAAGTTCATCGGCTCGCACGGCTCGTCGATGGCGAGCGACCTCGACGGGGCGCCGGTCTACATGGCGACCACCGGCTTCTCGCTGCGCTACGAGGAGGAGCGGGCGCCCGCGATCCGCTTCACCGACGTCAAGGACTACCAGAAGCGGCGGGCGTGAGCCCGCCCGGGCCCGCCCCGGTGACGGGGCGGCGCCAGGTTCTTCAGAGCTTGCCGAGCAGCGGGAAGTCGACGTTGAGGCTCGAGATCGGGCCCACCGGGGTCTCGCGCTTGCGCGGCCGGCCGTTGAGCACCTGCTTCAGCTTCGTCTTCAGCAGCGACAGGTCGAACGGCTTGAGGATGAAGGCGTCGGCCCCGGCGAGGTGGGCGACGTTGATGTCCTCGAAGCTGAACGAGGTCTCGGTCAGGATGAACGGCATGTTCATCAGCTGGTCGTCGGCCCGGATCTCGCGCAGGAGCTGGATCCCGTCCATCGGCTCCATCTCGAGGTCGGAGATCACCAGGCCGTAGCGCTTGACGCGCAGCTGCTCGAGGGCCTGCGTCCCGTCGACCACGCCGTCGACTTCCGGGAAGCCGAGGCGGCTCATCAGTTCGGTCACCAGGCGGACGAGTTTGACCTGGTCGTCGACGATCAGGATCGGAGGTGCTTCGCTCATCGGAACCAGCCAGCGGAGTGAGGTTTCATGACGGATCACCGGGGGCTCCCGGCGGCCCCTTGACAGGCGCTTCGCGAAGATCGGTGGCCGGCTTCGCGATACGGCCTGCGACGAAACAAGAACCTGAGCGGACGGCACGAGGGGCTGCCTTCAGGCCCGGTGCGGGGCCGCTCAGACGAACAGGTGGTCGATGCCCTGCTTGGCCATGGTGTCGGCCTGGAGGGCCTGGGCGAGGGCGTGGATCGTGCTCGCCTTCGGGGTGCCGCGCTGGAGCATCGGCGCCAGGTTGGCCTTCTGGAACAGGGCGTCGTTGGCCGGCGTGCGCAGCACGTAGGCGAACGAGGTCACGAACTCGCGCTTGGCGATCTCGCGCCACTCGACGATGTGCACGTCGCGGTGGCGGATGTCGCCGCCGATCCGCTGGAACGTCTCCTGCACCGACATCCGCTCCCCTTCGAGGATCTGGATGAAGTAGCCCTGATCGACGATCAGCAGGCTGGTGATGACCGAGAACTCGTTCTTCTTCTGCGCGTGCCGGGCGATGTCGGTGACCTGGCGCGCGCGCTCCCGCGGCTCGGCCGAGAGCTGGGCGCGCGAGAAGTAGATCAGGTGAATGAGGCTGCTTCGCTTGCTCGTGCGCATGTCCCTGGTCCCGCCGCGGTCCAGAAGGGCAGCTAAGGGCAAGAGCTTCAACAGCGCGTAAACACGACCCCTCGCATCCCGCGGCAGATTTTGCCGGAAGGCCCGGACGCACCCGGCGGGTTTTGCCGCGCGGGATCCATAGCAACCAGCAAAATCAAGGGCTTATGCCCTGGCACGGGGCTTGCGGACCTGTCCCCCGAGTGATCCCGGCAGGATTTTTGGAGACCTGGGGAAGATGGACGTTTTCAGCGCGCTGCAGACTTCGGTCTCGGGCCTCAAGGCCCAGGCCTTCAGCCTCGAGAACATCTCGGGCAACATCGCGAACTCGCAGACCGTCGGCTACAAGCGGATCGACACCGACTTCGTCGACATGCTGACCGAGCAGCCGGCCAAGCAGCAGGCCGCCGGCGGCGTCGCGGCCTTCTCGCAGCTGACCAACAGCCTGCAGGGCGGCGTGGCCGCCACCGGCGTCCCCACCAACATGGCGCTCAGCGGCGACGGCTTCTTCACGGTGCAGACCGCCGGGAGCAACGGCGGCGGCACGCCGACGTTCTCGGGTACCAACCTCTATACCCGCCGCGGCGACTTCTCGGTCGACCGGGACGGCTACCTCGTCAACGGCGCCGGCGCCTACCTCACCGGCCAGAGCCTCGACCCGGCGACCGGGCAGTCGACCGGCACCGGGCCGATCAAGGTCTCCGACGCGACCCTGGCGGCCAAGCCGACGACGAGCATCGCCTACGCGGCGAACCTGCCGAGCAATCCGACCACCAGTTCGGGCGCGTCCCTGCTCGCGACGCTGCCGGGCGGCGATCCCCGGGTGCTCTCGGGCACCTCCGCGACGCCCCCGACCGTCGCCGCCTCCGACTCGGCCGCCTTCGTCAATGGGAGCGTCGCGGGCGGCGAGCTCACGGCCTATTCCGGCACCGGCACCCCGGTGAGCGTGCAGATGCGCTGGGCCAAGGTCGCCAATGCCGATGCGGGGGCCGGCACCAGCGACACCTGGAACCTGTACTACGCCAACCAGACCGCCACGGGCACCACGCCCGGAACCTGGCAGAACGTCGGCACCGCCTTCACCTTCAACGGCAGCGGCCAGCTCACCGCGCCCACCGGCACCAGCCTCAGCATCCCCAACCTGACGGTGAACGGGGCCAGTCTCGGCGCGGTGGCGCTGGACTTCGGCACCGGCGGCCTGACCCAGTACGGCTCCTCGACCGGCCAGGTCACCACCAACACGCTCCAGCAGAACGGCTACGCCGCCGGCACCCTGAACTCGCTTGCGGTGACGAGCGACGGCAAGCTCACCGGCACCTATTCCAACGGCAACAGCGTGGCGCTGGCCCAGGTCGGCGTCGCGCGGTTCAACGCGCCCAACGCCCTCAAGGCGGTCTCGGGCGGCAACTACGCCCAGACGGCGGAATCCGGCGAGCCGCTGAGCGGGCTGTCGGGCACCACGATCGTCGGCGGCAACGTCGAGCAGTCGAACACCGACACGGCCGGCGAGTTCTCCAAGCTCATCGTCACCCAGCAGGCCTACTCGGCCAACACCCGGGTGATGTCGACCGCCCAGCAGATGATGTCCGATCTGATCAACGTCATCCGCTAGAGCATTTCCCGACGAAGTGGACGCCGGTTCGTCGCAGGAAATGCGGCAAGATCAATAATCTAGAGAAATTTGCGATTGCAACGCAATCGCGAAGTTCTCTAGAGCAGGGTTCGGTCGGGCGTTTCTTCCGTTTATCGGTCCGATTTATTTTTATGTAACGGATCGTTAGCCACTTTGGTGAATACTGCAAAAGGCAGGTTTCGCGAAGTGAGATCGTCGGGCTCGCGGCAAAAGGCTGCGGCGCGACAGCAATCCGGGCGGAGGCGCATCGGCGTGCCGATGCGGGTCCGCCCCGCGGCGGGCGTTCGTGCTCCGCCGCCCCGGACCCGTTCGGCCGCAAAAGGCGGCCCGGCCGGTTCCGGCCCGCCCGCGAGATGCCGGCCCGCGCGAGCCAGCCCCAAAAGGGGTGCGGCGGCGCGACCCGGCTCTCACCTTCCCACCCGGATGCCGACCGATGTCCCTCAGCGCCCTCAACACCTCGACCGCCGGACTGCAGGTGACGCAGGCGGCGATCGGCCTCGTGTCGCAGAACGTCGCCAATTCCGGCACCGCCGGCTACGTCAAGCGCGTCCTCACCCCGGTCTCGACGCTGGGCAATTCCGGCGTCGCGACGGGCACGATCAGCCGGACGCTCGACGCCGTCTCGCTCAAGCAGTTGCGGCTCGAGACCGCGGGCGCGTCCTATACCGGGCTGTCGGCCAAGGTGCAGGGCCAGCTCGACGCGCTCTACGGCACCCCGGGCAGCAGCTCCGCCCTCGACGGCGTGATGAACGGCTTCACCCAGTCGCTCCAGGCGCTGATCAGCGATCCCACCTCCGCCGCCTCGCGGGCGACCGCGGTGAGCGGCGCGCGGACGCTCGCCACCACGATCTCCGGCATCTCCCAGGGCGTGCAGGACCTGCGCACCGGCCTCGAATCGCAGCTCGGCGGCGACGTCGCCGCGGCGAGCGCGCTGCTGTCGCAGGTGGCGAGCCTCAACGGCAGGATCGCCGGCGCCTCGACGAGCGAGCCCGGCACCGCCGACCTCCTCGACCAGCGCGACCAGGCGATCAACTCGCTGTCGCAGTACCTCGACGTGCAGGTGAGCGACCAGCGCGACGGCTCGGTCACCCTGCTCACCGCCTCGGGCGCGACGCTCGTCGACCACACCGCCGCGGCGAGCCTCGCCTTCGACGGCCGCGGCACGTTGAGTGCCCAGGCGCAGTACTCCGACGATCCCGGCGCCCGCGGCGTCGGCACCGTCACGGCGACGACGCCGGCCGGCGCCAAGATCGACCTCGTCGCCACCGGGGCGATCCGCTCCGGCTCGATCGCCGCCGCGGTCTCGTTGCGCGACGATACCCTGGTCCAGGCCCAGCGCCAGCTCGACGACCTCGCCTCCGGCCTGTCGCGGGCGCTCAGCGACCGCCCGGCGACCGGGACCGCCGCGTCCGACAACGGGCTTACCGGCTTCGACATCGACCTCACCGGGCTCCAGGCCGGCAACGCGGTGACGCTCGGCGTGCGCAACGCCGCAGGTGTGGGCCGCAGCCTGATCCTGATGCCGACGAACGGCGCGGCGCCCGATCCGATCGACCCGGCGCTCACCGACGACCCGACCGCCCTCGTCGTGCCGGTCGACATCTCGGGCGGATCCTCGACCTTCGCGGACAAGATCGGCGCGGTGCTCGGCACCGGCTTCTCCGTCTCGGCGACCCCCGGGGGGGCGGCCGGCTCGGTGCGGTTCCTGTCCGATCCCGCGAGCCTCGCGCTCACCGGCGCCAGCGCTTCCGTCACCGTGCCGACGAGCGCGTCCGACACCAGAACCGGCAGCGCGCCATTCGCGCTGTTCGTCGACGCCGGGGCCGGCAACGGCGTGTTCACCGGCTCGTTCGAGGGCGGCTCGCACCTGACGGGCTTTGCCCAGCGCCTCGCCGTCAACCCGGCGGTCAGCGCGGATTCCTCCACCCTGGTCGATTACGCCGGCGTGACCTCCTCCGGCGACACCGCCCGGCCGCAGGCCCTCGTCGACGCGCTGACGAGCCGCACCCGGACCTTCTCGGCGGCGAGCGGCATCGGCGGCGTCAGCGCGCCGCGCGTCGCCACGGTGGTGGGCTTTGCCCAGTCGGTCATCGACGCCCGCGGCGCGGCGAGCGCCGAGGCGCAGCAGCTCGACGAGGGGCAGCAGATCGCCCTGTCCTCGGCCCAGAGCCGCTTCGGCAAGGAATCCGGCGTCAGCGTGGACGAGGAGATGTCCCGGTTGATCCAGCTCCAGACCGCCTACAGCGCCAATGCGCGGGTGCTGACCGCGGCCCGCGACATGCTCGACACCCTGCTCCGGATCTAGAGAGACGACCGCGATGACGATCGCCCCCTTCGCGGCCGGCACTGCCGCCGCAGACCTCAACACCCAGCGCCTCGTCGCCATGAAGACGACGCTCGGCACGCTCTCGAACCAGATCGGCAGCGGCCGGAACGCCGAGACCTATGGCGGGCTCGGCACCGGGCGCACCCAGAGCCTATCGGCCCACGCCCAGATCAGCGCGCTCGACGGCTACATCGCGGCGTCCGGCACCGGCGCGACCCGGGTCGCCCTGGCCTCGGCGAGCGTGCAGCAGATCGCGACGCTCGGCTCCGCGGCCTGGAACAGCCTCGTCAGCGCCCGCACCGGCACCGGTACCACTGCCCGCTCGACCCTGCAGCAGGACGCGGCCGGCAACCTCGGCGGCGCCCTCGACGCCCTCAACCAGGGCACCGGCGGCCAGTACATCCTGGGCGGCCGGGTCACCGATCGGCCCCCGGTGGAGAGCGCCGCCCGCATCCTCGACGGAGACCCGGCGTCGGGCCTCGACGGCGTGCGCACGGTGATCGCCGAGCGCCAAGCCGCCGATCTCGGCGCCGGCACCCCGAAGACCGGGCGGCTCGACCTCACGGGCACAGGCGCGAGCGTCAGCCTGTCGGAGAGCGCATCCCCCGGCGTGCGGACGAATTTCGGCTTCACCATCGCCAAGGCCGTCAGCTCGAACCCGGACGGCCTCGCGGTGGCGTTCCAGGCCGGGGCGCCGGCCACCGCCGCCCTGTCCTTCGCCAGCCAGCCGAAGGACGGCGACATCGTGCGGGTGAGCGTCCAGAACGCGGACGGCAGCCAGAGCTTTGTCGATCTCACCGCCCGGGCGGCAGGCCAGGGCGGGGAGGGGACCTTCACGATCGGCGCCGACGCGGCGGCGAGCGCGCAGAACCTCACGGCGGCGCTCGGAGCCAGGACCGTCACCGGGGTGCAGAGCGCGAGCCCGCCCGGCGCGAGCGCGGCGCTCTCCGGCGGCACCCCCGCTGCGACGACCGTGACGGTCGGCTCGGGGCTTCAGGCCGGCGACAGCGTGCAGATCACCGTGGGCTTGCGCGACGGCACGGCCAAGACGATCAGCCTGAAGGCCGTCGCGGACGGCAGCGCTTCCGCGGCCGGTACGGCCGCCGGCACCTTCGCGATCGGCGCGAGCCCGGACGATACCGCCGCCAACCTCAAGGCGGCGCTTGCCACCGCCCTCGACGCGAGCGCCGGGACCGACCTCGCGGCGAGTTCCGCCGCGCGGGCGGCGAGCGACTTCTTCTCCGGCTCGTCCTCGCCGGGCCTGAGCCCGCGTCGCGTGGCGACGGATGCGGCCGGCACCGCCACCGGCTACCTCGCCGATCCGAGCGGCCGCACCCTGATCTGGTACAAGGGTGACGACACCTCCGCCGACCCGCGCCAGACCGCGACCGTTCCGGTCTCCGGCGACCGCTCGGTGGCGATCGGCGTCCAGGCCAACGAATCGGCGTTCCGCGGCACGCTCAGCGGGCTGGCGGTGCTAGCCACCACGCCGTTCGACGAGACCGACACCGACAACAGCCGCTTCGAGGCCTATTCGACCCGGGTGCAGACCCTGCTCAAGCCCGCCGACGGCCAGCCCTCGGTCGAGGGCATCGCCTCCGAGCTGAGCCTCGCCTCGGCCCAGATCGACACCCAGACGAGCCAGAACAAGGCCACCAAGGCGGTGCTCCAGAAGACCGTGGACGGCGTCGAATCCGTCTCGACCGAGGAGGCGGCGTCCAAGCTCCTGACGTTGCAGACGCAGCTGCAGGCGAGCTACCAGGCGACGTCGATGCTGTCGAAGCTGACGCTGACGAGCTATCTGTAGGGCGTCGTGCCGAAACGATGATCTCCGTCGTCGTTCCGGTTTCGCTCTCTGGCCCCGTCATGACGCGGAGGGCGACAGCCGTCACGGCTGACCGATCAGCCTCCGGCACGACCTTCCCGCAGATCGAGCCGCTGTGTCGCCAAGCTTGAAAGCCTGCTCCAGCGAACCGGCCAGATCGAATGTCTGCTTCGTCATCCTGGGTTCTCGGCTGCGTCGCGCCCCGAGATGACGTAGAGATACCGCAATCTCCAGGCGGGACCGAATCGGACGATAAGGGCTCGGGTTAAGAATGCGGAAATCATTCCGGCGCAAGCTTCAGTCGGTAGATTCCGGATGGCTGAGCGATCGGAGTCGCCTGGTCTTGATGCGTTGGTAGATCATGCGCCTGTCCATCAAATCGTGCCTCATCGGCTTGTTCTGCGTGACCGCCGCGATCTCCGGTGCGCAGGGCGTCATCGCGATATCGCAGCTG
This sequence comes from Methylobacterium sp. Gmos1, assembly GCF_053764715.1. Taxonomy (NCBI): domain Bacteria; kingdom Pseudomonadati; phylum Pseudomonadota; class Alphaproteobacteria; order Hyphomicrobiales; family Methylobacteriaceae; genus Methylobacterium; species Methylobacterium sp. Gmos1. The sequence continues at coordinate 499,403 of NZ_JBSNCC010000003.1, read as the reverse complement.
AGCTCGATCCAGACGCAGATCGACGAGGTGGCGACGAACGCGATTCCGTCCGTCGACGTTCTCCACCGTCTCAACACGCTCACGCGCGAGTATCGCGTCAAGTTTTATCGGCTGGTCGTTGCCTCCGACGACAAGACGAGCATCGCGCAGAACAAGAAGGTGCTCGAAAATACCGTTGGAGACATCCTGCTGGTACGAAAGGCGTACGAGCCGTTGATCGCCTCGGCGGAGGAGCGGTCGCTCTACAAGGCGTATACGGAACGCTGGGACACGTACCTGCGCGAGCTTGAGCCGGTCGTCGCGGTCGCCGAACACGGGCACAGGGACGAGGCGCTCGCGAAGCTGGCGAGCGGTGCGCGCGCCGTCGAGCTCGGCAAGGAGATCGGCGAGCTGTTGCAGAAGACCGTGGTGCTCAACAAGCGAGAGGCCGACATGGCCGCACAGAACAGCCTCGCCAGCATCGCTCACGCCGTGCGCACGGCCTATCTGGCGGTGAGCGTGTCCGTCGTGACATCGATCTGCGCGATGCTGTTCTGCCTGCTTGGGATCTCGCGCCCCCTCGTCCAGATGGCTGCGGCCATGCGCCGGCTGGCAGGGGGCGACGTCGCCGTGGCGGTCCCGAGCGTGGGGCGGCGGAACGAGATCGGCGCGATGGCCGCCGCGGTTCAGGTGTTCAAGGACGGGCTGATCCGCGCCCGCGCCCTGGAGGAGGAGACGGTGCTCGCCCGCGCCTCCGCCGAGGAGCAGCGCCGGGCCGGCATGCGCCAGATGGCCGACGCCTTCGAGCACGCCGTCGGCGGCATCGTCGGCCACGTCTCGGCCTCGGCGACCGAGTTGCAGGCCAACGCCCAGATCCTGACCGCCACTGCCACCCAGGCCGCGGCGCAATCCACCGCCGTGGCGGCCGCCGCCGAGGAGGCCTCGTCGAATGTCGGCACCGTGGCGGCGGCGGCGGAAGAACTCGGCGCCTCGGTCCAGGAGATCGGCCGCCAGGTCGACGGCTCGGCCCGCCTCGCCCGGGCCGCCGTGGCGGAGGCCGGGCAGACCGCGCATCAGGTCCGCGCGCTGACCGAGGCGACTGCCCGCATCGGCGACGTGGTCGGGCTGATCTCGTCGATCGCCGCCCAGACCAATCTGCTCGCCCTCAACGCGACGATCGAGGCGGCCCGCGCGGGTGCGGCGGGACGGGGCTTTGCGGTGGTCGCCGCCGAGGTCAAGGAACTCGCCGGCCAGACCGCGAAGGCGACGGAGGAGATCACCAGCCAGATCGCGGCGATCCAGGCCTCCACGGGGCAGGCGGCGGGTGCGATCGGCCAGATCACGGCGCGGATCGAGGAGATCTCGGGCGTGGCGACCTCGATCGCGGCGGCGGTGGAGGAGCAGGGGGCGGCGACGCAGGAGATCGTGCGCAACGTCTCCCAGGCGGCGGCGGGCACCGGCGAGGTGACGGGCAACATCGCGGGCGTGGCGGGCGCGGCGGAGGAGACGGGGGCTGCGGCGAGCCAGGTGCTGGGCGCGGCCACCGAGCTGTCGCGCCAGTCCGAGCATCTCGCGGCGGAAGTCGCGCGCTTCCTCGACACCGTCCGCGCGGCCTGATCCCCGCGTCGGTCCCGCTCAACTCCCCTCCACGCCGCCCTTCACCCGCGCCAGCACCAGATCGGTAAAGATCCGCGGATGCGGCGTCTCCGGCGCCGGCTGGCGCACCAGGGTCATCGCTGCCACGGGGGCGGGACCGAGGATCGGGCGGTAGCGCACGCCCTCGGTGGCCAGCCGCGCCATCGAGCGCGGCACGATGGCGAGCGCGATGCCGGTCGCCACGAGGTTGACCACCGAGGCGAGCTGCGGCGCGTTCTGGGCGATGTGGGGCGAGAACCCGGCCGCCGCGCAGGCGGCCATGATGCCGTCGTAGAGCGCCCGGCCGTTGCGGCGCGGATAGACGATGAAGCCCTCGTGCGCGAGATCGCCGAGGCTCACCGCGCCGGTCTCGGCGGCCAGCCGATGGGTCGCCGGCAGCGCCACGACCATCGGCTCGTCGAAGAGATGGCGGGCCCAGAGATCGTCGACCTCGCCCTCGTCCGGCCGCATGAAGGCGACGTCGACCCGGCCGGCCCGGAAGGCGGCGAGCAGGCTCGCGGTCGTCTCCTCCAGGAGCTCGACCTGCACGTCCGGATGGGCGCTGCGGTAGTCGCGGATCGCCCCGGTCACCAGGGGGTGGAACGACGCCGAGGAGGTGAAGCCGATGCGGATCTGGCCGACGTCGCCGGTGGCGATGCGCCGGGCCCGGATCGTGGCGGCGTCGACGGCGGCGAGCACCGCCCGGGCGTCGTCCGCGAAGGCGCGGCCGGGCTCGGTCAGCGCCACCCCGCGCGACAGGCGCTGGAGCAGGGCGGTGCCGACCTCGGCCTCGAGGCTCTTGATCTGGTGGCTGAGCGCCGGCTGCGCGATGTTCAGCCGCTCCGCCGCCCGGGTGATGCTGAGATCGTCGGCCACCGCGACGAAGTAGCGAAGATGCCGAAGCTCCATCGCGCCGGTTTCCCCCTGATCCCCGGTTCCCGCCGGTGCTGCCGGATTCTCGTCCGGTAGCCCTACGATAGCCGAGGTCCGGGGGGACCGCATGGGGCGCGGCCATGGGCGCGGCGAAGGGGGCTTATCCGCGCGGCACGGTGTCCCGCACCGAGGGACGGTCGGCATGGGCCTCGCGGAAGGCCGCGACCCTGGGGCAGAGCCCGCGCCAGTCGTGGTCGGGGAAGCGGAACACCAGGTAGTCCAAAGCCGTGATCGCGGCGATCGCCGGCAGGCCGAAGCTCTGTTCGCCGTCGAACCGTGCATCGAGGCGCCGCAGGCCCTCCCGCATGGTGCGGAAGCGCTTGGTGCCGACGAGCTTCGTATCGAAGTCCGGCGCCGACTTGCGGCCGATGATCACCGCCACCGCGGCGTCGAACACCCCGATCGCGACGCCGGCGGCCGAGAGCGCGGCGGGCCCGCCGGCCAGCATGGCGGGCGCCGGACCGGTCGCGTCGAGATGGCTGAGGATCAGCAGCGCTTCCGTCAGCCGCGCGCCGTCGTCGGTGACGAGCGTCGGCACGCGGCCGGCCGGGTTGGCGTCGAGGAAGGCCGGATCGTCGGCCCAGGCATCGACGAAGGTGGTGTCGACCCTCTCGTTCAGGCCCTTCTCGATCAGCGCCATGCGGACGATGCGCACGAAGGGGGAGGTCGGGTTGGCGTAGAGCTTCATCGCTTCAGGCTCCGGGTCAGCCGGCGGTGGTCAGGGGGCAGCCGCTCTTGTCGGCGGGGGTGAACAGCTTGTCCCCGGGGATCGTGTCGACGACGCGGTAGAGATCGGCCTTGCTCTTCGAGTCCTTCGGGCTCTTCACCTCGACGAGCATCATGTCCATCACCACCCGGCCGTTGGCCTGGATGCGCGGGTTGCCGTAGAAGCCGTCGTCGATCGGCAGCTCCTTCATCGCCCGGTTGACCGCGCCGGCCTCGTCCGTGCCGGCCTTCTCGACGGCCCGCAGGTAATGCCGCACCGAGGAATAGGCGGCGGCGTGGCCCATGGTCGGCACCACGTTGCCGTTGCGGGCCATCAGGCGCCTGGCCCAGGCGCGGCTGGCGTCGTTGGCGTCCCAGTAGAAGTTCACCGCCATGCGGATGCCCTGCGCCACGTCGAGGCCGAGCGCCACGGTGTTGTTGGTGAAGACCAGCATCGCCACCACCTTCGAGGTGATGCCGAATTCCCGCGCCTGCTTGATGGTGTTGACGAGGTCCGGCCCGGCATTGGCGAGCCCGATCACGTCGGCGCCCGAGGACTGGGCCTGGATCAGCTGCGAGGAGATGTCGGTGGCGCCCAGCGGGTGGCGGACCTCGCCGACCACCGTGCCGCCCGCGGCCTTCACGGCCTTGCCGGCGTCGGCGGCAAGCCCGTGGCCGAAGACGTAGTCGGCGGTGATGAAATACCACTTCTTGCCGCCGCTCTGCACCACGGCGCCCGCCACCGCGTTGGCAAGCTCGCCCGTCGAGGGCACCCACTGCGTGCCGTAGGGCGAGCAGCCCGGGCCGGAGAATTGCGAGGCGTATCCGCCGGTCACCATCGTGGTGATCTTGCGCTCCCGGGCGTAGGCCTGGACGCCGAGGCCCACCGAGCTGGCGCCGCCGAGCACGAAGGCGGTGACGCCGCGCTGGTCGACGAGCTGGCGCGCCAGCCCCGAGCCGATATCGGGCTTGTTCTGGTGGTCGACGCCGACCACCTCGATCGGCCGGCCGAGCACCTTGCCGCCGAAATCCTCCGCCGCCATCGTGGCGGCGAGCACCATGTTCGGCCCGCCATTGCCGGAATACATCCCCGACAGGTCCTCGATCACGCCGATGCGCAGCGGCGTCTCGGCCGCGAGGGCGGGCGCGGTGAGCACCGTGGCGAACAGGCCGGCGGCGGCGAGGCGTCGCGTCAGGGGCGTGCGGAGCATGGGGCGTTTCCTCGGCAGTGGCATCAGTCTTCCGGCGCCCATCGAGGGACGTCGGGGCGATGCTCGATGATGGCCGGTTTATCGCGCCGCGGCGCAGTCGCCGTCCAATAGTTTGCACATCGCCCCGCCATCGTTTCCCGGTATGGCAGGAGGTGACCTTGCGCGGTGACGTTGGGTGCGAGGATCCTTGGGGTGCGAGGATCCTTGGGGTGCGAGGGACCTTGGGGTGCGAGGGACCTTGCGGGGTGCGGCGCCCCGTCATCGTCGCAGGCTATGGCTCGCGCCCGATCTTTGTATTGGACGGGGCGCCCGACGGCGGGCGACACCGCCGGCACGACCGCGAGGGCACGCGTGAAGCGCCCCGCACCCCGAGGAGACGCCCGCATGATCACCAGCTTCTACATGCCGACCCGGATCGTCTCAGGCGCCGGCGCGCTCGCCACCATCGGCACGCTCGCCCGCGACCTCAAGATGACGCGGGTGCTGGTCGTGTCCGATCCGGTCATCTCGGCGCAAGCGTTCCACGCCGACGCGCTCGCGGCGCTGGAGGGCGCCGGCCTCACCGTCTCGCGCTTCGACGAGTGCGGGATCGACGCGCGCTGCTCGCACATCGACGACCAGGGTGAGCGGGTGCGCCGCGACCGCATCGACGGGGTGGTGTGCATCGGCGGCGGCTCGGTGATGTGCACCGGCAAGGGCATCGCCATCGTGGCGACGAACCACAAGCCCATGGCCGAGTGCACCGGCGTCGGGCAGTTCGACCGCAAGGCGCTGCCGATGATCATGGTGCCGACCACCGCCGGCTCCGGCTCGGAGGTGTCGCAATGGACCATCGTCAAGGACGAGGTGCGCCACCTGAAGCTGCTGGGCGGCGGTCCCCTGAGCTTTCCCGACGCGGCGATCCTCGATCCCGTGACGCTGCGCTCGTTGCCGATGCACGTCGCGGCCCTGCCGGCGGTCGACGCGCTGACCCACGGGGTCGAGGCGTATTTGAGCGGCATCGCCTCGCCGCTCACCGACGCGGTGGCGCTCGCCGCCGTGCGGCTCCAGGCTGCCTCGTTGCGCGCCTCGATCAACTCCGACGACGACCGCGCCCGGGAGGACAACCTGGTGGCCTCCTGCATGGCCAACATCGCCTGCGGCAACGCCCGGCTCGGCCACGGCCACGCCCTGTCGCTGCCGCTCGAGGGCCATCTCGATCTGCCCCATCCCTACGGCGTCGGGGTGCTGCTGCCGCACGTGATCGCGTTCAACCTCGCGGTCTTGCCGGCCAAGGTGCGCCCGCTCGCCGAAGCGCTGGAGGTCGAGACCGCAGGTCTGTCGCGCCAGGAGATGATCGAATCCTGCGCCGACGCGGTGCGGGCGCTCTACGCCGATATCGGCTTTCCCGAGCGCTTCACCCCCGAGCAACTGCCCCGCGACCGGGTGCGCGAGATGGCGCTCCGCGCCGTGCCCGGCCTCTACGCCGGCATCGCCGCGAAGGACTTCGACCCGGCGAGCGCCAACGACCGCACGATCATCGCGAGCCCGGCGGCGCGCAAGATGACGGTCAGGCAGGCGGAGGAGATCTTTGAGCGCTGCGTGGGGTGAGGACTCGGCTCGCGCTGCGGATCTGAAACCGTCCGCGTCAGCCCGGGGCCGACAGAGCTGTATCCTGTCGGCGGCCGAGATGGTTCAAGCTCACCCCTTCCCGGACGACTGAAGCGTCAGCGCAAGGAGATCCGGGATCCAGCACAGGAAGTGCCGCGAAGCGGCGCTATATTTGCAACGTTGCAGACACACGGACGCTTCGCGAGTTCTTGCGCTGGATCCCGGATCTCCTTCCACTTCGTTTCAGTCGTGTAGGCCCGTTCCGGGCCCGGAAAGGGGGCAGCTTACGACGAAGTGACCGCTCGGCAGTACAGGCATCCGTTCGTGTTGCCTCGGACGATATTTGCGCACCAGGCAGGCTGATGAGTTCCCGCCCCAAGCGTGTCCCCCACGCCCTGGCGCGCCGATCCCCGCCATGCTTCTCTCCACCCCGAACGAGAGGGCAGGCCTTGCGCACGACATCGATGATCCTGGCGGCCGCCCTGTGCGCGGCCTCCTTTGCGGCTCAGCCGGCTCGCGCGCTCGACCTGCGCGACCTGCCCATCGCCAGGGCGCCCGAAACCTGCCCGCACGAGGGCCCCGGCTTCATCCGCTTCAGCCCGGGCGGTCCGTGCACGCGGATCAGCGGCCGGGTGCGGGCCGAGGCCGGCACGCCGGTGCCCGCCCGCCCAGGCGCGGGGCTCGACGGGGCGGCGCGCGGCGTCGTCAGCGCCTCTGGCCAGGTCGCGATCGATACCCGGACGCACACCGAGTACGGCCCGGCCCGGACCTATATCCGCCTCGGCACCAGCCACTAGAGCATTTTCCGACGAAGTGGATACCGGTTCGTCGGAGAAAATGCGGCACAATCAAAGACCTAGAGAGTTTCACGATTGCAGCGCGATCGTGAAGCTCTCTAGCCCCTAAAGGCTGCGCGACAGCACCAGCGGCGCGCTGCGGCGGTGGCCGTAGGGCGAGGGGGCCGGGCGGCTGCCGCCGTAACCGGTCCCATAGCCCTTGGGCTCGGCATTGCGGGTCAGCTCGGCCGAGAGGTTGCGCAGCAACCCCTCCGAGATCGCCCGGGCGGTCGCCAGCACCGCCTGGTTGGCCGCGACGGTCTCCGAGAACCGGCCATGCGCCTCGCGCAAGCGCGCGACGCCGTCCGGCGCGAAGCGGGCGAGCGCCACGGCGTTCGCCTTCACCGCCTGGAGCCCCTGGAGGTAGGCCCCGGCCAGCGCCGTCTTCTGCGGCGCCTCGGCCAGGCCCTCGGCGAGGCGCCCGACCCGGATGTGGTCGCTCTCGCGCCCGAGCAGGGTCTCGAGCTCGCGCATGGTGGTCAGCGTCTCGGCGACGAGGCGCTCGGCGGCCGCGGCGTCCGCGACCGGGACGGGGCGCGGCTCAGCCATTGGCGCCCCCTTGCAGCCGCAGCATCTCGCGCATCACCTGGTCGCCGATGCCGATGCCGCCGCTCTGCACGATCGACTGGGCGTATTCCTTGTTGAGCATCGAGCGGTAGACGCCGCCGCCGGTGCCGTTCTCGCCGAGCGGCCCGTCGGTGCCCTGCGAGCGGTTGAGCACGTCGAGACTCTGCTCCAGGAACATCGCCTCGAAGTCCTTGGCGGTCTTCTGGATCTTGGCCTTGTCGCCCGTGGCCGACGACGGCTTGGACGTGTCGCCGGTGAGCGCCGACAGGCCGGAGGCGGCGGCCCCGGCGAGGGCCTGGCCGACCGCCATTCCGGCGGAGGCCGCGAGGGGAGCAAGCGGGAGCATCGCGTTCTGTCCTCGGGTTCGTGAGCAGGAAGCGGGGAGGGGCCGGCGTCACATCACTTCGATGTCGGCCTGCAGCGCGCCGGCGGTCTTGATCGCCTGGAGGATCGAGATCAGGTCGCGCGGGCCGATGCCCAGCGCGTTGAGCCCGTCGACCAGCTCGCGCAGGGTCACGCCCTCCTTGACCAGGGCGAGCTTGTTCTTCTCGCCGGCATCGACCTTGAGGGCGGTGCGCGGCACCACCACGGTCTCGCCGTTGGAGAACGGCGCCGGCTGGCTCACCTGCGGCTGCTCGGTGATGGTGACGGTGAGGTTGCCCTGCGCCACCGCGACGGTCGAGACCCGCACGTCGCGGCCCATCACGATGATGCCGGAGCGCTCGTCGATCACCACCCGGGCGGTCTGGTCGGGCTCGACCTTCAGCTGCTCGACCTCGGTGAGCAGCCGGATCATGTTGCCCTGGTAGCGCGCCGGCACCTGGAGGGTGACGGTGGAGGGGTCGGTCGGCTCGGCGGTGTCGGCGCCCATGAAGTCGTTGATCGCCGCGGCGATCCGCTTCGAGGTGGTGAAGTCGGGGTTCCGCAGCGACAGGCGCAGGCACTTCTGCTCGTTGAGCTTGAAGGCGATCTCGCGCTCGATCACCGCCCCGTTGGCGATGCGCCCGTTCGTGGGTACGCCGCGGGTGATCTTGGCCGCGTCGCCCTCGGCCTGGAAGCCCGCGATGGCGAGTGAGCCTTGCGCCACCGCGTAGGCCTCGCCGTCGGCGGCGAGCAGCGGCGTGACGAGCAGCGTGCCCCCCTGGAGCGACTTGGCGTCGCCGAGGGAGGACACCGTGACGTCGATCCGCGTGCCTTGCGCCGCGAAGGGGGGGAGGTTCGCCGTCACCATCACGGCGGCGAGGTTGGCGGTGCGCATGGTAGCGCCCCGGGTGTTGACGCCGAGCCGCTCCAGCATCGCCTGCACCGACTGCTTGGTGAAGGGCGCGTTGTTGAGCGTGTCGCCGGTGCCGTTGAGGCCGACCACGATGCCGTAGCCGATGAGCTGGTTGGTGCGCATGCCCTCGACGCTGGCGAGGTCCTTCACCCGCGACAGGGCGAGGGCGGGCTCGGCGGCGACGAGGGCCAGAAGGGCGAGGACGAGGAGGCGAAGGCGCATGACGGGGTCCCGAAACTCGAAGGGCAGATTGCCAGGACCGTGCCAGCGCCCCGACCACCCGTAAGTCTCTGGTAAGGTTACCGATCCGTTTCTCGGGTCCGGTCCCGGCGGGCGGTTCCCGGCCCGGTCGTTTTCGCCCCGCGGCAAGATCTGCCGCCTCGTTTACGGCGCATTCACCATACCGGGGCGAGGTTTGCGGGGCGAACAGCGAACTGAGTGACCCGGACCCGATCCCATGCGCGTCGACACCCGCCTCGCGGCCACCCCCCTGTCGGGGGCCGGCTCGCGCACCCTGCCGGCAGGCGGCGTGTTCACCCTCGGGACGGAGGGCGCGCGGGGCCCGACCAGCGCCGGCAGCGCGATGCCGCTCGCGAACTTGAGCGCCATCCTGACCCTCCAGGGCCAGGACGAGATCGCCGCCGACCGCCGCCGCCGGGCGACGAAGCGCGGCCACGACCTCCTCGATTCCCTCGACCGTCTCAAGGCCGCGTTGCTCGGCGGCCGCGTCGCCGCGAGCGAGTTGCAGGCCATCGCCGGCCGCCTCGCCGAGCGCAACGGCACCACCGGCGACCCCCGTCTCGACGATCTGATCGGCCAGATCGAGCTGCGGGCGCAGGTGGAGTTGGCGAAGCTCGGGATGGCGGGGAGGTGACGAGCCGACTGGCGGTGGGACACAGACCTTCCCCGCCCGGGCGGCGCAGGATGCCGGGGGCATATTGTCGTCGGATGAAGTTGTGTATAATTACACAAGAATGATCTCGGCGAGGCTCCGTTCCCGTTCTTGAGAGGTCGAGCGATGTCACGCCGGTCGCGCAGCAACAAGACCCGGGACGTGCTCGGAGCCTTGCGCGTCGATGGCTGGCAGCTCGTCCGAAAGGGGCCAGGTGATCACTTGCAGTTCCGGCACCCGACGAAGCCCGGCAAGGTGACGGTCCATACCGGAGAACCGGAGATCCCGACTGGCACGCTTCGCAGCATCTATCGTCAGGCCGGTTGGGAGTGGTGAACGGACGGCAAGCCACGGATAGGAGAGAGCGAATGACTCGCCTCGTCATGCTGATCCACGAGGAGAACGGCGTCTACGGCGCCTCATTCCCGGATTTTCCGGGCGCCACCACCGTCGCGCCGGATCTCGACACGCTCTACGTGAAGGCTGCCGAGATGCTGGCGTTCCACGTCGCCGGGATGGTCGAGGACGGCGATGCGTTGCCGTCCCTTCGCGCCTTGCGGGAGATGCAGGCCGATCCAGCGTTCCGTGAGGATTCCGCCGGCGCGATGATCGGGCTGATCGACGTCGATCTTCCCGGCAAGGCCGTCCGGGTCAACATCTCGGTCGAGGAGAGCATCCTGCGCCGGATCGACCAGGCCGCTGCCCTGCGGGGCGAGACGCGGTCCGGCTTCCTGGTGGCCGCCGCCAAGGCGCGCCTGGCGGAAGGGGCGGCCCCCGGCCGTTGACGCGCCAGCGCCGCTCCCCCACAACGGCGCCCGCTCGAGACGGTCGGCCTTGATGTCGCCGCAGGACCCGCGTCACCCCGGCCGCGATGCTGTTCAATTCCTTCCCGTTCCTCCTCGGCTTCCTGCCGGTCGCGCTCATCCTCCACGCGCTCGTGGCCCTGCACCGGCCGGGCTGGCGGCTGCCGCTGCTCGTCCTGCTGTCGCTCGTGTTCTACGGCTGGTGGGACCCGCGCTTCGTGCCGCTGCTGATGGCGTCGATCGGGCTGAACTGGCTCGTCGCGCGGTGGTTTGCGAAGAGCCGCGCCGCGCTGCTGATCCCGCTCGCCATCGCGGCGAACCTCGCGGTGCTCGCCCTGTTCAAGTATGCAGGATTCCTCGCCGGCCTCGCGGCGCTCCTGCCGGGGCTGCACGACCTGTCCCGGCCGAGCCTCGCCTTGCCGCTCGGCATCTCGTTCTTCACCTTCCACCACGTGATGTACCTGACCGACCTGCGCGCCGGCCGGGCGCCGCAGATGGACCTGACGCGCTACGCCCTCTACATCGCGTTCTTCCCGCAGGTGCTCGCCGGCCCGCTGGTGCGCTGGAGCGAGATCCTCCACCAGTTCGACGAGAAGCCCTATGCCCGGGCCGACGCCGCCGAGCGGATCGGGCGCGGGCTGATGCTGCTGTGCCTCGGGCTGGCGAAGAAGGTCTTCCTCGGCGATCCGCTCGCGGCCTACGCCAACCCCGTCTTCGAGGCGGCCGCCGCCGGCAAGGGGGTGAGCGTGGTGGAGGCCTGGCAGGGCACGCTCGCCTTCACGTTCCAGATCTACTTCGATTTCTCCGGCTACACCGACATGGCGCTCGGCCTCGCGCTGCTGTTCGGCATCGTGCTGCCGCAGAACTTCGACGTGCCCTACCGCGCCACCTCCCTGCGGGAGTTCTGGCGGCGCTGGCACATGACGCTGTCGCGCTTCCTGCGCGACTACCTCTACATTCCGTTCGGCGGCAACCGGCGGGGATTGGCCGTCCAGATCGCCGCCTTGTTCGCCACCATGACGCTCGGCGGCCTGTGGCACGGCGCCGGCCTCACCTTCGTCGCCTGGGGGGCGGCGCACGGCGCAGGGCTCGGGGTGGGCCTGCTGTGGCGCCGGGCCGGCCTGCCGATGCCGGCGCTCCTGGGCTGGGCCCTCACCTTCGCCTTCGTGGCCCTGACCTGGGTACTGTTTCGCGCCACCAGCTTCGAGGCGGCGGTCGCGGTGTTCAAGGGGCTGTTCGGCCTCGCGCCGGTCGGCCACGGCTTCAAGTGGCGCGCCTTCGTGCCCGCCGCCCTGGTGGCCCTCGTCGGCCCGACAGCCTGGGCGGCGGTCCACCGCCTGCCGCCGCGGCCGGCCCTGGCGCTCGTCTTCGCGGTGCTCCTCGTCGCGGTGCTGCTGCGCATCGGTGACGACGCGAATTACGAGTTCATCTACTTCCAGTTCTGAGGGGGCCGATCTCGATGCGCGCTGACCCTCCCGCCGAGGCCGCGTGGCGCGGCTTCTCCACCCGCCTCGTCGTCGCGGCGGGCCTGCTGCTTCTCGGCTACCTCGCGCTGGCGCTCGCGGTCGACCCCTACGACACCGGCCGGCCGCGGCTCGTCGACCGCGACGGCGTGCGCCCGCAGGGACCCCGCACCGCCACGGCGAGCCGGGGGCGCGATCCCGCCTTCGCGGCGGCGGTCATCGGCAACTCGCACATCCAGCTCGTCCGGCCGGCGAACCTGCGCGAGGCCACCGGCATCCCCTTCGTCCAGCTCGCGGTGCCGGGCACCGGCCCGGGCGAGCAACTCCTCGTCGCGGACTACTTCCTGCGCCACCACCCCCGGGCGCGGGCCCTGGTGATCGGCGCCGATTCGTTCTGGTGCACGGGCGATCCCGCCCTGCCGATGCAGCGGCCCTTCCCGGCCTGGCTCCTCGCCGAGGACTGGGCGAGCTACCTGCGCGGGCTCCTGCGGGTGCGCGTCGCCGGCGAGGTCGTCAACCGGATCGGCTGGGCGCTGCGCGCCAACCCGCGCCGGGCCGCGCCGGACGGCTACTGGGACTACGAGCCGGACTACCTCGCGCTCGGTGATCCCGACATGCCGGCCCGGGTCGCCTCCCGGGCGAAGCCGGCCCCGGCCGATCCCGACCCGGGGGAGGGCGGGCCCGTCTTCCCGGCGGCTGCCGCCCTGCGCACCCTGGCGGAGCGCTTGGGCCCGGGCACCGCGCTGGTCCTGGTCTTCCCGCCGGTCTTTGCCGCCACGCAGGCCCGGCCCGGCACGCCCCGGGCGGCGGCGGAGGCCGCCTGCCGCGCCGCGCTCGCGGGCGCGGTCGCCCCGCGGGGCCGCGTCGTCGACTGGTCCGGCGACCGGCCCGAGCTGCACGATTCCACCCTGTTCTTCGATGCCAGCCACTACCGCCAGCCGCTCGCCCGCCGCATCGAGGCCGACATCGTCGCCGCCCTGCGGGCGGCCGGGGCGACCGGTACAGAAGCGCCACGACCGTGACACGTTTGCAGCAGAGCGCGCCCGTCCCCTGGTCCGGTCCTTGCGTGCCGGTGCAGGGACATTGTGGTGTCGTGCAGCCTCTATTATAGGGCTGCGCCAAGTGGGTCGTGGCCATGATGCCGGCTGCGGTCAGGACAACATTTGTTTTTCCGAGGGGCGCGATGGCGAAGATCGTGATCGAGGAGGGCTATGCCCCCAATGACGCCGAGCCCTTCATGAACGAGCGTCAGCGGGAGTATTTCCGGCGCAAGCTCCAGGGCTGGAAACAAGACATTCTGCGCGAGGCCCAGGACACCCTGGTGGCGTTGCAGAGCGAGAACGAGAATCACCCCGACCTGACCGACCGCGCCTCGTCCGAGACCGACCGGGCGATCGAGCTCCGGGCGCGGGACCGCCAGCGCAAGCTGATCGCCAAGATCGACGCGGCCCTGTCCCGGATCGAGGACGGCTCCTACGGCTATTGCGAGGAGACCGGCGAGCCGATCTCGCTCAAGCGCCTGGAGGCCCGCCCGATCGCGACGCTGTCGCTGGAGGCCCAGGAGCGCCACGAGCGCCGCGAGCGGGTGTACCGGGACGATTGAGGGGCGCCGCCCCCGAATCACGGAATTCGCGGCGTGCCCGGGTTCCGCGTCCCTATGCCCAGGTCGGGCCAGCTCGACCTGGGATGGGGCAGGGCTTGTCGCATGGAAGCAAAGCGGCTGACCGGGCGCGGAATGTCGCGTCAGCGATCGAGCCGGTGCGCCACCACGCCCACTCCGGCGACCGCCAGGGCGAGCGCCGCCCCGATCACCGGCAGGTGGGCATAGGGAACCCCGACCGTGATCGCCACACCGCCGAGCCAGGCGCCGAGCGCGTTGCCAAGGTTGAACGCGCCCTGGTTGACCGTCGAGGCGAGGTTGCGGGCACCGTCGGCGGCGGTCAGCACCCGCAACTGCAACGGCGCGACCAGCGCGAAGGCGAGGATGCCCCACACCCCGATGAGCGCGGTGGCCGGCATCAGGGCGGCGCTCGCCGGGACCAGCGCCAGGAGCACGACCGCGAGGGCGAGGCCGAGGCCGATCACCGAGGGCATCTGCCGCCAGTCGCCGAGGCGGCCGCCGAGCCCGTTGCCGAGGGTGAGCCCGACGCCGAACAGCAGCAGCACCCCGGTGATCGCCGAGGGGGTCGCGCCGGCGGTGGCGGCCAGCAGCGGCGCGACATAGGTGAAGACGCTGAACAGGCTCGCCGAGGCGAGCACGCTGAGGAGCATCGCCAGCACCACCTGCGGCCGGCGCAGGACCCGCATCTCGGAGATGAGGCTCCCCGAATCCCGCGCCAGGTGCCGCGGCAGCCAGGCGAGGAGCGCGGCCGCGGCCACGAAGCCGATGCCGACCACGGCCCAGAACGTCGCCCGCCACCCGAGGGCGTGGCCAAGCGCGGTGCCGAACGGCACGCCGAGCACGTTGGCGAGCGTGAGCCCGGTGAACATGATCGCGATGGCGCTGGCCTTGCGGTGCGGTGCCACCAGATCCGCGGCGACCACCGAGCCGAGGCCGAAGAACGCGCCGTGGCAGAGCGCCGTGACGATGCGGGCGAGCATCAGCAGGCGGTAATCGGGGGCGAGCGCGCAGAGCGCGTTGCCGAGGATGAACAGGGCGACCAGCACCAGGAGGGCCCGCCTCCGATCGAGGCGCGCCAGGGCCACCGCCACGAGCGGCGAGCCGAAGGTGACGCTGAGCGCGTAGCCCGAGACCAGCAGGCCCGCCGTCGGGATGCCGACGCCGAGATCCGCCGCCATCTCGGGCAGGAGCCCCATGATGACGAACTCGGTGGTGCCGATGCCGAACGAGGCCGCGGCGAGGGCCAGACGGGCCTGGGCCGCGGACCGCCCGGTCGCGGCGGCGCCGGCGCCGGCGGTGTCGTGGAGGGTGTGCTGCATCGCCGTCCTCACTGCTGCAATGCAGCATAGGCCGGAAGGTCGGGTCCGCTCAGGCCGCCGGCCGCATGGCAGGGCTGCGGCGTCCCGGCTTGGACGGCGAACACGGCAGCGGCCGCACCGATCCCCCCGACGGGATGACACGGCGGGTCTCGAACCCGTCGGGCCCCATCCGCCGGGCCCGGCCGCCCCGGGCCCGGCGATAACCCCTTCGAAAACCTCGCTCGATCGCCCATATACCGGGATGCGCCGGTCTCTCGCCGCGGCGTCTCCCGTCCCCCCGCCCCGCCCGCCGTTCCCGTCAGCGGCATGCGCCGCGGCCGGTGCGGAAGGCGCCCCGCCGGGAGACCTTCCTTGTCCTGCACGAGTGCCGGTCCTGCGTCAGGCCGGCGGCGGTGAGAGCATGCCCGAGACGACCCCTTCCCAGAGCCTCGCCCAGAGCCCCGCCCAGAGCCTCGACGGCCGCGACGACGCGATCCTGCCCTTCGCGGTCGAGCCCCTCGACGTGCGCGGGCGCGTCGTGCGCCTCGGCCCCTCCGTCGACACCATCCTGCGCCGGCACGGCTATCCCGACCCCGTCGCGCGGCTCCTCGGCGAGGCCGCGGCGTTGACCGTGCTCCTCGGCTCCTCGCTCAAGTTCGAGGGCCGGTTCCAGCTCCAGACCAAGTCCGACGGTCCCGTCGAGATGGTGGTGGTGGATTTCGAGGCGCCCGACCGGGTGCGCGCCACCGCCCGCTTCGACGCCGGGCGCGTCGCCGCGGCGGGACCGCGCGCCGACACCGCGCAGCTTCTCGGCCGCGGCCATCTCGCCATGACCATCGACCAGGGCTCGGCCCAGAGCCGCTACCAGGGCGTCGTGGCCCTGGAGGGCCAGGGCTTCGAGGAGGCGGCGCACCAGTATTTCCGCCAATCGGAGCAGATCCCGACCCGGGTCCGCCTCGCCGTCGCCGAGCAGGTCGAGGGCGGGGGCGAGGTGTCGGGGAATTCCTGGCGCTCCGGCGGGCTCCTGGTGCAGTTCCTGCCGCACTCGCCCGACCGCGCCCGCCTCGCCGACCTGCCGCCCGGCGACCTGCCGGAGGGGCACGCGCTCCTCGACGACAGCCGGCAGCAGGAGGACGACGCCTGGGTCGAGGCGAAGTCCCTGATCGCCACGATCGAGGATCACGAGCTCGTCGATCCCACCGTGTCGAGCGAGCGCCTGCTCTACCGCCTGTTCCACGAGCGCGGCGTGCGGGTGTTCGAGGCGCAAGGGGTGCACGAGGCCTGCCGCTGCTCGCGCGAGCGGGTGATGGGGATGGTCCGCAACTTCTCCCCCGAGGAGCGCCGCGAGATCGTCGGCGAGGACGGCCGCATCGGCATCACCTGCGAGTTCTGCTCGCGGCACTACGACCTCGACCCGGCCGAGGTCGAGGCCGAGATCGCCCGGAGCCAGGACTCCTGATCGGACAGGCTTGAATTCCTGCCCTGATACGAGATCCGGAAGTGATCTTCCGGATCTCGTATCACCAGCCCGCGCGGCGCCTGAGCGAAGCCGACTTCCGCATTGCGAAGCAATCAGTCGGAAGTCGTATGACGCAGCGAAAGCGGGTGCGAGAGGGAACCTTTCGCACCGCAACCGACTCATCATGCGCCCGAGCGTGTCGGGCGCACGAAGTCGGAGCCCACGATGTCTCGCCCCTTCCTCGCCGCCGCGTTCCTCCTCGTCGCCGGCGCCAGCGCCGCCCTGGCGCAGGATGCGAGCGGTCCCAAGCCCGTGCCGGGCGCCCCCGCCACCCTCAACAACGACCTGCGCCCGACCTTCGTCGCGCAGGAGCCGACCGACCTGATGGCCTCGAAGGTCGTCGGCCTGAGCATCGTGAACGGCGCCAACGAGACCATCGGCTCGGTCGCCGACATCGTGCTCGGGCCGGACCTGGCGGTGAAGTCCTACGTCGTCGGCGTCGGCGGCTTCCTCGGGATGGGCACGAAGTACGTCTCGGTGGCCAAGGAAGCGCTCCAGGTCACCCGCGTCGACGACAAGACGCTGAAGGCGGTGATCAACACCGACAAGGACCAGCTCCGCGCCGCGCCGGAATACGTCTATCTCGGCCAGCAGCCCGCCAAGGCCGATGCGGCCAAGGCCGACGCCCAGAAGTCGGACGTTCCGGCCGCCACCGGCACCACCACGACTCAGCCGGCGCAGCAGTAAGAGCCGAAGCCTGGCGGGGCGGCGCGTCGCGTGGCACGCTGCCCTCCGGTTCTCGACCGGAACGCCCCGCCATGTCCCTCGACCTCTATCTCGGCTTCGTCGCCGCGACGCTCGTCCTGATCCTGATCCCGGGCCCGAACGTCGCCCTGATCGTCGCCAACAGCGTCGCCCATGGCAGCCGCTACGGTCTCGTCACCGTGGCGAGCGTCGGGGCGGCGCTCACCGTGCAGCTGGCGCTGACGGTCGCCGGCCTCTCGGCGATGCTGGCCGTGATGGCGACGTGGTTCGAGGTGCTGCGCTGGCTCGGCGTCGCCTACCTCGCCTGGCTCGCCTTCCGCGCCTGGCAGGCACCCGCGACCGACCTCGCCAGGACCGATCCGGAGCCCCGGGAAGTCCGGGCAATCGCGCTGCGCGGCTTCCTGGTGGCACTGACCAACCCGAAGACGCTCCTGTTCTTCGGCGCCTTCCTGCCGCAATTCGTCAGCCGCGACGCCGAACCGTTCGGGCAGCTGGTGCTGCTCGCCGCGACCTTCCTGGTGCTGGCCTTCGCCGGCGACGTGGTCTGGGCGGTGCTGGCGGGGCGCGCGCGAGTTGCGCTGGCGAAGGGGCGCTGGCGCAACCGGCTGACCGGCGGGCTGCTCCTCGGGGCGGGCGTCGGGCTGGCGCTGGCGCGCAAGCCGTGAGAGCGGCGAAGCACACCGACTTGCGTATGGTCGCTTCTCTCTAGATCTGCCGACACCCTCCGGGTCATTCCGGAGCCCGGCATCCAGAGCCGGAGGATTTTCAGAATACGGCGGAACCGATCCGCCCGCTTCCCAAGCACCTGTGGCTTCTGGATCCCGGGCTCTTGCCTTCGGCGAGCCCCGGGATGACCCTGAGATGCGGAAATGGTGCGAGTATTTTCCCCAATCTGACGGGCCGGCCCCTCACACCGGGCTCCACCCCGCCGCGCAATCCCGCACCAGCTGGCGCAGGAAGACCTCTCCCGCCTCCAGCGCCGCGAGCGTGATATACTCGTCGGGCTGGTGCGCCTGGTCGATCGAGCCCGGGCCGCAGACCACGGTCGGCAGGCCGGCGAGCTGGAAGCGGCCGGCCTCGGTGGCATAAGGAACGGTGATGGTGTGGTTGCGGCCGGCGAGCCGCAGGGCTAGGCGCTCGGCCGGGGAGCCGGGTTCCGGGGCCAGGCCCGGCACCGCCGCGTCCTCCTCGGTCTCGACGCGGCCGTAATTGCCGAAGCGGTTGAGCCGCTCGCGGGTCACCCGCTCGACTTCCTCCGCGAACAGGCCCGGGATCTCGTCGCGGGGAAGGTCCGGCAGGCCGCGGAACTCCCACTGGAACTCGCAGGATTTCGGCAGGATGTTGCGCGCGGTGCCGCCGCCGATCACCCCGACATGGACCGTGGTGTAGCCCGGATCGAACCGGCCGCTCGCGTCGCCGCGGGCCGTCATCTGGTCGGCGATGCGGTTCAGCCCCGCCACCAGCTCGGCCGCCGCCATCACGGCGTTGGCGCCGAGCGCCGGCTTCGAGGAATGCGCCTCGTGGCCGTGGACGGTGGTGCGGTAGGTGTAGATGCTCTTGTGCGCGTCGGCGACCTCGAGGTCGGTCGGCTCGCCGACGATCACCGCGCCCGGGCGCGGCAGATCCTGCCCGAAGCGGGCGATCACGTCGGCGACGCCGAGGCAGGTCAGCTCCTCGTCGTAGGAGAGCAGGATGTGGATCGGCGTCTTCAGGTCGGCCGCCAGCATCTCCGGCACGAGCGCGAGGCAGAGCGCGTCGAAGCCCTTCATGTCGACGGCGCCGCGGCCATAGGCCTTCCCGTCGGCGATGCGCAGGGTGTAGGGGTCGCTGGTCCAGCTCTGGCCGGCCACCGGCACCACGTCGGTATGGCCCGACAGCACCACGCCGCCGTCCCGCATCGGCCCGACCGTGGCGAAGAGCGCCGCCTTGTCGCCGGCCGCGTTGGGGGCGATCACGTAAGGGACGCCCCAGGCGTCGAGGTACTCCGCCACCCAGCGGATCAGCGGCAGGTTCGACTTCTGGCTCTCGGTGTCGAAGGAGACCAGCCGGGCGAGGAGCTCGAGCGGGGTCAGGCGGGGGCCGGTCTGGGTCATCGGGGCGGGCAGTCTCGCGGGAGGAAAGCCCAGGTCTTAGCCGAAGCCCGCCGCCCCCGACAGCCGCGCTGGCGCAGGGACCCCCGGACCTCCGGGCACGGGTGGGAGCTAGTGCATCACCCGGCGGACATGCGGCGAGTCGAGCGAGAAGGCGGGAATCGCCGCCTCGAAGCTGCGGCCGTCCGGGGTCGCCATGGTGTAGGTGCCCTCCATCGTGCCGTCCGGCGTCGTGAGGGGGCAGCCGCTGGTGTAACTGAACGACTCGCCGGGCCCGAGCACCGGCTGCTTGCCGACGACGCCGGCGCCGCGCACCTCCTGCATCTCGCCGCGACCGTCGACGATGCGCCAGTGCCGCGAGCGCAGCTGCACCTGCTCGCTGCCGTTGTTGGTGATCTCCACCGTATAGGCGAAGAAGTAGCGTCCGCTGTCGGGCGAGGACTCTTCCTCGACGAAGCGCGGCTGCACGGACACGCTGATGCCGCGGGTCTCGGCCTTGTACATCAGGGAACCTCCGCTGGCGGCCGGCGCGTAAGCGCGACGGCCGACGGGGGTCGTGGTACGTCCGGCCTTCCGGATCGTCAATCGTCGGCGGCCCGAGTCGGTAATCCTGCACGAGGCGCCCCGCCCGGTCATGACGCTTCTCTCCTCGTCCACAGGACTCGCCGCCGCCGCGGCCCTGGCGCTGGCCCCGGTCGCCGGCTCCGACCTCGTCGCCCTCGCCCTCATCGCCGCCTGGGCCGGATCGGTGCTGCTCGGCCGGCAGGCGGGGGCCGGGGAGGGCCCCTGGATCCGCGTCGCGCTCGCCCTCGCGCTGGCCTGGCGCGCGCCGGGCGGGCCGGCGGCGGCGCTCCTCGCGGCGCTGCTCCTGGAGATCGCGGCCGGCCGGCTCGCCGCCCTCATCGCCGCCCGGACCGGGACCGCGCTGCCCGGGCCCGACCTGCACTCGCTGATCCTCGCCGGGGGCAAGGGCACCGACCTCGTCGCCGCGGCCGCCTTCGCCGCCATGATCCTGTGGCCGGACCGGCTGCCGCCGATCGCGGGCGCGCTCGCCGGCCTGACCGCGATGGGGGCGATCGCCCGCGCGAGCCTCGCGGTCGCGGTGATGCGGGGTGCGCGCGACGAGGCGTGATCCTCTTCACGCCATCGAAACCCTGGCCTACGACAATGGCCTATCGAGGATGGACGGGTCATGGTGAAGCTCGAGGACGGGATTCAATCGGCGGAGAGCATCGTGGCGCTCGCCGCCGCCGGGGTCGTCCGGCCCGCCAGCCCCTTCGCGGACGATCAGGTCCAGCCGGCGAGCCTCGACCTGCGCCTGGGCAACCGGGCCTGGCGGGTGCGGGCGAGCTTCCTGCCGGGGCGCACCCGCGACGTCGCCGCCTGCCTCGACAAGCTGAAGCTGCACGAGATCGACCTGCGCCAGGGCGCGGTGCTGGAGACCGGCTGCGTCTACATCGCCGAGTTGCAGGAGGGCCTGGCCCTGCCGCCGGACCTGGCCGCCAGCGCGAATCCCAAAAGCTCGACCGGGCGCATCGACGTGTTCACCCGGGTCATCACCGACCAGGCGCGGGAATTCGACATGGTCGAGGCCGGCTATGCCGGACCGCTCTTCGCCGAGATCTCGCCGCGCACCTTCCCGGTGCTGGTGCGCACCGGCTCGCGCCTGTCGCAGCTGCGCTTCCGCCGCGGCGCGGTGCGGCTCGATGACGCCGCGCTCGCCCGCCTTCACGCGGCGACGCCGCTGGTCGATGCCGCCGATCCCTCGTTCCAGGGCGGCGTCGCGGTCTCGGTCGACCTGTCGGGCTTCGACGGGCTGATCGGCTACCGCGCCAAGCGCCATACCGGCCTCGTCGACGTCGACCGGCCGCGCTCCTACCCGGCCTCCGAGTTCTGGGAGCCCCTGCGGGCCGACGGCTCGGGCACCCTGATCCTCGATCCTGGCCAGTTCTACATCCTGGCGTCGAAGGAGGCGGTGCAGGTGCCGCCGGACTTCGCCGCCGAGATGGTGCCGTTCGATCCGCTCGTCGGCGAGTTCCGGGTGCACTACGCCGGCTTCTTCGATCCCGGCTTCGGCCATGCCGAGGCCGGCGGCACCGGCGCCCGCGCGGTGCTGGAGGTGCGCTCGCGCGACGTGCCGTTCATGCTGGAGGACGGCCAGATCGTCGGCCGCCTCGTCTACGAGCGCATGGCCCAGCGCCCGGCCGCCCTCTACGGCAGCGCCGCCGGCTCGAACTACCAGGCGCAGGGACTGAAGCTGTCGAAGCACTTCGTCTGAGCGCCGGTCTGGCTTGCGAGCACAGCCGCGAAACACGTTTCGATCCCACCCGCAACCTCAGGATGAGGTTGCGGGTGGGAGAATTGCCTGTCGATCGGTCAGACGGGCCCTGAGCCTGTGCCGGGCAAACGGCCCGGCGCCGTTGACCCTGCGAACAGGGCCCGATCGCGACCGCGATCGGACCTGTGCGCCGGCGTCGACAAGCGTCAGGCCGCCTTCACCCGCCCGAGGAAGCCCGTCACCTCGTGGCGCAGCATCTCCGATTGCCGCGCCAGCGCCTGGGCGGCGTCAAGGACCTGCGAGGCGGCATGACTGGTCTGGCCGGCGCCGTCGCGGACCCCGGCGATGTTGCCCGTGACCTGCTCGGTGCCGCGGGCGGCCTGCTGCACGTTGCGGGTGATCTCCTGCACGGCGCTGCCCTGCTCCTCCATCGCCGCCGCGATGCTGGCGGCGTAGGTCGACATGTCCTCGATCACCTTGGCGATCTGGCGGATGTCGGTCACGGTCTCGCGGGTCGCGTCCTGGATCTCGCCGATCCGGGCGCCGATCTCGTCGGTGGCCTTGCCGGTCTGGCCGGCGAGCTCCTTCACTTCCGCCGCCACCACCGCGAAGCCGCGGCCGGCCGCACCGGCGCGGGCCGCCTCGATCGTGGCGTTGAGCGCGAGCAGGTTGGTCTGCCCGGCGATGCTCGACACGGTGGCGACGAAGTCGCCGATCCGCTCCGCCGTCGCGGCGAGGCGCTGCACCGTCGCGTTGGTGCGGGCCGCGTCCTCCACCGCGCGGGCGGCGATGCGGGACGACTGGGTGACCTGCTGGACGATCTCCTGGATCGAGGCGGTCATCTCCTCGCTCGCCGCCGCGACCGTCTGGACGTTGGACGAGGTCTGCGACGCGGCGCCCGCCACCGTGACGGTCTGGCGGGTGGTCTCCTCGGCCACACCCGTCATGGTGCGGGCCGTCGCCTCCATCTCGGTGGCGGCGCCGGCGAGATTCGCGGTGAGACCCGACACGGTATGCTCGAACTCCCGCGCCAGGTCGTCGACGAGGCGGGCGCGGCGCATCCGGGCCTCGTCCTCGGCGGCCTGGGCGGCGGCGGCCCGGTCCGCCTCGACGGCGTTGTGGCGAAACACCTCGACGGCCTGCGCCATGGCGCCGACCTCGTCGCCGCGCTCGCGGCCCGCGACCACGATCGTCTTGTCGCCCTGGGCCAGCCGCTGCATCAGCGCGGCCATCGCCTGCAGCGGCGCGGCCAGAGTGCGCGAGACCATGAGGGCCATGGCGGCGGCGATCAGCAGGCTCGCGGCGACCCCGGCGAAGTTCATCACGTCGGCGAGCCGGAAGGTGCGTGCCTGGGCGCTCCCGCGCTCGGCCATCAGGTCGACCTCGACCTTCCGGATCTCGGCCGCCTTGTCGCGCAGGGCGTCCATCGCCGCCTTGCCGATCCCCTTGATCTCGATGGCGCGGGCCTGATCGCGGGTCGTGGTGTCACCCATCAGGGCGACCTCCCGGTCGCCGACCTCCTGCATCCAGTGGCGCGCGTGCTGGTCGAGCGCGTCGAGGCGTGTCTGCTGGGCCGGGTTGTCGGCCGTCAGGCGCTTCGCCTCGGCGAAGGCGGCCCGGTAGGCCTGCTGTCCCTGGCGGTAGGGAGCGAGGAAGAGCGGATCGGCCGACAGCAGGTAGCCGCGCACGCCGGTTTCCTGGTTGAGCATCCCGACCACCACGTCGTCGACGGCGTGGAGCACCGCCTGCGTGTGCTCGGTCCAGTAGTTGCGCTCCTGGATCGAGTGGAAGCTCCAGTAGTTCAGGGCGTTCACCGTCAGGGTGACGGCGACGAGGCTGCCGAAGGCGATGGCCAGCTTGGGGACGATCTTGAGATTGTTGAGGGCGCGCATCGGCCTGCTCGGCAAGGCAGCCCCCGGGGAGCTGACGGTGGATCGGTGACGCAGATCTGCGTTCGCCGATCCTTGCGGACGAGCGTTAACAGGTATGCGTCGTTTGCGCTTTTCGACTCGACTAACCGTTAAGGAGCAAGTTTCGTCAATTGCAGATTGCGGTCGCGATGCTTCGTTGGGACGGCGTTCGAACGTGTAAATAGCACGACATCAGACCTGAAGGTCTCAATTTCCGCAATGACGAATTTGACTTGTCAGATGATCAGCCCCCGCGCGGGTCGCCCCGCCATCGATGAAGCGCAGGACACCCTCTTCCGTGTGGGAAAGGAGCAGGGGTGAGGGTGGCGCGCTTCCGCAGGAGTCGCTGAGCGTCGTGCTGGCAGCGGGACGGCTCGGATCTGTCTGGACGCGCGCCACCCTCACCTTCAGCCCCTATCCCGTATGGGGTAGAAGATATGTACTTTATTTTTACTTGGGAAAAGCGCGTAGAAACTGTCTGAAACAATCGGTCTCTGCGTAGCTTGAGCTGTCTCGGCACGATCGGGTGGGCGCGGTGGAGCCATCGGCCTACACGCACGCCTTGCACGGTGCGGACCCGCCGTCAGCCCGCGGCCGCCCGGTCGAGCAGCCACACCGTCTCGCCCCAGGCCCGGGCGTGCCCGGAGGGCAGGTCCGCGCCGGCGGCGAGGCGGGCGAGCGGTGCCCGCTTGCCCTCGCCGGTGACCAGGAACAAGATCAGCGGCGTCGCGCCGAGCGCCGGCAGGGTCAGGCTCACCCGCGGCACGAACGGGGCGAGGCCCGCCTCCGGCACCGCCACGACCCAGGCCTCGCCCTCCCGCGCCTCGGGCTTGCCCGGGAACAGCGAGGCGGTGTGCCCGTCCTCGCCGAGGCCGAGGAGCACGAGGTCGAAGAGCGGCCGGGCCGGATCGAGTCGCTCAGCACCGTACCAGGCCTTCAGCTCGGCCGCGTAGGCCTCGGCGCAGGCCCGGGGGCCGCGGTCGGTCGGGATCGGGTGGAGGTGGCCCGCCGGCACGAGATCCCCGAACGCTTCCTCGGCCAGGCGCCGGTTGCTGCCGGCCTCGGGTCCGTCGCCGACGCGCTCGTCGCCGAAGAACCAGTGCAGGCGCTCCCAGGGCAGGGCATCGCGAAAATCCGGCCCGGCGAGCAGCCGGTAGAGCCGCTTCGGGGTCGAGCCGCCCGACAGGCAGATCCCGATTCGTTCCGGCTTGGCGCAGGCCACCGCGACCAGCCGCTCGGCCGCCGCCCGGGCGACGGCGTCGGCGTCGGCCAGCACCTCGGTTCTCGCGGGTGCCGCGCTCATGACCCGTGCTCCAGCGAGCGCCACGCGCGCCCGTCGCGGGTCAGAAGATCGCCTGATTCCCGCGGCCCGGCGCTGCCGGCCTCGTAGGGCAGGGTGTCGATGTCCCCCTTCGCGGCGGCGTCGAGGATCGGCTGGACGATGCGCCAGCCGGCCTCGATCATGTCGGCGCGCTGGAACAGCGTCGGATCGCCGATCATCGCGTCGTAGATCAGGGTCTCGTAGCCGGTGCTCGGCTCGGTCTTGAAGTAGTCCTTGTAGCAGAACCGCATGTCGACGCTGCCGAGCCGCACCGCCGGGCCCGGCACCTTGGCGCCGAATTGCAGCGAGATGCCCTCGTCGGGCTGGAGTTGCAGCACGAGCCAGTTCGGCACGTCCTCGCGCACGTTGGTGCCCTTGAACAACGACAGCGGCGCCTGCTTGAAGCGGATCGCGATCTCGGTGTCGCGCCGGGTCATCGCCTTGCCGGTGCGCAGGTAGAACGGCACCCCGGCCCAGCGCCAGTTGTCGATCCCGAGCTTGAGCGCCACGAAGGTCTCGGTGTCGCTGTCGCCCGCGACGTCGGGCTCCTCGCGGTAGTCCTTGACCGGCTTCCCGTTGACGGTGCCGGCGGTGTAGCGGCCCCGCACCGCGTCCTCGACCCGCGCGGAGGGGGTGGCGAGCAGCACCTCCTCCTTCTTGTCGCGCACGGCTTCCGCCTCGAACGAGATCGGCGGCTCCATCGCGACGAGCGTGTAGAGCTGGAACAGGTGGTTCGGCACCATGTCGCGCAGCGCGCCGGTGGCCTCGTAGAACTTCCCCCGCCCCTCGACGCCGACGGTCTCCGCGACGGTGATCTGCACGTGGTCGATGTGGTCGCGGTTCCACAACGGCTCGAACAGGCCGTTGCCGAACCGGAACGCCATGATGTTCTGCACCGTCTCCTTGCCGAGGAAGTGGTCGATGCGGAAGATCTGGTCCTCGGACAGGACCTTCAGGATGTCGGCGTCGAGTTTCTCGGCCGAGGGCAGGTCGTGGCCGAACGGCTTCTCGATGATGACCCGGCGCCAGCGTTCCTCGCCCTCCTCGACGAGGCCGCCCTCGCCGAGCTTCTGGATCGTCGTCCCGAACAGGCTGGCGGCGACCGCGAGGTAGAACAGGACGTTGCCGCCGTCCTGCTTGCCGGAGATCTCGGCGATGCTGCGTTTCAGGTCCTCGAAGAACGCCGAATCCGATAGGTCGCCCGAGCGGTAATGGACCCGCCCGACGAGGTCGTTCCACACGCCCTCGTCGAACGAGCCGCCGCCGGCCTCGCCGCCCTTGGCGGTGATGAAGCCGCGCACGGTCTCGCTCAGCTCGGAGCGGAACTCGTCGGACGACATCTCCGTGCGGCTGACGCCGATGACGGAGAAGTCCTTCGGCAGGAGGCCCCAGCGGCCGAGATTGTACAGGGCCGGCATCAGGAGCCGGTGGGTGAGGTCGCCGGTCGCCCCGAAGATCACCAGGGTGCAGGCGGGCGGGGGCGCGGCCCCCTCGGCCATGGCGGAGGTCATTTCGGCTCCTGGTGGCCGCCGAAGCCCTTGCGCATCGCCGAGAGCAGCTTGTCGGCGTAGGTGGCGCCCTGGCGCGAGCGGAAGCGGGCGTAGAGCGCGGCCGACAGCACGTGGGCGGGCACCGCCTCCTCGATCGCGGCGTTCAGCGTCCAGCGGCCCTCGCCGGAATCGGCGACGTGGCCCGAGAAGGCGTCGAGGTTCTCGTCGCCGGCAAGCGCCGTGGCGGTGAGGTCGAGGAGCCAGGACGAGACCACGCTGCCCCGGCGCCACACCTCGGCGATGTCGCCGATGTTGAGGTCGAAGCGCTGCGCCTCCGGCAACTCCGGGGAGTTGGCGTGCTTGAGGATGTCGAAGCCCTCGGCGTAGGCCTGCATCAGGCCGTACTCGATGCCGTTGTGGATCATCTTGACGAAGTGGCCGGCGCCGCTCGGGCCGGCATGGATGTAGCCGTGCTCGGCGCGGGCGTCGCGGCCGTCGCGGCCGGGCGTGCGCGGCACCTCGCCGAGGCCGGGAGCGAGCGTCGAGAAGATCGGGTCGAGCCGGTCGACGGCTTCCTTGTGGCCGCCGATCATCATGCAGTAGCCGCGCTCCAGCCCCCAGACGCCGCCGGAGGTGCCGACATCGACGTAGTGCAGGCCCCGCTCGTTGAGGATCGCGGCGCGGCGGATGTCGTCCTTGTAGAACGAGTTGCCGCCGTCGATGATGACGTCGTCGGACTGCATCAGGCCGGCGATCTTCATCACCGTGACTTCCGTCGGATCGCCCGCCGGCAGCATCACCCAGGCGGTGCGGGGCACCTCGAGCTTCGCCACGAAGTCCTCGAGGCTGTCGGCGCCGACCGCGCCCTCCTGCACCAGGGCCGCCACGGCCTTGGGATCCTGGTCGAACACCACGGCCGTGTGTCCGTTGCGCAGGAGACGCCGGACGATGTTGCCGCCCATCCGACCGAGACCGACCATGCCGAGTTGCATCGCGTCACTCCTCGCCGGCGAGGCCGGGGCCGGCGGCCCGTGGGCGTGGGGGCCCGTTGTCTCGTATCACTGTCGCGGTCCCCCTCTCCCGTGTGGGAGAAGGGTTAGGGGTGAGGGTGACACGGTTCTTAAGTCCGGCTGTGAGCGTCGAGCTGCGCGGCTCGACGCTCAGCGACTCATCCCGAGCCCGAGCCACCCTCACCCCCGACCCCTCTCCCAAACGGGAGAGGGGAGACCGGTGCTTGCTCTAACTAAGCGCCGACTTCAGCCGGTCGAGCCCCTTGGCCACATCGCCCTTGATGTGGACGCGCAATGCCCGGCGGCCGCGCTCGGACAGCACGCCGAAATCGCCCCGGGCCTGCGCGGCGATCACAGTGGAGAAGCCGAGGCTGCGGCCGGGAATGGCGAGGTCGGGGGCCTCCGAGGTGATCTGGAGGAAGACGCCGCTGTCGGGCCCGCCCTTGTAGGCCTGGCCGGTCGAGTGCAGGAAGCGCGGCCCGAACTCGGCGCAGGTCGCGACGTGCCTGGCCTCGCGCAGGGCCACCCGGGCCTCCTGGAGCGGCTTGAGGTGCTCCGGGTTGCGGGTGACGTAGGCGAGCAGCGCGACGTAGTCGCCGGCCCCCACGCGGCCGATCTGCGCCTTGATCCAGCTCTCCGGGTCCGTGCCGGCGCCGGCTTTTCGCAAGGCATCGGCGTTGGTCGGGTCGGTGTAGAGGGCGAAGGTCTCGTCCTCCGCCACCGGCGTCTCGGCTGGCAGCGCGCCGTTCGCCTCGGCGGCCGAGAACAGCTCGCGGGTCTTGATCTTGCTCGCCTCGACGTCGGGCTGGTCGAACGGGTTGATGCCGAGCACCGCGCCCGCCACCGCGGTGGCGATCTCGAAGCGGAAGAATTCCTGCGGCAGACTCGCCTTCGAGGCGAGCGCGATCCTCACCACCGGGTGACCGGCCTCCTCCAGCGCCTTGACGGCGGCGTCCTGGCCCGCATCCGCGCCCTGGTCGAGGCGCAGGTAGACGAAGAACCGGTCCTTGCCGTAGGCGGTGGGAGCGGCCAGGGGCTCGTTGTCGATCGGGATGAGGCCCTTGCCCTCCTTGCCGGTCGACTCGGCGATCAGCTGCTCGGCCCAGGCGCCGAAGGTGTCGATGCCGGGAGACGCGATCAGCGTGACCTTGTCGCGGCCCTCGGCCGTCGCGGCGATGCCCATCGCGAGGCCGAGCTGCACGCCCGGATTGAGGTCCGGCGGCACGTCGGAGCCGCAGGAGCGCACCATCGTGCGGGCGCTCGCCAGGAAGGCCGCGACGTCGAGGCCCATGGCGGCGGCGGGCACCAGCCCGAAGGCCGAGAGCACCGAGTAGCGCCCGCCGATCTGCGGCACGCCGTAGAAGATGCGCCGGAAACCGTCGTCCTTGGCCGCCTTCTCCATCGCCGAGCCCGGATCGGTCACGGCGACGAAGTGCCGGCCGGCCTTGTCGTCGCCGACGACGTCGCGCATCCGGCCGAGGAAGTAATCGCGGAAGACGTTGGGCTCGAGGGTGGAGCCCGACTTCGAGGCGACGATGAACAGGGTGCGCTCGAGGTTCACCGCGGCCTCGACCGCCCGGACCTCGTCCGGATCGGTCGAATCGAGGATGCGCAGGCGCGGGAAGTCCGGCTGATGACCGAAGGTCTCGGCCAGCACCTCCGGCCCGAGGCTGGAGCCGCCCATGCCGAGCACCACCGCGTCGGTGAAGCCCTCGCGCTTCACCTCCTCGGCGAAGGCGGCGTACTCGGCCGCCTTTTTCGCCTCGTCCTCGACGATGGTGAGCCAGCCGAGCCACTTTGCCTCGTCGGCGCCGCTCCACACCCCGGCGTCGCGCTGCCACAGGCGGCGCACCAGCCCGTCCTTGCGCCAGGTCTCGATCGCGGTCTTCAGCGGCGCGTCGAGGTTGCCGAGCGCCAGCGCCTGCCGGTCGAGGCCGTGATCGAGAAATTTCTCGCGCTTGCCGGCGACGGCGCCCAGCACCTTGTCGGCGGCGTCGACGAAGAGCTGCACGCCCTCCTCGACGAGCTGGCGCGCGACCGCATCGAGGTCGATCCCGGCCTTGGCGAGGTGGGCGAGCACCCGCTCGGCCTCGTCGACGCCCTCTTCCAGGCTCGCCCGCACCGTCCCGTGATCGCGGAACGCGTCCATCGTCGCCGGCGGAATGGTGTTGACGGTGTTGGGGCCGATCAGCTCCTCGACGTAGAGCACGTCGGAATAGGCCTTGTTCTTGACGCCGGTCGAGGCCCAGAGCAGGCGCTGGGGCTGCGCGCCCTTGTCCGCGAGCGTCCGCCAGCGCTCGCCGGCGAACAGGTGCTTGTAGCGCTGGTAGGCGAGCTTGGCGTTGGCGATCGCGACCTTGCCCTTGAGGCCTTCGAGCGCCGCCTTCTCGTCAGGATCGTTGGCGGCGGCGATTTTTTCGTCCAGCAGCTTGTCCACCGCCGCGTCGATGCGGCTGATGAAGAAGCTCGCGACGCTCGCGACCCGGCCGATCTCGCCGCCGCTCGCGGCGAACTTTTCCAGGCCCTCGATGTAGGCGTTCGCCACCTGCTCGTAGGCGTCCTGGGCAAAGAGCAGCGTGACGTTGATGTTGATGCCGTCGGCGGTGAGGTCGCGGATCGCCGGGATGCCCTCGGGCGTGGCCGGCACCTTCACCATCAGGTTGTCGCGGGCCACCGCCTTGTGCAGGCGGCGCGCCTCGTCCAGCGTCTCGGCGGTGTTCAGCGCGAGGTAGGGCGACACTTCCAGGCTGACGAAGCCGTCGCGTCCGCCGCTGGCGTCGTAGACCGGGCGCAGCACGTCCGCTGCCGCCTGGATGTCGGCGATGGCCAGGCCCTCGTAGAGGTCGATCACCCGCTCGTCGCCCGCCGCCTTCAAGGCGTCGTCGTACTCGTCCGAGTGGCCGATCGCCTTCTCGAAGATCGCCGGGTTCGAGGTGACGCCGCGCAGACCGTCCTCGTCGACCAGGCGCTTGAGCCCGCCCTCCTGGACGAAGCCCCGGGCCACGAAATCGAGCCAGACGGCCTGGTCCTGTTCGGCGTGCAGCTTCTTGAGCGGGTTCATGCCTGCGTCTCCGCGTGTTTGCGGCAGATGTGGCCCGCAGGCGAGTGATGTCCAGGGGGAGAGCCGAGGGAAGCTTGGCCGCTCGGGCGGAAAAACGCCGCCGAGGACCGCCCGTTAGCGCCTGTTCGGCCAGAGGCCGGCGACCGCGACCAGCACCCAGCCGAGGATCAGGATCATCCCGCCGCTCGGCGCCGCCATGGGTAAGAGCGGCACCTGGAGGAGCGCCCGCACCGAGAGGTCGCCGGAGAACAGCGCCAGGCCGAGCGCGAGGGCGAAACCGGCGATCCGGGCCGGGACCGGGTGGGCGCGCCCGCTGCCGGCGAGCAGCGCGAGGGCGAGAAGGGCAGGGGCGTGGAACAGCAGGAACTGCGCTGCCGTCGCGAGGCTCGTGGCGCCGGCGATGTGGGCGGCCGCCGCCGACAGCCCGACGCCGAGAGCGCCGGCGAGGCCGGCGAGCGCGATCAGGGCCCGGTCGGCGGGATGCATCACTCCCCGCGCTCGGAGAGCAGCCGGGCGATGCTGGCGCGCAGGTCCGCGACGCCGTCGTCGGTGCGGCTCGAGGTCAGGATGATCTCGGGATAGGCCGCAGGCCGGCGGGCGATGGCGGCGGCCGTCGCGTCGAGCCGGGCCTCGATCTCGTGCTTCTTGAGCGCGTCGGCCTTGGTCAGCACGATCTGGTAGGAGACCGCGGCCTTGTCGAGGCCGTCGAGCACCTCGGCGTCGTTCGGCTTGATGCCGTGGCGCGAGTCGATCAGCACGTAGACCCGGGCGAGGTTGGCGCGCCCGCGCAGGTAGTCGTGGATCAGCGCGGTCCAGGCCGCGACCTTCGCCTTCTCGACCGCGGCGTAGCCGTAACCCGGCATGTCGACGAGGACGAGCTTGCCGCCGCCCACGTCGAAGAAGTTGAGCTGCTGGGTGCGCCCCGGCGTGTGCGAGGTGCGCGCGAGCGCGTTGCGGCCGGTCAGCGCGTTGATGAGGCTCGACTTGCCGACGTTGGAGCGGCCCGCGAAGGCAATCTCGTGACCCCGCATCGGCGGCAGGATCGCGAGCTTGTCGGCGGCGTAGAAGAAGTCGGCCGAGCCGGCGAAGAGCAGCCGCCCCGCTTCGCGCAAGGCGGCCGCCTTCTCGGCCTCCGTCTGAGGATCGTCCTGCATCTCAGCCCTTGATCTCAGCCCTTGGCCTTCGCGGCCTTCGGCGTGCGTGAGAACGTCGAGCGCAGGTTGTCCCACAGCTCCACCTTCACCCCGTTGCGCCGCATGATCACGTATTGCTGGATCACCGACAGGGTGTTGTTCCAGGCCCAGTAGATCACCAGGCCGGCCGGGAACGAGCCGAGCATGAAGGTGAAGATGATCGGCATGAAGGTGAAGACCTGGGCCTGGACCGGGTCCGGCGGCGCGGGGTTCATCTTCATCTGCACGAACATCGTCACGCCCATGATGAGCGGCCAGATGCCGAGGTGGAGGAGGTCCGGCGGGGTGAAGGGCAGGAGGCCGAACAGGTTGAACAGCGAGGTCGGGTCCGGCGCCGCGAGGTCGCGGATCCAGCCGAAGAACGGCGCGTGCCGCATCTCGATGGTGACGAACAGCACCTTGTAGAGCGCGAAGAAGACCGGGATCTGCACCAGCACCGGCCAGCAGCCGGCGACCGGGTTGATCTTCTCCTTCTTGTACAGCTCCATCATCGCCTGCTGCTGCTTGACCTTGTCGTCACCGTAGCGCTCGCGGATGGCGGTCATCTCCGGCTGGACGGCCTTCATCTTGGCCATCGAGACGTAGGAGCGGTTGGCGATCGGCAGGAACAGCAGCTTCAGCAGGAAGGTGACGACCAGGATCGAGACGCCGAAGTTGCCAAGCAACCGGTAGAAGAAGTCCAGCGCCTTGAACATCGGCTTGGTGATGAAGTAGAACCAGCCCCAGTCGATTAGCAGATCGAAGCGCTTGATGCCGGCCGACTTCTCGTAGCCGTCGATGGTGCCGACCTCTTTGGCGCCGGCGAACAGGCGCTGGTTCGCTTCGACGGTGGCGCCGGGCGCCAGCTGCTTGGCCTCGCCGAGGCTGCTCGCCTGGTAGACCTTGGTCGCGCCCTCGTCGCGCTCGGTGAACGAGCCGGTATAGGGCGCGGCCTGGTCGGGGATCGCGGCCGCCGCCCAGTACTTGTCGGTGATGCCGAGGAAGCCGCCGGTCACGCCGGTCCAGGAATGGCCGCGGGTGCCCGGCGCCCCGAGCGGGTTCTCCTTGGCGAGCTTGTCGTAGGTGTATTCCTGAAGGCCCTGGTCGCCGAGCACGCCGATCAGGCCCTCGTGCAGGACGTAGTAGCCCTGCGTGTGCGGCTTGCCCCAGCGCGAGACGAGGCCGTACGGGTAGAGCGTGACGGCGTTGCCGCCCTTGTTCTCGACCGCGTCGGCGACCGTGAACATGAACTTGTCGTCGACCGAGATGGTGCGGCGGAAGGTGAGGCCGGCGCCGTTGTCCCAGGTCAGCACCAGGGGCTTCTGCGGCGTCAGAGCGTCGCCCTCGGCGGTCCAGAGCGTGTCGCCCCCCGGCAGCGGGCCGGCATTCTGCCCGACCCAGCCGAACTCGGCGTAGTACGGGTTGGCCGAGCCGGTCGGCGAGAGCAGCTCGATGCGCGGCGACGAATTGTCGACGGTCTCGTGGTAGTTCTTCAGGAGCACGTCGTCGATGCGG
This sequence comes from Methylobacterium sp. Gmos1, assembly GCF_053764715.1. NCBI lineage: Bacteria > Pseudomonadati > Pseudomonadota > Alphaproteobacteria > Hyphomicrobiales > Methylobacteriaceae > Methylobacterium > Methylobacterium sp. Gmos1. The sequence goes on along the minus strand of NZ_JBSNCC010000003.1, from coordinate 466,523 downwards.
CCGCCCTTGAGCGCGACCGAGCCGGCGAGCGCCGGGGTGTCGATCTTCACCCGCGGCGAGCGGGCGAGCGCCTCGGCGCGGCTCGCGGCGAGCGCCGGGCTGCCCGCCGGCGCGCCCGGCAGGGTGCCGGGCACCGGCGCGGCGGGGCCGCCCTCGCGCGGGCTCGCCGCCGGGCCGTCCTTGGCGGCCTGCGCCTGCTTGGCCGCCTGCTCCTGGCGCTGGCGCTCCACCTGCGGCGCGCTGACGAAGTAGTTCCAGCCGAGCAGCACTGCCAAGGACAGCACCACGGCGATGATCATGTTCGTCTTGTCGTTACCCATGGACCCGCGACGCCTGCCGCCTAAAGAGCGGGACCGAGGGCGGGCCTGGCGGCCCGCCTCCCGGCCCTCACGACCAACACGACGAGGCGATTCCGGATGCCCGGGATCGCCTCACGAATTCCGTTCCGGGGATGTCGGCCCCGGTCCCGCGGCAGCCTTGGCCGGACCTTTGCCCGAACCCCGCTTGCCCCGTCCCGCGCCCCGGGCGGGCTGCCCGCCCTCCGTGGGAGGTTTCGGCGCCCGCGGCTTCGTGACCACGCCGAGGGCCTGACGAACGTCCTCGACCAGCTGCGCGAAGGGCGCCGCCAGGGCGTCGCGCCGACCGATCAGCACCACGTCGGCCGCCTTGTCCCGCTGCGCCGGACCGGCCTGTTCCGCCGCGACCTGCGCCGCGACCTTGAGGCGGCGGCGGATGCGGTTGCGCTCGGTGGCGTGGCCCTCGCGCTTCGTCACGGTGAAGCCCACGCGCAGGCCGCCCGGCGGTCCCTCGTCCCGCAGGCGGCCCTGTGCCGTCAGGCGCTCGGTATGAAAACGGCGGCCCTTGGCCGCCGCCAGATAGTCCGGGCGCCGGGTGATCCGGCCGATCGGCGGGGAGCCACCGGTCATCGCGGCGCTTGTCGGCACCGCGAGGGGCCTTACGCCGACAGGCGCTTGCGGCCGCGGGCGCGGCGGGCGGCGATCACCTTGCGGCCGCCGACGGTGGCCATGCGGGCACGGAAGCCGTGGCGGCGCTTGCGCACGAGCTTCGACGGTTGATAGGTTCTCTTCACGGCTCGTTCTCCGAAGGCCAGGGCCGGCCTGGCGCAATGCGCTGCCGAGGCCCTCGTGGTCCAGAATGTCTTGACGAAAGCGAACCGCGCCCGAATGGGGCGCGGTCACGTCGCGCCGGTGTATGGCGGAATGGTCCGGGCGAGTCAATCGCGTTAAGGATCGCGCCGCGGGCCTCCGACGGCGCCAGCGCGCGAGGGAGACGCCCGATGTTCGACGACGCCGAGAGCCGCAAGCCGCCCCAGGCCGCCCACCAGATCGGCCAGGACCTCGCTCCTCTTTCGGTCTCCGACCTCGACGAGCGGATCGCGGCCCTGCGCCGCGAGATCGAACGGCTGGAGGAGGACAGACGCCGCAAGCAGGCCTCGCAGGAAGCGGCCCGGGCGGCGTTCAAGTTCTGAGGCGGGCACGTTCTGAAACGGGACGGGTGGGGGAGGGCGTTTCGTTTCGGGGCTTGGGCGGGGTGATGCCCGGACGACGTAGAGGCGCTGATCTCCCCCCTCTCCCCGCGGGCGGGGAGAGGGCCGAACCCTCGTTCAGAGGGTTCGGCAAGCCCGTAGGGCGAGGGTGAGGGGGTATCTCCGACCGAGCCACATCCGTCGAGACCCCCTCACCCTCGCTCCGGCTTCGCCTCCGCTCGCCGCATCACCTGGACGGCGACGCGGCCCTCTCCCCGCCCACGGGGAGAGGGGGAATTCCGCGCCTTCCCTTTGGCCGGACAGCCCCGCGTCGCCCGTCCCGATCACGCCATCCCATACCCCTGCACCAGCACCGCTTTCGCCACCCCTCCCCAATCGCGTTAACCATTTTTTAAGCCTTCCGGGCGATAACCAACGCAGTCCAGCTTTCTGGATGTCGAGTGGTCTCTGTCCACTCTGTTTGATGCCTCCCTGTACGACTCTTTCAGCCGCCCCTTGGGGCGGCTTTCTTTTTTCGCCTCTGCCTCCTCCGATCCCCGCGAATTTCCCCGCTTTCCCCGGGATCGTCCGTCCCCCGTCCGCGTTGACGTTAAGGTTAACGATTGGTTGACGGCGCGCGGCCCGCGGAGTGGCGCTATCGTTGCGCCAGACAGCCCGAGCGCACCGTGAATGTCCCGTATCGAGGCGGGACCGGCGTCGCGGTGGCACAGGAGGGATCATGGGCGTGATGGACGTGATGTTTCGGGACGAGCAGCCCACCGTGCGGTTCGGCGAGACTTTCGTGGCCTCCGAGAGCTTCAAGATGCTGTTTCGCGAGGGCATGACCCTCGTGGAGGAGACCGCCGCCTATCTCGACGGTCCCGGCCGCGACGAATCGCGCCTGCTCGCCCGCCACGCCGCCCTGACCTATGCCAGCGAGAGCATGCGGCTCACCACCCGGCTGATGCAGATCGCCTCCTGGCTCCTGGTGCAGCGCGCCGTGTCCGAGGGCGAGCTCAGCCTGAGCGAGGCTGCCGAGGAGAAGACCCGGGTGCGGCTCTCGACCACCGAGCCGAACGAGGGCGGCCCGGTCCTCATCGCCGAGCTGCCCCTGTCGCTCCAGGCCCTGATCGCCCAGTCGAAGCGGCTGCACGCCCGCATCGTCCACCTCGACCGCCTGATCTCCGACGACCGCCCGACCCCCGAGCCGCGGGTGAGCCCGGTCTTCGCCCAGCACGACATGCTGCGCGTCGCCTTCGGCTGAGACGGACGGGGAGGGTCCGCGCCCTCCCCAGGAGCGATCCGGGCACGAAAAAAGCCCCGGCCGCGAGGCCGGGGCTTATTTCGCGCGATGCGTGAAAGGCCGTGAGGCTTACTTCTTGGCCGCGAACGAGATGCCGGCGAAGCGCGAGTTGAAGCGGGACAGGCGGCCGCCGCGGTCCAGCAGCTTCTGCTCGCCGCCGGTCCAGGCCGGGTGCGTGCTCGGGTCGATGTCGAGGTTGAGGGTGTCGCCCTCCTTGCCGTAGGTCGAGCGGGTCGTGAACGAGCTGCCGTCGGTCAGCACCACCTTGATGTAGTGGTAGTCCGGGTGCTCGGTCGCGGTGCGGGCCACCTTCGGGGTCGCGACCGACTTGCCGGCGGGGATCGCCTGCTTGGCGGCGGGGGCTGCTTGCTTTGCCATGACGAATTCCTAAGAGTGCGACCCGCGCCGAACGCTCCGCCTCGGGCCGCGGCCATTGATCGCGCGTAATCGGATGAGCGGCGGCCTATACCTCACCTCCGTGCGCCAAACAAGCGCCGTACCCCGGACAGCACGACAGTTCAGATGGCACGTTCCGATACCGCCCGTCCCCGCGCGTCCCTGGGGGCGCTCAAGCCCCTCTTCCCGTTCGCGGCGCGCTACAAGGGCCGGATCGTCGCCGCGATCGTGGCGCTGATCGCGGCCTCGGGCGCGACCCTCACGGTGCCGGTGGCGGTGCGCCGGGTGGTCGATCTCGGCTTCTCGCACGGCGAGGTCGGGATGATCGACGCCTATTTCGGCGCCCTGATCGGGGTGGTGGCGGTGCTCGCGCTCGCCAGCGCCGCCCGCTACTACTGCGTCGTGACGCTGGGCGAGCGGGTGGTGGCGGACCTGCGCGCGGCGGTGTTTGCCCGCCTCACCACCCTCGATCCCGCCTTCTTCGACCGGGCGCGCAGCGGCGAATTGGTCTCGCGCCTGACGGCGGATGCCGCGCAGGTGAAGTCGGTCTTCGGGGTCTCGCTCTCGATCCTGCTGCGCAACCTGTTCCTGTTCGCCGGCGCGGTCGGCATGATGGTCTGGACCAGCCCCCGGCTCTCGGTGCTGGTGCTCGCCGCGATCCCGCTCATCGTCTTCCCGCTGATCCTCTCCGGCCGCGGCGTGCGCCGCCGCTCGCGGGCGGCGCAGGACCGGCTCGCCGACGCCTCGGCCTTCGCCACGGAGGCCGTGGGGGCGGTGCGCACCATGCAGGCCTTCGGCATGGCTTCGGCCACCGCCGCGCGCTTCGCGGCCGCCTCCGAGGAGGCGTTCCTGGCCTCGCGCGGCTCGGCCCGGGCGCGGGCGCTGCTCACGGGCGTGGCCATCTTCCTGATCTCGGCCAGCGTCGTCGGCGTGCTGTGGTACGGCGCGCAAGGGGTCGCGGCCGGCACGATCTCGGCCGGGCAATTGTCGCAGTTCGTGCTCTACGCGGTGTTCGGCGCGAGCGCGCTCGGCCAGCTCTCCGAGGTCTACGGCGAGCTGACGCTCGCCGCCGGCGCCGCCGAGCGGCTGGCCGAGATCCTCGACACCGTCCCGGTCATCGCCGCGCCGGACCGGCCCCGCGCCCTGCCGGTGCCGCCGCGCGGCGAGATCGCCTTCGAACGGGTGCGCTTCCACTATCCCACCCGGCCCGAGCAGGCGGCGCTGCACGACCTCAGCTTCACGGTGGCGCCGGGCGAGCGCGTCGCCCTCGTCGGGCCCTCGGGCGCCGGCAAGAGCACGGTGCTGCAGCTGCTCCTGCGCTTCTACGATCCGGAATCCGGCGAGGTCCGGATCGACGGCGTGCCGGTCGACGCGGTCGAGCCCGAAGCGTTGCGCGCCCGCATGGCCCTGGTACCGCAGGACCCGACCGTGTTCAGCGGCAGCATCCTCGACAACATCCGCTACGGCAGGCCGGAGGCCACCCAGGCCGAGGTCGAGCGCGCCGCCGCCCAGGCCCATGCCGACGGCTTCATCCGCACCCTGCCGCAGGGCTACGCGACGCTCGTCGGCGAACGCGGCGTGACCCTGTCGGGCGGCCAGCGCCAGCGCATCGCCATCGCGCGGGCGATCCTCAAGGACGCGCCGATCCTGCTTCTCGACGAGGCCACCTCCGCCCTCGATGCCGAGAGCGAACGGGCGGTGCAGGCCGCCCTCGACGTCCTGATGAAGGGCCGCACCACCCTCGTCATCGCCCACCGGCTGGCCACCATCCGGGCCGCCGACCGCATCCTGGTGCTGGAGGACGGCCGCATCGCCGAGCAGGGCAGCCACGACGCGCTGCTCGCCCGCGGCGGCCTCTACGCCCAGCTCGCGGCGCTGCAGTTCGGCGCCGGGGTGGACCTGGCCGGCGAGCGTCAGGTGGCGGAGGTGTGAGGCCACCCCGGCCCGCAGCCATTTTGCCGAAAGTTTGAGCAGAGCCGCGCCGCTCCCGGCGCGTCCCGCACCACGGCCCCTGACCTTGCGCGAGGAACCGGGGGTTTGCGCCCGTGGAGGACGCATTTCCTTTGCCTTGGCCCCCGTCTTGCGTCTAGCTTCGGGTCAAACAGAGGGACGCCCATGCCGCTCAGCGCGTTCGACGAGATGACGGGAACTCAGGAGAGCGGACTGAGCCCGGCCGCGGTGCGCGAGGCGTACGCGGCGCTCAAGACTTGGCTCGACAGTACTCCGCCCGAGCATTTTGATACGCGGCGCAGCCAGGCCGAGCTGTTCTTCCGCCGGATCGGGATCACCTTCGCGGTCTACGGCGACAACGAATCGACCGAGCGGCTGATCCCGTTCGACATCATCCCGCGGGTGCTGACCAAGCCCGAATGGGGTTTCCTGGAGCGCGGCCTCAAGCAGCGCGTCACCGCCCTCAACATGTTCCTGGCCGACGTCTACGGCCCGCAGGAATGCATCAAGGCCGGGATCATCCCGGGCGACCTCGTCTACCGCAACCCGCATTACCGGCTCGAGATGCGGGACTTCGAGGTGCCGCACGGCAAGTACGTGCACATCGCCGGCATCGACATCGTGCGCACCGGCGAGGACCAGTTCTTCGTGCTGGAGGACAACGCCCGCACGCCGTCCGGGGTCTCCTACATGCTGGAGAACCGTGAGGTGATGCTGCGGCTCTTCCCCGAGCTGTTCTCCAAGCACCGGGTCTCCCCGGTCGAGGCCTATCCCGACGCGCTGCTCGCCACCCTGCGCAGCCTGGCGCCGATGCGCGCGGCGCGCGACCCCAGCGTCGTGCTGCTGACCCCGGGCCGGTTCAACTCGGCCTTCTACGAGCACTCGTTCCTCGCCGACAAGCTCGGCGTCGACCTCGTCGAGGCCTCCGACCTCTTCACCAAGGACGACGTGGTCTACATGCGGACTACGGAAGGGCCGCGCCGCGTCGACGTGATCTACCGGCGCATCGACGACGACTTCCTCGATCCGCTGGTGTTCCGGCCCGATTCGGTGCTGGGCGTGCCGGGGCTGATGAGCGCCTACCAGAGCGGCAGCGTCACCCTCGCCAACGCGGTCGGCACCGGCATCGCCGACGACAAGGCGGTCTACAGCTACATGCCGGAGATCGTGCGCTTCTTCACCGGCGAGGAGCCGATCCTGCACAACGTGCCCACCTTCCGCTGCCGCGAGAAGGACGCGCTCAATTACGTCCTGTCGAACCTCGGCGACCTCGTGGTCAAGGAGGTCAACGGCTCGGGCGGCTACGGCATGCTGGTCGGCCCGCACGCCACCAAGCGCGAGATCGAGGAGTTCGGGCGCAAGCTGCGCCACGCGCCGGACGGCTTCATCGCCCAGCCGACGCTGGCGCTCTCGACCTGCCCGACCTTCGTCGCCTCCGGCGTCGCGCCCCGCCACGTCGACCTGCGGCCCTTCGTGCTCTCGGGCGCCGACGAGATCCGGATCGTGCCGGGCGGCCTGACCCGGGTGGCGCTGAAGGAGGGCTCGCTCGTGGTCAATTCGAGCCAGGGCGGCGGCACCAAGGACACCTGGGTGCTCGACGGCTGAGCACCGCCGCGGCTCCCTTTACGCCTCTCTCGAGAGAATCAGCCGGGCCCCCGGCCCGGTTTCGCCCGCCGCACCCCAGCGTTGAGCCGACTTAGCCGCCATGCTCTCCCGCACCGCCGACAACCTGTACTGGCTCTCCCGCTACGCCGAGCGCGCCGACTTCGTCGCCCGCATCCTCGACGCGGCCCTGCGCCTCTCCGCCCTGCCGGCCAATTACGGCGGCACCGACGCCAACGAGTGGGAATCGGCCCTGGCCTCGGCCGGCAACATCGATCTGTTCCGCCCGCTCTACGACAGCGTCAACGAGCACACCGTCCGCGACTTCCTGGCCTTCAGCCCGAGCAACCCGTCCTCGATCCGCTCCTGCCTCCACACCGCCCGGGAGAACGCCCGTTCCGTCCGCACCGCGCTGACCAGCGAGATGTGGGAGGCGATCAACGAGGCCTACCTGCACCTGCGCAGCTTCGAGGGGAAGGACATGACCCGGGAGGAGTTCGCGCGCTTCCTCGACTGGGTGAAGGGCGTCTCGCTCGCCTTCGACGGCTCGGCCTACCGCACGATGCTGCGCAACGACGGCTACTGGTTCACCCGGCTCGGCATCGCCATCGAGCGCGCCGACAACACCGCCCGCATCCTCGACGTGAAGTACCACGTGCTGCTGCCTGAGACCGAGCGGGTCGGCGGCAGCCTCGACTACTTCCAGTGGACCACGATCCTGCGCGAGGTCTCGGCGCTCACCGCCTATCACTGGGTCTACCGCGAGAGCATCAAGCCCTGGCTGGTCGCCGACCTGCTGATCCTCAACCGCGAGATGCCGCGCTCGCTCGCCAATTGCTACGAGATGCTGGTGCGCAACCTCGACCGGATCGCCGACGCCTACGGCCGTCGAGGGCCGAGCCAGCGCCTCGCCCGCGGCATGCTGGCCAAGCTCGACGACCTGACGGTGGACGAGATCTTCTCCTCCGGCCTGCACGAATTCATCCAGGAGTTCATCGCCGAGAACAACCGCCTCGGGGCGGCGGTGGTCGAGCAGTATCTGGGCTGAGCGTAAGGCTCGCCTCGGCCAAGGTTTCGCGCATCCGCGGGACGGTGTATGACCGCCCCGCACAGCCCAGCTTTTTTTCGTGACTGCGAGCTTCGCGACACCATGCGCATCCGCGTCGTCCACGAGACGGTCTACCAGTACGACAGCCCGGCCCGGGGCCTGATCCAGATGCTGCGGCTGACGCCGCGGGACCATGACGGCCAGCACGTGCGCGCCTGGCGCATCGAGCCGACCGTGGACGGCCGCCTGAGCCGGCGCGAGGACGGCTTCGGCAACGTCATGCACGTCTTCAGCGCCGATTGCCCGGAGGAGACCCTGACCATCCGGGTCACCGGCGAGATCGAGACAACGGAGACCCACGGGGTGATGCGCGGCATCTCCGAGTGGCTGCCGGACCCGTTCTACCTGCGCGAATCGCGCTTCGCCGCCGCCGACGAGGCGATCCGCACCTTCGCCGACGAGGCGGTGGGCGCCGCGACCAACCGGCTCGACCAGCTGCACCGCCTGCTCGCCGCCGTCCACCAGACCGTCGACTACGCCCCGGGCCCGACCGGCGCCGCCACCACCGCGGCCGAGGCCTTCTCCCTGGGCAAGGGGGTGGGGCAGGACCTCGCCCACGTCTTCATCGCGGCCGCCCGCCACCTCGAGATCCCGGTGCGCTACGTCTCGGGCTATTGCTGGCGGCCCGATACGGCGGTGCAGGAGGCCGGCCACGCCTGGGTCGAGGCCCGGGTGCCGGATCTCGGCTGGGTCGGGTTCGACCCCGCCCACGGCATCGCGGTGACCGAGACCCATCTGCGGGTCGCGATCGGCCTCGACTACCTCGACGCCGCCCCGGTCCGCGGCAGCCGCACCGGCGGCGGCACCGAGACCATGACGGTGCGGGTGCGGGTCGACGATGCCCGGGCGCAGGCGCAGCAGGTCCAGGGGCAGGCGCAGGTGCAGGCCCAAGGATAACGGGGCTCGCGGGACGCGCCCCTGTGGCCCCGCCGCGCCAGGCAGGGGCCACCTCACCTCGGGGCAGCGGATTGGGCTGGATTCGGGCCCCGGCCTGCGCCAGGGTGGCGCCGCGCGCGGTATCGGACCGCGCCTGTGAGATCGCCGGGGGGCGAGCGATGACCTATTGCGTCGGGATCCTGGTGGAAGAGGGTCTCGTCATGATCGCCGACACCCGCACGAATGCGGGGCTCGACGACATCTCGACCTACCGCAAGCTCCACATGTTCACGAAACCCGGCGAGCGGGTGCTGGCGCTCGCCTCGGCCGGCAACCTCTCGGTGACCCAGTCGGTGCTCTCGCTCCTGACCGAGGGCGTCGAGGACCCCGATACCGGCAAGCCGGAGACGATCTACGACGCGCCGACGATGTTCCGCGCCGCCCAGCTCATCGGCCGCGCGATCCGCAAGGTGCGGGCGATCGAGCGCGCTGGCTTCGAGGCGGCGCAGCTGCGCTTCGAGGTGTCGTTCCTGTTCGGCGGCCAGATCGGCGACGGGCCGATGCGGCTCTACATGATCTACTCCGCCGGCAACTTCATCGCCTGCAGCCAGGACGCGCCGTTCTTGCAGATCGGCGAGCACAAGTACGGCAAGCCGATCCTCGACCGGGCGGTGACCTTCCGCACCGACATCTACGACGCCCTGAAGGTCGGCCTGGTCTCGATGGACTCGACCATGCGCTCGAACCTCGGCGTCGGCCTGCCGATCGACCTCACGGTGATCCGGCGCAACACCTGCGACACCGAGGTGCTGCACCGGATCGAGGCCGGCGAGCCCTATTTCCACGACCTGCGCGAGCGCTGGTCGGCGGCGCTGCGGGCGGCCCACCGGGCGATCCCGCGGCCGCCCTACGGGCCGGGGACGAAGTAGGGCGGGTTTGACCTCACCCGCGACCTCGTCCTGAAATCGTGGACGGGACAAGCATCGGCGCCGGTGTCACATCGGGCGGTATCCCGCGTGGCACCCCGCGCCGCGATCGGGTACGATTGCGGCATGGACTAGCGCACCCAATCGTCACCCCTGCCGCAGCCGCGGAACCTGCTCGGAACGTGGCGGCGCTTCGGCGTGACGGGCCCGGGCTACGAGATCGTCGCCGTCGGGCAGACCCTCGGCGACGATGACAGCCTCATGCGGGTGCGGCTCGTCGAGACGGGCGAGGAAGTCGATTACCGCTTCACGGACATTCTCGACGATCCTCGGGAGCAGTGATGTTCGCCATCGCGTTCGATCTCGTGGTGGCCGAGACGCAGAAGCATCACCCGCGCGGCGTCGCCGAGGCCTATGCCGACATTCGATCCAGTCTCGCCGGACATGGCTTCGACTGGATCCAGGGCAGTCTCTATGTCAGCCGAACCGAAGACCTGGCCAAGAAGATCTTGCCAAGCTGTGCGCGGCGATCACGGCGCTCAAGGCCTTGGCGTGGTTCCCGCTCTGCGTGAGAGACATCAGGGCATTCCGGGTCGAGCAGTGGTCCGACTTCACGTCTACCGTGAAAGCCTGGAACCTCCCGGCGGAGCAAAGCGGTCGCGCCCCCGCTCGGGCGGGGGCGCCTCGCTCAGTACGTCGCCCGCCCGCCCGACACGTCGAACACCGCGCCGGTGGAGAACGAGGCCTCCTCGCTCGCCAGGAAGCAGATCAGCGACGTCACCTCGTCGATCGCCCCGAAGCGCCCGATCGGGATCTTCGAGAGCATGAAGTCGATGTGCTGTTGCGTCATCTGGTCGAAGATCGCCGTGCGCACCGCCGCCGGGGTGACGCAGTTCACCCGGATCTCCGATTTCGCCAGTTCCTTGCCGAGCGACTTCGTCAGCCCGATCACCCCGGCCTTGGAGGCGGAGTAGGCCGAAGCGTTAGGGTTGCCCTCCTTGCCGGCGATCGACGCGACGTTGACGATGCGACCGTAGCCGCCCGCCTCCATCGCCGGCACCGCGGCGCGGTTGCAGTAGAACAGGCCGTTGAGGTTGACGTCGATCACCCGCTGCCAGGCCTCGACGGGATAGTCGCGCACCGTCGTGTTCGGCCCGGTGATGCCGGCGCTGCACACCAGCACGTCGAGGCGGCCACCCAGGGCCGCCAGGGTCTCGCGCATCGCGGTCTCGACCGCGGCGGCGTCGGCGATGTCGAGCGCCCTCGTGTCGGCCGCGCCGCTCTCGGCCCGGGCGTTGGCCAGCGCCTCCTCGTTCAGGTCCCAGAGGGCCACGATCGCGCCCTCTTCCTTCAGCCGCGCGGCGACCGAGCGCCCGATGCCCGAGGCGCCGCCGGTGACGAGCGCCGTGCGGCCCTCGAAGCGGTTGGGAAAGCTCATGGCGTCAGTCCCGGCGCCGCCAGGCGGTCACGTCCTGGCGCTGCTCGCCCAGCTTCTCGATGCCCAGCGTCATCACGTCGCCGGCCTTGAGGAAGACCGCCTCGGGCTTCATCCCCATGCCGACGCCGGGCGGCGTGCCGGTAGTGATGACGTCGCCGGGCATCAGGGTCATGAAGCGGCTGACGTAGGACACGATCTGCGCACAGGTGAAGATCATCGTCCGGGTGTTGCCGGTCTGCATGCGCTTGCCGTTCAGGTCGAGCCACATGTCGAGGTTCTGCGGATCGCCGACCTCGTCGGAGGTGACGAGCCAGGGGCCGACCGGCCCGAACGTGTCGCAACCCTTGCCCTTGTCCCAGGTGCCGCCGCGCTCGATCTGGTACTCGCGCTCCGAGACGTCGTTGACGAGGCAGTAGCCGGCCACGAAGTCGAGCGCCTGCCCCTCCTCGACGTAAGCGGCGCGGCGGCCGATGACGATGCCGAGCTCGACCTCCCAGTCGCTCTTCACCGAATCCTTCGGCAGCATCACCGGGTCGTTCGGGCCCGAGAGCGAGCTGGTCGCCTTCATGAAGACGATCGGCTCTTTCGGCACCGGCAGGTTCGACTCGGCGGCGTGGTCGGCGAAGTTGAGGCCGATGGCGATGAACTTGCCCACGTTGGCCACCGGCGTGCCGAGGCGCGGCTCGCCCTCGACCACCGGCAGGCTGCCGGCATCGAGCGCCGCGAGGCGGGCCAGCGCCTCGGGGGCGAGAGCCTCGGGGCCGAGATCGGGCAGGTGGCCGGAGAGATCGCGGATGCGGCCCTCCGCATCGAGCAGACCGGGCTTCTCCTGGCCCGCGGGGCCGTAGCGCAACAGCTTCATCGGGTCGATCCCTCCTTGGCGTCCGGGCGCGCCACGGCGCGCAGGCATGGGGGCGTCGGGCAGGGGCGTGACGGAGGTCCGGATTTCCGTTTCCTCCGGCACGGCCCTGGTGCCGCGCCACTCGATCCCATATAATGGGATCTTGTTCTTGTATGTGGGACGATACGCCGGTGCGATCGAAGCCGTCAACCGCAGAGGCCGGTGCGGCGCCGGGCAGCCAGACGCTCCTGCGCGGCCTTGCCATCCTGGAGGCGGTGGCGGGCGGCGCGCGCGATCTCGCAGCCCTCTCGGCGTCGCTCGGCACCACGCGCAGCACCACCCACCGGCTCGCCGCGGCGCTGGTCGAGCAGCGCTACCTCACTTTCGCGCCCCGGGACGGCTACGCGCTCGGCCCCAAGCTCCTCGAACTGGGGTTTCGCGCCCAGCAGGCGACGCCGGTGACCCGGGTGGCGCGGCCCCATCTCGAGCGCCTGTCGGCGGAATGCGGCGACACCATCCATCTCGGCGTGCTGGAGGGCGACTGGGCGCTCTACCTCGACAAGCTGCCGGGGCGCCGGCGCATCGAGATCAGCTCGCGGGTCGGCGAGCGCCAGCCGGTCTGGTCGACCGGCCTCGGCAAGGCGCTGATCCTCGATCTCGGCGAGGCGCGCTGGCGCGGCTTCCACCGCCTCGGCGCGGCACGCGGCGGCCACAGCCCGGACCTGGAGACCTGGCTGTCGCGGATGCGGGCCTACGCGGCGCGGGGCATCGCCTACGACCGCGAGGAGAACGAGCCCGAGGTGGCTTGCGTCGCCGGCCCGATCCGCGACGCGAGCGGGGCGATCGTCGCGGCGTTCAGCGTGACGAGCACGGTGCAGTACATGGACGAGGCCCGGATGGAGGCGCTCGCCGGGACGGTCCGGGCGGTCGCCGCCGCGATCAGCCGGGATCTCGGCTGGACGGGGTAGCGGGCGCGCCCTGCTCGACCGGTGCCCTCCCGCAAGGGAGACGGGGCGGCGGTGAGGTCAGGCAGGCAGAACCCGACGATGTGCGGCGTCGTGCCCGCACCCGGCCGGGCGCTTTACTGGACGGCGACAGACGCTAACTTTCCGCCGGGAACGACGGGAAACTCGCGCTGCCGAGCCGCGGGCCGGAGGGGTGCACGATGAATCCGCTGATCCGCAAGCTCGAACGGTTCACCCGCCTGAGCGACGCCGACAAGCGGCTGCTGCAGCAGGCCGCGAGCGCCCGGATCGTCAACTACGATACGCACCAGGACGTCATCGCGGAGGGCGAGGAGCCGAGCGACGTCAACCTCATCCTCGCCGGCTGGGTCTGCCGCTACAAGCAGCTCGCCGACGGCGGCCGCCAGATCATGTCGTTCCTGCTCCCGGGCGACCTGTGCGACCTCAACATCTTCCTCCTGCGCCGCATGGACCACGCGCTCGGCACCCTCACTCCGGTGGTGGTGGCCAAGATCTCGCGCGGCCTGCTCGAGGAGATGCTGAACGCCGACGAGCGGCTGACCCGGGCCCTGTGGTGGGAGGTGCTGGTGACGGCGGCGATCCACCGCGAATGGCTGGTCAATATCGGCCGGCGCACCGCGCTGGAGCGCGTCGCCCACCTGCTCTGCGAGGTCTACGTCCGCCAGCAGGCGGTCGGGCGGGTGCGGGAGGGCCGCTGCGAGCTACCGATCACCCAGGTCGAGCTCGCCGACGCGCTCGGCCTCTCGGCCGTGCACGTCAACCGCACCTTGCGCGAGCTGCGCCTGTCCGGCCTGATCGACTGGCGCGACAAGCAGCTCGGCATCCCGGACCTCGACGCCCTGACGGCGGTCGCCCGGTTCGATCCGGACTACCTCCACCTCGATTACGAGGGGGAGCGGTTCGACGCCGGCGCATAAGCGCCGATATTCCCGATCAGAAGCAGCACCCGCCGGCCATCGGCAAACCATCCGTCATTCAAATTACTGACGATAATATCTCTGTTAGGGATCATCCTGCCGCGCCATCTCGAAGCGAGGAGATTCCGATGTTGGTCGGAACAGACGCACAATTGCGTGGCGGGCACGGCGGCCAGGGATCGCAGGAAAAATCGTTCTCGCGAATGCTGATCAAGAACGAAGATTATACCCCGATCAGGCTGTCCGATCCCGACAAGGTCATCGGGATCATCACGGATGCCATCACGCAACCTAAAGACAATCTAACAGACACGCCCGACGATCAGGAAAATCCGTTCGTTCCGGCAGGGTATACCTATCTCGGCCAGTTCATCGACCACGACTTGACGCTCGACACGCGCTCGACGCTGACGACGATCGCGGACCCGTCGAAATCCAGCTTCCCCAACGACGAGCGCACGCCCAAGCTCGATCTCGACTGCCTGTACGGGCTCGGGCCGGGCTCGGCCCCCTTCATGTACGACAACGACGGGCGGCTCGCGACGAACCTCGCCAAGCCGTTCGACCTGCCGCGGGCCCCGACGCGCTTCCGCCCCGACGATCCGACCAGTCACCGCGCGATCATCGGCGATCCCCGCAACGACGAGAACTCGATCGTCTGCCAGTTGCAGCTCGCCTTCATCCATTTCCACAATGCAGTCATCCGGCACTTCAAGATCCAGGGCCTCGCCGGGGACGAGCTGTTTCGCGCCGCGCGGCGCGAGGTCGTCCGCTCGTACCAGAAGATCGTCGTGACCGACTTCCTGAAGCGAGTGGTCCAGAAGCCGGTCTACGACGCCTTCGTGGCGGCCCATGCGGCGGACCGGCGGACGGCCTACCTGCTCTACGAGAGCGGGCCGATGCGCGATGCGCTGCCGCTCGAGTTCACGGGCGCCGCCTATCGCTTCGGGCATTCGGGAATCAGGAACGCCTATCGGCTCAACGGGACATTCCAGAGGCGCATCTTCGACGGCTCCGACAATGCCGGCGAGAGCCTGGTCGGATTCGGCGACCTGCCGGAGAGCCACAAGATCGACTGGGCGCTCTTCTTCACCAACGGGCTGGCGCCCGGGCAGAAGGGCCGCAACCCGGCGCAGGTGGGCGGCAAGGACGTCCCCTCCGACACGACCCGCCTGCAATACGCCTACAAGATCGATACGACGCTGGTCGACCCGCTGCGGCACCTGCCGCCGCGGATCGCCGGGCCGGGCCCGCTCTTCGACGCCCTGGCGGCGCGCAACCTCAAGCGCGGCTACAATTTCAGCCTTCCGTCCGGACAGGACATCGCGAAGAGAATTTCCGGTGCGACGACACCCCCGCTGCGCTTCGGCGAGCGGCTCCTGCACTTCAGCGAGATGCCGGGCATCTCCTCGGCCGATGCCGCCGCTCTCGACGCGAACACGCCGCTCTGGCTCTACATCCTGGCGGAGGGCCAGGCCTGCCTCGCCAAGCCGGACGGCTCCTTCGCCATGGAGGAGAACGAGAAGGGCGTCCTGGTCATCAAGAAGGATTCGGACGCCGGCACGCAGCTCGGGCCGGTCGGCGGGCGGATCATCCTCGAGACGTTCTTCGCGATCCTGGACGACGACCCGGATTCCTACATCAACGCCAAGCCCGGGGAGTGGACGCCGCTGGTGAACCCCGGATCCTCGACCCTCACGATGTGGGACGTGCTGAGGTTCGTCGGCGACGTCTGATCGTCAGCCCGTCGCGGGGGCCCGCGACGGGGTTCGGCCCTCACCGCGCCCCGCGCTTGAGGTCGTCCGCGATCAGCAGCGCGCTGCGCCCGTCCCCGGCCTCGGCGAGGCGGGTGCGGTAGACCTGCAGGTTCTCGGTCACCCGCTGGACGTAGTTGCGGGTTTCGGTGAAGGGGATGCGCTCGACCCAGTCGACCGGATCGACGCCCGGGTTGCGGGGATCGCCGTAGGCGTCGATCCACTTCTTCACGTTGCCGCCGCCGGCGTTGTAGGCGGCGAAGGCGAGGATGTAGGAGCCGCGCCAATCCTCCATCAGCTCGCCGAGATGGGCCTGGCCGAGGCGGGCGTTGTAGGCCGGGTCGCTGGTCAGGCGGTCGGTGTCGAAGGCGGCGCTGACCCGGCGGGCGGTGCGCTGCGCCGTCGCCGGCATCATCTGCATCAGGCCGCGGGCGCCGACGCTCGACTGCGCCCGGGGATCGAACTGGCTCTCCTGCCGGGCGATGGCGAAGACCATCGCGCGCTCGACCTGCGGCACCGCCGAGGACGCCTCGTAGGCCGGGATGCCGTTGGTCGGGTAGGCGTGGCGGTCGAGGGGCAGGCCGCGCTGCACCGCGGTCTTGCCGATCGCCACGAGCGCGCGCGGATCGTTGAGCGACATCGCGACGTCGCCGAGCGCGTTGAGCTCGGCCGGCTCGGTGAGGCGCTGGGCGAAGTCCATGTAGAGCGGCAGCATCAAGTCCTTGAGGCCGGCGGCCGCCAGCAGGCGAAGCGCCCGCACGGCGTTGCGGTTCTCGAAGGCGGTGCGCGCGGCCTCGTCGAGGGTGCTGCACGGGCGCAGCGACAGGGACGACTGGCCGAGCTTCGCCCGGGCGAGCTGGCCGTAATAGGCGATCGGCTGGGCGCTCGCACGCTCGTAGAAGGCGCGGGCCTCGGCGGCCTGGCCCATGCCGTCCGCGGCGCGGCCCTGCCAGTAGGCGGCGCGCGCCACCGAGATCGGCGTCTCGGCGATCGCCGCGGCGGCGGCGAAGTGCGTCGCCGCGAGGGCGGGGTCGTGGAGGAAGCGGAGCGCGATCCAGCCGGCGTGGAACTCGGCCTCGATGCGCTTCTCGACCGTGCGGGCGCTGTGGCCGGCGGCGACCGCGTAGGCCGCCCTGGCGTCGCCGGAATCCAGCAGCTTGCGGGCGACGATGCGGCGCTCGATCCACCACTCGTCGGGATCGGCCAGGACCTCGGGGTTGCGCGGCGCCTGCACCATCACGGCGGCGGCCTCCGCCGGCCGGTCGAGGCGGCGGAAGTACTGGGCGCGGGAATAGAGGTAGGAGGAATCCTGGCGCAGGCTCGGCGGCACCGCGTCGAGGGCGGACGCCGCGTTCGCGGCCTTCGCCTCGACGGCGCGGCGGGCGCGTACCAGGGTGCCGTAGGCCTTGCCGGCGTAAGCGGCGGCGCGGCCGGCGGCGTCCCAGTCCTCCTTCATCAGCGCCCGCTCCATGCGGTAGCGGTGATCGACCTCGCCGATGAGCCCCGGAAAGGCGTCGAGGACCTTCAATTCCAGGGTGCGGCCGAACGTATCCTCGCGCCACAGGTCGCGCACGAGGCCGGCGGCGTCCTCGTTCAGGCCGTCGGCCTTGAAGGCGAGCGCCAGGGCGAACTTGCCCGGCGGGCTCTGCGGCCGGCGCGCGGCGAAGTAGGACCGCACCAGGGACGGGGACTTGCGCTGCGAGAGCAGGGCCTCCTCGGCGCGCCGGCGCACCATGGTGCCCACCGGCCAGTCCGGGTTGTCGCGGATGAACGAGACCGTGCGCTCGAAGCCGATGCCGGCCCCGGCGCGGATCGCCACCCAGTCGAGGAGGGCGCGGGCGGCCGGGTCCTTGAGCCCGTCGCGGATCCGGTCGCCCTCGCTCACCTGGCCGCGCCGGTAGGCCTCGACCGCGCTGCGCAGGGCCGGGGCGTCGACCTCGGTGCCGAGCACCGGCCGGCCCGGATCGGGCACGCTCGGCACCGGGGCGGGCGGGGTGATCGTCGCGTCCGGGGCGGGGAAGGGGAGCGGCACCTCCGGGTCGGCGGCGGCGAAGGCCGCGGCGGTCGCGGGCAGCCGCTCCGCCGCGCCGCGCAGGCCGTCCTCGTCGACCCGCTCGACCGCCCGGGCGGCGGGAGTGGGCAGGGCGGTCGCGGCGAGGGCTGCCGCAGGGACCGGGGCATCCGGCGGGGCCGCCACGGTCGAGCCGCCCAGCGCCGACAGCGAGGTCAGCGCGGCGCCGGACACCGTGAGGGCGAGGACCGCGAGGCGGCGCCGTCGAGGCGAGAGCAGCATGGTTCCCGTTCCCCTGGAGAGCTGGAAAGACCGGACGCCCATCGTGCGAGCGCCGCGTTAAGAAGCGATTAACCCTGGCGCCCGGTCGTGCCGGAACGCGGGGGCGGACTTGAACGTTTGCGCGCGGCGAGCCGGGCGCGGGAGCGTTTGCGCGCGGGCTCCCGAAGCCGTATGTGTCGGACGCCGGACGGCCGAGGTGTTGGTCCCCCGACGCCGGATCCCTCGGGTGATCCTCACGCGGGCCGGCCTTCCAACCAGAGATCCCGGGGGCGTCGCCCCGACCGGGCGAGGAACGCCAGCATGACGTCGACGCAGACTTCGCAGCGCCTGAAGGGCTCGCTCACCGCCCTGGTGACGCCGTTCCGCGACGGCGCCTTCGACGAGCACGCCTTCCGGGCCTTCGTGGCCTGGCAGATCGAGAACGGCACCCACGGCCTGGTGCCGACCGGCACCACCGGCGAGAGCCCGACGCTGAGCCACGGCGAGCACGACCGGGTGGTCGAGGCCTGCATCGACGAGGCCGCCGGCAAGGTGCCGGTGGTGGCCGGCGCCGGCTCGAACTCCACCGCGGAGGCGATCGAGCGGTCCCGTCATGCGGAGAAGGCCGGCGCGGACGCGCTGCTCATCGTCACGCCCTACTACAACAAGCCGACCCAGGAAGGGCTGTACCAGCACTTCAAGGCGGTGAACGATGCGGTCGGCATTCCCATCCTGATCTACAACATCCCCGGTCGCTCGGTGATCGACATGAGCGTCGACACCATGGCCCGGCTGTTCGAGCTGCCGAACATCGCCGGGGTGAAGGACGCCACCGCCAACGTCGCCCGGGTTAGCCTCCAACGCCAAGCCATGGGCGAAGACTTCGTCCAACTTTCTGGCGAAGATGCGACCGCCCTGGGATTCATGGCCCATGGCGGCCACGGCACCATCTCGGTGACCTCGAACGTCGCCCCGCGCCTGTGCGCCGACTTCCAGGAGGCCTGTCTGTCGGGCGACTTCCGCAAGGCGCTCACGCTCCAGGACCGCTTGATGCCGCTCCACACCCACCTCTTCGCCGAGACCAACCCGTCGCCGACGAAGTACGCCCTCGCCCGTCTCGGCCTGATGCGCGAGGACGTGCGCCTGCCGATGGTGCCGGTGGGGGAGGGCACGAGGAGCCTCGTCGACGGGGCGCTGCGCCACGCCGGCCTCACCAACGGCTGAGCCGCACCTTATATGAGGGCGGGGGCCTCCCGGCTCCCGCCGCCCGCCTGCCAGGATCCCCGCCGCCCGATGGCCAAGAAACCCGAGCCGAAGAACCGCGTCGTCGCCGACAACCGGAAGGCCCGCTTCAACTACGAGATCACCGACACGGTCGAGGCGGGCATCGCGCTGACGGGCACCGAGGTGAAGTCCCTGCGCGGCGGCAAGGCGACGATCGGCGAGGCCTTCGCCGGCCCGTCGGGCAACGACCTCCTGCTGTTCAACGCCTACATCCCCGAATACCTCGAGGCGAACCGCTTCAACCACGACACCAAGCGGCCCCGCCGCCTGCTGCTGCACCGGCGCCAGATCGACAAGTTCATCGGCGCGACCCAGCGCGAGGGCTACACGGTGGTGCCGCTGAAGATCTACTTCAACGAGCGCGGCCGGGCGAAAGTCGAGCTGGGCTTAGGCCGCGGCAAGAAGCTCCACGATAAGCGCGAGACGGCGAAGGAGCGCGACTGGCAGCGCGACAAGGCACGGCTGATGCGCGACAAGGGCTGAGGGGCAGCCCCTCGGCCTGACTGCGCGAAGGGCCGCTCAGGGGAGCGGACGCAGCCACCGGTCGTTGTCAGGACAGTGGATTTTTTCCTGTCGGAAGCGCGATGGTCGAGGTTGCCTCCACGATCTGCTCGGGCCCGCCCTTCGGCGGCCAGACGCCCGCGCCGTAAGCGCGGGCACGCAATCCGCTCCGCTCCTCCAGGCTCGCGAAGGCCCAGACGTGCGTGATCCGCGGCGCTCCGTCGAGGGCGTACATGTTCACGACGAGGTGCTCCGTGTACTCCCGTGCCGGTGCGATGGCGGCTTCCCAGCCCGAGAGCGTCGGCGGCAGCCCGCCGGGCTTGAGGCGGTAGGTTCTGAACTCGTACACCCCGCCGCGCTCCCCGGTCCGGATCGGCGGCAGAAACGGGAATGGCGCGTAGCTGTCCATCTCGAGCCCCGTGACCACGGTCCCGGCATTGAACGGGTTGGCACTGAGAAGGGCTCGGCGGCGCTCGGCCGTCATGTCCTCCGGTGCCTCGAACCGGCGCAGCGCGAGCACTCGACCGAGCGTGCCGATCTCCGTTCGCCAGCAGCCGAGCAATTCACCCTTGGCTTCACTGTCACCGGCCCAAGCGTGGATGCCCTCGGAAACCTGCCCGACCGCAAGTAGCGGGCACGAGAGGGTGGCAAGTTCGTACAGCATGTCGACCTCGACGCGTTCATGCCGTCAAAGCAGCGGATTCCGTTTGGTTTCGGGAGAACCGATCCGCGTCCGTCATGGAACGCCAGCGGACGGGGGCCCCTGGCCTGAGCGGGTCTCCAGGCACAACACGCCGCACTGACACCGCCGCCCTGCCCCCCTACCTTTTCGCAGGCACATGCCCGAGCGGAGGCGCCGATGTTCGTCGAGGGAGGATGGCGGCCGCCCTGGGAGCCGCCGCCGCGCCCGCCCCAGCCCCGGCTGACCGGGCGTCAGGAGCGGGTGCTGGTCTGGATCATCGTCGTCAACATCATGCTGTGGTTCCTCGCGCCGATCGGCGGGGCGACCGTGATCCACGCGGCGATCGCGATGATGCATTAGGGGCGCCGCCGCAGCCCAGCCGCGCGCCGCCCCGAATTGCCGCTCCCCGACCACCGTGGTAGCGCGGCGTCCGATTCCACGGACGAAGCGAGCATCATGGCGCGGCGCCCCCTCCTCTCCGGCGACATGCTGCCGCTGCTCACCCGGCTGTGGCGCGACTGGCTGCGGCCGCATGCCGGCACGCTCGGCCTCGTGCTCGTGCTGATCGCGGTGATCGGCGCCGCCACCGGCTTCTACCCGACGCTCATCAAGGCCGCCTTCGACGCCTTCGAAGCCAAGGATGCCGGGGCGCTCGCCTACGGCCCGGTGCTGGTCATCGCCGTCACCGCGGTGCGGGGCTTCGCGCTGCTGGGCCAGACGGTGCTGACCAACCGGGTCGTCACCCGGATCGAGGCCGACATGCAGGCGGCGCTCTACGGCCACATGATCGAGCAGGACCTCGCCCAGATCGGCCGCGAGAGCCCGGCGAGCCTGACCCAGCGCTTCACCACCGACTTCGCCTTCATCAAGGAGGCGCTGACGCGCATCTCGACCGTGCTGCTTCGCGACGTGGCGATGCTGGTGGCGCTGGTCTGCGCCATGGTGTGGATGGACCCCTGGCTGACCCTCGTCGCCGGGGTCACGGTGCCGTTCGTCGCCGGGCCGATCGCCCGGATCGGCAAGAAGCTGCGCCGGGTCTCGACCTCGACCCAGGAGCAGGTCGGCGTCACCGCGAGCCTCATCAGCGAGAGCCTGGCCGGCGTGCGCGTCGCCAAGACCTACGGGCTGGAGGGCTACCTCAAGGGCCGCACCCGCGACGCCCTCGACGAGGTGCGCCGCCTCAAGATGAAGGCCGCCAATGCCCGCGGCCGGCTCGACCCGCTGCTCGAGGTCGGCGGCGGGCTCGCGGTGGCGGGCGTGCTCGCCTTCATCGGCCACCGCATCCTCTCGGGCGAGAAGACGGTCGGCGACTTCACCGGCTACGTCGCGGCGCTGCTGCTCGCCGCCCAGCCGGCCCGCGCGCTCGGCAACCTCAACGCCATCCTCCAGGAGGCGCTGGCTGCCCTCTCGCGCACCTTCGCGCTGATGGACGAGGCGCCGACGATCCGGGAGAAGCCCGGCGCGCCGCCCTTGCGCGTCGCCGGCGGCGAGGTGCGGTTCGAGGGCGTGCGCTTCCGCTACCGCGACGACGCGCCGGCGCTGGAGGGCATCGACCTCACCGTGCCGGCCGGGCGCACCACGGCGCTGGTCGGCCGCTCGGGCTCGGGCAAGTCGACGCTGCTCTCCCTGGTGCCGCGGCTCTACGACGTCGCGGAGGGCCGCGTGGCCATCGACGGGCAGGACGTGCGCGACGTGACGCTGGCCTCGCTCCGCCGCGCCGTCGCGGTGGTGTCGCAGGAGGTGGTGCTGTTCGACGACACCATCGCGCAGAACATCGCCTTCGGCCGCGAGGGCGCGAGCCGCCAGGAGATCGAGGCGGCGGCGGAGGCCGCGGCCGCCCACGGCTTCATCATCGCCAAGGCCGAGGGCTACGACTTCCGGGTCGGGCCCGCCGGCAACCGGCTGTCGGGCGGCGAGCGCCAGCGCATCGCGCTCGCCCGCGCCTTCCTGCGCGACGCGCCGATCCTGCTCCTCGACGAGGCGACCTCGGCGCTCGACGCCGAATCCGAGCAGCTCGTCCAGGCGGCGCTGACCCGGCTGATGCGCGGGCGCACCACGCTCGTCATCGCCCACCGCCTCTCGACGGTGCGCGACGCCGACCTGATCGTCGCGATGGAGGGCGGCCGGATCGCCGAGACCGGCAGCCACGCCGCGCTGATCGCGCGGGGCGGCACATATGCCCGGCTGCACCGGCTCCAGCTCGCCGACGACCGCGAGCCGGCTTCCGCGGCGCAGGCCTCGTGAGGCCGCTCGTCCCCGAGGCGCCGACCGGGGGGCGCCTCGCGGAGGGCGTCGCCTTCGCGCTGCTGGCGATCAGCCTGTGGGGCGGCTGGTTCGTCGTCACCCGGCGGACGGTGGGGGCGGGGGGCGTGCTCGGGCCGGCCGACCTCGTGGCGCTGCGCTTCGGCATCGGCGGCTGCCTGCTGCTACCGGTGCTGGCCCTGCGCCTGCGCGGCCTCGACCGGCGCGCGCTCGTCGACGGGGCGTTCCTCTACCTGGCGCAGGGCGCACCCTTCGCGCTCCTGATCTCGGTCGCCCTGCGCTACGCGCCGGCCGGCCACGGCGCGGCGCTGACACCCGGCACGATGCCGCTCTTTGCCGCCCTCCTCGGCGCGCTGGTGCTGGGCGACCGACCCGGGCGCCTCGCGCTCGCCGGCCTCGGGCTGATCGCCGCCGGGGCGCTCACCCTCGCGGGAGGCTTTCGCGACGCCGACGAGCTGTTCGGCTACGCGCTCCTCCTCACCGCCGCCTTCCTGTGGGCCGCCGGCACGGTGCGGATGCGCCGCTCCCGCCTCACGGCGCTGGAGGCGACGGCCCTGGTCTGCGTCGGCTCGCTTCTCACCTACATCCCGCTCTACCTCGCCTCCGGGCTGTCGCACCTCGCGCAGGCGCCGGCGGCGGAGCTGGCGATCCAGGCGGTCTACCAGGGGGTGCTGGTGAGCGTGGTGGCGCTCATCGCCTTCAACCGCTCGCTGGCGCTGATCGGCCGGCGCACTCCGGCCTTCACGGCGCTCGTGCCGGTGATCGCGACCCTGCTGGCGATCCCGGTCCTCGGCGAGGTGCCGGACCCGCTCCATGTCGGGGCGATCCTGGCGATCGGGGCGGGGGTGCTGCTGACGACCCGGGGTTGATCACTCCCGCCGCAGCAGCCGGTCGACCAGCAGGTCCGACCACAGGCCGGTGCGGAAGTCGCGCTTGAGCGCCTCGGGATCGTAGACGTGCTCGACCCAGTCCATGAAGCTCAGGCCCTTCGGCTCCCCCTCGGTGAGGTAGCGCTCGAAGAACGCGTCGAGGATGCCGGTCTTGGCGAAGCGGAAATGGCCGAACCGCGCCGAGAGCTGGCGCGCCGCCTCGCGCACCGGCCGGCCCTCGTGCAGGATCAGGTAGAGCGCGGCGGCGAGCCCCGCCCGGTCGGCGCCGGACTTGCAGTGCAGCACCGCCGGATAGGCGAGGCCGGCGAAGAAGTCCCGGGCGGCGAGCAGCGTCGCCCGGTCGGGCGCCTCGCGCGAGCGCATCACGAACTCGACGAGCTGCAGCCCCTCGCGCTCGCAGGCCTCGCGCTGGAGCTGCCAGGAGCCGTGCTCGCGCCCGCCGCGCAGCGAGATGATCGTGCGCACGCCCTGGCGCCGGAACCAGGCGAGGTCGTGCGGCGCCGGCTGGGCCGAGCGCCAGACCATCCCGCGCCCGATCCGGTGGCGGTTGAGATAGGCCAGGCGGATCACGCCGTGGTCGATCAGCAGCATGTTGGCCCAGGCGCGCAGCCGGCCGCCCGGGCCGGCGATCGGCTTCTCCCAGCGGGCGATGCGAGCCATGCGGCGGGCGTAGCGGGTCTCGGGCGGGAGGAAACGGTTGAGCACGAAGGAGCGGGCGCCTGGCTTTAAGGGAACGTTCGCGATTCGCGCGAAGCGCAACGCGCCGCTCTACCAGCCGCGTGGCCTGGCCGCAACGACGGGCCGCCTGATGAGCCGGCGCACAAGCCTGGCATTGCGCTTGCGACGCCTGCCCCGCATCGTAGGGACGCGATCCGTCGGCTAGAGCGCCAGCCGATCGCGTTGCGACCGGCTGGCGCTCTAGGTCTTTGATTTTGTCGCGTTTTCTTCGACGAACCGGTTTCCGCTTCGTCGGAAAACGCTCTAACAATCGAGGGGGAAGGCCGTGAGCACTCAGGTCGTCAGCATCCGCCGGGCCCGCGAACAGGATGCCGGGATGCTGTCGGAGATCTTCGACGCCGCCTGGCGCGAGGCCTATCAGGGCATCATCCCGGGCGTCGCCCTCGACCGCATGCTGTCCCGGCGCGGGCCGCGCTGGTGGCGCTCCACGATCGGCCGCAACCGGCCACTGGTGGTGCTGGAACTGGGCGAGAGCGTCATCGGCTACGTCTCCTACGGCCGCTGCCGCGACCGGGGGCTGAAGGCCGAGGGCGAGGTCGACGAGATCTACCTCGCGCCGACCTACCAGGGGCTGGGCTACGGCACCCGGCTGTTCCGGGCGGTGCGCAACGACCTCGCCGACCGGGACGTGCGCCGGGTCGCGGTGTGGTCGCTCGCCGAGAACGACCGGGCGCGGGACTTCTACGAGCGGATGGGCGGGCGCGTGGTGGCCGAGGCGACCGACCGCATCGCCGGCGCCGACCTGCACAAGGTCGCCTACCTGTTCGGCTGACCGGCGCGACGGAGCCCCGGGCGGGGCGACCTCGTGCCTCCCGGTTGATCGGGCAGGCGGACGATTGCCCAATCGGCGATCATTCCCCAGCAACGACCCTGAGGGCGACGGTCATCGCCCGCGGGCTGTCCGGGGCGGAACTTGTCCTCGACTGGCGCGACCGCCCTCGCGTCGCGACGCTTGTGCGGGCGCCCGCGTCCCTCTAAGTGCACCTCACGAAGCTCCCGCTACGCTCACGCCGCCACGGCGAGCAATGACGGCGACCCGGGGGTTTTCGCGAGAGACACTTGGAACCGCGCCAATCAGGGGCATTCGCGCCCTTGCAGGGAGTTTGCTCATGCGCCTCGATGCTATCTCCATCGGCAAGAACCCGCCCGAAGACGTCAACGTCGTCATCGAGGTTCCGGTCGGCGGCGAGCCGATCAAGTACGAGATGGACAAGGATGCCGGGACGCTGATCGTCGACCGGTTCCTCTACACCGCGATGCATTACCCGGGGAATTACGGCTTCATCCCCCACACCCTGTCGGGCGACGGCGACCCGTGCGACGTGCTGGTCGCCAACACCCGGGCGATCGTGCCCGGCGCGGTGATGAGCGTGCGCCCGGTCGGCGTGCTGGTGATGGAGGACAATGCCGGCGAGGACGAGAAGATCATCGCCGTGCCGTCGCGCAACCTGACCAAGCGCTACGACCGGGTCGAGAACTACACCGACCTGCCCGACATCACGATCCACCAGATCCAGCACTTCTTCGAGCACTACAAGGATCTCGAGCCCGGCAAGTGGGTCAAGATCGTGCGCTGGGGCGACAAGGCCGAGGCGCAGCGCCTGATCCTCGAGGGCATCGAGCGCGCCAAGAAGGCTGGTTGAGTCTCGAGTGAGCGTCGGCGACAGGTGACTGTCGCGTAGAGACCGGGAGGGGCGGGCGCGCCCCGAACCCTCCCGCCCCGCCGGCAGGCCGCCCGGAGCATCGTCCGGCGCGGCGCGAACCGGTTCGTCGCGGATGCTACGCCGCCCGCCCGTGCAGCGAGGCCCGGAACAGCGCCCGGAACTCCTCCGCCCCGACCGGCCGGCCGTTGGTCGCCGTCGAGTGATCCTCGACCGCGCGGGTGATCAGCGCCTCGCAATCTCCTTCCGTCACCCCCATGGCGGCGAGATCGGCCGGCAGGCCGAGATCGCGGTTCAGCGCCTCGACCGCCGCGGCGAGGTCGGCGCCCTCGGGCAGGTTCATGGCCTTGCGCAGGGCGCCGTACTTCTCCTCGCAGGCCGGGGCGTTGAAGCGCAGCAGGTGGGGCAGGATCACGGCATTGAGCGTGCCGTGGTGCAGGCGCTTGGCCTTCAGGCCGCCGAGCGCGTGCGACATCGAGTGGACCGCGCCTAAGCCCTTCTGGAAGGTCATGCCGCCCTCGAGCGCGGCCATCATCATGTCCTCGCGCGCCGCGATGTCGCTGCCGTCGCGCACGGCGCGGACGAGCGAGCGGGTGGCACGGGCGAGACCGTCGAGGGCGATCGCCTCGGCCGGCGGGTTGTGGCGGGGGCTGAGATAGGTCTCGATGCAGTGGGTGAGCGCGTCCATGCCGGTGGCGGCCGTGAGGCCGGGGGGCAGGCCGAGCGTCAGCTCGGGGTCGCAGATCGCCACGTTCGGGATCAGGTGGGGCGAGATGAAGCCGAGCTTGCGCCCGTCGGCGAGCGTGATGAGGGCGGCGCGGCCGACCTCGCTGCCGGTGCCGGCGGTGGTCGGCACGGCGATCACCGGGGGCTGGTCGGCCCGGATGCGCGGGATGCCGCCGAGGATCGCCGCGTAGGTGGCGAGCGGCTCGTCGTGGGTGGCGAGCAGGGCCACGCCCTTGGCGAGGTCGAGGGGTGAGCCGCCGCCGACCGCGATCACCGAATCGCACCCTTCCGCCTTGAAGCGGTCGCGGGCCTCCAGCGTCGCCTCCTCGGTCGGGTTCTCGGGCGTGCCGTCGAAGACCGGGGTGTCCGCGGCAAGGCCGGCGGCGTCGAGGACGCGGGCGATGAGGCCGGCCGCCACGACGCCGCGATCGGTGACGATCAGGGGCTTTTGCGCACCGAGAAGCGCCAGCTCCTCGCCGATCAGCCGGACGGCGCCGCGCTCGAACTGGATCCGGGTGAGATAGGTGATGAGGCTCATGGGGGCTGCCTGCTGTGGACCGGAGCCCGGCTGTCCAAGCGCGCGGGGGCGCCGGCCGCGCCCGTCTTCGCCTCCCGCACGCCTCTTTCCGGGCGTGGCGACAGCCTTAGCACAGGGCGCCGGCGGGGCGCTCGCAGGGGTGCCATGCGGTTTGCGTCAGGCGCGCGCGACCCCGGCCGCCGCCAGCAGCGCCTTCGTGCCGATCGTCGTCGCGTCGAGGAGCGGTACCCCGTCGAGGGCTGGCGGCAGGCGCCAGCCGGGCAGGTTGGTGCTCCAGATCAGCACCCCCTCCGAACCGGCCGCCGCCTCCCGCGCGGCCTGCGCGAGGCGGGCCGGGGTCACCGCGGCGGCGAGGCGGTTCTCGGTGATGCCGAGGCAGGCGGCGGGGCCGATCGCGATGCCCGATTCCCCGAAGCGGGCGCGGACCAGCTCGGCCTCCCCCGGACCGCCCTGCACCACGAGGCCGAGGCGGCGGTAGCCGGCGAGCGTGATCGTCTCTCGCGCGGCCAGCGCCGTCGTCACCATCGGCAGGCCGGTGCGGCGGGTGATCGCCGCGCACAGGCGCTCGTCGGGCGAGAAGCCGAGGGCCGCGCCGCGGGTGGCGTTCCAGCACAGGGCCGCGACGCCGGCATCGGCGAGGAGATCGGCGGCGGCGAGGAAGACGGACTCGTCGTAAGCCTCGCCCTTCAGCATCGCCCCGTAGGGCACCCGGGTGTAGCAGGCGGCGACGGGCAGGTGGGCGAGCCGGGCTTCGGTCGCCCGCTCGACCACCCGGTTCGAGGAGGGCAGGATCACCCCGAGCGCCGCGATCGTCTCGTCCGTGTCGGTCATCGGCGCGGTCCTTCGGTCAGGCGGGCCACCATCAGGGCCTGGGTGCGGGCGACGTGGGCGTGCATCAGGGTCCGGGCGCGCTCGGGGTCGCGGGCCCGCAGTGCCTCCAGGATCGCCCGGTGCTCGGCGAGCGATTCCGCCACCCGGCCGTCCGCCGCGAGGGCGAAGTTGCGGGCCCGCTCCAGCCGGGCGAAGGCCCGGCCGTGGGCCTCGGCAATCGCCGGGCTGCGGGCGGCCGTCACGATCAGCTGGTGGGCCTGGCGGTTGAGCCGGGTATAGGCGTCGCGGTCGTGCTCCGCCGCCTCCAGGGCGCCCTGGAGCCGGGCGAGCCGGTCGATCTCGGCCGCTTTCATCCGCTCGGCGGCGAGCCCCGCGCAGAAGCTCTCCAGCGCCACCTCCAGTTCGAACAGCGGCACGAGGTCGGCGGGATCGAGCCGGGCCACCAGGGCGGCCCGGTTGCGCCGCAAGGTGACCAGGCCCTCGCCGGCGAGCAGCTTCAGGGCCTCGCGCACCGGCGTGCGCGAGACGCCGAGGCGGGCGACGAGGTCGGGCTCGTTCAGGACCTCGCCGGGAGGGAGCAGGTTGAGCAGGATCAGCCGGCGCAGGGCGCCGGCGGCCTGCTCGGCGAGGGAGGAGGCGGGGCGGGGCGGGGCGTCGGGAGAGGCCGGGAGAGACGCTGCCAAAGGGGCCTCGATCATCGTTATACTCGAAAGAAACACGTCGACCGAGTTCGTACCTCTACCTCTGGGACGGGACTGTTCGAGAACAGAAGAGGCGGGGACTTTCTCCTCTCCCCGCGGGCGGGGAGAGGGCCGTGTCTCCGTTCAGGAGACACGGCGAGCGCAGGCGAAGCCGGAGCGAGGGTGAGGGGGGCTCGACGAGTGATGCTCTTCCGGGAACACCCCCTCACCCTCGCCCTCCGGGCTTGCCGAACCCTCTGAACGAGGGTTCGGCCCTCTCCCCGCCCGCGGGGAGAGGGGAAGATCCCGCGCCTTCCTCATCACCGAACAGGCACGCCCATCTGAGGAGGCTGCTGCGCGTCACACCAGCCGCCGCGACAGCCCCGTCACCCGCTCCATCACGGCGATCCCCCCGATCGTCGCGACGATCAGGATCCCCGAGAGTGCCGCGATGGTCACGTCGAGGCGGCCCTCCAGGTCCTGCCACATCCGGATCGGCAGCATGTCGGTGGCGGCGTCGCGCAGGAACAGCGAGACCGGGATGTTGTCGAACGAGGCCATGAAGGCGAGGAAGCCGCCCGACAGGATGCCGGGGCGGATCAGCGGCAGGGTGATGCGGCGGAACGTGTAGAGCCGCGAGGCGCCGAGGCTCGCCGAGCCCTCGAGCAGCGACGGCTGGAGCTGGGTCAGCGCCGCCACGGTGTTGCGCACCACGTAGGGCACGCAGACCACGGTGTGGCCGAGCACCAGGGTCGAGACCGAGACCGGCCAGCCGAGCAGCGAGAAGAACATCAGGCTCGACAGCCCGAAGGCGAGCGCCGGCAGGATCAGCGGCGAGAGGAAGAAGCTGTCGAGGAGGCGCGCCGAGAGCCGCGGCGAGCGCGCCACCGCGAGCGCCGCCAGCACGCCCAGCCCGACCGCCAGCGCCGTGGCGAAGACCGCGACGGTGAGGCTGTTCTTGAGCGCGTAGTGCAGCTGCCAGGCCTCCATCAGCTCCCCGTACCAGCGGAGCGAGTAGCCCGGCGGCGGGAAGCGCAGGGACAGCCCGTCGGTGAACGAGACCACCAGCACGATGAGGGTGGGGCTAAGCAGCAGCACCAGGGCGAGTGCCGCCAGGAGGTACACCATTCCTTCGAAGCTGAGACGGTCGAGGGCGCCGGGGGAGCGGGACATCGGGGAACCTCAGGTCTGCGCGTAGCCGCGGGCGAGGCGCCCGAGCGCGTTGAAGGCCACGACCACGGCGAGCACCGCGACGAGGAAGATCACCGACATCGCCGCCGCGAAGGGCCAGTTCTGGAGCGCGATGGCCTGCTGGTAGATGTAGCCCGGCATGAACAGCATCTGCCCGCCGCCGATCAGCGACTGGGTGATGAAGCCGGAGATCGCCGCCGCGAAGGTGAGGACCGCCCCGGCGATCAGGCCCGGCAGGCACAGCGGCAGGGTCACGCGGAAGAACGTGCGCCAGCGCCCGGCGCCGAGCGCCTCGGAAGCGTCCCACAGGCTCGGGTCGATGCGCGCGAGCGCCGTCATCAGCGGCAGCACCATGAGGGGCATCTGCACCTGGGCGAGCGCTGCGACGAGGCCGCCTTCGGCGTAGAGCATCCGCAGCGGCGTCTCGGTCAGCCCGAGCGAGGACAGGACGGAATTGACCACCCCCTGGCGGCCGAGGATCACGATCCACGCGAAGGTGCGGATGACCACGCTGGTGAGGAGCGGCGTCAGCACCGCCAGGATGATGACGCCGCGCACCCAGCCCCCGGCCCGGGTCGCGACGAGGGCGAGCGGCAGGCCGAGGACGAGGCAGGCGGCGGTCACTTTGAGCCCGAGCCAGAGCGTGCCGAGGAGCACGCCGAGGCTGAAGCCGTCGCCCAGGAACGCCGCGTATTGCGACAGGCCGAGATGCCCGTCCGGCCCCTGGAGCGACAGCCCGAGGAGCGCCACCAGGGGCGCGGCGAAGAACGCCGCGAAGAACAGGGCGAGCGGGCTTGCCAGCCGCAAGGGGTAGGTGGTGACGTCCGGCAGGGCCACGGGGACAATTCCTTCTACGGCTTCCACGTGATCTACCAAGGTCAAGGTAGAGCGCGTCTCCCCTCTCCCACTCGGGAGAGGGGATCCCGCGCCTTATCTTGGCTGAAGCAGATCAAGCGGAGGCGACGTTACAGCTTGATCTCGCGGTTGAACCGCTCGATCCAGGCCGGGCGCTGTGCGTTGATCGTCTTCCAGTCCTGGAACACGAACTTCTTCTTGAGGTCGTCGGTGTCCTTCGCCAGGACCCGGGCGATCTCGCCGGTCATCTTGACCTTGGTGTTGGTGGGGACCACGAGGTAGGGCGCCTGCATCAGCCGGGTCTGGACCGGCTCGGAGATCGCCGCCTCGATCAGCTTGAACGCCAGTTCGCGGTTGGGCGAGTTCTTGACGATCTGGATCAGGGTCTTGAACGCGATCGCCCCTTCCTTGGGCGCCACGAACTCCACCGGCACGCCCTTGGCCTTCAGGATCTGGATCGCGTTGAAGTTGCCGGGCGAGATGTCGACCTGGCCCTGCTGGAACAGGGTGGCGAGCGCGCCGGGATTGGCCGCCACCGCCGAGAGGTTGGGCTTCAGCGTCTCCATCGCCTTGAAGGCGGGATCGATGTTCGATTCCGAGCCGCCATGCATCTTGGCGATCTCGACCATGAAGCCGGTGCCGAGCGTCGAGTTCATGTTGGTGATGCCGACCCGGCCCTTGTATTCGGGCCGCCACAGGTCGGCCCAGGAGGTCGGCGGGGTCTTCACCGTGTCGGGGTTGTAGGTCAGGCCGACGACCTGGAAGAAGGCGGCTGGGCCGTGCGGGTCCTGCGCGTCGGGGATCAGGTCCTTGAAGGCGGCGCTGCGCTCGACCGGATAGGGCTCGACGAGGTCCTGGGCGAGCGCGGTGAGCGCCGGGCCGGGATCGTGCAGCATCACGTCGATCGGCGGGTTGGCCTTGGCGGCCGAGACCTTGGCGATCTGGTCGACCGACAGCATCGGGTCGAGGACGATCGGGGCGTTGTTCGTCTCCTTGCGGAAGGCCGGCACCAGCACGGCCTTGTGCGCCTCCTCCCAGCTGCCGGTGAAGGTGGCGAAGACGAGCGGCCGCGCCTGGGCGAAGGACAGGCCGGGAAACAGCTCCATCGCGCCGAGCGACAGGGCGGTGGTGAGAAGCGTGCGGCGGTCGAGCATCGGGAAAAACTCCTGGGACGATCAGGCGGCGGCCGGGAAGGCGGAGGCGAGGCCGGGGGCGACGGCGATGCGCACCGGCGTGCCGGGGGGCCGCAGAAGACCGCCGCCGAGGCGCGGCTCGGCGATCTTGAGCGGACGGCCGGCGCCGACCCGGACCTCGTGGACGACGGTGGGGCCGAGCGGCAGCGCCATCTCGACCACGCCCGCGATGCCGTCCTGCCCGTCCGTGAGGCGCAGGTGCTCGGGGCGCAGGCACAAGGTGACGCGCGATCCCGGTGCGATCGGCCGGGCGAGCGGCCGGGCCAGGACCTCGCCGCCGGCATCGAGCGCGACCCGCGGCCCGTTCCCGTCCTGCCCGAGGAGCACGCCGGGCACCGCGTTGGCCGAGCCGACGAAGGTGTTGACGAACAGG
Organism: Methylobacterium sp. Gmos1; assembly: GCF_053764715.1. NCBI lineage: Bacteria > Pseudomonadati > Pseudomonadota > Alphaproteobacteria > Hyphomicrobiales > Methylobacteriaceae > Methylobacterium > Methylobacterium sp. Gmos1. The sequence goes on along the minus strand of NZ_JBSNCC010000003.1, from coordinate 434,263 downwards.
CTCTCGGGCGCGTCGTACACGGTCGTCGGCGCGGCGAACTGCTCGAGCCGCCCGTTCGAGAGCACCGCCACCCGGTCGGAGAGCGACAGGGCCTCCTCCTGGTCGTGGGTGACCAGCAGCGTGGTGACGCCGGCGACGCGCTGGAGCCGCTTCACCTCGATCTGCATGTCGAGGCGCAGGTTCTTGTCCAGAGCCGCGAAGGGCTCGTCGAGGAGCAGCACGGCCGGGCGGATGGCGAGCGCGCGGGCGAGCGCCACCCGCTGCTGCTGCCCGCCGGAGAGCTGGCGCGGATAGCGGCTGCCGGCATGCCCCAGCTGCACGAGATCGAGCAGGCGCTTGGCTTCCGCCGCCTGCTCGGTCCGGGATGCGCCGCGGGCGGCGAGCCCGTAGGCGACGTTCTCGGCCACCGTCAGGTGCGGGAACAGGGCGTAGTTCTGGAACACGATGCCGACGGCGCGCCGGCTCGGCGGCAGGGCGTCGATGACCTGATCCCCGACGATCACCCGCCCCTCGGTCTGGCGCAGGAAGCCGGCGACGATGCGCAGCAACGTGGTCTTGCCGCAGCCCGAGGGCCCGAGCAGCGAGACCAGCTCGCCCCCCTTGATGTCGAGGTTGACGTTCTCCACCGCGACGGCGCCGCCGTAGCGGTGGGTGAGGCCGTCGAGCACGACCGACCGGCCCTCGGCCTGGGGTCCTGTGCGCGATCCGGATGGTGTCACGATGGTGGTTCCTGCGGCATCGATCTTGCTGCCGGAACGCAGCAAATCGTATGCCATTTCCGGGAAACCTCATGTCGGTCCACCACTTGACCATCGGAGACATCGGATGAGCACGGAGCTGTGGCGACTCTCCGCGATCGAGCTCGGCCGGCTCTTCGCCGCGGGCCGGGCCTCGCCGGTCGATGCGCTGGAGGCCGCGCAAGGCCGCGCCGCGGCCTGGGAGCCGCATCTCAACGCCATCGCGCGCGAGAATCCGCGGGCGCGTGCAGAAGCCGAGGCGAGCGCCGCCCGCTGGCGCGCCGGGACGCCGTTGTCGCCCCTCGACGGCGTGCCGATGACCGTGAAGGAATTTCTGGTCACCGAGGGGCTGCCCTCGACCTACGGCGAGCCGGGCGAGCCGGGCGAGGCGGCGGCCTCGGCCTACGACGAATTGCCCGTCGCGCGGGCTCGCCGCGCCGGCCTGGTCATGCTCGCCAAGACGACGATGCCGGAATTCGCCGTGCAGGGTTACACGGCATCTGCCCGTTTCGGCGTCACCCGCAACCCGTGGAACCTCGCCCTCACCCCCGGCGGCTCGACCGGCGGGGGCGCCGCCGCGACGGCGGCCGGCTACGCGCCGGTGGCGCTCGGCACCGACGGTGGCGGCTCGTTGCGCCGGCCCGCCGCCCATACGGGCCTCGTCGGGCTCAAAAGCAGCCTCGGCCGGGTGCCGCGGTTCGGCGGCCTGCCCTCGCCGCTCCTCGACTTCGAGGTGGCGGGCGCGCTCACCCGCACCGTCGCCGACAGCCGCGCGATGCTCAGCCTGCTGCAGGGCGCCGACCCGCGGGTGCTGTGGTCGACCTTCGAACCGGCTCCGCGCCCCGAGCGTCGTTTACGCGCCCGCTACGTCGAGCGCATCGGCGACGCGCCCCTTGACCCCGTCATCGCCGCCTCCTGCCGGCGGGCGCTCAGCGATCTCGCGGCGCTCGGCGTCGCGGTCGAGGAAGGACCGCTGCCGTTCGAGATCGCCGGGCTGAACGCGCTGTGGCCCGAGATCGGCAAGATCGGCCTCGCCCGGCTGTTCGAGGCCGATCCGGCGCTCGCCGCGCGGGCGAGCGCACCGTACCGGGCGCTTGCCCAGGAGGGCGCCCGGGCGCCCGCGACGCTGCTCGCTGCGATCCTCGAGCGGGTGCAGGCCCTGCGCAACGCCGCGAACGCGGCCCTCGCCGACCTCGACCTCATCGTCACGCCGTCCGCCGCGGCGATGCCCTGGGCGGCCGACGCGGTCTATCCGGAGGTGATCGACGGGCAGCCGGTGGGGCCTCGCGGCCATGCGGTCTATTCGGGCTGGGTCAACGCCGCTTCCCTGCCGGGCGTGAGCGTGCCGGTCGACCCGGCGCCGGACGGGATGCCGATCGGCCTCCACCTCGTGGCGGGGTTCGGCCGCGACGGCCTGCTCCTCGACCTCGCCGAGGCGCTGGAGCGCCGCCGCCCCTTCGCCGATCGCTGGCCGACGCTCCCCGGGGAGGCGGCCCGATGAGCGGCGGCATCTCGGTCCATGCCGTCGACGTGGCGGAGGGCTGCCCGGCCCTCGGCCTGCGGGTCACCCTCGCGGCCCTGGAGGCATCCGGCCCGCGCCTTGTCGCCAAGGGGTTGATCGGGCCGGACGGCAGCTTCGACCACCCGGTGGTGCGCGGCACCGGGATCGGACCCGGGATCTACGAGGCGGTGTTCCACCTCGGCGACTACTTCGCGGCGCGCGGGCAGCCCGGCCCACACTTCCTCGACCGGGTGCCGTTCCGCTTCACCATCGTCGACGCGGCGGAGCATTTCCACCTGCCCCTGAAGTTCACGCGCTTCGGCTACGCCGTGTTCCGGGGGGTGTAGATCGAAACCGCCTCCAAACGATCGATGCGTCGATCATGTCTTGAGCGCGGGATTCCCTCGCCCGAGTGGCCTTGCGTGTTCACATATCTTGGGTTCGGGAGCGTCTTCCTCTGGAAATCGCGCGCCTCTCCTCCCCAGGCGATCCCGGGCTTGCCCGGTATCGCTGCAGGTTGTGGGGAGGGGCTGGAGGCGGGGGTGGTGCAGACGGCACCACTGAGCCTCCTCCGGCACCACCCCCACCCCTGGCCCCTCCCCACAAGGGGGAGGGGAAGCGCTCGCCTTTACAACGAGTTAGCTCGTGGAGGATAAGTGTGAACCCGCTGGCCCGCTCGGGAGAGCGGGACCCGCGCCAGGACTAAACCCGTCTCCGACAGGCGCCGCGTGCACAGGCGATCACCGCCTCGTCCCCATCCTTCACCGCTGGCCGTCCCACTTCGCGATTCCCTCCTTCGCCAGCCCCCCGACCCGGGCATGCGGGCGCCCGCCGGTGGTCATCGCGAGCGCGAACAGGATCTCGTCGGCGCGGGGGCCGTCGGCCACCGCCACGGTGACGCCGTCGAAGTGGGAGCGAACGTAGGCCGCATCCTTGTGGTGGATCGGCACGTCGAGGGAGGCGCCCATCGGCCCGACCTTGGTCATCGACGGCACGATGGCGAGGGCCTGGCCGAGCAGCTCGCGCATCGCGTAGCCGCCGGGCACGTGCCACAGGGCCCCGTGCTCCAATTCGCCCGAAGCCCCCACGAGCGAGCCCTTGCCGTAGGCCTCGATCCGGCCGGGATCGCCGCCGAGCGCGTCGAGGAGCTTGCGGGCGCACTCGACGCCGAGCGGCTTCAACGCCTCCATCATCGGGGTGATCTCGGGCTCGTAGCGCCCGGCGAAGGGGTTCTTGAGCAGGCAGGCGACCGAGCCCTTGAGGATGGGCGTGCCGAGCACCGGACCGCCGTCGTGGCGGACCTCCTCGACGGTGACGACGATCTTGCGGACCTCGATCATGGGCGGATCTCCCGGGTGCCTTCGAGATTGCTGGCGTCTTCGAGAACGACGGAGCGGCCCTGGAGCATCAGGGCGGCGGAGCGGATCAGGCCGGCGGCGCGCATTGCACCCGCCCGGCGCAGCCCGGCCTCGAGGGCGGCGGCGTTCTCGTCGCCGGAGAGGGGCGGCACCGCGACCGTGACGAGGCGGGACCCGAGGTCGGAATCCGGGTCGAGGGCGGTCGCGGGTGCGCGCTCGACGCCCGGATGCCCGGGCAGGTCGACCGCGTTGGCGATCAGCGTCGCGGCGGCGTCCGCCGCGGCGGCGCTCCGGGCGAGCACCGTCACCGAATCGGCGAGCCCGAGGGAGAAGGAGCGCCCCTGCCGCCCGGAGGTGGCGATGCCGCCGATGCCGTCCCGGTGCCGCAGGATCACCCGGCCGTTCAGCGCCGGGACCGGGCCGCGGGAGAAGTCGGCCGCCACCCCGACCGCCAGGGTCTCGCCCTCGGTGAGATGCACGGCGATGTCGCCGCCGTCGTTGACGAAGGCCTTGTCGAGGGGGGCGGCTTCGCACATCGCCTCCAGGATCTCGTCGGCCACCGCGCCCGCCACCGCCGCCATGGGCGTGAGGAAGTCCGTGTGCGGCCGGCACGCCGCCACCATCCGGCGGGCGACCGCGCCCTCGACCCGGGGGCGCTCGCTCATCGGCCTGCGCAACACGGACAGCTCGCCGACGAGCTCGCCGAGGACCGTCGCGAAGCGCGCGACGGCGGCCCGGTGCGCCTCGTCGACCGCGGTCTCGGCCCCGTAGGCCCGCAGCACCAGGTCGATCGGCCCGTGCTGGAGGTGCAGCCGGCCGTCGGCCAGGACCTGGTGCGCCGCGCCGTCCATCGCCTCAGCCGAGCCGCGCGAGGAGGCGGACGAGCTCGGCCGCCTCCTCGGGCGAGAGGGGGTCGAGGGTGCGGGCGGTGACCTCGCTGCCGCGGCTCTTCATCGCCTCGATCACCGCGATCCCTTCCGCGGTCAGGGTCAGCAGCACCAGCCGGGCATCCGCCTCGTCGGCGGTCGGCCGCACCAGGCCGCGGGTGGTGAGGCGGCGGGCGACGCCGAACATCGTCGCCGGATCGACCCCGACGAGGCGCCCGACCTGGTTCTGCGAGGTCGCCCCGAGGTCGTGCAGCTTCGTCATCACGGCGAACTGCACCGGGGTGACGGAGAAGTCCCGCATCACCGTCTCGAAGATCGCCGAGGCGCGCTGGTGCGCCCGCCGGATCAGGTAGCCGATCTGCTCCTCGACCCGGTAGGCGCGGACCGCCTCGGCGTCGATCTCCGGCGGTGCCGGGGGCGGATGGGGTGCGTTCATGCGACCTCCCCCGCCGGCCAGGGGTGATCGGGGTTCCAGCCGTGGATCCGGGCGGCGGGGCCGACCTCGCGCAGGATGTCGGTCATCGCCACCACGTCGCCGTCGTGGCCGCCGAGCCGGGCGTAGAGGTCCCGCGGCAGGGTGAACTCGATCGGCGCCACGATCGCCGGCGTCGGCACCGAGCCGAAGGCGTTTCGGGGCAGTCGCGTCACGTCGGCCATCACCGTGATGCCGCCGCCGGGCCAGACCGTGACCGGCGCGCCGCCCATCGTGACCCTGGTCTCGCCGGCGGCGACGGAGCGGGTGAGCAGCACCGGGTTCTCGGTGACACCGGCCCGCAGGGAACCGCCGGCGCCGGCCATGAACAGGACGGTGCAGAGCGAGGGCTCGCAATTCTCGCCGATCCGGTCGACCACCCCGCGCACGGAGGCCGGCATCTCGGCCGGCACCGGCGTCAGGGTCTCGTCGAGGACGAGCCAGAGGGCGTGCTCGCCGGTGGTCGAGGTCATGAGGAGCCGCAGGCCCGGCCAGGCGGTGGCGGGGTCGATCGCCTGGATGATCGAGAGCGGGTCGGCGATGTCCGTGCCGCCCCAGCCGATCCCCGGATTCGCGACCTGGAAGTAGCGCCCCGGCGTCGAGCGCCGCCCCTTCACCCGGATCCCGGCGGGGCGCATGCCGAGCACCTTTCCGGCCTGGTGCTCGGTCAGCACGCCGGTGATGTGGTCATCGACGACGATCACCTCGTCGGCGTGGCCGAGCCATTGCCGGGCGAAGATGCCGACGGTCGCCGATCCGCAGCCGACGCGCATGCGCTGCTCCGGGATTCCGTCGACGATCGGGGCGCGGCCGGCCTGGACCACGACCTCGTGGCCGCCGTCGATCGTCATCGTGACGGGCTCGCTCGAGCACAGGCGCAGCAGCGCGTCGCAGGTGACGGTGCCCTCCTTCTTCGAGCCGCCGGTGAGGTGGCGCACGCCGCCGACCGAGAGCATCTGCGAGCCGTACTCGGCGGTGGTGACGTGGCCGACCTCCTCGCCGTTGACCCGCACCGGCGCGCGCTCTGGGCCGAGATGGCGGTCGGTGTCGATCTTCACCTTCACGCCGCAATAGCTGAAGATGCCCTCGGTCACGACCGTGACGGTCTCGACGCCCTCGTGCTCGCTCGCCACGATGAAGGGGGCCGGCTTGTAGTCCGGATAGGTGGTGCCGGCGCCGATGCCGGTGACGAAGGTGCGCGAGGGATCGAGCACCCGCCCGTCCCACTCCGCCGCCCCGAACGGGACGAGCTTCTGGCCGGATTCCGCCGCGTCGTGCAGCAGCACGACCGGATCGGTGCGGACCAGGTGGCCGTTCTCGTTGGCGTAGCGCGAGCAGGCGCCGGCGCGGCCGGGCCGGATCCGGCACAGGACCGGGCAGGCGTCGCAGCGCACGATGCCGTCGGCCTCCTGCGCGCCGAACTTCCTGGATCTGGCTTCCGTGGAGAGGCTGTCGGCGCTCATGACTGGCTGCTCCCCCACAGGGTCTCGGTCTCGTCCGCCCGATAGTAGCCCCGGCGCAGGTCGCGGGCGACGAGGGCGGGGTCGCGGGTTTCGGGCGCGCCGTAGCCGCCGCCGCCCGGCGTCATCACCTCGACCCGGTCGCCGGCCCGGATCGCGATGTTCTGGTCCTTCGACAGGTGCAGCGGGGTGATGACCTCGCCGTCGCGGTGGATGCGCACCACGTTCGGCGCGCCGTCGCCTCCGCCGAGCACGCCCGGCGGGCCGAACCGGCCGTGATCCATCACGAAAGAGGCCCGGGCCTCGCCGCGCAGCAGCTCCACCTCGTAATGGACGCCGAAGCCGCCGCGATGGGCGCCCGCTCCCCCAGAGCCCTCGCGCAACGCGAACCGCCGGAAGAGGACGGGATAGTACTGCTCCATCACCTCGACCGGCGCGGTCTTCGAGATGCCGATGGTCGAGCAGCCGTTCGACAGCCCGTCATGCCCGGCATTGCCGCCGTAGCCGCCGCCGGTGATCTGATACATCACGTAAGAGGCGTTCTTGGCCGGATCGAAGCCGCCGAGCGCGAAGTTGCCCGAGGTGCCGGCGGGCGCCGCCGTGACGCGCTCGGGAATCGCCTGGACGAGGGCGAGGAACACGGCCTCGGCGATGCGCTGGCTCACCTCCGCCGCGCAGCCGGAGACGGGGCGAGGATAGCGCGCGTCGAGGAAGGTGCCCTCGGGGCGCACGATCGTCAGCGGCTCGAAGGTGCCGGCATTGATCGGCACGTCCGGGAAAACGTGCTTCACGGCCAGATAGACCGAGGAGTAGGTCGTCGCCACCACCGAGTTCATCGGGCCGCGGCAGGGCGGGGACGAGCCCGAGAAGTCGAAGGTCAAGCCGTCGCCGGCCTTCGTCATCGTGAGTGCGATGCGCAGCGGCTCGTCCACCACGCCGTCGGAATCGACGAAGGCCTCCGAGGTATAGGTCCCGTCCGGGATCTGGCGGATCTCGGCCCGCATCCGCTCGGCCGAGCGGGCGCGGATCTCCTTGATCGCCGCATCCAGGGTGTCGCGGCCGACCTTGGCGAGCAGATCGTTGAGCCGGCTCTCGCCGACCATCAAAGCCGCGGCTTGCGCCTTGATGTCGCCGATGCGCTGGTCGGCGACGCGGATGTTGGACGAGATGATGGAAAAAATCTCCGGATCCATCGTGCCGCGCTTGAACAGCTTGACCGGCGGCAGGCGCAGGCCCTCCTGCTCGACCTCGGTCGCGTGGGCCGAGAAGCCGCCCGGCACCATGCCGCCGATATCGGGCCAGTGGCCGGTATTCTGCAGCCAGCAGAACAGCTCGCCCTCGACGAAGACCGGACGGACGAAGCGCACGTCCATCAGGTGCGTGCCGCCGAGATAGGGATCGTTGACGATGTAGATGTCGCCGGGCTCCGGGGCCCCGACCCGGCCCTCGCGGATCAGCCGGATCAGCTCGCCGGTCGAGTACTGCATCGTGCCGACGAAGACCGGCAAGCCATACTCGCCCTGCGAGATCAGCGCGCCGGTATCGCGGTCGTAGATCCCGTCCGAGCGGTCGTCGGCCTCGGCGATCACCGGCGAGAAGGCCGAGCGCGAGAAGGCGATGTCCATCTCGTTGCAGACCTGCTGCAACCCGGCCTGGATCACCGCGAGCGTGAGGGCGTCGAGCTGGCTCATACCCGGATCCTCAAGTTGCCGATGGCATCGACCCGCGCCGTGGCGCCGGGCTCGATCACGGTCGTGGCATCGATCTGCTGGATCACCGCGGGGCCGGGGATCTCGGCCCCGAGCGGCAGCGCCTCGCGGGCGTAGATCGCCGCCTCGTGCCAGGCGCCGCCGGCATAGACCGGCCGGGTGCCGAGGCGGGCGCCGGCAAGATCGGTGCGGCCGCCCGCGTCGATCAGCGCCGCGAGCGGGAAGGGCCTGCGCCGGCCGATCACCGAGGTGACGAGGTTGACGAGCACCGCCCGGATCTCCGGCAGCCGGACCTGGAAGCGGCGGAAATACGCCGCCTCGAACAGGTCCTGGAGCGCCGCGCGGTCGATCTCCGGGGAGGGCAGAGCGACGCGGATCAGGTGGGTCTGGCCGCGGAACTGCATGTCGGCCCCGTAGGTGACGGTCGTCTCCTCGATCTCGGCCTGCTCCTCGGCGACCATCGCCAGCGCGTCAGCCGCCTGCTCCTCAAGCAGGCTGCGGACATCCGCCATGTCGAGCCCGTCGAGCGGCCGGTTGAGGGTGCGGACCCGGTCCTGGCGCAGATCGGCGACGAGGCAGCCGAGCGCGTTGGTGAGCCCGGGCCGGGCCGGCACCAGCACCTCCGGGATGCCGAGCTCGCGGGCGAGCGCCACGGCATGGAGCGGGCCGGCGCCGCCGAACGCGAACAGCACGAAGTCGCGCGGGTCGTAGCCGCGCGACAAGGACACCATGCGGATCGCACCCGTCATGTGGACGTTGCCGAGGCGGATCACCGCTTCCGCGGCTTCCTCGACGCTCATGCCGAGCGGTCCGGCGAGGTCCCGGGCGAAGGCCTCGCGGATCGCGTCGAGCGACACGCCGGCCCGCACCGCGGTGAGGCGGGCCGGATCGAGGCGGCCGAGCACCAGGTTGGCGTCGGTGATGGTCGGCCGCGTGCCGCCGCGGCCGTAGCCGATCGGGCCGGGCTCGGAGCCGGCGCTCTCGGGGCCGACCCGGAGCATCCCGGCGCGGTCGACGGAGGCGATCGAGCCGCCGCCGGCCCCGACCGTGTGCACGTCGACCATCGGCAGGTGGATCGGCAGGCCGTAATCGATGGTGAGTTCGGCCGAGACCTCCGGCACGCCGCCGGCGATCAGCGCCACGTCGGTCGACGTGCCGCCCATGTCGTAGGTGATGGCGTTGGTGAGCCCCGATTGCGCCAGGGTCGCGGCGGCGGCCATCACGCCCGAGGCCGGGCCCGACATCACGGTCTTGGCCGCGGCCTCCACCACCAGCCCCGCCGGCACGGTGCCGCCGTTGCCGTTCATCACCAGGAGGTCGCGGGCAAAGCCCTTGGCGCGCAGATCGTCCTGGAGGCGGCGGACGTAGCGGTCGAGGATCGGCTGCACCGCGGCATTGACCGAGGCGGTGGTGCCGCGCTCGTACTCGCGGAACTCCGAGAGAAGGGAGTGGCCGAGGGTGACGTAGGGATTGGGCCACAAGTCGCGGGCGATGGCGCCGGCGCGCAGCTCGTGCTCCGGGTTGGCATAGGCGTGCAGGAAGTGGATCACCAGGGCCTCGCAGCCCTCGGCCAGGAGGGCGCGCACGGCGTCCGCCACGGCGGCCTCGTCGAGCGGCGTGCGCACGGCGCCGTCGGCCATGACGCGCTCAGGCACCTCGCGGCGCCACTCGCGCGGGATCAGCGGCTCGAAGGTGCCGAACAGGCCGTAGGGCTTCGGGCGGGTGCGGCGGCCGAGTTCGAGGACGTCGCGGAACCCTTCCGTCGTGATGAGGCCGACCTTGGCGGTCTTGCGCTCCAGCACCGCGTTGGTGGTGGCGGTGGTGCCGTGGATGACGAGGTCGAGATCGGCGGGCGCCACCTCGGCCGCGGCAATCGCCGCCAGCACGCCCTCGGCCTGGTTGCGGATCGTCGTCGGCACCTTGGCGAGGCGCACGCGCACGCCCGAGGAATCCGCCTCCGTCAGGAGAAGGTCGGTGAAGGTGCCGCCGACATCGATGCCTGCCACGCGTCTCACGTCACACCTCGATCATTCGCCTACGAACAGTTTCGTTGGGTGCCGGCATGGGCCGGCCTTGTCCGTCATCTTTCTCCCCGCGCTGGGGAGGCTCGCACGTCCCCCCTCTCCCGTGTGGGAGAGGGGTCGGGGGTGAGGGTGCTACGGTTCTGAGTCAGACTCGGAACGTTGTGCTGGCAGCGGAACGACTCGAGTTTAAGTCGGCACCGTCTCCACCCTCACCCCTACCCCTCTCCCACACGGGAGAGGGGATCCCGCGCCCTTATGGGAAACCTCCCTCACACCGTCAGGTACGCCTCCCGCACCGCCTCGTCGGCCTCCAGCGCCGCCATGGTGCCCTCGAAGTGGATCGCCCCCTTCTCGATCACGTAGGCCCGGTCCGAGACCGCGCCGGCAAAGCTCAGGTTCTGCTCGGAGAGCAGAACCGCGATGCCCTCGCGCTTCATCCGGAGCACCGCGTCGGCCATCTGCTCGACGATGACGGGAGCCAGGCCCTCGGAGGGCTCGTCGAGCAGCACCGCGTGGGGGTTGCCCATCAGGGTGCGGGCGATGGTGAGCATCTGCTGCTCGCCGCCCGACATCGCGGCGGCGCGGCGCCCCCGCATCTCGGCGAGGTTCGGGAAGATCGAGAACAGCTTCTCCGGCGTCCAAGATTTTTCCGGAATCAATGCCGCGCGCCCGTCGGCCGGGACCTTGCGGCCGACCTCCAGGTTCTCCATCACCGTCAGGTCGGTGAAGATGCGCCGCTCCTCCGGCACGTAGCCGAGGCCGCGGCGGGCCACGCGAAACGGCTCCCAGCCGGTGACAGCTTGGCCCTCGAACCACACCGTGCCGCCGGTCGGCGGCAGCACGCCCATGATGGCTTTCAGCGTCGTCGACTTGCCGGCGCCGTTGCGGCCCATCAGTGCCACGACCTCGCCGGGCCGCAGCCGGAGCGTGACGCCGAACAGGACCTGCGCCCGGCCGTAGGAGGCCGTGAGGCCGGAGACGTCGAGAAGGGCGTTCATGCCACCGCCTTCCGGCGCGCGCGCATCGCCGCCTCGGTGCCGGCCTCGCCGAGATAGACCTGCTTCACCCGCGGGTTGGCGCGGATCTCCTCCGGCGTGCCGGCGGCGATGATCTCGCCGCGCACCAGCACCAGCACCCGGTCGGCATGGGCGAAGACCGCCTCCATGTCGTGCTCGGTGTAGAGGACGCCAATGCGGTTCGTCCGCGCCACCTCGGCGGTGAGCGCCATCAGCCCCGAGCGCTCCCGCGGCGCCATGCCGGCGGTGGGCTCGTCCATCAGGAGGAGCTTCGGTTGCGAGGCGAGCGCCACGGCGAGTTCCACCCGCTTCACGTCGCCGTAGGCGAGTTCCGAGACCGGCCGGTCGGCGTCCTGGCGCATCCCGACCCCGGCGAGCAGGCCCAGCGCCTCGTCGCGGTAGAGGGCGCGGGCGTCCCGGAACAGGCCGCGCGAGCGGCCGTGATGCGACAGGAGGGCCATCTGGACGTTCTCGGCCACTGTCATCGACACGAAGGTCTGGGCGACCTGGAAGGTGCGCCCGACGCCGGCCTTCCAGATCGCGCGGGCCGGCAGGCCGGCGATCGAGCGGCCGTCGAGGGCAATGGTGCCGGAGTCAGGCTTCAGCTGCCCGCCGACCATGTTGAAGGTGGTGGACTTGCCGGCGCCGTTCGGGCCGATGATCGCCAGCATCTCGCCGGCGTCGAGCGTGAACGACACGTCCTTTGCCGCGGCGACGCCGCCGAAGCGCTTGGTCAGGCCCTCGACGAGGAGCAGGGTCATGCCTCGGCCTCCACCGGCTCGCGCGCCACCTTGCGCTGCCGCAGCGCCTCGGCGGCGCCGGCGAGCCCGCGGGGGAAGGCGAGCACGGTCGCGATGATCGCGAGGCCCAGCAGCAGGCGCCAGAACTCGGTCAGCGGCATCACCGCGTCCTTCAATGCGTGGAAGAAGGCCGCACCGACGAGCGGGCCCATCACGGTCTGGATGCCGCCGACCAGCACCATCACCAGGAAGTCGATCGAGAGCGGGATGCCGGTCAGCGTCGGATCGATCGAGCCCTTCATGAAGGCGTAGAGCCCGCCGGCGAGCCCGGCCGCGGCGCCGGCGAGCGTGAAGCCGAGCCAGCGATGGGTGCGCACGTCGAGGCCGATCGCTTCCGCCCGGGTGGCGGAGTCGCGCGCCGCCCGCAAGGTGTAGCCGAAGGGGGCGTAGATCACCCGGCGCAAAAGCACGATCGCGGTCAGCGACAGGGCGGCGACGAGGTAGAAGTAGGTGTTGCGACCCGACGCCCACGCGGACGGCCAGACCCCGACGACGCCGTTGTCGCCCCCCGTCACCTCGACCCACTGGAAGCAGACCGCGTAGACGATCTGCCCGAAGGCAAGCGTCAGCATCGCGAGGTAGATGCCCGACAGCCGCACGATGAAGAAGCCGAACAGGGCCGCGCCCAGCCCCGCGGCGAGGGGGGCGGCGACGAGCGCCAGCTCCATCGGCGCCTTGAGCGGACCGGTGACGAGGAGCCCGGCGGCGTAGGCGCCCAGCCCGAAATACGCCGCGTGCCCGAACGAGACGAGCCCGCCGACCCCGACCAGGAACTGCAGCGAGAAGGCGGCGAGCGCGAAGATCAGGATCTCGGTCGCGACCTTGACCTTGTAGGCGTCGCCGACGAGCGGCACCGCCAGCAGGGCGACGACCGCGAGGCCGGCGAGCGCGACCTCCGCCGGGCGGAAGCGGCGTAAGGAAGGGATGCCCTCCGGCGGCATCACCCGGCCGGACGCGGCCTCGGGCCGCCCGAACAGGCCCCAGGGCTTGACCACCAGCACCACCGCCATCAGGGCGAAGACCAGGACCAGGGTCACCTTGGGGAAGATCAGGATGCCGAAGGCCTGGAGCTGGCCGATGATCAGCGCCGCCACGAAGGCGCCCGGCACCGAGCCCATGCCGCCGATCACCGTGACTACGAAGGCGTCGGTGATGACCGAGAGGTCCATATGGGCGTTCGCCGGGATGCGCGGGATCTGGAGCGCGCCGCCCAATCCGGCGAGGCTGGCGCCGAGGAACAGCGTCAGGGTGAAGAGCCGGGCTTGGTTGACGCCGAGCGCGCCGACCATCTCGCGGTCCTGGGTCGCGGCGCGGATCAGCACGCCGAAGCGGGTGCGGTGCATGAGGAGCCAGAGCAGCCCCAGCACCAGCGGTCCGACCGCGATCAGCACCAGCTCGTAGGCGGGAAAGCGCTGGCCTAAGATCTCGACCCCGTGGCGCAGCGAGGGCGCGCGGGGACCGGCGATGTCGACCGGGCCCCAGACCTTGAGCACCAGGTCCTCGACGATCAGCACCACGCCGAAGGTGGCGAGCAGCTGGAACAGCTCGGGCACCCGGTAGATGCGGCGCAAGAGCAGCACCTCGACCGCGACGCCGATCAGCCCGACGAGGAGGGCCGACAGCAGCACCCCGAGGAAGAAGGCCGCCGGCGAGTACGACAGGTCGAGGAGCCGCGGCACGACCGTGACCGCGATATAGGCCCCCAGCATGTAGAACGAGCCGTGGGCGAAGTTCACGATCCGGGTGACGCCGAACACGATCGTCAGCCCGGAGGCGATGACGAACAGCGACGAGGCGCTGGCGAACCCGGAGAGCGCCTGGAGGACGAGGAAGGACGGGTCCATGGGGCCTTGCGCTCCGGTGCGCTCTGACGGGATCAGGCCTTGCGGGCCGCCTTCACCTCGGCCTCGGGGAACATGTAGTTCGCTCCGTCGGCGTAGCGGACGTTCTTCATCGTGCCCTGCCGGCCGTTCAAGGCCGTCTCGCCGATCCAGGCGCCGAGGGTCGACTGGTGGTCGAGCGCCCGCATCGTCACCGGGCCGGCGATGGTCTGGGAGGTCAGGCCTTCGAGGGCGGAGATCATCGCCTCGGTCTCGGTGGACTTCGCCTTCTCCAGCATGTCGCGGATCATGCCGACGACGACGTAGCCGAGCAGCGAACCGAGGCGCGGCGTGTCGTTGAACCGGGCCCGGTAAGCGACCACGAACTCCTTGTGGCCGTTTGTGTCGATCGTCTCCCACGGGTAGCCGGTGGTGACCCAGCCCTCCGGCGTCTCGTCGCCGAGCGGGATCATGTATTCCGGCTCGCCGGTGAGCAGGCTCGCGACGGTGCGCTTCTCGAACAGGCCGCGGGTGTTGCCCTCGCGCACGAAGGCGGTGAGGTCGGCGCCGAACAGCACGTTGAACAGGCCGTCGGCCTTCATCTGCGACAGGGCGCCGACGGTGGCGCCGGCATCGACCTTGCCGAGCGCGGGGAACTGCTCGCCCACCACCTCGAAGCCCGGCACGGCCGCCGCCATCAGCTTCTTGAAGTTGGCCGCCGCCGACTGGCCGTACTCGTAGTTCGGCGCCACGATCGCCCAGCGCTTGACGCCGCGATCCTTGACCGCGTCCACCAGCATCCGGGTCTGCATGTATGTGTTGGGCCGCACCCGGAAGGTGTAGCGGTTGCCGCTGCCCATGGTGAGCGCGTCGGTGAGCGGCTCGGTGGCGAGGAACAGCGCCTTGCGCTGGTTGGCGAAATCCGCCACGGCTAGGCCGACGTTGGACAGGAAGGTGCCGCACAGGAACGCGACGTTCTCACGCGTCAGCAGCTCCTCGGCGACCCGGGTCGCGTCGCCAGGCGTCGAGCCGTCGTCGCGAAACACGATCTCGATCGGGCGGCCGCCGAGCGCCTTGATGCCGCCGGCCTTGTTGACGGCGTCCTGGGCGAGTTGCATGGCATTGCGGTAGGGCACCGCGAAGGCGGCCATGCGGCCGTAGGAGTTCAACTCGCCGATCCGGATCGGACCGGACCCTTGCGCGATCGCCCGGGAGGTGCCGAGGCTCAAAGGGGCTGCGGCGAGCCCGCCGAGGATCGTGCGGCGGGACAGGGGACGAAACGTCTCGTCGCGGGTCGACATGGCGCGAACCTCCGGCCCATCCCGGCGCGACTTGCCGTCACCAGGATGCAAACTCGTTCGTAGACGAACGATACTGGGCTTGAGCCGGGACGCAAGGGCCTGATCTGCGGAAAATCAGGGCGCCGTCTGTCGCGCAAATGCGCAAGAGTGCGGTTTCGAGTGCGCGGTTTCTCAGAGTCCCGCCTCGCGCGCGAGCCAGGCGTCGAGGGCGCGCTCGCGCTCGGCCTCGATCATCGCGGCGACCCAGGCCGCCTGCTCGATGCGCGCGATCTCGCCCGGATCCTCGTCGCGCTCCGGTGCCTGCTGCATCGCGAACCTCCCGTGTTCCATCCGTTCATGAGAACGAAATAGGAACATCGATCGACCGCGGCAAGTCTTTGGTGCTGTGGATTCCGGGGGAGCTTGACCGGTGGGTCGTGCGTTGCCGCCCCACGACACCTCGGAGAAGGAAATCCCTAATGCGTACGACCCTGCTCGCGATGACCGCCACGCTCGCCCTCACCGGTGCCGCCCTGGCGCAGACCATTGCGCCCGGCTCGGCCGAGCGCACCATGAACGCTCCCGGCACCATGCGGGGCAACGCCGAGACGCGCATGCCGGAGCGCGACATGACCACCGGCACCGTGACGGCCCCGGGCGCTGCCACCCGCACCGACGACCTGCCGAGCCACAGCGGCGGCAACGCCGCGGCGACGAGCCCGACCAACCGGGCCCGCTGACGCGGACGGGGGCGGGCGGCGGCAAGCCGCCGCTTGCCTCGAGGGAGATTGCGTGATCGAGCCGACGGGCTTCGGCGGATTCCGCGACGACCCGGTATCCACTTCGTCGGAAGATCCCCCGACCTGGACAGGCTTTCCGGATGGGGTCGCGGACGTGCCGGCCGAGCCGAGGCCCGGGACCGTCTTCGTCCGGGGTCGGGTTACAGCCGGCTCGGCAGGGAGATCACCGCGTCGACCGTTTCCTTGATGGCGCGGCCGGCCGGGGCAAAGTCGGGCATGGGCACGCCGAGGAAGCGGGTCGGCTCCTCCGCTGCCGGCGCCGCGGCCGGCTGGGCGGCGGCGCTGCGCTGGTGCGCGTCGGGCTTCTCGCGCCGAGCCACCGGCTTCTCGGCCGCGTGCTTCTCGGCGACCGCCTTCTCCGCTACGGCCTTCTCGGCGATGGGCTTCGCCGGGGCGGGCTTCGCCGGCTCGGCCTTGGCCTCCCGGGCCGGTGCGGGTCGCGGCGTCGCCTTTTCGGTCACCGTCTCGCGCGGCGAGGCGGCGGGCTTGGTTTCGGCCTTCTCGGCCTTGGCCCGGGCCGGCGGCAGCGGCGCGGTCTCGCGCGGGGCCGGGACGGCGCGGGGCATCGCGGTCTCGGCGGTCACCCTGGCCTCGCGCACGGGCGCCGGGCGCGGCGTCTCCGGAGCCTTCGGCACGGGCTGGAACGCGGCGGCCGTGCCGGTCGCGGCGACGTCGGAGGCCGGCGACCAGGAGCCCCGCACCGGCGAGGCCTGCGCCAGCGACCCTTGCGCGGGTGCGCTCTGCGGCGGGACCGTCGCCACGGTCGGCTTCGGATCGAGCAGGGCGGCGGGGACGGCGGGCGCGGACGCCTGGACGCTCGACGACGGGGTGGCGGGCGCCTGAACGATCGGAACCTGGCGCACCGGATTCGCCCGCAGGGCCGGGATGCCGTCCTTGATCTCCGGCATCTCGGCGACGCGGCCGAAATGCACCTCCGGGGGGCGCGGCCGCAGCAGGTCGCTGAGCGTCGGGTAGGCCGCCGCGGCGAGGCCGGCGCAGCCACCGATCCCGACCACAGCCAGGGCCGCCAGTATCGCCGGACGGCCGAGGCGTGCGCGGACGCTCTCGTGCGGGTCCCGGCGCGGCTGGCGCACCTGCGACGGGTCGATCTCCACTGGCATCATGGCACGGGCTCTCCGGTGACCTGCCCTCAACCATGATCTGAACCACCGAATCAGGCGTGAAGATGTCGGTGGAAAACCGCCGGCCTGTGGATAACTTCGCGAGATCCCGTGAGAGGCCGTCACGGTCCGCGATTGACTCGCGATGGGCGCGGGCGCTTCTACGGCCACGTGGGGGCGTCGGAATCGGACGCGAGGACGGGTGCTGACGAGAACGAAGATGGGGATCGGCCTCGCCGCGGCAGTCGTGGCGCTCGGGGCCGGGGCGATCCTGGCGACCCGGCACCGCGCGAGCGGCGGGCAGGGCGTGGCCGCCTTCCGCGAGGCCCGGGCGTTCGCGGTGTCGAGCGAGCTCCAGCAGATCGACGGCCCGTACGGATTGCTCCTCGGCGACTCGCAGATGGAGCGCATCCACCTGCCGACCCTGTGCGGGCACACCGCCGTCAACGCCGCCATCGCCGGCACGCGGATCTCCGGCCTGCGGTCGGTGGCCGGCTGGATCGCGCTGCCGCGGCCGCCGGAGGTGGTCGTGGTGACCATCGGCACCAACGACCTCACCCAGCGCCAGCGCTCCGGCCACGAAGCCGCGGCGGCCGGGCAGTTCCGGGAGGAGGCGAGGGCGCTGTTCGCCGACCTGGTGCCCCGTGCCCGGCGGGTCGTCGCCACGGCGGTGCCGCCCTTCGACGCCGCGCGGCCCGGGGTGACGAAGTTCTACGACGCCGCCGCCGCGCCGGCCTACTCGGCGATCCTGTCGGAGGAATGCGCCCGGGCCGGCTGCCGCTTCGTCGACGCCTTCGCCGACCTGCGCGACGCGGCCTCCTTGAGCCGGTCGCCGGACGGGGTCCATCTCGGCCTCGATGCCGCGGCACGGGACCGCATCGCCGCCCGCCTCGAAGGGGCGGCCTGCCCCGACAGCGCGGCCCATTCGCGCTGAAGTCCCGCTGCGGCGTCGACGGATGTCGAGGGTTCGATCCACTTGCCTCGAATGTGCCGCTTCCACGCCCCTGCCGGCGAGGACTGCGAAGCCGCGCCGCCCTTCGTCGCGTCACTCACGTCGAGGTCGCGTAGCGGCAAGTGCCGGGATGATCTCGATGCTGCTCCGGCAGATCACGCCCCGACGGGGATTTTGCCCGGGAAAGCTTTTGGAGCCGGCACGAGGCTCTTGGACAAACCGCGTCCCTGGGTTAGCAGAGGCGGGATTCGGGATTTACCCGATTCGGCTGGGCGCGGGCGGCGCCCGCGGCGCGACGGGGGTTGCGCCCGGGTGCCACGCGAGTGCCGGTCACCACCTCACGCTCGACGCGATGGCGTAGGAGAGCTGATGACGGCGCGGACCGCGCACCCGATCGCGGGCGTTCCGGTCGAAGGACCGGACGATGCCCTCGGCCGTGCGCTTCCGGAGAGCGAGCCGGGGATGAGCGGGCTGCCGTCGCGCCTGATCCTCGACGCGTTGCCGCAGAAGATCTGGATGCTCGGCCGCGACGGCGCGGTCCGCTTCGCCAACCGGGCGGCGCGGGAGATCGGCACCAGCCTCGGCGAGCCCGACGGCTGGGACAGCGTGATCCACCCGAAGGACCGCAACCGCGCGACGGCGGCGCGCAGCGCCGCCATCCGCTCGGGCCAGCCCTACGATCTCACGATCCGCCTGCGCGACACCAGCGGGCGCTGGCACTGGCACCAGACCGACGTGGTGCCGATCCGCGAGGGCGCCGGCATCACCGGCTGGATGATGACCGCCGCCGACGTCGACGACGTCGTGGCCGACAACCAGGCGCTGGAGGCCACCACCAACCTCCTGCTCCTCACCCACAAGGCCGCCGGCGTCGGGCTGTGGGACTGGAACATGCGCACCGGCGCGCTCTCGCTCTCGGCGGAGGGCGCGCGGCTGCACGGCCTCTCGGCGCAGGCCTGCATCATCACCTCCTCGGCCTGGACCGGCCTCGTCCATGCCGACGACCGCGCCATGCTGTGGGACGCGGTCACCAAGGCGGTGACCACCCGCACCCCGTTCTCCGTCGACGTGCGGGTGACGGCCGAGCACGGCGGCACCCGCTGGATCCAGAGCCTCGGCCGCGTCCTCGACGACGCCCACGGCCTGAGCGGGCGCATCGTCGGGCTCACCCTCGACATCACCGCCCGCAAGCGCGCCGAGCAGGCCCTGTCGAACGCCAAGGAGGGGGCCGAGCAGGCCAGCCGCGCCAAGTCGGACTTCCTGGCGATGATGAGCCACGAGATCCGCAACCCCCTCAACGCGGTCCTCGGCTACACCGAGCACATGCTCAGCCGCTCGCGCGAGCCCGAGACCCTGCGCCACCTCGCCGCCGTCCAGGAGGCCGGCGAGATCCTGATCCGGGTCGTCGACGACGTGCTCGACGTGGCGCAGATCGAGGCCGGGCAGGTCGCCCTCGACCCGGAATCCTTCCTCCTCGCCGACCTCATGGAGGGCACCGCCGCCGTCGCCCGCGGGGCG
Source organism: Methylobacterium sp. Gmos1 (assembly GCF_053764715.1). NCBI lineage: Bacteria > Pseudomonadati > Pseudomonadota > Alphaproteobacteria > Hyphomicrobiales > Methylobacteriaceae > Methylobacterium > Methylobacterium sp. Gmos1. The sequence continues at coordinate 414,808 of NZ_JBSNCC010000003.1, read as the reverse complement.
GCCTCGCGCAAGGGCGTGGCGGTCGAGGTCCGGCGCGACCCCGCCACCCCGGTCCTGGTCCTGGGCGATGTCGGGCGCCTGCGGCAGGTCCTGCTCAACCTCCTGACCAACGCGGTGAAGTTCACGCCCGCGGGCCGGGTGGTGCTGGCCGTGAGCCCGGACACCGCGCGCGGCGGGGAAGGGCGGCTGCTGTTCACGGTGAGCGACACCGGCATCGGCATGTCGGCGGCGCAGCAGGAGCGGCTGTTCGTGCCCTTCGGCCAGGGCGACGAGTCGATCCGCCGCCGCTTCGGCGGCAGCGGGCTGGGCCTCGTCATCTGCCGCCACCTCGTCGAGCTGATGGGCGGGCAGATCGGGGTGACGAGCGAGCCCGGGCGCGGGACCAAGATCTGGTTCTCGGTGCTGCTGCCGCCGGCCTGACCCGCCGGCTCCTCGAAGTGCTCGAACTCACTGGGCTTGGCGGTTCGGGGTGGTGCCGAGTGTGGGGAACGGAAACCCTGGCGCGGACACGACAAACCTCGGCTTCCTACAGTTGCCTATCAAGAGCTGCCATGTCGGGTGCTCCTGATGACCTAGTAGGCGTTTGCCAACCGGTCTGCTCGAACGTGCCGATCGGCGTCGAGCGGAAATCATGAATGATAGGCAGGGCGAGGCATTGCTGACATCCCATCAGCCTGTACGGGAAACCCTCGAAACCAGATTTCCGCGCATTCTGACAATCCGACAGGGTTTGTCGCGCAAACCTCATGGACGCGCCCTGGAGGAGGGGCGTAGCACCTAACATCTCTCATCACCCTGTCGGCAAACACATGTTTTCCGACAGGGGCCTGATACGCGGGATAATCACGTTGGGCGGGAAGCAGAAGTTGATTCGACGCCCGGAAGTGGACTTTGACCTCAGCGCCAATTTGGAGAAGATGAAGAATTCCCCCTCGCCGCTTCTCTTCCACGCCCCTGATATCGTACGACGTCGGTGCCTTGGGCAATTTTATTTTATAGACATGGCTTTAGATCAAATAATATTTATCCCAGATTGATCCCTAGGACGTCAAACTGCGTATTAAGGTCGAAAGCGAGCGCGACGTTTCTATCCGTCTCACGACCGAAGACCAAGCCAGCTCCATGCGCCCATCCCCCGCCTAAAGGCCTGTAAAGCAAGGATCCCGAGTGCCCGCGACTGGTCGTCCCTTCAGTCATCTGCAATTGCCAGTAATCCTTATAGACCAGAACAATGCCTGTCGTCTCGTCGATGAATCGCTCCGGCTCGAAGACAAAGGCAATAGCGCGACACCGAAAAGTCTGCGAACCCTCTGCGGAATAGAGATACTCGTACCCCTGACCTACCCTCCCGTTCGAACGGATGCGAAGACCTGCGACGGTCCAGCGCTCGATTGGCATCCGACCCGAAAATTTTAAAAGGACGGCGTCGTGTCTGTTAATCGTGCTCGGGCTTATGGACGAAGTGGCCGCCAAATCCGCAGTGTAATTTGTGCCAGACACCGCAATCTGTATCGGGAGTCGCATTCGCCCGTTTGATAAGTCTCTAACCACGTGGTCGTTTGTAACCACGTATGAGTACTTGCCGTCGCTGAAGGCGACAGCGCACGTCCCGGAAGAGCCGCCTGCGGTCAGGATGTCGCCCGACCATACGCCGCGGCTTAGCCTCGGATGATCCAGAACCTCAATGACGTCGGTGGGGATCGTATTTGGCCTCAGCCATGTCAGCAGCTTGACGCTTCGGGGGATACGCAACACGCCTCGGACATCTTCCTTTCTCCTCACGTAGACGATCGCGGCTAGTTCGGATTGGAGGCGGCCTCGGCGGAACTTGTAACCGATGCCGAGGGTCCTGACGTTCTTCTTCCAGATGAGGCCTTGCGATATTCTCTTGGATTGACGAAGTGCGGCCCTGAAGAGGATGCGCCGACACCACCGTGGATGCTTTTCCGGCATTGATCCGCGCCTCACGGCTTGTCATTTCGTTCAGGCCGTCCGTCGTCGGCCTTACGGCCCTTAACAGGTCCAGGGTCGGTCGGACCTATGGTGGGCGCCTCAGGAAAAGGCTTGGGGAAGCCATTGTCGAGCCGCCGCAGCCTGACAAAATCGCCGGTGTCGGAAAACTCGAATTCATACATGGCGCGAAGGGGACCGGCACTAGTCTCCCCGGCGCTGGTAGCCTTATTGCTTCCTCCGCCACCCGGCGCCCCGATCAACCCACTTGCGATAGTTGTGAGCAACTTGACGAATTCGGTGCTGTCCAAGTTGGTGTCGAGGCTCTTCAAACCGCCCGCCTCGTAGACAGTCTTCACGTCGTTCTTGGCGAGGAACGCAGTGAATTGCAGGGCATACCCTCTATTGTAGTTCGGAATGAACTCGATTGTCGCACCCTTGTTGAACACCATCAGGATCGGCTTGCGATCGTAGACGCGTATCCCCGGTGTGATGTTGTCTCCGGGTGCAACTGGTACCGCCGTCGTCGAAGCGCAGTCGGTGAGAAGTCCGATTGATAAAAAAATGGTGGCAATTCGGCTGACCGCCCCCCACATGTCGGCCTCCATGTTTCGACTAGGCGCAATCAACCAGTGTATAATGACAGATTTCAAGCCCATAAAAAACATCAACGAGCTTTCGCGGCCAATGTGACAAAGTGGCCACACTTTTAATCCGCCATTTATGGCGTTTGTATTCCCACCCTAGCAGGACTCACGATGTCCCCCGGGTCGCCACAGTGCAAGCGACGCCCTTCCACAATCCTGTGATTATCACCTTTGAGGAAAGGTGCGTTCCAAAGCGCGAGCGATAAACCCGGGGCATTCTATCAGGGAGGCCCGAGCTAACTGAGAGGCCCGACGAAAATCGAAAGATGGGGGCGGGGCAGGTGGACGAGCGTCCGCTGCGCCGCCTGATGCCCGTCAGGATCCGGCCGCCATCCCCAGGTAGCAATCTCAGATGTCGGAAAACACCTGTTTTCCGCACATCCAAGCATGACGTCCGGAATCGCCGCACCGGGCCCACAGCGGTCTCCACGGGCGCAAGCGGACGAGGCTTCGCGCCCGAAACCCAGTTCAGTTCCGCTCCCCGAGCGGCTATGGACCCTCCATGCAGTGGACGGATGACGGGCTGGTTCTCGGGGCGCGGCGGCACGGCGAGACCGGCGTCGTCCTCGAACTGATGACCGCCGAGCACGGCCGGCATCTCGGCCTCGTCCATGGCGGGCGCTCGCGCCGGATGCAGCCGGTGCTCCAGCCCGGTAACCTGGTGCGGGCGGTGTGGCGCGCGCGGCTCGACGAGGGCCTGGGGTCCTACGCGGTCGAGCCGATCGCGAGCGCCAGCGCCCGGCTGATCGGCTCGCGCCTCGCGCTCTACGGCATCGGCTACGCCGCCGGGCTGATGCGGCTCCTGCCCGAGCGCGATCCGCATCCCGCCCTGTTTGCTGCCGCCAGGGTGCTGATCGAGCACCTGCACGAGCCCGCGATCGCCCCCGCCCTGATGGTGCGCTTCGAACTCGCGATGCTCGCCGAGCTCGGCTTCGGCCTCGACCTCTCGGCCTGCGCGGCCACCGGCACCAACGAATACCTCGCCTACGTCTCGCCGAAGAGCGGGCGGGCGGTGAGCGCGGCGGCCGGCGAGCCCTGGCGCGACCGGCTGCTCGCGCTGCCCGACTTCCTGGTCGACCGCCCCGACCGCCGCGGCCTCAACGTGCCGAGCGAGCGGGAGATCAAGCAAGGGTTTACCTTAACGGGTTATTTCCTCGACCAGCACATCTGGGGCCCGCGCGATCTCGCCGAGCCGGAGGAGCGGGCGCGCTTCGTCGCGCTCGGGACCGCCGGGTCTGTGTGATCCCTCGGCTCCGGCGCATGCGGAGCGTTCGTCGGAGCCGAGGCAAGCCCGAACGGGCGCCGGCGCCGATGCGCCGGACGCCTTCGCGCAGGCGAAGGCACTCTCCGATTGCCAGGAAGGGTTGTCTCGCCTTCCTGGCAATCGGAGAATGTTCGTGTTATGTTCTCGCCTTGAGACCGCCGAAACCGTGAGTTGACGTCCGCCCATGGGAAAGCCCTTCGAGCCACCCTCCGACCGCGACGGGATCGAGAACGTCGACCTGAAGGCGGCGCTGGAGGAGCGCTACCTCGCCTACGCGCTCTCGACGATCATGCACCGGGCGCTGCCCGATGCCCGTGACGGCCTGAAACCCGTGCACCGGCGCATCCTGCACGCGATGCGGCTTTTGCGCCTCGATCCCGGCAGCGCCTACAAGAAGTGCGCCCGCGTCGTCGGCGACGTGATCGGCAAGTATCACCCGCACGGCGACGTCGCGGTCTACGACGCGCTGGTGCGCCTCGCCCAGGACTTCGCCCAGCGCTACCCCCTGGTCGACGGCCAGGGCAATTTCGGCAACATCGACGGCGACAACCCGGCGGCCCAGCGGTACACCGAGTGCCGGATGACCGAGGTCGCCCGCCTCCTCCTCGAGGGAATGGACGAGGATTCGGTTGATTTCCGCCCGAACTACGACGGGCAGGAAGAGGAGCCGGTCGTCCTGCCGGCGGCCTTCCCGAACCTGCTCGCCAACGGCTCGCAGGGCATCGCCGTCGGCATGGCGACCTCGATCCCGCCGCACAACGCGGCGGAGCTGTGCGAGGCGGCGCTCTACCTCATCACCCACCCGGCCGCGACGTCGGAGCAGCTGACCACCTTCGTCAAGGGACCCGACTTCCCGACCGGCGGCATCGTGATCGATTCGGCGGCCTCGATCGCCGAGGCCTACCGCACCGGGCGCGGGGGGTTCCGGGTCCGGGCGCGCTGGCAGAAGGAGGACCTGGGCCGCGGCACCTGGGCCGTCGTCGTCACCGAGATCCCCTACGGCGTGCCGAAGGCGCGGCTGATCGAGAAGATGGCCGAGCTTCTGCAGGAGAAGAAGCTGCCGCTGCTCGCCGACGTGCGCGACGAATCGGCCGAGGACGTGCGGGTGGTGCTGGAGCCGCGCTCGCGCACCGTCGATCCCGTCGTGCTGATGGAATCGCTGTTCCGGCTCACCGAGCTCGAGAGCCGCATCTCGCTCAACATGAACGTGCTCGTCGGCGGCACGGTGCCGCGGGTGATCGGCCTGGCGGAGGCCCTGCGCGAATGGCTCGACCATCGCCGGGTCGTGCTCCAGCGCCGCTCGCGCCATCGCCTCGCCCAGATCGAGCGCCGGCTCGAGATCCTCGGCGGCCTGCTCATCGTCTATCTCGACCTCGACCGGGTGATCCAGATCATCCGCGAGGAGGACGAGCCGAAGGCCGAGCTGATGCGGGTCTTCGAACTCTCCGAGTTGCAGGCCAACGCCATCCTCGACACGCGCCTGCGCTCCTTGCGCAAGCTGGAGGAGATGGAACTGAAGCGCGAGCACGATGCGCTCACCAAGGAGAAGGCCGACCTCGACGGCCTGCTCGGCTCCGACGACAAGCAGTGGAAGTCGATCGCGACCCAGATCCGGGCCGTGCGCAAGACCTACGGCCCCGAGACGCCGCTCGGCCGGCGCCGCACCACGCTCGAGAACCCGCCCGACACCTCCGGCATCGACTTCTCCGAGGCGATGGTCGAGCGCGAGCCGATCACCGTGATCGTGTCGCAAAAAGGCTGGATCCGGGCGCTCAAGGGCCACGTCGCCGACCTCTCGGCCGTGCAGTTCAAGGGCGACGACATCCTCAAGGTGAGCTTTCCCACCGAGACGACGGCGAAGATCCTGGTGCTGGCCTCGAACGGCAAGGTCTTCACGCTGGACGCCGCCAAGCTCCCCGGCGGGCGCGGCTTCGGCGATCCGATCCGCCTGATGGTCGACATGGACGAGGGCTCGGAGATCGTCACCGTCTGGGCGCACAAGCCCGGCGTGAAGCTTCTGCTCTGCACCACCGACGGCCGCGGCTTCGTCACCCCGGCCGACGGGCTCGTGGCCAACACCCGCAAGGGCAAGCAGGTGATCGGCCTCGACGAGCCGGCGACCGCCAGCCTCGTTACCGAGGTGGGGGAGGGCGACCACGTCGCGGTCTGCGGCACCAACCGCCTGATGACGGTCTTCCCGCTGGCCGAGATCCCCGAGATGGTCCGCGGCAAGGGCGTGCGGCTGCAGAAGTACCGCGACGGCACGCTCGATTCCGTGGTGATCTTCCGCCTCGCCGACGGCCTGACCTGGCCCGACAGCGCCGGGCGCACCCGCTCGGAGGCGGGCACGGAGCTGGCGAAGTGGGTCGGCCATCGCGGCGGCGCCGGCGCGATGGCGCCGCGGGGCTACCCGAAGTCGGGTCGCGCGTGACCGGGGCCCGGATCGCGCATGGCGAGCGGGCCGCAACCCGGCGAGACGAGTGAGGACGCGGACGACGACGAGCGCGCGCAACTCGCCCGCGACATCCTCGTCCACAACGAGCAGGTGAAGCTGACCGCGAACTTGATGAATATCGGGGCGGCCGGCTTCACCATCACGGGCATCGTCGCCCCGCTCACCGCCGCCATGGCGACGACGGGCCGCGTCAACGCGCCCGCCCTCGCGCTGATGGTCGTTTGGTTCGTGCTCGGCGTTGGTCTACACTTCGGTGCGAGGCTGACGTTGACGACCCTGCGATGATGAGCCTGACGACCTATGCCCTGGTCCTGGTGCCCTGCCTCGTGGGGGGCGCCGCCGCGCTCGGCCTGGTCGGCTTGCGCCGGTCGGCCGAGCGCCTCGACCGGCGCACGGCACGGATCGCCGCAGATGCGGCGCCGCGTCGTCCGCGCGAGGATCGAGCCCGGGCCGTCCGGCGCGCAGCCGGGCGCTGATCGAGGGTGCATCCCTCGCCGTCGTCCCTGGGTCCGTGGACGACGACCGTCGCCCGCCCCGGTGCCGGCCGGCGGCATCCGGGCGAGGTACGGATGTCGCGAGGACGCCACGATCCGTCCCGGGCGCGAGCCGGCCCTGGGACGATCGGCCGGATCCGACGCGTCGGCGCTTGCCTCAGCCCTCGGCGGGAGCATCCTTCCGCGGGCGGCCGCGGCGGGCCGGTGCGGCGGCGGGCTCGGCTTGCGCCTTGCGCGCGGCGGCGCGCTCGCGCCGAATCTGCCCGAGGCCGAGGCTCTTGGCCAGCTCGGAGCGCTGGGCCGCGTAGGTCGCCGCCACCATCGGGTAATCGAAGGGCAGGCCGAACTTCTGGCGGTACTCGTCCGGCGTGTAGCCGCGCGTCGTGAGGTGGCGCTTCAGGCTCTTGTATTGCTTGCCGTCGAGGAAGCTCGTGATGTGGTCCGGCGTCACGGATTTCCGGATCTGGGCGGCGGTGACCTTGTGATCCTCCTCCGGCTGAGCCGCCGGCTGGCCGAGTCCAACCAGCGTTGCGTGTATCGATGCAATCAGGCCGGGCAGATCGGCGACCCGAACGTTGTTGTTCGAGACGTAGGCGCCGACGATGTCACTCGTCAGCTCGATCATCGGAGGGGTGAGGGAGACCGCGTCGTCCATTTTTTCTTCCAAATATCCAACCGCTCCTGTGATGGGCGCCTGACGTTCCAGGGTCAATCGCCATGATCGAACAATCGGCGGCTAAATTCGCCCGGCGGGCGGATCTCATGGGGATTAAGCTTGCAGGCAGCGCCACCGCGAGGATCGCCTCGGCGAGAACAAGCACCGAAACTCAGTATCGGGACGGCAAAGCGGCGCGTCCCCCGGCGGACCGTGCGCCCTCATCCCGTACGGCCCCGCTCGAACCGGAAGCCGGGAGCGGCGTTCGCTGACGGACGCGGTGCGGGAGCAGCAGCCATGGATGTCGGGCGCGTGGATGGCGGGCGGAGGTCGGGCCGTCTCGGCCGGGTGGTCGAGGTCGGGATTCGCGGGCAGGCCCGCTACGCCCGGATGGCGAGCGGCGAGACGATCTGGTGGGGCTCGGAGGAGGACGTGCCGGACCGGGTCGCCCTCGCGGCCGCGACCCTGTGCGAGGCCGACGGGCGCGCGACAGGGCGCAGCCGCGCCACGGCCTGATGCCGGCGGTCGTCGAAGAACGACCATCGGTTCCGCCCGCGAAGCCTCGCGAGCGGCATCTCGACCATCCTTTCCGCCCGTGCAGCAGGGATGACCGCAAGAGGAATGCCGGTGCTCCCGGGTCGGCGGCGAAAGAACACGGTCCGGGAGCCCTTCACCGTCATCGAGGCGGCGCGGCGCATGTCGAGGTTGTTCAAGGGCTCGTTCCCGAGCCGCTCGGTCGCCTCGTCGGCAGCCGATGTCATTCTCGACGGTGATCTTCCGGGAAACGGCGTCACGACTTGGCGATCGCGACGGTGCCGTCATCCATCGCGATGAACCGGATGCCCGCTTGGCGCAGGGCCGTCACGGCCTTGTGGCGGGAGCGGGCGCCCTGGGTCTCGGCGTCGGCCTCGAGGCGCCGCACGGTCGAGAGCGACAGGCCGCCCGCCTCGGCGAGCCGCATCATCGACCAGTCGAGCAGCCCGCGCGCCGCCCGCAGGTGATGGCCCCGCACCGCCTGCTCGAGAGCGTGCCGCAGCCGCGAATCCCGCGGAGCGCCCCCGGCGCGGACCGGCGCGCCGGATTCGTGGATCGGGTATTTCACCCCGGCCCGGCCGATATAGGTTCCGGCCTCGTCCCAGAGCGGGACGCCGACGATGCGGAACTGCCACAGCTCGCCGTTGGCCAGGCGCTCGTGTGCGGTTCCCTGGAAGTGCAGCCGACGGTCGTGCAAGTCCCAGGCCCGATCGCGAAAGGCCTCGCGCTCCTCGGGCACGATCATGACGAACGGGTCGACGTTGATCTCCTGCAGGGATGGCCCGTGCACCCGCGCCACCTCGGCGGGGAACTGGTGCACGAGGTCGAGCCCCAGGGAATACGTCGTGGCGTAGGAGGTCAGATAGAGGGCTTGGCGCCGGCGCTGCTCGGTGGTCTGGAGCTGCCTCAGCCGCTCGCGGTCGGTGACGTCGAGGGCGACCCCGCGCAGGGAGAGCGGCCGTCCCTCCGGCGAGACCTGGAGCTCCGACAGGACCGACAGGACGCGCAGCTCGCCATTCGGCCGGATCACCCGCAGGACCGACGTCGGGGCGACGTAGCCCTGGAGGACGTCGCCCGGGGCGGTCAGCCGCGCGCGGTCCTCCGGATGCACGAGGTCGAGGAAGAGGCCGTAGCTCGCGGCGGTGGTGCCGGGATCGAGCCCGAGCAGCCGGAAGAAGCCCGGCGACCAGCGCTGCTCGCCGGTGGCGAAGACCCAGTGCCAGCCCCCCGCGAAGCCGGACCCCTCGATGATGTGCAGGAAGACGTCGGACGAGAACCTGAGATCGGCGGAGTCCATGCGCTGTGCGGTCGGGGCGGCGGGCCCATGGGGATAGGAGATCCGGCGGCGGACCTGAAGCCGGACTTTCACCGTGTCACGGTTAAGTGTACCTCACGAAACTCCCGGCCGGGCGCCCCGGGCGTCGCGCTTCAAGACTTGGCGACCGCGAGCGTGCCGTCATCCATCGCGATGAACCGGATGCCGGCTCGGCGCAGGGCCGCGACGGCCTTGTGGCGGGAGCGGGCGCCCTGGATCTCGGCATTGGCCTCGAGGCGCCGCACCGTCGAGAGCGACAGGCCGCTCGCCTCGGCGAGAGCCGCCATCGGCCAGTCGAGCAGCCCGCGCGCCGCCCGCAGGTGATGGCCGCGCACCGCCTGTTCGAGCGCCCGTCGCAGGCCGGCATCCTCGGGGGTGTCGCGACGCCCCGCGGGCGCACCCGATTCGAGGACCGGGTACTTCATGCCGGTCCAGCCGCGATACTCGCCCGCCTCGCTCCAGACCGGAACGCCGACGAGGCGGAAACGCCGGACCTCGCCGCTGGCCAGGCGCTCGTGCGGCGTTCCCTGGAAGCGCATGTGGCGGTCATGCATGTCCCAGCCCCGGTCGCGGAAGGCCCCGCGCTCCTCGGGCACGACCATCAGGAACGGATCGACCTGGATCTCCTCCAGCGACAGCCCGTGCACCTGCGCCACCTCGGCGGGGAAGTGATGGACGAGGTCGAGGCCGAGGGAATACGTCGCCGTATAGGAGGTCAGGTAGAGGGCCTGGCGCCGCCGCTGCTCGGCGACCTGGACCTGGCGCAGCCGCTCGCGATCGGTCACGTCGAGGGCGACCCCGCGCAGGGAGAGCGGCCGACCCTCCGGCGAGACGCGCAGTTCGGACAGGATGGACAGCACGCGCATGTCCCCGCTCGGCCGGATCAGCCGGACGGTCGCGGTCGGCGAGACCTGGCCTTGCAGGACGTCGCCTGCGCTCGCCAGTCGCCCTCTGTCGTCGGGATGCAGGAGGCCGACGAGGAGATCGTAGCCGGCCGTCGTGGCGCGTGGATCCAGTCCGAGAAGCCTGAATAAACCTGGCGACCATCGCTGCTCGTTCGAGGAGAAGGACCAGCTCCATCCTCCTGCAAGCCCATATTCTTCGATCGTGCGCAGAAAGATCTCGGAATATGTCTTGAGGTCGGATGCGTCCATGCGCGCGACAGTCAGGGCGGGCAATACTTGTTATGCCTTAAGGGCTGCATGCCGCTGCCTCAAGGTCGAAGCCGCCGTCTCACGGTTAGACGGTGGATGCCCGGGATGGGTTCGGCGGCCCGCGCCGGTTGGGGGGCTCACGCGAAACGCCCGATCGCCGGCGTCGCCCGACATGGCGGCGCCGACGAGCGGGAGGCGCACCTATCCCTCCCGCGCCGCCTCCGCCGGGCTCGCGGAGCGCCGGGCCCGGGCGACGACCTCGTGCGGTGCCGGCGGGTTGGCCGGGTGGTGGCTGAGGCAGAGCGGCGTGCGCAGCTTGGCCGGCTTGCCCGAGCCCTCGGTGGAAAAGTAGAACTCGCCCGCCCCGAGCCGGCCGATGTCGGGCGCCGCCCCGCCGCTCGCCGCCATGATCTCCTGGGCCGCCGCGATGGTGGCCGGCGCGCTCTGGCGGCCGAAGAACTGCGTCGTGCAGTTCGACACGACCTGGTTGTGGATGCCCTTCGGCACCTGCGTCGCCACGATCATCCCGAGGCCGTACTTGCGCCCCTGCGCCACCAGCTTGATGCCGCTGCCGAGGCTCGGCGGCGTGCGGCCCGAGGGCAGGAAGGTTTGCGCCTCGTCGACGACGTAGAGCAGGCCCCGCGGCGACGGATTCTGCTTGATCCAGCCGAACAGCGCCATCTGCAACCGGTTGACGAAATCCTCCCGCGCCGCCTCCGAGGCGAGGCCCGACAGGTTGACGACCGAGATCCGGGTGCGATCGCCGTCCGGGCCGAAGAACAGCCGGGCGGGATCGAGCACCGCGCCCTCGATCCGCAGCAGCGGGTTGGTGGCGACGGCGGCGCGCAGCTGGTCCGCCATGGCGGCGGCGAGCTTCATGGCGTTGCCGATCTCGCTGGTGCCGTCCGGCAGGTCGGCGAGCAGATCGGTGAAGGCCGACAGCGTGCCGCCGCCGCGGGCGGCGAAGGCCCGGAGCGCGTCGGCCAGCACGCCGCGCTGGAGGGTCTTGCCGGCCCCGGCGAGCGGTCCCAGGGTCTCGGCCGCCATCTCGATCGCCTGGCCGCGCTCGTCGCGGTCCTCGCTCGCGGCGAGATCCGGCATCACCGAGAGGAAGAGCGGGTTGCCGGCATGCACGCCGGGCGTCCACACCACCACCTCGACCCGCTCGGCATAGAGACCGGCCTTGCGGTCGTCCTCGGGCGTGAACCTGTCCGGCCGCTCCGGCCATGGGTCGCCGAGGCGCGACAGGTCGTTGTTGGGATCGACCACGATCGCCGGGATCCCGGCCAGCGCCGCCTCCTCGACGAGACGCCGCAGCAGCACCGTCTTGCCCGAGCCGGACCCGGCGATGATCGCGGTGTGGCGCGGCAGGAGCCGCAGCGGCAGCGAGACGGTCGGCGCGTCCGGGGTGAGGCGGTGGCCGACCGGAATAGCGTCGGGGGTGGGATCGGGGGCCCGGGGCGGGGAGGTGGCGGGCCGGGGCGCGGGCGCGGGCGCGCCGGGCGGCGGATCCGCGACCCGCGCCACCGTCGCGATGGCGTGGGCCGGCACGGCGCGACGCCCCGGCTCGGCCTCCGGGGACCGATGCCGAGGCGTCGCGGTCTCGGCCCGAGTCGATCCCTCCTCGGGCTCGGGGATGGCCGCCGGCGGATCGACGTCAGGCCGGGGCTGGCGCGGCGGCAGCGGCGGCAGGGGGGCGCGACCGCGCCTTGTCCGCGGCGGCTCCGCCGTGCCGTCCCCCGGCAAGCCGATCCGGCGGAAGAACGCCGTCCCGCGCACCGGCAGCGTCTCGCGCATCCAGCTCTCGAACCGGTCGAACCGTCCGTCCCGCAACGCCGCGTCGCGCAGGTCGCGCAGGGCCGCGAAGGTGCGCAGGTCGTCGTCCGACGGATCGATCAGCTTGCCGCCGGCGGCCATGAACCGGTCGACCAGTGTGCTGGTCTTGGCGCCGGCCGGCACCGGGCCGCGGCGCACCACCAGCAATTCGCGGCCCGGGATCCTGGACGAGATGCCGGATGCGGTGAGCGCGGCCCGCAGGCGGGCCTGGAACGCGATCGCGTGCGGCTGGAGCAGGGCGCGGTAGCAGACGTGGCGCTCGCGGTCGTTCTCGTCGCGGTGGAGGAAGGTGAGGCGGCCGTGCAGCGGCGGCAGGCGCTGCTCGGGCTCGCCCTTGCTCACCACGTCGACCGCGTCGTGGGGATCGTCCTCCAGGGCGTAGAGGTCGAAGGCGGCGCGCAAGAGCTCGCCGAGCCCGGCATCCTCGTCGTCGAGGATGCCGGAGATGTCGGCGTCGCGGCGGGCCTCGTCGAGGTCGAACTCGGGCACGGCCACGGGCGGCGGCGGCTCGGGAGCCTTGCCGGTGAGGTCGTCGCAGACCGCGACGCTCCCGTTCGCCAGGCAGTCGCGGCGGAAGGCGTCGCAGCGCATCAGCAGCGTGCGCGGCCGCATCGCGACCCGGGCCGCGGCGGCGATCGCCGCCTCGCCGAACGGCCAGGTCGGGGAGGGCGGGGTGAAGCCGGCCTCCGCGTAGGCCGGGGCCAGGCGGGCGCGGATCAGCGCGGCGGCCGCGGCGGGCTTGTTCAGGCCCGTCAGCACCACCGGCGGCTCGAACCGGTCCATGGCCGATTTGAGCCCGCGCTCCTCCAGCCGCCGCCAGGAATCGGTCAGGCAGGTGACGAGCGTCATGCCGCGGCCGCCGCCGTCGTGCAGCTCCATCAGGCCGGCGGCCAGCATCTCGGCGAGGCCGGGGCCGGGCTCGAAATCGTCGTCGAGGGTCAGGCGGCTCGCATCGACCACGCCGTCGATCTGGTCGAGGGCGACGAGGGTCGGGCCGCTCAGCCCCATGATCCAGGCCATGCCGCGCACCAGCTCGATCGGCGCCGGCGGCGGCATGGTGAAGCCGAGGGCGGCGCGCGCCGCCGGGTCGGCGTCGTAGCCTTGCAGCCAGGCATGGGCGAGGCCGACGGCGGCGAGGTCCTGGGAGCGCAGAAGGCAGAGGGCGCGGAACACGTCCTGGTGCTTGAGCGCCCGTACGGTGTCGACGTGCATCAGCGCGCGCACGAGCAGGTCGACGATTTTGCGGGTGTCGATGTTCGGCGTGTTGAACGCCTGCTCGACCTGATCCTCGACCTTGAAGCGGCGCGCGACCCCGGCCAGCACCGCGTCGGACTGGCGCCGTCCGTCCGGCATCGGCTGCATCAGGGCGGTGAGGTAGCTCAGCGCCGCGCTGCGCCAGAAATCGGTGAGGCCGAGCACGTCCAGGAGCACGAACCAGCCGCCGGAGGCCCAGACCTCGCGCCGGATCTGGCCGACGAGGTGGGTCTTGCCGATGCCCGGCTCGCCGACGAGCACCCGGCCGCGGGGGCGGCTGCCCGGCGCCTGCGCGTGGAGCGCCTCGACGATCTTCGGGACCAGGGCCTCGTTCGGCGCGCCGGTCGGCTCGGCGTCGAGCCAGACGCTGTCGAGGGTGCGCACCCAGTCGAAGTTGACGCGGCGCAGGGCGTCGAGGGCGTCGCTCATGCGTGGATCCAGATCTCGTGGAAGGGCTCGCCCGCCGGCTCGAAGGCGGCGTCCCGCTCGGCGGCGTCGAGGGCCTTGGGGTCGCTGATGCGGGTGAGCCGGATGGTCTCGTCGCCGCTCAGGATCGCCGCCAGCCCGGCATCGACCGCGGCGCGGTCGAGGTCGGCGAGCGCCGCCCGCAGGGCGCTGAGGCGCACCGGCGTCGCCTTCCGGCCCTGGGTACAGGCGAGGTAGGCCTGCTCGATGCGGGTGCGAAGCCGGTCCGGGGCGGTCGTGTCCGGTGGAGGTGCGGCCTTGGCCTTCGAGGATGCCCGAGGCTTCGCGGCAGCCTTCTTCGCGGTTCTCGGCGCCTTGGGCGCCGGCGGCACCCGCTCCGGCGCGGGGCCGACGAAGTCGGCGAGCGTCGCGCCCGTCGCGTCGAGGTGGTGGTGGAGGCGCGTGAGCCAGTCCTGGAGCACCCGCATGGCCGGCGGCAGGCCGTCGCGCAGGTGCTGCCCGGCCCAGTTCCAGCCCCTGTCGGTCACGGTCAGCCGCGAGGAGCGGCCCTCCTTCTCGACCGCCAGCAGCCCGGCTTTCACCAGGGCGTCGCGCTCGGGCTTCCTCGGTGCGATCTCGCTGTTGAGGGCGGTGCCCTGCCGGCCGAGCAGGCGCCAGAGGATCATCGCCTGAGCCGGCGTCGGCGTCTCGCTCATCGGGGAATGTCTCCGGGAGAGGGGAGGCTGCGGCGCAGCCGGACGACCGCGCGGATCTTCTCGACCGCGAATTGCAGGTCGTCGGCGACCTGATCGTTGGTGAGGCGCAGCACGAGGTAGCCGGCGACCAGAAGCTCGAAGTCGCGGTGGCGGTCCTGGGCGAATTTCGGGCTGGCCTGATGCTCCGGCCCGTCGATCTCGACGACGATGCGGTGCCGGGAGCAGAGCAGGTCGACCCGCGGCTGCCGGCCGGGGCCGGCCACCTGGACGGTCTCGTTGCCGGTGAACAGGCCGGCGAGCTCCGGGTCCTTCGCCAGGGCCGCCTCGATCCGTTTCTCGGCGTCGCTGGCGGGGTGGGCCCGCGAGCGCGGGGCGATGAAGCGCTCCGCCGCCGGCGCGGCCGCGCGGCCGACCGTGCAGGCGCCGTAGAGGATGCGGTCGTAGGGCGGGGTGTCCGGCGGCTCGGCCGGCAGGGCGAGGATGCAGGAAGCGCCCTGGCCGGCGCACCATTCCAGCGCCTCGATCGCCGCCCGCGCCCGCGCCGGGACGACCGGATCGACCTCCGCCACCAGGATCACGCTGCCGGGATCGACCGCCCGCAGCAGCTGGGCGAATTCGAGCGCGGGTGCCACCCGCCGGAACCGCGGCGGCCGCCCGGCCGCCGCGACGGTCGCCGCCGCCTTCAGCCAGGGGCCTGAGACGTCCGGTGCCTGTCCGTCCCGTCCCGGCCAGTCCGGCCAGCGGGCGAGCGCCAGGTCGGCGAGATCGTCGAGCAGGCGGTCGATCACCGCGCGGGCGGTCCGAAGGCCCTCTGCGGCGGTGAGCAGCACCGCGCGGCCGATGTCGCGCGCCGCCAGCACCTCGCCGACGCCGTCGCGCGTCAGCCCGATGACAGCGAGCCGCTCGCCCTGCCCGAGGCCGGCGACGCGCTCGGCCAGGTTGTCGGGCGTCAGGCGCAGCCGGGCCGTGGCCGTGCTCGCTTCGGACTTGTGCACGACGGGCCGCGTCCCCGGGTTGGCCGAGGACGCTGGGCGCGATTCACGGCTGTGACGCCGGGATATGCAGCACAGGTTGTCGGTCTTTTCCAGGGGGTTGTGGCGGGGTCGGCGGTGGAAGGGAGTTTTCCAGTACGCCGGACCGTGCTGGCTCCGCCCTCGACCCTCCCCGGCAGAGTCGGGGACGGTTCAGGCGCGCCTCACCTCGCCGGCCCGGCTCCCGTCGAGCCCGTCGCCGTCGGCCCCGTCCGGATCGCCCACAGCTCCGTCGGCAGGCTGATCGGGGCGCCGGGCTTGTAGTCGGCCGAGTCCTGAATGTGCGAGGTGGTGACGTAGATCGTGCCGTCCGGCCCCTCGCTGAAGGTGTCGGGCCAGCGCAGCTGCCTGTCCTGGACCAGGGTGGTCAGCCCGGCACCGCCGTTGGTCAGGTCGCGCACCTTGACCGCGTCGTCCTGCGGCGAAGTCACGTACATCCGGCCGTCCTTGCGGGAGATCAGCAGGCCGTCCGCCGGCCCGTTCTCGCCGACCGTGACGACCTTGCCCCCGAGTGTCCGGTCGGTCAGCATCTCGGGCACCACCGAGGCGGTGGCCCAGCCGGTCAGCGCGTCGGTCGGCAGGCTGTAGAGCGTCTTGCCCTTGATCGCCTGCCAGTACAGCGTCTTGCCGTCGGGCGAGAGCGCGATGCCGTCGGCCGCGAAGTTGACGCCGCGCCCGTCCGGCCGGCGCAGCGGCTGGCCGTCATAGGTCACGGTCACGCTCTTGTCCGGCATGGTCGTGGGATGGCCGGAGAGCACGCGCCTGGCCGCGCCGCTGTCGAGGTCGACGACGATCAGCGCGCCCTCGGCGCCGGAATCGGTGAGGTAGGCGGTCTTGCCGTCGGGCGAGATCCGCACGTCGTTGATGTAGGAGGCCTGCAGCACCGTCGTCGTGTCGAACGGGATCGTCTTGACCACCTGGTTGGTCTTGAGGTCGATCCCGACGAGCTTCGGCCCGTCCTTGATCACCGCTCCCATCGCGGGGGCGGCGGCATCGACCACCCAGAGCCGGTCCTGCGCGTCGGCCACCACGCTCTGCACGCAGACGAAGTGGGTCCTGGGGTCGACCTCGTCCTGTCTGGCGTTGCGCCAGGAATTCCAGCCCGCATCCGGGTAGGGGACCGGCTTGCCGTCCTTCAGCTCGGCCACCGAGACCGGCGCGTCCTCGCTCCAGCGCGGGAAGTTGACGAAGATCCGGCCGTCGCGCGCCACCGTGACGCCGGTGACCTGGTGGTCGAAGCTCGCGACCTTGTCGAGGCGGGCGCTCGATCCCTGGGCCAGGGCCGCCGGCGCGGCGCCGGCCAGGAGGAGCAGGGCGAGCCCGAGGCGGGCGCCGGCATGTCTCGTCATCGAAAAAAGCTCTCCGTCCGGGCGGTCGCCCGGACGGTGAACGCGGCGGCACCCCGCCGAGGTCCCGGGGAGTATGGCTTATCCCGCTGTCCGCTGCCCCGGCCCGTAGCCGGCGGGCGGGCGCGAGCCGAGATGCGACCGTAGGGTGCGGCCCTCGTACTCGCTGCGGAACAGGCCGCGGCGGCGCAGTTCCGGCAGGACCAGCTCGATGAAGTCGTCGAGCCCGCCCGGCAGGGTCGGGGGCATGATGTTGAAGCCGTCGGCGCCGCCTGCCCGGAACCGCGCCTCCATCTCGTCGACGATCTGCGTCGGCGTGCCGACGATCTGCGAGTGGCCCCGGGCGCCCGCGATGCGCAGGTAGAGCCGGCGCAGGCTCAGGCCCTCGCGGCGGGCGAGGTCGAGCATCAGCTGCTGGCGCGATTTCCCGCCTTCCGTCTCCGGCAATTCCGGCACCGGCCCGTCGGGGTCGAAGCCCGAGAGGTCGTGGCCGACCATGCGGCTGAGGAGCGCCAGCCCCACCACCGGGTCGATCAGCGCCTGCAACTCCTCGAACTTTTCGCGCGCCTCCGCCTCCGTGCGGCCGACGACCGGAAACAGCCCCGGCATGACCTTGAGGTCGTCGGGCGACCGGCCGAAGCGGGCCATGCGTCCTTTCAGGTCGCGGGCGAAATCCACCGCCTCGTCGAGGGTCTGGTTGGCCGTGAACACGATTTCGGCGGTGCGCGCCGCGAGGTCCTTTCCGGGGCCCGAGGAGCCGGCCTGGACCAGCACCGGCTGGCCTTGCGGCGTGCGCGGGATGTTGAGCGGGCCCCGCACCTCGAAATGCTTGCCGTGATGGTCGAGGGGCCGGAAGCCGTCGGGCTTCGAGAACTGGCCCGACGCCTTGTCGATCACCACCGCGTCGTCGTCCCAGGTGTTCCAGAGACCCAGCACCACGTCGACGAACTCTTCCGCCCGCTCGTAGCGGTCGGCGTGACGGGCGATTTTGTCGTTGCCGAAATTCGCCGCCTCCAGGTCGGTCGCCGAGGTGACGAGGTTCCAGCCGGCCCGGCCGCCGCTCAGATGATCGAGGGAGGCGAAGCGGCGGGCGACGTTGTAGGGCTCGTTGAAGCTCGTCGAGGTGGTTGCGACGAGGCCGATGCGGCTCGTCACCGCCGCGAGCGCCGAGAGCAGGGTCACAGGCTCGAAATGGCCTGAGCGGGCGGTGCGCTCGCTGGAGCGCAGGTCGCCGTCGCGGATGCCGGTGCCGTCCTCGAGGAAGATCAGGTCGAACTTCGCGGCCTCGGCGCGCTTGGCCCAGCCGACGTAGCGCTCGAGGTTGATCCCGCCATCGGCCTCGCTCGACGGGTGGCGCCAGCCGGCGACGTGGTGGCCGGTTGCGTAGAAGAAGGCGCCGAGGCGCATCGTGCCGTGTGTCATCGCTTCCTCGGGGTGACGGGACGGATGGCGTCGGATCTAGCGCAGCCTGCGCGCGCGGCCCGTCAGCCGCGCCCGACCGCGTCGAGCGCCTGAGCCAGGTCGCCCAAGAGATCCTCCTCCGCCTCCAGGCCGACCGAGAGCCGCACCAGCCCGTCGCCGACGCCGGCGCGCTCGCGCGCCTCCGGGTCCATCGCCGCGTGGGTCATGGTCACCGGGTGGGCGATCAGGCTCTCGACCCCGCCGAGGGACTCGGCCAGGCTGAAGACCCGCAGAGCCCCTACGAGCCGGCGCACCGCCTCGCGCCCGCCGGCCAGCTCGGCGCTCAGCATCGCCCCGAAGCCGCGCTGCTGGCCCCTGGCGATGGCGTGGCCTGGATGGCCTTCGAGGCCCGGATAGTAGACCCGCGCGATCGCCGGATGCGCTTCGAGGAAGGCGGCCACGGCGGAAGCGTTGCGGCTCTGGCGCTCGATGCGGGGAAACAGCGTGCGCACGCCGCGCAAGGTCAGGTAGGCGTCGAACGGCGAGCCGGTGACGCCGACGGTGTTGGCCCACGCCGCGAGTTCGTCGCCGAGGCTGGCGTCGGCGGCGATCACCGCGCCGCCGATCACGTCCGAATGGCCGTTGATGAACTTGGTCGTCGAGTGGACGACGAGGTCGGCCCCGAGGGCCAGCGGCTGCTGGAGCGCCGGGGACAGGAAGGTGTTGTCGACGACGAAGAGCGCACCCGCCGCCTTGGCGAGCGCAGCCACCCGGCGGACGTCGGTGATGCGCATCAGCGGGTTGCTGGGCGTCTCGGTGAGGACGATCCGGGCGCCGTCAGCGAGAGCGGCCTTGAGCGCGGCCTCGTCGGTCTGGTCGACGAAGGCGACGCGGTAGTGCCCGCGCGCGGCGCGCATCGAGAGCAGCCGGTGGGTGCCGCCGTAGCAATCGTGCGGCGCCACCAGGAGGTCGCCGGGGCGCAACGGCGACAGGGCGAGGTCGAGGGCTGCCATGCCGCTCGACACCACCACCGCGCGGGCGCCGCTCTCGAGCTTGGCCAGCGTGTCGGCGAGCTGGTCGCGGGTCGGGTTGCCGAGGCGGGCGTAGTCGTAGGCCCGGGCCTTCTCGAACTCGGCGAAGGTGTAGGTCGTCGAGAGGTAGAGCGGCGGGGTCACCGCGCCGAAGGCCGTGTCCGTCCCGATCCCGTTCGCGGCGGCGATCGTCTCCGCCCGCCTGTGCTCGTCCGCCACGTCGCTCTCCCACTCTCGCGCTGCATCCGATACGTTCTTTATGAAGAACGAAACGGACGATCAACGAGAAAACGTTCGGCGCGGCGGACGTCGTGGCTATTTCAGGCCGAAGCCGCGGCGTTCCAGAATCTCGCGCAGGCGGTCGCGGCCGCTCAAGGAGCCCGGCCCGCGCACCCGTTCGAGCGCGGCCCCACTCCAGCCGACCTCCGGCATCCGCTGCCCGGCCTGGAACTCCGCCATCGCGGCGTCGTAGGCCGCGATCGGGCCGGACGCGAGGGCGGGGTCGTAGCGGCCGCGATGCAGCACCACCTCCTGCGGCAGGCGCGGCTTGACCGAGGCCGGCCGCTCCGGATCGGGCCAGCCGACGCAGTGGCCGAACACCGCCAGCACGTTCGGCGGCAGGCCCAAAAGCTCGGCCACCGCCTCCGGGTCGTTGCGCAGAGCCCCGATATAGACCGAGCCGAGGCCGAGGGATTCGAGCGCCACGGTGGCGTTCTGGGCCGCGAGCGCGGCATCGACCACGCCGACCATCAGCATCTCGAGGTAGTCGAGCCCGTCCGTCGGCGCGTCCCGGTCGCGCCCGATCGCGCCGAGGCGCGACAAATCGGCGAGCCAGACCAGCACCAGCGGCGCCTCGGCGACGTGGCGCTGGCCGCGCGCCACCTCGGACAGGCGGCGCTTCACGGCCGGATCCTCGACCGCGACGACGCTCCAGGTCTGGAGGTTGGACGAGCTCGGCGCCGATTGCGCCGCGGCGACCAGCGCTTCGAGGGCGCCGGCGGGCAGCGGATCGGGCCGGAACGCCCGCACGGTGCGGTGGGCGAGGAGACCCGCGATCACGTCGTTCCAGGCGATGTCGAAGGCCGTCTGCGCGCCGTAGCGCGCCCTGATGGCGTTCCCGCGTGCCGTCTCGCTCATTTGATCCTCGCCCGTCGTCGCGTCTGGAGCATTTTCCGACGAAGTGGGTTCCGGTTCGTCGAAGAAAATGCGAAAAAACAGTAACTTAGAGAGCTTTGCGATTGCAGCGCGATCGTGAAGCGCTCTGGCGGAGTAGTACACGGAATTCATTGACTAACCAGGGCGGCGGTCCCAGATCGAGGCGGCGCGGCTACATCGGCCGGCACGAGGAGCCCGACATGGCGCGAGACCGCAGGCTTCATCTGGGCGCCTTCATGCGCCCGGTCGGCATCCACACCGCCTGGTGGCGCTACCCGGGCGGCCTGCCCGACGCCAACTTCAACTTCCGCCATCTCGCCCGCTTCGCGCGCGAACTCGAGGCGGCGAAGTTCGACGCCTTCTTCATGGCCGATCACCTGGCGGTACTGAACATGCCGGTCGAGGCGCTCAAGCGCTCGGCCACCGTGACCTCGTTCGATCCCGCTACGCTGCTGCCGGCGCTCGCGGTGGTGACCGAGCGGATCGGGCTCATCGCCACGGCCTCGACCACCTACGACCAGCCGTTCCACGTCGCCCGGCGCTTCGCCTCGCTCGATCACCTGAGCAACGGCCGCGCCGGCTGGAACGTGGTGACGACCTCGAACCCCGATGCCGCCAGGAACTTCGGCCTGGAGCACCATCCCGAGCACGCCGACCGCTACGACCGGGCGCACGAATTCGTCGACGTGGTGAAAGGCCTGTGGGACTCGTTTGCCGACGACGCCTTCCTGCGCGACGTCGAGAGCGGGATCTTCTTCGATCCCGACAGGATGCACGTGCTCGACCACCACGGCCCCCACCTCTCGGTGCGGGGCCCGCTCAACGTCGCCCGGCCGGTCCAGGGCTGGCCGGTGATCGTGCAGGCGGGCGCCTCCGAGGCCGGGCGCCAGCTCGCCGCCGAGACCGCCGAGGTGATCTTCGGGGCCGCCTCCAGCCTGGAGGACGGCCGGCGCTTCGCCGAGGACGTGCGCGGCCGCATGGCCGCCGTCGGCCGCGACCCCGACCACCTCAAGATCCTGCCGGCCTGCTTCGTGGTGGTGGGCGACACGCTGGAGGAGGCGCGCGAGAAGCGCGCCCATCTCGACGGCCTGGTGCACGAGGCGAGCGCGGTCGCCGCCCTGTCGATCGCGCTCGGCGTCGACGCCTCGGCCTTCGATCCCGACGGGCCGCTGCCGGAGATCCCGGAGAGCAACCAGTCGAAGACCGGGCGCGAGCGGGCGATCACGCTCGCGCGCCGCGAGTCCTTGAGCGTGCGCCAGCTGGCGCAGCGCCTCGGCGGCTATGCCGGCCTCGCGATGGTCGGCACGCCCGCGACCATCGCCGACGAGATGCAGGCCTGGCTCGAGGCCGGCGCCAGCGACGGCTTCAACGTCATGGTCTCGGACGTGCCGCAGGGGCTGGAGGATTTCACCCGCAAGGTGGTGCCGGAACTGCAACGCCGCGGCCTGTTCCGCACCGAGTACGAGGGCACGACCCTGCGCGAGCATCTCGGCCTGCCGCGGCCAGGGAACCGGTTCTTTCCCGGGGCGGGCGGGTGAGGCGCCGCTCTCCTTTTCGAGAGCCCGGTCGACGAGCCTCCACGGATCTCACGCCCGGAGGGTATAGAGACCGTCGAGGGTGTCGGACATGGCGGTGAGGCGGGCCGCTACTTCGAGCTGAACACCTGCACCATCGCCGGGGTCAGGATCACCACGAACAGCACCGGCAGGAAGAACACGATCATCGGCACGGTGAGCTTAGGCGGCAGGGCGGCGGCCTTCTTCTCGGCCTCGTTCATGCGCTGGTCGCGGCTCTCCTGGGCCAGCACCCGCAGGGCCTGGCCGATCGGGGTGCCGTAGCGCTCGGCCTGGATCAGGGCCGTGGTGACGTTCTTGACCGATTCGAGCCCGGTGCGGTTGGCCAGGTTCTCGTAGGCGACGCGCCGGTCGGTGAGGTAGGACAGTTCGGCGGTGGTGAGCGCCATCTCCTCGGCCAGCGTCATGCACTGGTTGGCGATCTCGACGCCGACGCGCCGGAACGCCGCCTCGATCGCCATGCCGGATTCGACGCAGATCAGCAGAAGGTCGAGCGTGTCGGGCCAGTTGCGCTGGATCACCGCCCGGCGCTTCGAGGTCTGGTTGCGCAGGAAGAGTTCCGGCGCCTTGATGCCGAGATAGACTGCCACCACCACCAGCCCCAGGCGGATCAGCGCCGGCTGGTCCAGCACCTCGATCACGAACAGGTAGAACACCGACAGGACGAAGAAGGCGATCGGCGTCACCAGGCGGAAGAACAGGAAGGCGATCTCGGCCTGCGGCCCGCGATAGCCCGCCATCAGGAGGTTGTTCTTGGCGTTCTCGGTGCCGAGCCAGTCGTCGAGGCGCAGGCGCTCGACCACGCGCTTCATGTAGGCCTTGGGCTCCTGGCGCAGCGACGTCTTCTGGTTCATGCGCTCGCGCTCGCGCAGGCGGATGCGGTCGCGCTCCTTGCCCACGCCTTTCAGGCGGTGACGGAGCCGGTCGGGCTCCAGCAGCGGCTGGACCAGGGTGAAGACCGTGGCCGCCGCCGCCACCGCGGCGAGCGCCGCGCCGAGGAAGTAGGGGTCGGCGAGATAATACAGGATCTGCACGCGCCGCCTCCTAGTACGTTGGGGCTGTCGGAAACCGTGGTCTGGCGAACGCGGGCAGCGCTCAGATGTCGAAGCGGATCATCTTGTTCATCACGAATACGCCCACCAGCATCCATACGCCGGAGCAGGCCAGCGCGACGTGGCCAATCGTGGTGGTCCAGAGCAGCGAGATGTAGTCGGGGCTGGTGAGGTAGGCGAGGGCGGCGACCACGAAGGGCAGCGAGGCGATGATCGAGGCCGAGGCCTTGGCTTCCATGCTCACCGCCTTGACCTTGTCGGCCATCTTGCGGCGGTCGCGCAGCACCCGCGAGAGGTTGCCCAGCGCCTCCGACAGGTTGCCGCCGGATTTCTGCTGGATGCCGATCACGATGGCGAAGAAGTTCGCCTCCGGCACCGGCATCCGCTCGTACATGCGCCCGACCGCGTCCCCGAGCGAGATGCCGAGGGCCTGGGCCTCGATCATCGCCCGGAACTCGCTCTTGACCGGCTCCCGGGCCTCCCGGGCGATGATGCGCAGGCAGTCGCCGACCGGGAGGCCCGAGCGGATGCCGCGCACGATCACGTCCATGGCGTTGGGCAGTTCGAGGATGAAGCGGGTCATCCGGCGCTTGCGCAGGTAGGAGAGCAGCCAGCGCGGCACGCCGAGGCCGGCCGCGAAGCCGAGGCCGAGCGCCATCAGCGGCTCGCCGCTCATCACGAGGCCGAAGGCGCCGACGAGGAGGCCGCCGAGCGAGCTGAACACGAAGAACTGGGTCTTGGAGATCGACAGGCCGGCCTGGGTCAGCCGCAGCTCGAGGCTGATGCGGCTCTTCTTCTCCTTGTCCTCGATCTCCTTGAGGCTCTTGGCGACCTGGTCGCGCCGGCTCACCGCGGTGACGCGCTCGACCGCTTGGCGCTGGCCGATCAGGGATTGCTGGCGCTTGGCGGCCCGGGCCTCGCTCGGCAGGAGCGGCACCACCAGGGCGGAGGCGAGCGCCGCCGCGCTCGCCGCGAACAGGCCCGCCGCGACGACCGACTCGACGTCCATCAGCCATGCCCTCCGGCCGGATCGAGAATCCTCGCATCGAGAGACGTCATGCCGTCTCCTCCGCGCGAACCTCGGCGGCGTCGAGGGCGGCGGCGAGCGCTCGGTCCTCGCCGTAGTAGCGCGCCCGGTCCCAGAAGCGCGGCCGGCCGATGCCGGTCGAGCGGTGGCGGCCGATCAGCTTGCCGTTCTGGTCCTCGCCGACGATGTCGTAGACGAACAGGTCCTGGGTGATGATGACGTCGCCCTCCATCCCCATCACCTCGGTGATGTGGGTGATGCGGCGCGACCCGTCGCGCAGGCGGGCGGCCTGGACGACGACGTCGATCGAGCCGGCGATCATCTCGCGCAGGGTCTTGGAGGGCAGGCTGAAGCCGCCCATCGAGATCATCGACTCGATGCGGCCCAGGCACTCGCGCGGCGAGTTGGCGTGCAGCGTGCCCATCGAGCCGTCGTGGCCGGTATTCATCGCCTGGAGGAGGTCGAAGGCCTCCGGTCCGCGCACCTCGCCGACGATGATCCGCTCGGGCCGCATGCGCAGGCAGTTCTTGATCAGGTCGCGCATCGAGATCGCGCCCTGGCCCTCGAGGTTCGGCGGCCTCGTCTCGAGTCGCACGACGTGCGGCTGCTGCAATTGCAGCTCGGCGGCGTCCTCGCAGGTGATGATGCGCTCGTCGTCGTCGATGTAGCGGGTGAGGCAGTTCAGAAGCGTGGTCTTGCCCGAGCCGGTGCCGCCCGAGACCACCACGTTGCAGCGCACCCGCCCGATGATCTGGAGGATCTTGGCGCCCTCGGGCGAGATCGAGCCGAAGCGCACGAGCTGGTCGAGGGTGAGCTTGTCCTTCTTGAACTTGCGGATGGTGAGCGCCGGGCCGTCGATGGCGAGCGGCGGCGCGATGACGTTGACGCGCGAGCCGTCCGGCAGGCGCGCGTCGCAGATCGGCGAGGATTCGTCGACCCGGCGGCCGACCTGGCTGACGATCCGCTGGCAGATGTTCATCAGCTGCTGGTTGTCGCGGAACCGGACCGACGTCATCTGGATCTTGCCGCCGACCTCGATGTAGGTCCGGTTGGCGCCGTTCACCATCACGTCGGCGATGTCGTCGCGGGCGAGCAGCGGCTCCAGCGGCCCGTAGCCGAGCACGTCGTTGCAGATGTCGTCGAGCAGCTCCTCCTGCTCGGCGATCGACATCACGACGTTCTTGAGACCGATGATCTCGATGACGATGTCGCGGATCTCCTCCCGCGCCGCGTCCGGCTCGAGCCGGGCGAGCTGGGTGAGATCGATCGCCTCGATGAGCGCGCCGAAGATCATGCTCTTCGTGCGGTAATACTCGTCGGAGCGGCCGTTCTCCATCGGCACCGGGGCCTCGCGGGAGGCGGGGGCGGCGTTCAGGGGGATGGGCTCGGCCCGCTTGCCGTCCTGGAAGACCGGCGCGGCCGCCTCGGTGAGCACCGGGGCGGGGCCGGCGGGGCGCGGGGCCGGGGCCTTCTGCGCCGTCGCTCCGGGTCTCCTGCCGAACATGGATCAGCGCACCTTCTCGGGAAACGGGCCGACGGGCGGGCGGGGAGGGCTCACGACGCCTTGCGGCGGGCGAGCCGGGCGAGCAGAGGTTCGAGCAGCGGCTCCAGGAGCTTGCCCCGGCCGCGCCGGGTCTCGGCGCGGCCGGTGAGGGCGCCCGCGAGCTCGCTCAGGGTCTCGGTGACCTTGGCGCCGGGCTGCACCTCGGCCAGCATCTGGCCGTTATTGGCCGCGGTGCCGAACAGGGTGGGCTCGAACGGCACCGTGGCGGCCACCGGCGCGTCGAGGGCCTTGGCGAATTCCGCGACCGCGATCTCCGGGCGCTTGGGCATCCCGACCCCGTTGAGGACGAGGCGCGGCGCGCGGTCGTGGGGCCGGGCCTGGCGCAGCACCTCGAACAGGTTGCGGGCGTTGCGCAGCGAGGTCAGGTCGGGCCCGGCCACGACCACGATCTCGTCGGCGCCGATCAGCATCCGCCGGCACCAGGCCGACCAGGCGTGCGGCACGTCGAGCACGATGCACGGCACGCTCGCCCGCAGCACGTCGATCACCCCGTCGAAGGCGCCCTCGACGAAGTCGGTCGGGCGGTCGAGGGTCGCCGGCGCGGCGAGCAGGCTCAGGTTGTCGGTGCATTTCGACAGGA
This sequence comes from Methylobacterium sp. Gmos1, assembly GCF_053764715.1. Taxonomy (NCBI): domain Bacteria; kingdom Pseudomonadati; phylum Pseudomonadota; class Alphaproteobacteria; order Hyphomicrobiales; family Methylobacteriaceae; genus Methylobacterium; species Methylobacterium sp. Gmos1. The sequence goes on along the minus strand of NZ_JBSNCC010000003.1, from coordinate 388,368 downwards.
GCCGGTCGACGAAGTTCGCGTCGACCCGGTCGGGCGCGAACACCGCCTCGGCCACGCCCTGCGGCGGGTCCTGGTTGAAGTTGAGGCCGGCGGTGCCGAAGGCGATATCGAGGTCGGCGATCACCGTCGCGGTGCCGTGGTCGCGGGCGACCGACCAGGCGATGTTGTGGGCGAGCGTCGAGGCGCCGACGCCGCCCTTGGCGCCGACCACCGCGATGGTCCGCCCCAGGGGCTCGGCGGCGGGATCGCTGAACAGCTCGGAGATCGCCGCGATCACCGAGACGGGATCGATCGGCGCGATCAGGTACTCGCTGACGCCGCGGCGGATGAACTCGCGGTAGAGCACGACGTCGTTGACGTGGCCGACCACCATCACCTTGGTGCCGGCGTCGCAGACCTCGGCCAGGCTGTCGAGGGCGGACAACGGGCTGCCCCTGGCCGCGCCGATCTCCACGATGAGGACGTTCGGAGTCGGGGCGCCGCGATAGGCCTCGACGGCGGCGGGCGCGCCGCCCATCTGGACCCGGGCATGTGCCTTCTGCATCCGCCGGTCGCCGGCGGCGGCCTCGATCGCCCCGGCGACCTCCGCGCTCTCGCAGAAGGCCTGCACGGTGATGCGGGGAACCGGGGGAATGACCCGGCCGGTGGGCTCGTCCGCCTCAGACATGGCGCGTGCCTCCCCGGGCGGCACGACCCTCGGGACGCCGTGTCCCGCCGGATCCGGCCCGGTCGGCGCCGGTGCGCCCCGTCGCGGCTGCGACTCTCGTCCGGCGCGTCGTCATCACTGCCCCACCTGGTTCTTCACGCTGGCGCGGCCATCCTGCTTCCAACTGGTTGATGGATCCTTTCCGGTGCGCAGGTCGGTCAGGTTCTGGGTCCGGATCACGGTGTCGATCCGGCCCTCCTGGCGGCCGCGCACGAGGTCGACAGGGTCGACGATCTGGCTCGCGACGTTGGCCTGGGTGGCGCAGCCGAAGTTCCAGTAGGACTCGTTGCGGGCGTTGAAGCCCGCATTGGTGACGCCGAGATCCTGGGGCCACAGCCCGCAGGACCCCGCCACCTTGGCCTGCATGCGCTGGAAGCTGAGGCGCAGGGGCGCGCTCACCGCGGCGTTGGCGACCGGGTAGGGCGCGACGATGAGCTCCCGCGGGCCGACCCCGAAGGCGCCCGCCCGGGCGCGCACCCGCTCCAGGGTGCGCTCCACCGCGCCGCCGGGCACCTGCGAGCCGCGCGGCACCTCGAGGACCAGCACGCCGCGGCCGTAGCGCCGGTACTCGGTGAGGAAGGCGTCGACGTCGTCGGCCTGGCGCGGGTCGATATGCCCGGTCCCGGTCACGAACACGTCGAGGTTGCGGGGGGAATCCGACAGGACGATCGGGTGCCGCTCGGGGACCGTCATCGGGTAGGTCGAGCCCGTGGTCAGCCGGCGGTCGGCGGCGCAGGCCGCGAGGCCGGCGGTGGCGGCGAGGAGCGTCAGGCGCAGGGCAATGCGGGTCATCGCGGGCATAGTCTCGGCGAGGTCTCGGCGGCGTCTCGAAGGGCGGTCAGTCGGTGATGAAGCCGACCCGGCCGCGATAGCCGGAGCCGAGGGGGGCGGCCCCGACCGTGCCGTAGAGGCGGTTCAGGCGCCCGAGCACGATCGCCTGGGCATCGGTCGATTCGGTGAAGCCGTCGTCGGGCTTCCGGACCTGGGCCGGGTCCATCGGCTTGGCGACGTAGGGGGTGACCATGATCATCAGCTCCGTCTCCTGGCGCTGATAGTCGCGGGAGCGGAACAGGGCGCCGAGGACCGGCAGGTTGAGGAGCCCCGGCAGGCCGCTGATCGCCTGGCGGTTGCGCTGCTGGATCAGGCCCGCGATCATCATCGTGCCGCCCGATGGCAGCTCGATCGTCGTCTCGGACTTGCGCACGGTCAGGCCCGGCACCGAGATGGTGTTGTTGCCGTTCGAGACCGGCACCGCGCTCTGCGGATCGAGTTCGGTGACGTTGGTGCCGACGCGGATCGAGATCCGGTTCTCGGACTGCACCACGGGGGTGAAGTTCAGCGCGACGCCGTAGGGCTTGTACTCGATGCCGACCGAGCAGTTCGAGGAGTTCGAGGCGAGCACCGCCGAGCAGCTCTGGCTGGTCGGCACCGGGATCTCGCCGCCGGCGGTGAAGTTCGCCGCCTCGCCGGAGATCGCCGTCAGGGTCGGCTCGGCCAGGATCCGCGACACGCCGGCCTGCTCGAAGGCGCGCAGGTTGGCCTGGAGCGAGAAGCCGCCGGAGGAGACCTTGCCGGTGATCTCGTTGCCGGACGGGTAGGAGCCGCCGGTGAGCGGGAACGGCACGCCGTTGACGAAGTTCATCGTGCTCCAGCTGGCGTTCATGTTGACGCCGAACTGCTTGAGCACCTGGCGCGACACCTCGACCACGGTGACGCGCAGCATCACCTGGTCCTTGCCGCGGATCGTCAGGTTGTTGATCACCGCGCCGCGGGTCGGCGCCCCGCCTCCGCCTCCGGCCCCGCCGGTGCCCACGAAGGCGTTGGCGACGTCGACCGCCTGCTGGGCTTCCGCCGCCGAGCCGACCGAGCCGGTGAGCAGCACCGAATCGCCCGCCGGGCGCACGTCGAAGCGGCCGGTCGGGATGCTGGCGGCGAGCGTCTGGCGCAGCACGTTGAGGTCGCGTCCGACCGTGACGTCGAGGGCGGCAATCTGGCGCCCGTCGCCGTCCATCACGAAGATCGAGGTGGCGCCGTTCTCGATGCCGATGACGAACACCTTGCGGGTCGAGCGCACCACGGCGTTCGCCACCTTGGGGTTGGCGACGAACACCTCTTTCGCGTCCCGCGGCAGGTCGATCACCAGCGACCGGCCCATGGTGAGGTCGATGCGGCGCGACACGTCGGCCTCGTTGGGCCCGACATTCACCACCGGCGCCGGCGCGAGGCCGCCGCGCTGGACCGTCCCGCGCAAGCCCAGGGCCTCGACCGCGGCGGCGGGTCCGGCGACCGCGACGGCCAGGGTGCCGGCGATCAGGGCCGGGCACAGGGCGGCGCGGAAGGCGGCCGCGGCCCGCAGGACCGCCGGGGGAGGCTCGGACATCGTCATGGAACGGAGGCTCGCGAGGCGGGAACCGCTCGCGCGGTCGGGGCGGGACGGGCGCGGGCTCATCGGCGTGGCATCTGCTTGGAGACGCCGTAGCGCACGATCGTGACACCGGCCTCGGCTTGCTGCTCCGGCGCGGCCGGGGCGGCCTGCCCCGCATCGGCGAGGCTGCGCAGGGTCAGCGAGAGCTGGCCGACCTTCTGGGCGAGGATCACGGTCTCGGCCTGGGCCGGGGTGAGCTCGAGCGTCGCGGTGTCGCCGGTGACCACCCGCTCGCCGTTGCGCTCCTGCACGGTCTGGCCGACCGCCAGGATGCGGATGTTGGTCAGGATGGTCTCGGCGGTCTGGCTGTCGCCGACGCCGGAGCGGGCCGCGTCCTCGTCGCGCGAGATGCGCAGCACGTCGACCCGGTCGTTCGGCAGGATGAAGCCGCCGGCGGTGTTCGAGCCGCGGGCATCGATCGAGATCGCCACGGCGCGCATCCCGGCGGGCAGGATCGCCGACAGGAAGCCGCTGCCGTTGGCCTTGATGAGCTTCTCGCGCCGGATCGGCTCGCCGGACAGGAACGGGCTGCGCACGATCGAGCCCACCGTGTCCTCGAGCGCCCGCGGCGCACTGGCGCGCTGGAGCGTGCTGTCGCTCGCCGCGCTCTTCGGCCAGGCCTGCCAGCGAAGGTCCGTCGGCTTGAGCGACTGGCCCATCGGCAGCTCGGCGGCGGCGACCAGCACCTCCGTCATCTCGATGGCGGGGGCCGGCGCGGCGACCGGCTCGGCCGGCGGCGGGGGCGGCGGCTCGCGGCCGCTCATCACGATGAAGGCCCCCGCGCCGGTCACGACGGCGACGCTGATGAGGAGCAAGCGCGATGACTTCATGGGGCGCCAAAGGAGAGGAAACGGCAGAGGCGGCGCGAGGCCGCCCGTTGACCGACTCCACCATCGATTCCTCAAATTAAGGTTAACTGCGCTTAGGGTTAACGCCTTGGATCCAGGCGGCGCCGCGATCCGAAACCCCACGTTGGACTCGCTAAGCGCGGCGCAACCTGCAACTGGGGGGGCGAACGGGCACGGGCGGCCGGAGGGCCATCTCGGCCCCGCCGCGAATCAGGTCGTTGGGATCGGATACTCGCTCAGCCCGGCAGCACCAGCCGCCACAGCGGCGCGGCGGGGCAGGCGACGAGGGCGGAGGCCGCGAGGGCGACGCCGTAGGGAATGCCGACGCGCCCGTCGTGCAGGCGCAGGGCGAAGGGCCAGGCCGCGGCGAAGCCGGGGAGGGGATGGCCGCGCACGAGCACCAGGCCCACGGCCATCAGGCCGCCGAACAGCGCGGTGTTGACCAGATAGTCGGGCAGCGCCCCGAAGCCGAGCCACAAGGTGGTGGCCGCCGCAAGCTTGACGTCGCCGGCCCCCATCACGCCGAAGAGGTAGATCACGAAGCCGACCGCGAGCACCAGCGCGCCCGCGCCGACATGGCTCGCGATCTCGAACCAGCCGAGCCCGGAGACCGGGGCCAGCACCGCGAAGGCGGCGACGAGGACGAGACCGATGCGGTTGGGGATCGTCATCGTGAGGATGTCGCTGACCGCCGCGTAGGCCATCAGGAACGGGAACACGACGAGGAGGCAGAGGCTGACCATGCGGGCTCGCGGCAGAGGCAAGGGGAGCGGGCAGGCATCAGGGGCGCGGTGCCGGCTCGCCGGGAGCCGCCCTCAGCCGGATCGGGGCCGGGGGATCAGGGGGATTGCGACCCGCGCGGCGACGCGCGGACCGAGCCGCCGGGCGAGGGCCGGCTCGGCGCCTCGCGCCGCGAGAAGGAGCGCGCCGACCCGCACGGTGCGGGCCGGCCCGGCGCGTCTTACTTCAGGTTGCCGGCGATGTTGTTGAACGTGCCCGCGAGGTTGGTGCCGACGGCCTTGGCCGCGACGATCACCGCGATGGCGATCAGGGTGGCGATCAGGCCGTACTCGATCGCGGTGGCGCCCGACTCGTCGCTGACGAAACGCTTCAGCTTGGTGATCATAACTGTGTTCCCGCCTGAGTGGTATCGGTTAGTCCGTCGACAATCGACTGGCGCCGATCGGGACTGACGACAAGCTAGGCCGCGGCCGTTGAAGTTGGGTTAAGACGGTCGCCGAACTCTGGCGGTCGAATTGAAATCGCCCGCGTGGTTAACGAGCGCTCGATCGCGATGCGACCCGCCCGTCCCCAAGGGCACCATTCTCCCGAGGGCAGTCCGTCCCGGGAGGCGGGGCCGCCGCGCAGGCTTAGCGGTTTGTCAACCCATCCGACGCTTGATGGACGGGAGCCATGATCGCGTCCGAAAGACCCCTCAGCCGATGAGCCCGCGCCGATGAGCCCGCTCCGCCGCCCGAGCCGCCCGCGTGCCGCGTGCCTCGCCATGGCTCTCGCCGCGTGCCTTCCGGCCCTCGCGCTGCCGGCCGGCTCCGCCCGGGCGAGCGACGGCGCCACCGTGACCGTCTCGGTCGACAACGCCAAGGTGATCCGCCTGCCCGAGCGCACCGCGACGGTGATCGTCGGCAACCCGATCATCGCCGACGTGTCGCTGCAGCGGAACGGCATCGTGGTCCTGACCGGCAAGAGCTTCGGCAGCACCAACCTCATCGCCCTCGACTCGGCCGGCACGATGCTGGCGGAATCGGCGATCAGCGTGCGGGCCGGCAGCCCGTCGGTGGTCACGGTGCAGCGCGGGCTCGATCGCGAATCCTATTCCTGCACGCCCGCCTGCCAGCCGGCGGTGCAGCTCGGCGACACCCAGCGCTACTTCTCCGAGATGAGCGGGCAGGCCGGCCAGCGCAACGCGCTGGCGACCGCCGGCGGACCGGCCCCTGCGCGCTGAAGCCTCGGCATCGCGCATGACGGTCCACACGCCCCGACCCGACCCCGGCATGTCCCGTCCCCCGTCCTCGGCTCCGGCAGGACCGCGGCGACCCGCGCTCCGGTCTTGGCGATCCGCGCTCCGGTCACGGATCGCGGGTTTCCCGGCCGCGCGCCAGGGAGCGACGGCGGTGGAATTCGCGATGATCGGGTTGCCGTTCCTCCTCCTCATCGCGGCGACCACCGAGACCGCGCTCGCGTTCTTCGCCGGCCAGGTCCTCGACAACGCCGTCTCCGGCGCGGCCCGCCAGCTCTATACCGGGCAGTTCCAGGCCGCCCGCGCGGCGGACCCGGCCCCGCCCCCCGACACCACGACGCAGCAGGTCGCGCTGGAGAAGTTCAAGGACGCGATCTGCGGCAGCCGGGTCGCGATCTTCTCCTGCCGCAGCGTCAAGGTCGACGTGCTGGCGTTCTCCGACGGCGCCAGCTTCACCCCGGCGAGCCCGATCGACGCGGCCTCGCGGTCCTGGCGCAGCGACTTCGGCACCCAGTACCAGAAGCCCGGGCCCGGCCAGATCGTGATCGTGCAGGCGGCGGCGGAGTTCCCGGTCTTCTTCGGCTTCCTCAATCCCAACACCCTGGCGAACGGCAAGCGGGTGCTCCAGAGCACCGTGGCGTTCCGCACGGAGCCGTTCCAGTGACCGCCAGGCCCGGATCCGCCAGCCCGGGGTGCCCGCGGCGCGCGCTCGCGCGCTTTCGGCGGGGGCGGGACGGCGTCGCCGCGGTCGAGTTCGCGCTGCTTCTGCCGCTTCTGCTGCTGCTCTTCTTCGGCACGACCGACCTCGCCGGCTACATCAGCAACTTCCGCAAGGTGACGCTGGCGGCCCGCACCGTGGCCGACCTGGTGGCGCGTGAGGGAGGCGACATCCCGGAGACCCAGTTCACCCTGATCGTCAAGGCCGGGCGGGCGGTGCTGGCCCCCTACGAGGGCGCCGGGGCGCGGATCGCCGCCAAGGCGATCGGGGTCTACGACGCGGGCGGACGGGCCAAGGTCTGCTCCTACGCGGTGGATGCCGGCAACGCCGCCGTGGCGGGTCCGGTCGGCCCGACGGACGTGCCGCCGGTGCCGGACGTGTACAAGAGCGAGGGCGCCCGCTACGTCGTCGTCGAGCTGTCGATGGCCTACCGGCCGATCTTCGCCGCCAGCTTCGCCAAGCGGTTCAACCTCGGCACCCTGACCGAGACCGTGGTCTGGCCGGTGCGCAACGGCAAGGTCTACAACGGCTCGGTCACCTCGAACCCCGAGGTCGTGCTGCCGACCGTCGTCTCGAACAGCAACGGCGGGGCCTGCCCGAGCACGTGAACGCCCGAACCGGCCGGGCCCTCACCCCCGCAGGATCATCCGGCCCGCCGCGACCTCGAACCCGCGCAGGCGGCGCAGGAACGACATGCCGAGCAGGCTGGTGTCGAGGCGCCCGCGCGGCAGCACCACGGCTTCGACGTCGCGCACCGTGATCCCGCCGAGCCGCATCTCGCGCACCCGCACGCGCGCCGCCGGCACGGTGCCGTTGGCGGTGCCGACCTGGGCGGTGAAGTCGCGCTCGGCGACGGCAATCCCGATCCGGGCCGCATCCTCGTGGGTGAAGACGCAGAGCGTGGCGCCGGTATCGACCAGCATGCGCAAGACTTGGCCCTCGACCTGCGGGTGGGCCTGGAAATGGCCGGACAGGTCCTGCGACAGGGTCACGCTGGATTCGAATCCCGCCGCGGCCCGGGCCGCCTCGTCGGCAGGGACGCGGCCCTGCGCCGGCGCCGGGACGTGTGTCTGGCCCGGGGCATGGCCCTGGCCGATCCGGGCGAACCGCTCGGTCATCGACCCGCCGGTGACGGCGGCGCCGGCGAGCACGCCGAGGGCCCAGAGGATCGGGCGCGTCACGAAGGATCTCCGAGGTCGGGGGGAAGGGGCCGCAAGGCTCGCGCCGGACCGGTTAAGGATCCGTCCGGGAGACGCGCGAAACCCGCCTGCATCCCCATCCTCGCCCGTCCTTGCCATCGCGGCCCGTCTCTGCTAGCAGCACCCCGCCCGCCGGACACCCTTGGAGGCCGGATCGTCCCGTCACGGGAACGGGCGTGGCGACGTCGGTTCACAGGGCCGTCCTCGAGGGGGCGGCCTTCGGCGTTTGAGCCATCCGCAACACCAGAGATTTAAGGATCACGCCATGAGCGCCGTGAAGCCGCTTGAGGCCGTGGCACGCGACCGGGTCGGCAAGGGGGCCGCCCGGGCCGTTCGTCGCCAGGGCCAGGTGCCGGCCGTCATCTACGGGGGCAACAAGCCGCCGCAGGCCATCGCCATCGACCTCATCCGCACCCGCACCCTGATCTACGCCGGCGGTTTCCGCACCACCGTGTTCGAGATCGATGCCGGCGGCCGCAAGGTCCGGGCGATCCCGCGCGACTTCCAGCTCGACCCGGTCACCGGCGTGCCGCTGCACGTCGACTTCCTGCGCGTCGTCGCCGGCCAGTCGATCGAGGTCGAGGTGCCGGTGCACTTCACCAACGAGGACGCGGCCCCCGGCATCAAGCAGGAGGGCGGCACGCTCAACGTGGTGCACCACACGATCGCGATCGAGGTCGCCCCTGAGTCGATCCCCGACGCGATCACCGTCGACCTGACCGGCAAGGCGATCGGCGACACCGTCCACGTCTCCGACCTGCCGGTGCCGGCCGGCGCCACCTTCGTGCTCGCCGGCGACGAGGTCGTCGCGACCCTCGTGCCGCCGACGGTGCTCGGCGCCGAGGTCGAGGCCGAGGAGGCCGCCGTGGCCGAGGCCGCCCGCGCCGAGTCGGCGGCGGAAGCCGAGGCCGAGGCCGCCGAAGAGGCCGCCAAGGAAGACGAGGCCAAGGAGGACTGAGCCGGTCCCGGCTCACCTCTCGGTCGCATCGAGACGCCCCGGTCGCGAGACCCGGGGCGTTTCCCATTTCTCGGGGAGCCTCGTTTTCGCCATGCGTCTGTTCGTCGGCCTCGGCAATCCCGGGCCTCGCTACGCGGGCAACCGGCACAATATCGGCTTCATGGCGCTCGACGCGATCGCCCGCCGGCACCGCGCCGCGCCGTGGCGGCGCAAGTTCCAGGGCGACTGCACCGAGGCGGTGGTCGGTTCTGAGCGCGTGCTGCTCCTCAAGCCCCTGACCTTCATGAACGAATCCGGCCGGGCGGTGGCGGAGGCGCAGCGCTTCTACAAGATCCCGCTCGAGGGCGTGGTGGTGTTCCACGACGAGCTCGACCTCAGCCCCGCCAAGCTCCGGGTGAAGAAGGGCGGCGGCAATGCCGGCCATAACGGCCTGCGCTCGATCACCGCGCAATGCGGCAACGAGTACTGGCGCGCCCGCCTCGGCATCGGGCATCCCGGCGACAAGGCCCTCGTCCACGCCTACGTCCTCAACGACTTCGCCAAGGCCGAGATGCCGTGGGTCGAGGACCTGTGCGACGCGATGGCCGACGCCGCCGAGCTGATGGCCGCGGGCGAGGATGCGCGCTTCCAGAACAAGGTCCACGTCGCCATGGCGGGCCGCGGCTGGGACGAGGTGAAGCGCGTCGGCGAGAAGCCGGCTTGACCCCGACTCCCGAACCACCCGACAACGCCGCGGGCCGGCGCTCTGCTCTGAACTGAACGGACTGATCTGATGGGCTTCAAATGCGGCATCGTCGGCCTGCCGAACGTCGGCAAGTCGACGCTCTTCAACGCGCTGACGCAGACCGCGGCGGCGCAGGCGGCGAACTACCCGTTCTGCACCATCGAGCCGAACGTGGGCGAGGTCGGCGTGCCCGACGACCGCCTCGACGCGCTCGCCAAGATCGCGTCCTCGAAGGAGATCATCCCGACCCGGCTGACCTTCGTCGACATCGCCGGCCTGGTGCGCGGCGCCTCGAAGGGGGAGGGCCTGGGCAACCAGTTCCTCGCCAACATCCGCGAGGTCGACGCCATCGCGCACGTCGTGCGCTGCTTCGAGGACGGCGACGTCACCCACGTCGAGGGCAAGGTCGACCCGATCGCCGACATCGAGACGATTGAGACCGAGCTGATGCTCGCCGACCTCGACAGCCTCGAGAAGCGCGTCGTCGCGCTGGAGAAGCGGGCCAAGGGCACCGACAAGGAAGCCAAGGAAACCCTCGACCTCGTCCAGCGGGCGCTGCCGCTCCTGCGCGACGGCAAGCCTGCCCGCCTCGTCCAGCGAAAAGCCGACGAGGAGCGCCTGTTCTCGCAGCTCGGCCTGATGACGGCCAAGCCCGTGCTCTACGTCTGCAACGTCGAGGAGGGCTCGGCCGATTCGGGCAACGCCCACTCGGCCGCCGTCTTCGCCCGCGCCAAGGAGGAAGGCGCCAAGGCCGTCGTCGTCTCGGCCAAGATCGAGAGCGAGATCGCCGTGCTGCCGCCGGCCGACCAGGTCGAGTACCTGGAGGCGGTGGGGCTGACCGAGCCCGGCCTCAACCGGGTGATCCGCGCCGGCTACGAGCTTTTGGGCCTCATCACCTACTTCACCGTCGGGCCGAAGGAGGCCCGGGCCTGGACGATCACCAAGGGCACCCGGGCGCCTGCCGCCGCCGGCGTGATCCACACCGACTTCGAGAAGGGCTTCATCCGCGCCGAGACCATCGCCTACGCCGACTACACGGCGCTGAAGGGCGAGGCGGGGGCCCGCGAGGCCGGCAAGCTCCGGCTCGAGGGCAAGGAGTACCTGGTGCAGGACGGCGACGTGCTGCATTTCCGCTTCAACACCTGATGGACCTCGTCCGGCGCCACGGCTGGGACCTGACGCCGACGGAGGCGATCGCGCTCCAGCGCCAGCTCGCCGCCGAGGTCGTGGCCGACCGGCCTCTCGCCCTCGACGCCGTGCGGCTCGTCGCCGGCGTCGACGTCAGCGTGAAGAACGACCGCTCGCACGCGGCGATCGTGGTCGCGACCTACCCGGACTTCCGGGTGGTCGAGACCGTGACGGCGCTCATGCCGACGCCGTTCCCCTACGTGCCGGGCCTGCTCAGCTTCCGCGAGGGCCCGGTGCTGGAGGAGGCGTTCGGGCGGCTCGCCTCCGAGCCGGACGTTTTTCTGTTCGACGGCATGGGCACGGCGCATCCGCGCCGCATCGGCATCGCCAGCCACATGGGCCTGTGGCTCCAGCGCCCGACGATCGGCGTCGGCAAGACCCGGCTCTGCGGCCGCAACGCGCCGCTCGACGAGGAGAAGGGCGCGCACCAGCCGCTGGTCGACAGGGGCGAGACGATCGGCGCGGTGGTGCGCACCCGCACGGGCAAGCACCCGCTGTTCATCTCGCCGGGCCACCTCGCCGACATCCCGACGAGCGTCGCCCTTGTGCTCGCCTGCGCGCCGAAATTCCGGCTCCCCGAACCGATCCGCCTTGCCCACAAGGCGGCGGGGGCGTTTTCCTGACGAGGCCGGGGTGCTTTCGCGTCAGACCTTCGCCGTGCTAGCCCGGCGGCCCGTCAACGCCGCCGGATGCCCCCCATGCCCCGCTACTGCTTCGAGGACCTCACGCCCGGTCTGCGGCTCGATTTCGGGCCGCTGGCGGTGAGCCGCGACGACATCGTGGGCTTTGCCCGCGAGTTCGACCCGCAGGGCTTCCACACCGACGAGGCGGCGGCGGAGCAAAGCTTCGTCGGCGGGCTGATCGCGTCCGGCTGGCACACCTGCGCCCTCGGCATGCGGCTCGTCGCCGACGGGTTCATCCTGCAGTCGAGCTCGATGGGCTCGCCCGGAATCGAGGAGGTGCGCTGGCTGCGCCCGGTCCGTCCCGGCGACGCCCTGTCGATGCGCATGAGCGTCACCGAGAGCCGGCCCTCCGGCAGCAAGCCCGACCGCGGCTTCGTGCGCTTCCTCCTGGAGATCGCGAACGGCGCCGGCCAGCCGGTGATGACACAGGACTTCTGGGCGATGTTCGGCAAGGCCGGCACGCCGCCGCTGCCGCCCCGCCCGCGCCCGCCGCAAGGGCCGCTCCCGGAGGAGATTCCCGAGGGCGAGGCGCTGCCCTCGGTCCACCTGGAGGACCTGCCGCTCGACCGCCGCTTCGACCTTGGCGCGCATCGCTTCACCCGTGACGACATCCTGCGCTTCGCCCGCGCCTTCGACCCGCAGCCTTTCCACGTCGACGAGGCGGCAGCGGAAAAAACCCATTTCGGCGGCCTGTGCGCCTCGGGCTGGCACACGGCGGCGGCCTGGATGAAGCGCATGGTCGCGGCCCGCGACCGCGGCCGGGCGCTGGCCCTGGAGCGGGGCGAGCCGATCGTCGAGAGCGGTCCCTCGCCGGGTTTTCGCGACCTGCAATGGCTGAAGCCGGTCTATGCCGGCGACACGATCCGCTACGACGTGACCCTGACCGAGGCGCGGCCCTCGCGCACCCGGCCGGGCTGGGGCGTCGTCAGCCACGAGGCCACCGGCACCAACCAGCGCGGCGAGCCGGTGTTTCGCTTCGCGGGGGCGTGGCTGGCTCCGAGCCGGGCCGGGTGAGGTCCCGGTTGACCGGTCCGGCCCGCCGGGGCCATCAACCGGCATGACCTCCTCCACCCCGCAAGCGACCGCGCCCCTCTCGCCGTGGCGCGCCACGATCCTGACCCTCTACCCCGAGATGTTTCCCGGCCATCTCGGGCTCTCGCTCGCCGGCGACGCGCTGGCGCGGGGCGCCTGGAGCCTCGAGGCGCGCAACATCCGCGACCATGGCCTCGGCCGGCACCGCGCGGTGGACGACACGCCGGCCGGCGGCGGGGCCGGGATGGTGCTGCGCTGCGACGTGCTCGCCGCGGCGATCGACGCCGCCGCGGCGCCCGACGACCCTCGCCCGCGCCTGCTGATGAGCCCGCGCGGCCGGCCGCTCACGCAAGCGAGGGCCCGCGCGCTGAGCGAGGGGCCGGGCGTCATCGTGGTCTGCGGCCGGTTCGAGGGCGTCGACGAACGGGTGATCGGGGCCCGCGCGCTGGAGGAGGTCTCGATCGGCGACTACGTCCTGTCGGGCGGCGAGCCGGCGGCCCTGGTGCTGCTCGATGCCTGCGTGCGCCTCCTGCCCGGCACGATGGGCAAGCACGCCTCCGGCGTCGAGGAGAGCTTCGAGGGCGGTGCCCTCGAATACCCGCACTACACCCGGCCGCGGGAGTGGGAGGGACGGGAGATCCCGGAGGTGCTGACCGGCGGCAACCACGCGGCGATCGCCCGCTGGCGGGCGGCGGAATCCGCCCGCCTCACCCGCGAGCGGCGCCCGGACCTCGTCCTGCGGGACCGGACCGGCGACTAGGGCAGCGCCCGATCACGCTGCTCGAGATCTTTGATTTCAAAGCATTTTCTACGACGAACCGGTGTCCACGTCGTCGGAAAACGCTCTCGCTCCGAGACAGTCTGTCGAGAAGACAACACAGGTGAATGTCCGAGGGGGCGGCCCTTCCTAGAGCCCGTCCGCTGCCGGGCTCCCGCCCCGCGCGTCCCGCCTCGCGACGCCTTCTCGGACCGCCCCGCCCCCATGTCCGATTCCGCCCGCTACCTGCTGCACCGGCCCGAGATCCTGGAGGCCCTGCACCGGGGCGAGGCGGTCCTCGACCGGTTGATGGAGGGTTCGGGCCGCCTCTACCCGGCCGGCCGCGTGCTGGTGGAGCCAGACAGCCCGAACACCACGATTTTCCGCCTGCGCAAGGGCTGGGTCGGCCGCCTGCGCACCCTGGAGGACGGGCGCAGCCAGTTCATCCTGATCTTCCTGCCCGGCGACCTCTTCGCGGTCAAAAGCCTGTTCGTCACCCACAGCCCGGACGCGGTCCAGGCCCTGTCCGAGGTGCTGGTCGAGCAGGTCGACCACCGCACCCTGCGCGCGGCCTACGAGCGCGATTCCGACCTCGCCACCCGCTGCATGTGGCAGGTGATCGAGGAGGAGCGCCGGCTGCACAACTGGATCGTCGGTCTCGGCCGCGGCAGCGCCGACGAGCGCCTGGCGATGCTGCTGGTCGATTTTCGCGGCCGGCTGATCCTGTCGGGCGTGCTGCCGCCCGACGCGCTGGCCTACGACCTGCCGATGACCCAGGAGCAGATCGGCGATCATCTCGGCATCTCGAACGTGCACGTCAACCGGGTGCTGCGGGCGTTCCGGGAGGAGGGCATCGTCACCATGCGCGGGCGCCGGGTGACGATCGGCGACCTCGACGCCCTGGTGCGCCTCGCCGCGCCGCTCCTCGACCTGTCCGAGCGCGGCCGCTCGGAATTCGTCGGGACGCGGGAGGCGGAGGCCGGCGACGCGGGGAAGGGCGGCGCCGATGCCGGCCGCTGAGAACGAGGGGAACCGGGACGGAATGGAGCAGGTCGCCGCGGGCCAGGCCGCCCTGATGCTGGTCGAGAGCCTGATGCTCGCCCTCGTCGAGTGCAGGGTCCTGCCCTCGGCCGAACTGGTCGAGGCGGTCGAGACCGTGATCGAGACCAAGCGGCGCCTGGCCGAGGACGGGCACGAGCCGGAGATCGCGGCCCGGGCCGCCGCGATGCTCACCACCATCGCCAACAGCCTCGCGGCGGCGGGGCCGATGACGAAGGACTGAGCCTGTGCGGGCCGATGCACCCTGGCGCCAAGCCTGTGCCGCGGGGTATCGCAGGACGAAAGTCCCCCACCGGAGCCCGTCCGTGAGCCGCCCGTTCCCGCGCCGCCTCGTCCTCGTCGCCCTCCTCGCCGTCGCGCCCGCCCTCGGGCGGTCCGCCGCCGCGCAGGAGCGGGCGATCACGCTCGCGTCGACCACCTCCACCGAGCAATCGGGCCTCTTCGGCCACCTGCTGCCGATCTTCCAGCGCGAGACCGGCATCGGCGTGCGCGTCGTCGCGGTCGGCACCGGCCAGGCGCTCGCCATCGGCGCCAAGGGCGACGCCGACGCGCTCCTCGTCCACGACCGGCCCGGCGAGGACAAGTTCGTGGCCGAGGGCCACGGCCTCGACCGCCGCGACGTGATGGCGAACGACTTCGTGATCGTCGGGCCCAAGGCCGACCCGGCCGGCCTCGGGGGCGGGCGCGACGCCGCGGAGGCGCTGGCCCGCATCGCCCGCGCCAAGGCGCCCTTCGCCAGCCGCGGCGACGACAGCGGCACCAACCGCACCGAACTGCGCCTGTGGAAGAAGGCCGGCATCGAGGCGCGAGGATTGGGCGCAAGCTACCGCGAGCTCGGCCAGGGCATGGGCCCGACGCTGAACGCTGCCGCCGCGATGGACGCCTACACCCTGACCGACCGGGCGACCTGGGCGAGCTTCAAGAACCGCCAGAACCTCGTGATCCTGGTCCAGGGCGACCCCGCCCTGTTCAACCCCTACGGCTCGATCCTGGTCAATCCGGCCAAGAATCCGCAGATCCACGCGGCCGATGCCAAGATCTGGCACGAGTGGCTGACCTCGGAGCGCGGCCGGGCGGCGATCGCCTCGTTCAAGATCAACGGCGAGCAGCTGTTCTTCCCGACCGGGACGATGCCGAGCCAGTAGCCTCAACCCCTGGGCAGCGCCGCCACCCGGCTGATTCCGAAGGCGGCGGCGCTCACCACCAGGGTCAGGCTGACGAGGACGAGCCCGAGGCCGAGTGCGAGCGCGAGGTCGCCGCGGCTCGTCTCCAGCGCGATGCTGGTCGTCATGGTGCGGGTGTAGCCGCGGATGTTGCCCCCCACCATCAGGATCGCGCCGACCTCGGCGATGGCCCGCCCGAACGCCGCCAGGAACGCGGTGACGAGGGGGGCGGGCGCCATCGCGAGCAGGATCGGGACCGCACGGGCCGCGCCGACCCCGTCCACCCTGAGCGCGTCGCCGTATTCCGCCCACAAGGCCTCGCAGGAGCGGTGCGAGAGCGCCGCTACGATCGGCAGGGCGAGCGCCCCTTGGGCGATCACCATCGCGCCGGGGGTGAAGAGCAGGCCGAGGCTCCCGAGTGGCCCCGAGCGCGAGACCAGCAGATAGAGCACCAGCCCGACCACCACCGGCGGCAGGCCGAGCAGCGCGTTGACGAGGACGAGGAGCGCGCCCCGCCCGGGAAACCGCGTCGCGGCGATGAACGCTCCGAGGGGGGCACCGAGGACGAAGCCGAGTCCGGCCGCGGTCAGGCTGACGCGCAGCGACAGGCCGACGATGGCGACGAGATCGGCGTCCAGCTGCAGGATCATCGCGACCGCCAGCCCCAGGGCGCGCCCGAACTCGTCCATCTCACCTCCACCTCACGCGTGGCCCGCGCCCGTCCTATCCGGGCCGGCCGGCCCGTGCCATAGTGCGGGCGGTCCCGCGAGGCCCGCCTCCGCCGGACCCGAGCCGGGAGGGCGCCGCCATGCCAGCGGCTCATCCGCTCCGCGAGACGGAGCTCGAGATGGTCCTGCGCCACGTCATCGAGGGCGAGTGCCGGGTCGTGCGCCAGCGCGCCCTGGTGGCGCGCCTCGCACCGTCGGGCGGCCAGACCGCCGCCCTCGCCGAGGCGCTGCTCGCCGATTTCCAGGCGACGCTGGAGGCTCACCGCGCCCACCTCGCGCGGCTGATACCGCCGCAGGGTTGACGCCGCGTCCGGCCTGGAGCATCCGAGACGGCGGGACACCTCTCCCCACCGAGAGGCGCCCATCTGGAAGGATGGACACCAGCATGACGACGACCCGCCCCGCGGCGCGCCCGCGCGCGCCCTTCTTCTCGTCCGGACCCTGCGCCAAGCGCCCCGGCTGGACGCTCAACGCCCTCTCCGACGCGGCGCTCGGGCGCTCGCACCGGGCCAAGCTCGGCAAGGCCAAGCTCAAGCAGGCCATCGACCTCACCCGCACGGTGCTCCAGGTCCCGGCGGATTACCGCATCGGCATCGTGCCGGCTTCCGACACCGGCGCCGTCGAGATGGCGATGTGGTCGCTGCTCGGCGCCCGCCCGGTCGACATGCTGGCCTGGGAATCCTTCGGCGAGACCTGGGTCACCGACGCGATTAAGCAGCTCAAGCTCGACGCCCGCGTCATCAAGGCGCCCTACGGCCGCCTGCCCGACCTCTCGACCGTCGACACCCGCACCCGCGACGTGGTGTTCACCTGGAACGGCACCACCTCGGGCGTGCGCGTGCCGGATGCCGACTGGATCGCCGCCGACCGCGAGGGGCTGACGATCTGCGACGCCACCTCGGCGGCCTTCGCGCAGGATCTCGACTGGGCCAAGCTCGATGTCGTGACCTTCTCCTGGCAGAAGGTGCTCGGCGGCGAGGCGGCGCACGGCATGCTGATCCTCTCGCCCCGCGCCGTCGCGCGGCTGGAGAGCCACGTCCCGGCCTGGCCGATGCCGAAGATCTTCCGCATGACCAAGGGCGGCAAGCTGATCGAGGGCATCTTCCAGGGCGAGACCATCAACACGCCCTCGATGCTGGCGGTCGAGGACTACATCGACGCGCTGCTCTGGGCCGAGACGCTCGGCGGATTGCCGGCCCTGCGGGCGCGCGCCGACCGCAATGCCGGCGTGATCGCCGACTGGGTGGCTCGTACCCCCTGGATCGCGAACCTCGCCGAGGATCCGAAGACCGCCTCCAACACCAGCGTCTGCCTGGTGGTGAGCGACCCCGACGTGGTCGGGCGCGGCCCCGACGCGGTGGCGGCGGTCGCCAAGGGCATCGCCACCAGCCTCGAGCGCGAGGGCGTCGCCTTCGACATCGGCGCGTACCGCGACGCGCCTCCGGGCCTGCGGATCTGGTGCGGCGCCACCATCGAGGCCTCGGATCTCGAGGCCCTGACGCCGTGGCTCGACTGGGCCTTCGCCCAGGAGAAGGCCCGCCTGACGAAGGCGGCCTGACACCGCCATCGTCGCAATTCGGCGCCGGAGCCCCGCATGAGCGGGAGCCGGCGTCGGCGGGGCGAGCCGCGACAATCACACTTGGCGGATAAGGCGCGGGTTTCTCCTCTCCCCGCGGGCGGGGAGAGGGCTCCGGCGACCTTGTTGTCGACGGAGCTAGCGCAGGCGCAGCCGGAGCGAGGGTGAGGGGGGCTCGACGAGTGAGACCCATCCGGAGATACCCCCTCACCCTCGGCTGACGCCTCGCTGTGCCCCCGACGAGGGGGCACAGCCCTCTCCCCGCCCGGCGGGGAGAGGCGGTATGCGCGCGAACCGGTGTGACTCGCGAGCCCCCGGCCGACCCGCTCCTCTACGCGAGGCGATGGCGCGACCCCATTCGAGGCCGCCATGCCCACCACACCCAAAAAAGTCCTGATCTCCGACACCCTCTCGCCCGCCGCCGTCGCGATCTTCCGCGAGCGCGGGATCCAGGCCGATCTCCGCCCGGAGCTCGGCAAGGACAAGGAGGCGCTCGCCGCGGCCATCGCCGACTACGACGGCCTCGCCGTCCGCTCGACCACGAAGGTCTCGGCCGCCCTGCTGGAGCGCGCGAAGAACCTCACGGTGATCGGGCGCGCCGGCATCGGCGTCGACACGATCGACGTGCCGGCCGCGACCTCCCGCGGCGTGATCGTGATGAACACGCCGCACGGCAACGCGGTCACCACGGCCGAGCACGCCATCGCGCTGATGCTGTCGCTCGCCCGCCAGATCCCTCAGGCCGACGCCTCGACGCAAGGAGGGCGCTGGGAGAAGAACCGCTTCCTCGGCATCGAGCTCACCGCCAAGACCCTCGGCGTGATCGGGTGCGGCAATATCGGGGCGATCGTCGCCGACCGCGGCATCGGCCTGCGCATGCGGGTGATCGCCTACGACCCGTTCCTGACCCCGGAGCGCGCCGTGGCGCTCGGCGTCGAGAAGGTGGAGCTCGACGAGCTGTTGCGGCGGGCCGACGTCATCACCCTGCACGTGCCGCTGACCGACAAGACCCGCAACATCCTCTCGGCGGAGGCGCTGGCGCGCGTAAAGCCCGGGGTGCGCATCGTCAATTGCGCCCGCGGCGGCCTCGTCGACGAGGTGGCGTTGCGGGCGGCCCTCGATTCTGGCCACGTCGCGGGCGCGGCCTTCGACGTGTTCACCGAGGAGCCGGCCAAGGACAACGTGCTGTTCGGTCATCCCAACATGGTCTGCACGCCGCATCTCGGCGCCTCGACCACCGAGGCGCAGGAGAACGTGGCGCTCCAGGTCGCCGAGCAGATGGCCGATTACCTGCTGCACGGCGCGATCCGCAACGCGGTCAACTTCCCGTCGATCTCCGCCGAGGAGGCGCCGCGGCTGCGGCCCTACGTGACGCTCGCCGAGCAGCTGGGCTCGTTCCTCGGCCAGCTCACCGAGGCGCCGATCCGCGGCATCCGCCTCGTCTACGAGGGCGAGGCGGCGGAGCTGAACACCCGGGCGCTGACCGCCGCGGCGGTGACCGGCGCGCTCAGGCCGTTCCTGGAGGGCGTCAACATGGTCTCGGCGATGGAGGTGGCGCGTGCCCGCGGCATCCAGGTCGAGACCGCGACCCGCACCACGGTGGAAGGGCCCTACGCCTCGCGCCTGCACGTCACGGTCGAGGCCGAGGACATGCCGCGCGACGCCGCCGGCACGGTGTTCGGCGACGGCCGCCCGCGCTTCGTCGAGATCCGCGGCATCGCGCTCGAGGCCGCGGTGGCCCCCCACATGCTCTACATCCGCAACGCCGACCAGCCCGGCTTCATCGGCCGCTTCGGCACGCTGATGGGCGAGGCCGGCGTCAACGTCGCCACCTTCCACCTCGGCCGCGACCGCCCCGGCGGCGACGCGATCTGCTTTGCCGCCGTCGACGAGCCGGTCTCGCCCGACCTGCTCGGGGCGATCGAGGCGATCCCGCAGGTGAAGCGGGCCCGAGCGGTGCGGTTCTGAGCGGGAGCGGGGTGGGAGGCGGATCGGCCTCCCGCCCGTTTCACCGAATGGATTCAACCGCGACGCTTGCGACCGCTGCGATGTCGCCCCAGCGCCGCTCGGCGGTCAGTGCGGTTGCGGCATTCCGTCTGGCCAGGGCCAGGCAGTAGCGGTCGCCCAGTGACAAGCCGAGACGCACGGTGAGCGGCCGCAGCATGCCGGCGGAGACGGACAGGTCG
Source organism: Methylobacterium sp. Gmos1 (assembly GCF_053764715.1). Taxonomy (NCBI): domain Bacteria; kingdom Pseudomonadati; phylum Pseudomonadota; class Alphaproteobacteria; order Hyphomicrobiales; family Methylobacteriaceae; genus Methylobacterium; species Methylobacterium sp. Gmos1. Next base: position 368,440 of record NZ_JBSNCC010000003.1, on the reverse strand, counting down.
GCATCGGCCGGCACGACCCTGATCGGAAGCGGCCGCAGCATCGCCTCGATCTCGGCGCGTGCCGCACCGAGCTTGGCATAGTGGCTGACGACTTCCGCCCAGTTCACCGCACTCATGGCGGAGTCGTCGATGACAGCCTTGACGCGGTCCGCGCCCGGCTCGTCGAGCAACAGCGCGAGCAGGGCCGAAGCGTCCAGAACGAAGCCGCTCATTCGGCCCCAGTGTCGTCGGCGCGCGCCGCGAGGAAATCGTCGACCGAGGCACCGGCCTGGCCTGCGACGAGACGGCGGCTGATCGCCTGCGCCTGGGCGACGGCCTGGTCGAGCGTGCGCAGCACGATCGCGTCGCCGGTATCCTCGACCAACACCTCTCCGCCGCGCGCGAGTCCATGCCTCTCACGCAAGGTCGCAGGAAGGCTGAGGCTTCCATCGGGCAGTACCATGGCCTTCATGGCGATCCCCTGATCCTGATCGGACTCTAGAGCATTTTCCGACGAAGTGGATACCGGTTCGTCGTAGAAAATGCGTCACAATCAAAGACCTTGAGAGCTTCGCGATTGCAAGGCGATCATGAAGTGCTCAAGCATGCCTGAACCATCCCGGCTCGCGTCCTCGGCAGCATGCGGGACGCGCCTTCTGCTTGGTCGGCTCGCCCGAACAGCCGAACACGATGTGACGCAGCTGCGTTCGGTGGCAACGGGGATCGACGTGGTCGCACGCGAGGTCATCCAGCGTTACAGCACTGCTCTGGGTGAACTCGCGAGGTCGTCGGGCGGCAGCTCCGACCGGGAAACGGCACGGACGAGGCTGCTTGACTGCGCGGCCTGCACGCGCTGAGCCCCGCCCGCCGGTCTCCCGCTCCACGCCTTTCGTGCTAGAACCCCGCCCATGAAGATCGACGGCCGCCACTACCGCACCATCTTCCCCGCGCCCGACGGCGAGGGGATCTGCGTCATCGACCAGACCCGCCTGCCCTTCGCCTTCGAGACGAAGACGCTGAGGAGCGAGGCGGAGGCGGCCGTCGCGATCCGCACGATGATCGTGCGCGGCGCGCCGCTCATCGGCGCCACGGCCGCCTACGGGCTGGCGCTGGCGATGCGGGAAGACCCCTCCGACCGCAATCTCGACGGAGCGCGGGCGCGTCTCGCCGCGACGCGGCCGACGGCGATCAACCTGGCCTGGGCCCTCGACCGGGTGGCGGCGCTGCTCCAGCCTCTCTCGCTGCCTGAGCGCGAGGCCGCGGCCTTCGCGGAGGCCGCCCGCATCGCCGACGAGGACGTGGCGAGCTGCCGGGCGATCGGCGAGCACGGCGCGGCGCTGATCGCGGACATCGCCCGTCGCAAGCCAGGGCCGGTCAACGTGCTCACCCATTGCAACGCCGGCTGGCTCGCCACCGTCGACTGGGGCACGGCGCTCGCGCCGATCTACGTCGCGCACGATGCCGGCCTGCCCGTCCACGTCTGGGTCGACGAGACCCGGCCGCGCAACCAGGGCGCGGCGCTCACCGCCTACGAGCTCAACGCCCACGGCGTGCCGCACACCGTCATCGCCGACAATGCCGGCGGCCACCTGATGCAGCACGGACAGGTCGATCTCTGCATCGTCGGCTCGGACCGCACCACCTCGACCGGCGACGTCTGCAACAAGATCGGCACCTACCTGAAGGCACTCGCCGCCCGCGATTGCGGCGTGCCGTTCTACGCCGCGCTGCCGTTCTCGACCATCGACTGGACGCTGACCGACGGCGTCGCCGGCATCCCGATCGAGGAGCGCGACGCCCGCGAGGTGACGCACCTGACCGGCCGCACCGATGACGGCGCCTTCGCCACCGTGGCGGTGGTCTCGCCCGGCAGCCCGGTGGCGAACCCCGCCTTCGACGTGACGCCGGCGCGCCTCGTCACCGGGATCATCACCGAGCGCGGCGTCGCGCAGGCGACGCCGGAGGGGTTGCTCGGGCTGTATCCGGAGCGGCGGGCGGCGGCCTGACACGCGATCCGGACGCCGCCCGCCTCACGCCTCCTCCGCCGCGCACAGCTCGTCCACCGCCGCCAGGTAGGCCTTGGCGTCGAATTTCTTCAGGGTGTTCTGACCGAGATAGCGCACGGTGCCGAACACCTTGCGCCGGCCCCACGGCCGGTCGTGCAGGCCGAACAGCCAGGCGACGTTGGTGAAGGAATTCGGATCGCGCCCGTCGAGGAAGTAGCGGTTGTTGAGCGCTAGGGTCACCGCGAAGGCCTGTTCCGGCGAGGGCGACCATTCGAGGATCTTCTTGCCCCAGTACATGCGCAGGTGGTTGTGCATGTAGCCGGTGACGCGCATCTCGCGCATCGCGGCGTTCCAGTACTCGTCGTGGGTCCGCCCCTCCGCCAGGGCCGCCTCGTCGTAGAGGTGCGGGCGGGGGTCGCCGGCGTGCTCGGCCAGCGCTTTGCGGGACCAGTCCGGCAGCGCCGTCTCGTACCTGTCGTAGCCCGGATTGGTGTGGACGTGGTTCATCGCCAGTTCGCGCCGGACGATCAGCTCCTCCAGGAATGCCGCCCGGTCCTCCGGCCCGCCGGTCTTCGCCGCCTGCACCTTGAGGGCGGCCGCCACCGGCGAGATCTGGCCGAAATGCAGGTAGGGGCTCAGATGCGAGGCCGCCCCGGCTTCCGGCCGGTTGCGCACCGTGCCGTATTCGGCGAACGGCCCGGCGAGGTAGGCCTCTAACCGGCGATAGGCTTCCGTCTCGCCGCCGCGGAAGCGCCGCACCGGCGGCACGTCCCGGTCGAGGGTCATCGCGGCGAGCGCCGCGTCGGGATCCGAGACATCGATGTCGCTCTTCAGATGCAGGTCGTTGGCCGGGTGCTTGACCTTCCGCACCCGCAACGGTGCGAGATAGGGCTCCCAGGTCCGGTGCAGCTTCGGCCGTAGCGTCCGGGCGGCGAATTCGTGCTTGTTCGACGCGACATCGACCGGCACCACGACGTCGCCCTCGACCTGGATCAGGCGGCCGTCGAAGTTCTTCTCGATTTCAGCGTACCAGCTTTTCTGGATCGTTAGGTAGCCGCGGTCGAGGATCAGCATCGCGGCCTTTTTGCCCAGGGTCAGGGCGGCCTTGGCTGGGGTGGCGCGGCGCAGCACGAAGGCGATGCCGCGGCGCTCCAGGCCCGCCTTGGCGTCGCAGAGCCCTTGGAGCAGGAAGGCATAGTGGCGGGCATTGGCCTCGGGGAAGTGGGCGCCGCCGTCGAGCAGGCCGAACCCCGCCACCACCGGAAGGCCTAGGCGGTTGGCCTCCTCCACGGCGTATTCCAGCGCCGGGTTGTCGCGGCTGCGCATGCCCTGCTGCATCAGGTAGAGCACGTAGGCGCCGTCCCGCGGCGCCTCGTCCTTCAGAACCCGGATCCGCCCCGCCTGAATCGCCATCGCCCGCGCCCCCCGTCAGGCGTGGGAAACTAGGCCGTGGCGGGGCTTGGTCCAGCGGCCGGACGATGCTGCCCGCCAAAGCGGCAGCGCTGCCGATAATCGCGCCTTGCCATCCGGCAGGGCACATTTAAGTTGTTGCGGTGCGGGAGCGCGATGGCGTCGCGCTCCCGCTGCCCTCCTTGGGCGTTTCCTCCCTAGACTTCGGGCCGCCTGAAAAGGTGGCCTTTTTTCTTGGGCTCATCTCTCGTGCCGGGGATCCGACCGGTCCCGCCCGCGCATCCGGTGGAGCTTATGGCCGCGCTCCGCGTTGTCCCCCCGTGCGCTGGCCCGCCTCGTGCATCGTAGGGCGATCGGAGCCGAGCGTGAGGGAGCGGTCGAGCGATGCGGCAATTCACTTTGCGGGTCGAGGAGAGCGGCGAAGGCCTCGTCTGCATCACCAGCCCGGAGATCAAGAGCTTGTTCGTGGCCGACGAGACGCTCGCCGGCGCGCTGGAGGCGGTGCCGAGCGTGGTGCGGGCGCTGATGCGCGAGGAAGGGCGCGGCACCCTGCCAGGCGAGGAGGCCGCCGAGTAGGTGCCTCCCCGGCGGACTTGCGTCGGCGGGCCGACGCCGCGTCCGCTCGGATCACGGGTCCGTCGCAGATGTCGCAGAACCGGCCAGCTCTGCGACACCTGCTCAGGCAGCGCGCGGATCAGCCCCGCGCCCGCGCCCGGATCATGAAGTTGTCGTAGGTGTACTCGGCAACCTGGAACCAGAGGTATTCCTCATTGCGAAAGGTCTTCAGTGCGTCGTAGATGCGCTTGAAGTCCGGGTTCTTGGCGCCGAGCTCGGCGTAGAGGTCGTTCGCCGCCTTGAGGGCGGCCTCCATCACCTCCTGCGGGAAGGGGCGCAGCTGCGCGCCGCCGCCGACGAGCCGGCGCAGGGCGGCCGGGTTGCGCGCGTCGTACTTGGCCTGGAGGTCGCCGTTGACGCTCGCCGCCGCGCCTTGCGCGATCGCCCGGTAGGCCTTCGGCAGTTCGGCCCATTTCTGGGCGTTGAACCAGAAGTGCAGCATAGCGCCGCCCTCCCAGAAGCCCGGATAATAGTAGAACGGCGCCACCTTGTTGAGGCCGAGCTTCTCGTCGTCGTAGGGGCCGATCCACTCTGCGGCGTCGAGGGTCTTTCCTTCGAGGGCGGCGTAGAGGTCGGCGCCCGGCGTCGTCTGGGTGGCGACGCCGAGCCGGGAGAGCACCTGCGCGCCGAGGCCGGCGATGCGGAAGCGCAGGCCCTGCAGGTCGGCAGTCGTCTTCACCTCGCGCCGGAACCAGCCGCCCATCTGGGTGCCGGTATTGCCGCCGGGGAGGGCGTAGAGCTTGCTCTTTGCAAAGATCTCGTTGAACAGGTCGAGCGCCCCGCCCTGGAGCATCCAGGCGTTCTGCTGGCGGGCGTTGAGGCCGAAGGGGATGGCTGTGGCGAGGGCGAAGGTCGGGTCGCGGCCGACCTCGTAATAGGCCGCCGAGTAGGCCATCTCCACGGTGCCGGCCCCAACCGAATCGAGCAGTGCCGGCGACTCGCCCCCGGGCGCCGCCGCGACCTCGATCTGGAAGCGGTTGTCCGTCGCCTCGGCGACGAGGCGGGCGAACAGCTCGGCGGCGCCGTAGAGGGCGTCGAGGTTGCGCGGGAAGGCCGAGTGCAGGCGCCAGCGCAGCTCGGGCGCGCCCTGCGCCACGGCCGGGGCCGCCACGGCGGCGCTGCCGGCGAGGCCGATGCCGGCCGTCAGGATGTCGCGACGCTTCATGCTCTCCTCGATCGGCGCAAGATGCCTGCCTTGCGGATCACAGGTAGCGCGCTTTGCGCGAAAGGGCACCGGGGCCGGTACGCCTGCCGCACGGGAAGACCCCGTGCGGGATCATGGATCTCGTGCCGGCTGCGGCCCTGTGCTAACCCGAAAACATCCCGCGGCGGGATCCCCGCCGCCCGCCGGAGCGCGACCCGACCGTGAAGCCCGAACCGATCTCCCTGCACACGGTCTGCGGCCTGGAGGAGCTGGGCCACCACTCGACCCGCGGCGTCACCCACGTGCTGTCGATCCTCGACCCGGCCTGGCCCGAGCCCGAGGCCTTCGGCGGCTACGACGCGCATCACCGCACCACCTTGCGCTTCCACGACATCATCGAGCCGACGGAGGGTCAGGTCCTGCCCGAGCGCCGGGACGTCGAGGCGATCCTGCGCTTCGGCGAGGAACTCGCCGCCGAGACCGCGCGGCGCAAGACGCACCTCCTGATCCACTGCCACGCCGGCATCTCCCGCTCCACCGCCGCGATGACGATGCTGCTCGGCCAGGCCCACCCGGACCTCGACGCGCAGGCGGTCGTCACCAAGGTCCACGACTTGCGCGAGAAGGCCTGGCCCAACGCCCGCCTGATCGCCTTCGCGGACGAGGCGCTGGGCTACGACGGCAGCCTGAACGAGGCGGTGCGCCGGCTCCACGCCGAACAGCTGCGGGTGCGGCCGCACCTCGTCGAGCTGATGCGGGGGTTGGGACGCGGGCGGGAGGTGGATGCGGCGCTGGCGAGCTAGGCGCCCGGCCAGGCGTGGCGCCTGACCACGGGATGTAAATCTATCCCCTCCACCACCTCAAGATGAGGTGGTGGAGGGGATGAGCCGGGGGTAATGGAGAACACGATGTCTCACGGCTGAGCTGCCGTGGACGACGCATCACCGCATCACCGCAGCACGAACCGCTCGATCGCCTCCGCGAACCCCTCCGCCTCGTTCGTCGCCGTCACCTCGCTCGCCGCCCGCTTCACCGCCTCGCTGGCATTCCCCATGGCGATCGACAGGCCGGCGCGGGCGAACATCGCGGTGTCGTTCGCCATGTCGCCGAGCACCGCCACCTCGGCGAGGGGCATGCCCAGCTCCCCGGCGATCCGTGCCACGAAGTGGCCCTTGTCGACGTGGGGCGGGGTGACGTCGAGGTAGTAGGCCTGCGAGCGGTGGACCGCCGCGCCGTCGCCGATCTCCTCCGCCAGACTTGGTTCGAGGGCGGCGAGGAGGGCGTGGTCGCGGGAGACGCCGACGAGCTTCGCCGCGCGGGCGAGATGCGGCGCGAGGTCGTCGACCACCCTGGGATCGGCCTGGAGGGTGCGGCGCTCGAGGTCGGTGTAGGGGCCGTCCGGGTCGGTGAGGAGCCACGCGCCCTCGGAGAAGACCCAGAGGTCGACCCCCGCCGCGGACAGGCGTGAGGCGGCCGTTCGCGCGGCATCCTCGGGGATCAGCGTCTCGTCGACGAGCGAGAGGTCGGGCCGCACCACCGTCGAGCCGTTGAAGGCGCCCATCGGCAGGGTCAGCCCGAGCGGCGCGATGAGGGGGCGCAGGCCGACCGGCGGGCGGCTCGAGGCCAGCGTGAAGGCGATGCCGCGCTCGCGCAGGGCGTCGACGGCGCGGATTGCCCGCTCGGTCAGCCGCTTGTCGCCGGTGACGAGGGTCCCGTCGACGTCGGTGACCACGAGGGAAATGGACAAGCGGCAGCCTCCTCAGATCTCACGCGCTCGGATCTCGGCATCAGATTTCGGCACTCAGATCTCTCTGTGCACCGGCACCGGCTCGGGGGCGGCCTCGGGCCGTAGCGGGACGATCTCGGGATGCAGCACCCGCTCGCGCAGACCTTGCGGCCCGAGCGTCAGGGCGAAGAAGTCGTACTCGCCCGGCAGGTCGTTGGCCATCAGGAACTGGAAGTGCATCCGGAACGGCCGGAACGAGATCCGCCGATAGACGTCCGGGACGATGATCTCGCGGAACTTCGTCGAGCGGATCAGCGGGTTGCGCACCGGGCCCTTCGGCGCCTCGCCGAGGTCGCGGGCGGGGTTGAAGCCCGGGAAGTTCATCCAGTCCTGCGGCGCCTGGTAGTCGGTCCAGACCAGCCGCGCGCTCGCGACGAGGCGCATCACGTCGGCCCGCACCCGGCGCGCCCGCGGGTTGATGGTGACGAGGGGCAGCCCGGCTCCGAGGGTCAGGAGCGACAGGCGCGGCGTCGCCGGAATGTCCCGCTCCAGCACCCGCGCGGCGACCTCGGCGGCGGTGAGGCCGCCCGAGGAATGGCCGACGATCATCACCTCGTCGACCTCGCGCGCCCGGCAGACGCCCGCGACGTGGTCGGCGAACAGGGCCAGGCGCGCCTCGTAGTCGGACCGCCAGCCGTTGCTGTGCTGCCAGTTGAACACCCAGTCGTTGATGAGCTGGCGCAGGAAGATCCGGTCGAGGAGCGGGGTGGCGGCGAGAACGAGGCCGATCCCGGCGAGCGCCCCGAGCGCGCCGGAGGCGAGGCCCGGCAGCCAGCCGGCGAGGAGCCGCGCGACGCCGGTGCCGAGGAGCGCCGCGAGCCCGCCTAAGATCACCGTCATGCCGAAGGGGTAGAGGATGACGTTGCCGTACTTCCAGTTCAGGCCGTAGAGCCGGAAGAGCTTGCCCGTCACGAGGCTGTGCAGGATGCCGACGGTTAAAAGCGCCATCGAGGCGATCAGCGGCCGGCGGAAATCCGCCCGCACGAGGTCGTCCCACAGGAGCACCTCGTAGGTGGTGCGGGTCTCGCGGCCCGGCCGCCCGGCCTCCACGGTCCAGGTCTGCACCAGGCCGTCGGGCCGGGTCTCGGCCCGGGTGATCGCCTTGCCTCCGATATCGAAGCGCTTGGCGTAGCGGGTGAACTCGCGGGCGAACAGCGCCCGGTAGCGCTTGCCCGAATCCGGGTCGTAGCCCGGCAGGTAGACGACGTGGCGCCGCCGCACCGGCCCTGGATCCTGTGCGGCCGCCTCGGGCGGCGTATAGCCGATCTGTGTGGTCATCTCTGCCCTGTCATCCGCGCCGAGCCTTCCGCCTGTCATCCACGCCACGCCATCCTGGCGCCGCGATTTGGTAACCCTTGTCGTGCTTACACGACACGACGAAGGCCGCGCCCGGTCCCTTTTGCCCTGTGTCTAGCGGGGAAGGCGGCGCCGGGGGAGGGCTCCCGGAGGCACTGTGACACGGGGGCCACGGACAGGGGGCCCGACTCAGGCTAGGGACCACTCTCAAGGTAAGGACGAGCACTCTCGCTGATGCGCGCACTCCCGATCGCCCTCTGCACCGCGCTCGCGGTCTCGGGCTGCTCCAACTTCCTGCCGGCGGCCGGGCCGACGGCCGGCGCGGTCGAGTCGGGCGCCGGTGTCGCCACCGACCAGGGCCTGCTCGCCCGCTACGAGATCGTCGACGTCAACGCCGCCGTGGTCGAGGCCCTGCGCGGCCGGCCCCTCGACAGCCTGCTCGCCTCCTTCGGCGACCGCCGCCCCTCCGTCGAGCCGGTGATCGGCGTCGGCGACACCGTGGCGGTGACCATCTACGAGGCCAGCACCGGCGGCCTGTTCTCCGGCTCCCTGTCGATCGACCGGTTCTCCTCCGGCTCGAAATCGGCCACCATCCCGCCCCAGGTCGTCACGCGCGACGGCGCCATCACGGTGCCGTATGCCGGTCGCATCCAGGTGGCGGGCAAGCGCGTCCAGGACGTGCAGACCCAGATCGAGCAGGAGCTCGCCGGCAAGGCGATCGAGCCGCAGGTGATCGTCACCGTGGTCCAGCCGACCAGCACCGCCGTGACGGTGACCGGCGAGGTGACGGCGGGCGCCCGCCTGCCGCTGTCGACCAAGGGCGACCGGCTGCTCGACGTCGTCGCCTCCGCCGGCGGTGTGCGCGCGCCGGTCTCCGAGACCTTCGTGCGGCTGTCGCGCGGCTCCACCACCGCGACGGTGCCGCTGACCGCCATCGTCTCGAACCCGCGCGAGAACATCTTCCTGCGCCCGGGCGACACCCTGACGCTGGTGCGCGACCCCCAGACCTTCCTGGCGGTGGGCGCGCTCGGCGCCCAGGCCGAGATCCCGTTCGCCGCCGAGGGCATCACGCTCGCCCAGGCGCTCGCCAAGGCCCGCGGCCTCGCCGACCTCCAGGCCGACCCGGCCGGCGTGTTCATCTTCCGGTTCGAGCCGGCCTCGGTGGTGCGCCGCCTGCGCCCGGGCAGCCCGCTCCTGTCCTCGAACTTCGTGCCGGTGGTCTACCGGATCAACATGCGCGATCCCAACAGCCTGTTCGTCTCGCAGGCGTTCCGGATGCGCAACCGCGACCTCGTCTACGTCTCGAACGCGCCCTTCACCGAGGTCCAGAAGGTGCTCGGCGTGTTCTCGACCATCACCGCGCCGGTCACGGCCGGCGCCGCGGTCTATTCCGGCGTGCGGTAAGGGCGAGGGGCGGGCGCCGCGGCGCCCGCCCCGTCGCGTTCAGGCCGTCACCACCCGCACCGGCGCGCCCCGGCGCCAGGCGGCGATCGCCTCGACGGTGTCCTCGTAGAACATCCGGAACGTGCTCTGCGTGACGTAGCCGAGATGCGGCGTCAGCACCGCGTTCGGCAGCCGGCGCAGGGGATGGTCGGCGGGCAGGGGCTCCCGGTCGAACACGTCGAGCCCGGCGCGGATCCGGCCCTCGCGCAAGCCCGCCACCAGCGCCGCCTCGTCGATCAGCGGGCCGCGGGAGGTGTTGATCAGGATCGCGCCCTTTCGCATCCGGGCGATCTCGGCCTCGCCCACGATGCCGCGGGTCGCGGGCGCCAGCACCATGTGCAGGCTGACGACGTCGCTTCCCGCGAACAGGGCCTCGCGCGTGACGAGGCTGGCGCCGCCGGCCTCGGCCCGCTCAGGGGTCAGGTTCGGGCTCCACGCCGTCACCCGCATCCCGAGCGCCTTGCCCACCGCCGCGACCCGGGCGCCGATGCGCCCGAGGCCGAGGAGCCCGAGGGTCTTGCCCTCCAGGCCCTCGCCCAGCGTCTCCTGCCAGCGCCCACCGGCCATGTTGGCGAATTCCCGCGGCAGGTTGCGGGCGCAGGCCAGCATCAGCGCGACCGTGAGCTCGGCGGTGGCGATGCCGCCCTCGCCATTGCGGGTGTTGCAGACGGTGATGCCGCGGGCGGAGAGCGCCGCGACGTCGACCGACGGGTTGCGCCCGCCGGTGAACACCACGAGCCGCAGGTTCGGCAGGGCCGCGATGAGTTCGGCGTCGAGCGGCATGCGCTCCCGCATCAGGCACAGCACCGCGTAGGGCGCGAGCCGCGCGGCGGCGTCGGCCCGCGGCACCGGCTCGGAGAAGAACTCCACCGCCACCTCGGGCCCGAGGCCGCCCCAATCGGCGAGGCCGGCGGCCACGCCCTGGTAGTCGTCGAGCACCGCGACCCGGATGCCGTCATCATGTGCCATCGCGCGAAATCCTCCCTGGAACTTTCCATATCCGGCGCCGGACGGGCGTTCCAGCCGGGGCGTCCGTGCTATGCTCGCCGCAGCACCCTGACGCGCCGCGCGCCCCTTGCGTCCCCGCGGGCCCTCACCCGATAGAGCGGGCGCCCCCGCGGGTCCGTGCGGACAAGTGGGCGGCGGCCGTGCTAAGCGGCCGGACGAGCGAGGCCGGAGGACGGAGTGGTTCGAACGATGCGGGAGCGCCGGGGATGACGCGCACCAGGGCTGTCGCCGCCCTGTGGCTGGCGATCGGAGCGCTGCTGACCGGGGTGGGTGCTGCCCGCGCCGACGTGACCGTCGGGGTCGCGGTGCCGCGCACCGGCGCGATCGCCGGCATCGGCGAGCAGGTGCTCCAGGGCGTGCAGGCGGCCGTGCGGGACGCCAACGCCCGCGGCGGCATTGCCGGAGAGCCGATCGTGCTCGACGTGCAGGACGATGCCTGCGACCCCGGCCAGGCGGTGGCGGTGGCCGAGCGCTTCGTGCGCCAGGGCGTGCGGCTGGTGATCGGCCACGTCTGCTCCAGCGCCTCGCTCGCGGCCTCCGACGTCTACGCGGCGGCGGGCGCGGTGATGATCAGCCCGGCCTCCAACGCCGCGCGCCTGACCGATCGCGGCCTGCCGACCATCTTCCGGGTCTCCGGCCGCGAGGACGACCAGGGCCGGCTCTCGGCCACGATCCTGGCCGAGCGCTTCCGCGACAAGAAGATCGCGATCCTCTACGACGACACGCCCTTGTCGCGGAACCTCGCCGAGTCGACCAAGGCCAACCTGAACAAGATCGGCCAGAACGAGACCCTGTTCGCGTCGATCGTCCCAGGTCAGACCGACGACGCGGCGCTGGTGAAGCGCCTCCAGGGGGCGGGGATCGAGGTGGTCTATTACGGCGGCCACTACCAGGAGATGGGCAAGCTGGTGCGCAAGGCCGCGGAGGCCGGCTATCGCCCGCAATGGTTCGGCACCTCCGGCATCGCCACCAAGGAGTTCGGGGCGCTGGCGGGTCCGGCGAGCGACGGCGTGCTGATGACCTTCAACCCGGACCTGCGCCGCAAGCCGGAGGCGGCGGCCGCCGTGAAGGCGCTCCAGGCCGACGGGATCGACCCCGCCGGCTTCACCCTCTACGGCTACGCCGCGCTCCAGGCCCTCGTCGAGGCCGGCAACTTCGCCAAGTCCACCGACCCGAAGGCCATCGCCGAGACCCTGCATTCGGAGCGCTTCACCCTGGTGCTCGGCAATGTCGGCTTCGACCAGAAGGGCGACGTGACGGCGCCGGGCTACGTGCTCTACGTCTGGCGCGACGGGGTGTTCACCTACGCGAACTGAGAGCTCGTGACCGTTGTTCCAATTTGAACGGACACCGATCGCGAGCCGCTGGTTTTACATCGATGATGGTTCAGGCCGAACCTGCATCACGTCCAGTACAGCACCCGCGCCGCCGGCAGCCGCTCCGCCAGGTCCCGCGTCAGGCACTGCCGCATCTCCCGCATCAGCTCGGCCGGGAACACGTACTTCACCGACCCGAACTTGGTGAGCTTGCGGCTGCGCTCGTCCTCCCGCATCGGCAGGTCGGAGCCCGGATACCAGCCCGTCAGCACCTCCTTCGAGCCGGGGGTGAAGCGGTGGGTGATGAGTTCCGCGGTGAGGTCGAGGTCGGCGACGCCGTCGAGGGCGTCGGCGACCTGGGCGAACAGGTCGGCATAGGCCGCGCGCCAGTCCGGCACGGGGAGAATCGGCGCGACCGTGAGCCCGACCGGATAGCCGGCGCGGGCGACCGCCCCCATCGCGGCGAAGCGCTCGCGCAAGGGAGCGGTGCCGCCCTCGTAGCGGGCCGCCGCCGCGGCGTTGACCGAGAAGCGCAGCCGGGTGCGGCGGCGGTGGTCCAGGCCGAGCAGCGGCTCGACCGCCGCGAACTTGGTGGTGGCGCGTAGAGAGACCGGTGCGTCCCAGGCGCCGAAATGCCGGATCGCCGCCGAGAGCGAGCCGGTCAGGTGCTCGATGCCGAGGGGATCGGTGTAGCAGGACGCCTCGAAGGTCGTGCCCTCGTGCGCGCGCTCCGGGCTCGCCGAGGTGACGCCGCCCTGGCCGACATAGGCCGCGAGGTTGTCCAGGATCTCGGGCAGGTTGGCATAGACCCGGGTCACCGGAGGCCCCGAGAGCGAGCCGGCGAGGTAGCAGTACTGGCAATGCGCCGGGCAGCCCTCGGCGAGGTCGACGCGCCAGTCGGCGCTCGGCGGGATCGGCTGCAGCTTCAGCTTGGTCGGCGGCGCGACTACCACCGCGAGGGTGTTCTTCGCCTCGACGTAGGCCCGGCGCGGGTCCGGGTGGCGCAGGCCGGTGAGGCGGTTGCCGGGCAACGCCTCGACGGGAAGCCCGAGCGCCTCGGCGCGGGCCATGATCGCCCGGCCGTGGGCGTGCTCCCGCGCCGCCGCGGTGACGACGACCCGGCGCGGGCGCCAGAGGCGGGCCGTGCGGGCGGGGGCGGGATCGTGGGCGGTCATGCCCGGCGAACGCGCAGGGCCCGCCTCCGGGTCCCGCGCGTTCGCCGGGCGAGGGTCAATGCCGGCCTTGCGGGCGGACCGTGTAGGTGCCGCCGCGGATCCGCTCCGGGAAGCCCTCGGCGTAGCGGGCGGTGGCCTCCTCGCCGTAGGTCTGGACCAGCTCCTGGAAGGCCGCGAACAGGGCGGCCTGGGCCATGCAGTCGCCGTCGATCCCGTCCAGGCAACCTTCCGCGAAGGCCTCCGAGACGTAGCTCAGGGCGGCGCGCTTCGCGTCCTGGTCGGACTCGATCGCGGTGTGGGGGTCGTAGGTTTCGAACTCGGTCATCGACAGCCTTGAGATCGGGTCTCTGGTGAGAACGGCGGTCTCGAATCCGCAGCGGCCTCGTGGGATGCCCCGATTCATAGGCCCTCGCCCGGCGGCGGGCCAGCAAGGAATTGCGAAGAGGTTAACGGCGCCACGAGAATGCCTCGCTCCTCGACGCCGGCGCCACAGCGTGGCGCGCCTGCAACAGAAGCCCGGTCAGCCGCCGAAGCGCCCGGCAAGCGCGACCGACAGGCGCTCGCCCTCGGCGATGAAGCGGGTCGCGGCCTCGACCGCCGAGGGCGTGCAGACCCGGTAGGTCACGGCGTAGCCGCCATAGCCGCGGTTGTAGGCCCCGGCGAGGCGGTCGCGCCGGCCCGGGCTGGTGCCCTCGGCATCGAGCAGGGCCTTCATCCGGGCCGGCCATTCGGGCGCGTCCGGGTTGCCGCACAATTCGCGCAGGAAGCTCAGCGCCCCGATGATCTCCGACAGGCGCAGGAGGTCGCGGTCGTAGGGCGCCGGCGCGTCGACCGGCGGGGGAGGGGCGGGGGCCTCCTTCTCCGGGGGCTTCGGGGCGGCGGGCTTCGGCCGGGTCTGGGCGAGCGCCGGGGCCGCCGCGACGAGGCAGGCGGCCAGGAAGAGGTTAAGCCTCATGCCTCGCCCTCGATCGCCGCGAGGGCCTGGGCGATCACCCTGTGCAGCCCATCGGTGGTCGGCAGCTCGCGCGCCTCCGCGGGCGTCACCCAGCGCAAGTCCAGGGCCTCCGGCCCGGTCGTCGGCTCGCCGGAGCGCCAGCGGGCGGCATGGGGATGGATCACGAAGTGGAACAGCACCGCGCCGTCGGCGTCGCGCTCGATCACCTCAAGGGGATCGAGATGCGCGACCACCTCGGCCACCACGCCGACCTCCTCGTGCAGCTCGCGCAACGCCGCCTCGGCCAGGGTCTCGCCGACCTCGACCTGGCCGCCGGGCAGGGTGTAGATCCCGCGCATCGGCGCCTGGCCGCGGGCGGCGAGCAGCACCCGTCCGTCGCGCACCACCGCCGCGGAGGCGGCGAGGAAGGGGCGCAGCGGATGGCGGCGGCGCCAGGCCGCGTCCTCGGCATCCGCGCTCAAGGCCGCGCATCCCCATCCTGCACCACGGCGAGCCGCCCGTCGGCGAGCGCCACCACGATCCGGTTGCCGAGCACCGCGAGGCCGGCCCCGACCGGCGCCGGCAAGGTCGCCCGCGCCCGCTCGGACAGGTTTTTCAGCGAGACGTAGGCCAGCGCGGCGCGGTCGCGCGACGCCACCACCAGCTCGCCCCCGAGGGCGGCGCCGGGAGCCGCGTATCCCTTGCCGTCCGGGCTCTGTCCCCCTTGCGCCTGCCGGGCCGGCTTGCCGCCGGCGAGGCTCCACTGCTCGAGCCGGCCGTCCTCGCCGCGCACCAGCACGGCCCCCGGCGCCGGGCCCGGCAGGTCGGCCGCGAGGGCGGTGGGGCCGGGCTCGGGCGGGGTTTCGGCGCGTACCCTCCAGGCGCCATCCTGGCGCCCGATCAGCGCCAGGCCGGTGCCCTCCGGATGCTCGCCGAGAGCCAGCAGGTGGAGCGCACCGTCGATCTCGACCGGCCGCAGGGTGTCGGCGGAAAACACCGCGCCGGCGCCCGGCGGCACCGTCGCGGTCGCGACCGGCACCGGCTTCGGGTCGGCGCTCATCGCGACCTTCTGGCGCTCGCGCACGGTCACGCCGGCCGCACCCGGGCGCCCGTCCGGGGCCCGGCTCGGGCCCGACAGATAGGCGCTGACCGGCCCGGCCAGCACCCGGCGCGTGCCCGGCAGCGCGCCCTTGGGCGTCTCGCCGGCGGTCAGGCCCTCGATCGCGTCGAGGGGCAGCGGCACCACCGCGACCGCGTCGCCGGACAGGGTGAGGACGGCCGCGCCGCCCTCGCCCCACACCACGGCGACCGGGCCGGCCTTCCGCGGCAGCTGCGGCAGCCCGGCGGTGGTGACGGCGAGCGCCGCCTCGCTGCCTGCGTCGCGCAGCTGCGCCACCCGGAACGGCAGGTCGAGGAGGCTGACCCGCGGCTCGGCGGCGGCGGGTGCGGCCGGCAGCAGGAGGGCGAGCGCGAGACCGAGCGCCCGCCGCTCAGACATGCTGGCCGCCGTTGATGTGCAGCTCGGCGCCGTTCACGTAGGACGAGGCCTCGGTGCACAGGAAGTAGATCGCCTTGGCGACCTCGTCGGGGGTGCCGAGCCGCCGCTGCGGGATCTGCGCCACCAGCTTGTCGGTGCCCGGCGACAGGATCGAGGTGTCGATCTCGCCCGGCGAGATCGCGTTCACCCGCACGCCCAGCGGCCCGAAATCCGAGGCCATCTCGCGGGTCAGGCCGGCGAGCGCCGCCTTCGAGGTGGCGTAGGCCGCCCCCGCGAACGGATGGACGCGCGAGCCGGCGATCGACGTCACGTTGACGATCGAGCCGCGCGCCCGGGTCAGCTCCCCGCATAGGCCGCGGGCGAGCAGGATGGGTGCGAAGAAATTGACCTGGAACACCCGCTGCCAGTCGGAGAACGGGGTGTCGATGGCGCCGAGCCGCGCGCCGCCCGCCCCTTTCGGCGAGATGCCGGCATTGTTGACGAGGGCGTGCAGGAGCCCGCCCTCGGCCTCCAGCCGCCCGGCCACCTCGCGCACGGCGCGGACCGTGTCCTCCGGGTCGGCGAGGTCGACCTGGAGGTGGTCCTCCGGCCCCATCTCCCACGGACAGTTCTCCGGGAAGGGGTGGCGCGAGCAGGTGATGACGCGCCAGCCCGCCGCCGAGAAGCGCTTGACGGTGGCGTGGCCGATGCCCCGGCTCGCACCGGTGAGCAGCATCACGCGGCGGCGTTCGTTCGACGGATGGGCCACGGCCGTTCCTCGGGATGTCCGGTGCGGGGCGCCGGCAAAGGGGCTAGCGCGGCGCGAAGAGCGTCAGGGTAGGGCCCCCGGCCCCGGAAATCCAGGGCTCGCCGCGCCGCAGCAAAGCTCGGACACGCGTTCAGGGATACAGCCGGTTGCCCTGCCAGCCCTCGCCCCGGCGGGTGAAGCGCACCCGGTCGTGCAGGCGGTAGGCGCCGTCCTGCCAGAACTCCATCGTCACCGGGGCGATGCGGTAGCCGGTCCAGTGGGGCGGGCGCGCCACAGTCTCGCCGGGAAAGCGCGCGCCGACCTCCTGCACCGCCCGCATCAGGGTCTCGCGGCTGTCGAGGGGCTGCGATTGCCGGCTCGCCCAGGCGCCGAGGCGGCTGTCGCGGGCGCGGGTGGCGAAGTAGGCGTCGGCCTCCGCGTCCTCGACCTTCGTCACGGTCCCGCGGGCCCGCACCTGGCGGCGCAGGCTCTTCCAGTGCAGCACGATCGCGGCGCGCGGGTTGGCCGAGAGCTCCTGCCCCTTCATCGACAGGGTGTTGGTGTAGAACACGAACCCGCGCTCGTCGGCGTCCTTCAGGAGCACGATGCGCACGTCCGGCAGCCCGTCGGCGTCGCAGGTGGCGAGCGCCATGGCGTTCGGATCCTCGGGCTCCGAGGCCTGTGCGTCGGCAAACCATTGCCGGAACAGCGCCCAGGGATCCGGGTTCTGGGTGAAATCATCTTTCGTTAACCCGTCCACGGCATCGTCCTTACCCAAGTGGCTCTGGTGCCCGACCGGCTTCTGCCCGATCGGCTCCTGGCCCGTGTGACAACCGGAACCGGGGGCGGGCCGGCGTCGCATCCTCATGCGTCGCGGCGGGCCGCCCGGTCGTGAGAACAGGTGTAATGCGTCGCGGTGCGTGTAAAGTCGGTTCGGTGACGCTCGGGCTCGTCGTCGCGGCGAGTGCCGTCTCGGGCGTCCTGGCGATCGGCGGCTGCAGCCAGCCGCTCATCATGTTCGCGCCCCAGGTCGATGCGGCGCCGCCGGAGCCCGAGAGCACCGGCAGCATCGAGCCTGCGGCTCCCAGAAGCTTCGGCCCGGACCTCTCCGGCGAGGATTGGCGCCGCGCCAAGGCGGCCTTGTCCGTCGCCCTCGATCCGCAGGGCAACGGCCAGCCGGTGAAGTGGGACAACCCGGATTCGGGAATGCGCGGCATGGTCAACCCGACCGGGCTGCCCTTCGTGAAGAACGACGAGATCTGCCGCGGCTTCCTCGCCTCGGTGATCGGGCCCGGCGGCAACCGCTTCGTGCGCGGCACCGGCTGCCGGCCCTCGGGCGGCGCCTGGGAGCTGAAGAGCGTGAAGACCACGACGAAGGCGGGGTGAGGCGGGGATCGGGACGCGGGTGCGCCCTTCTCCGAGAACCGGATCACCCTCGAGCCCGATGCGCCGTGGCGCCGTCGCGGGAAGTGACGTAACCTCGCCTCTTCCTGCGCCGCCTGCGTTGCAATCGGGCAACACGGTCGCCAGATAGGGCTCAATCGTTTCACGAGACCGGCGTTTGCCCGAGAGCCTGCCGCTCCGGGCCGGTGCCGCTCGAATCGCCATCGGATCGCCATGCGCAACCCATACGACGTACTCGGCGTCGGCCGCTCGGCCGACGAGGCGGAGATCAAGAAGGCTTTCCGCAAGCTCGCCAAGGCCTACCACCCCGACCGCAACAAGAACGACGCCAAGGCCCAGGACCGCTTTGCCGAGGTCAACCAGGCCTACGAGATCCTGGGCGACGCCAAGAAGCGCGAGCAGTTCGACCGCGGCGCCATCGACGGCGACGGCAAGCCGCGCTTCACCGGCTTCGAGGGCTTCGGCGGCGGTGCCGGCCGGGGCGGCGGCGGAGGCTTCGACTTCGAGTCGATGGCCCGCGGCCGCGCCGGGGCCGGCGGCGGCGCCGGAGGTTTCGGCGAGGACATCTTCTCGCACCTGTTCGGCGAGGCGTTCCGCTCCGCCGGTGGCGCCGGCCGCGCCGCGCCGCAGAAGGGCGAGGACGTGGCGGCCGAGCTGACCGTCACCCTCGACCAGGTCGCCGGCGAGGCGAAGCTGCGCCTCAACCTGCCGAGCGGCCGCGAGGTCGATGTGGTGGTGCCCAAGGGCGTGGTCGACGGGCAGGTGATCCGCCTGCGCGGCCTCGGCTATCCGGGCGCCCACGGCGCCGAGCCGGGCGACGCGCTCCTGACCATCCGCTTCGCCGCCGATTCGCGCTTCCAGATCGAGGGCACGGACCTGCGCACCACCGCCGAGGTGCCGCTCGAGGACGCGGTGCTCGGAGGGCCGATCCGGATCCAGACCCTGACCGGCGCGGTCGAGATGAAGATCCCCGCCATGACGAGTTCCGGCCGGGTCTTCCGCCTGCGCGGCAAGGGCCTGCCGAAGAAGGACGGCACCCGCGGCGACCTGCTCGCCACCATCGCCGTCACCCTGCCGGCCAATGCCGACGACGCCCTCACCGAGTTCGCCCGCAAGCGCCGCGCCGCGACCGCCGCGAGCTGAGCGTGCGGGGTTTTACCCGACCCGGCGCACTTCCGTCGCCCGCGGGCGTCGGTTAAGGAAACCGCTGGGGAGCCATGCACGGCCGGGTCCGACCGGCCGCCGCGGCGTCCCGTGGCGGCTGTTCTTTGGGTGACACATGGCTGACTCGAACCGGGCACAGGGACAGGAAGACGGGCAGGCCGGCTCCCTCAAGACCGGGCTTCTCTCCGGCAAGCGCGGCCTCGTGCTCGGCGTCGCCAACAACCGCTCGATCGCCTGGGGCATCGCCAAGAGCGCCCACCAGCACGGCGCCGAGCTGGCCTTCACCTACCAGGGCGAGGCGCTGAAGAAGCGCGTCGAGCCGCTCGCCCGCGAGCTCGACGCGGCGGTCCTCGGCCATTGCGACGTCACCGACCCGGCCTCGATCGACGCGGTCTTCGAGGCCGCCGGCCGGCACTTCCCCGACGGGATCGACTTCGTCATCCACTGCATCGCCTTCTCGGACAAGGACGAGCTGACCGGCCGCTACATCGAGACCAGCGAGGCGAACTTCTCGAAGTCGCTGCTGATCTCCTGCTACTCGTTCACGGCGGTCGCCCAGCGCGCCGAGAAGCTGATGAAGAACGGCGGCTCGCTGCTGACGCTGACCTATTACGGCGCCGAGAAGTGGATGCCGCACTACAACGTGATGGGCGTCGCCAAGGCGGCGCTGGAGGCCTCGGTGCGCTACCTCGCGGCCGATCTCGGGCCGCAGAAGATCCGCGTCAACGCGATCTCGGCCGGCCCGATCAAGACGCTGGCGGCGTCCGGCATCGGCGACTTCCGCTACATTCTCAAGTGGAACGAGTACAATGCCCCGTTGCGGCGCACGGTGACCATCGACGAGGTCGGCGAGACCGCCGCCTACCTGATCTCCGACATGTCCCGCGGCATGACCGGCGAGATCCTGCACGTCGATGCCGGCTACCATGTCGTCGGCATGAAGAATCCCGAGGCGCCGGACCTCAGCCTCGACAAGGATTGAGAGAGGCTCGCCAAACTCCCGCCGCGCCAGCGTCGCCAGAGCGGGCGGCGGGCCGTGAACGGGAGTTTGGTGAGAGACAACTGACGATCAGGGCTGGACCGGCGGGCCATCCGGCCCAATGTGGGCCTCGCGTCGTCATGCGGAGCCGCCTATGTCCACCCATAAGATCGCCATGCTCACCGCCGGCGGCCTCGCCCCCTGCCTGTCGGCGGCGGTCGGCGGGCTGATCGCCCGCTACACCGACCTCGCGCCCGAGGCCGAGATCATCGGCTATCGCAGCGGCTACAAGGGCCTGCTGCTCGGCGACCACCTCGCCGTCACCCCGGAGGTGCGGGCCAATGCCGGGGTGCTCCTGCGCCACGGCGGATCGCCGCTCGGCAACAGCCGGATCAAGCTCACCAACGTCAAGGACTGCGTGAAGCGCGGCCTCGTCAAGGAGGGGCAGGACCCGCTGAAGATCGCGGCCGAGCAGCTCGCCCGCGACCAGGTCACGGTCCTGCACACGATCGGCGGCGACGACACCAACACCACCGCGGCCGACCTCGCGGCCTATCTCGAGGCGAACGGCTACCACCTGACGGTGGTGGGCCTGCCGAAGACCATCGACAACGACGTGGTGCCGATCCGCCAGACGCTGGGCGCCTGGACGGCCGCCGAGCAGGGCGCGATCTTCGCCGAGAACATCGTCAACGAGCAGAGCGCCAACCCGCGCATGCTGATCGTCCACGAGGTCATGGGCCGCAAATGCGGCTGGCTCACCGCCGCGACGGCGCTCGCCTACCGCCAGCGTCTCGACCGCACCGCCTTCCTGCCGGAATTCGGTCTCGACCGGGCGCACAAGGAGGTGGACGCGGTCTACCTGCCGGAGATGCCCCTCGACGTCGCGCACGAGGCCGCGCGGCTTAAAGGCAGGCTCGACGCCAAGGATTGCGTCACGGTCTTCCTGAGCGAGGGCGCCGGGCTCGACGAGATCGTTGCCGAGATCGAGGGGCGCGGCGAGGTCTTGGGCCGGGACCCGTTCGGCCACGTCAAGATCGACACGATCAACGTCGGCAAGTGGTTCGCCGACCGCATCGCGCCGATGATCGGGGCGGAGAAGACCCTGGTGGTGAAATCCGGCCATTTCTGCCGCTCGGCCGCGCCCAACGCCGACGACCTGCGGCTGATCCAGGGCATGGTCGACCTCGCGGTCGAGTGCGGCCTCAAGGGCGTTTCGGGCGTGATCGGCCACGACGAGGACCAGGGCGGCCGCCTGCGGGCGATCGAGTTCCCGCGCATCCGCGGGGGCAAGGCCTTCGATCCGACCGTGCCGTGGTTCACCGCGCTCCTCGACGAGATCGGCCAGGACCGGCCTCGCTGAGATCGGGTTCGCCGGGGAGCCGGCGCCCCCGGCGCCGGTCTCCTTGTCACTCTAGATGTTAATTACGATCCCGTCGCGTCGAGCATCGGGATCGCGCGGCCGGATTCCGCGACCGGGCCCCGGCGGAGGAACGGCAGGACTTTTCCGGAGGCCTCGGCCGGCTCCAGCCCGGGCCGGACCTCTCGATGTCCCGCCCCGAACGACATCCAGCGGACGATCTTCCCGTCCTGGTGGCGTGCCAAGTGCCGTTCGACCCGTCTCCGCGCCCAGCGGGGCACGCCATCGCCGAAATTCATGGAGCTTCCTCCCTGATCGCCCACCATGCGATCGTTGTCGCTTTGTGAACGAAACAGGGACGCCCCCCTCTGTCATCACCCATTTGGGTGATGCTGGGCCAACCTCAGGTTTTCAGAACGATGCAGGCGCCGCCGACGCCGCGGATGCGGCCGCACAACGCCTCGGCGCTGGCACGGGTCTCGGACGGCACGCGGATGCGGTAGAAGGCCCGCGTGCCGCGGTGGCGCAGCCGCGTGCCGATGATCATCGGGCGCACGTCGCCGAGGATCGCGGCGTAGCGATCGCGGGCGCGGCCGAAGCTCGCGAGGGCGATCGACTTCGAGAAGTTGCCGGCGAGCTGGACGCCCCAAGGCGCGAGCACCGCCGCCGCGTCGGCGAAGAACGTCTCGGTGCGGCCGCGGATGCGCAGCGAGGCCGTGACCTGCAGGCAGCGGGTGCCCTCGGGCTCGGAGAGGTCGCTCCTCGGCTCGGCCTTGGCGGCCGCCGCCCAGTCCTCGGCGCTGCGCCCGGTGATCGCCGAGACGTAGGCCCGGGTCTCGGCCGGCAGGCCGCCGGTGCCGGAAAGCCAGGCCGAGACCCGCCCCGGCCCGCCATTGTAGGCCGCCGCCGCGAGGCCGAGATTGCCGAAGCGCCCGCGCAGGTCGATCAGGAGGCGCGCCGCCGCCGGGATCGCCTGCTCGGGATCGAACGGGTCGGACAGGCCGCGCTCCTGCGCCGTGCCAGGCATGAACTGCGCCACGCCCTGCGCGCCGGCGCGGCTGACCGCGCCGGGCCGGAAGCTGCTCTCGCGCCAGATCAGCCGGGTGAGGAAGGCGACAGGCAATCCCCTGGACTTCGCCGCCCCCTCGATCAGCCGGCACAGGGCCTGCTCCACCGTCTCCTCCTTGCTCACGGCGGCAGCGGCCGGCGCGGGCGCCACGGGGGCGGCCAGCGCCGGGGAGGCGAGGGCCAGGGCGATGAGGAGGAGGGCGATGCGGGTCACGGGGCCACCTCTAGCGCGATTCGCTGAACGATTCGGCAAGGTGCGATCGTCGCGGGGGCGTTTCGCGCGGCGGCGGGGCCCTGGCGCCGGGCACCGCCCCGCGCCATCTAGCGGGCGATGTCCTCGCCGCTCCTGTTCGACTCCGCCCTGATCCGCAAGCGCCTCGCCCGCGCGCGCCGCGCCGGCTTCGCCGATTTCCTGGTCGCGCGGGCGGTCGACGACCTGTCGGACCGCCTCGGCGCGGTGCTGCGGGAATTTCCCCGCGCCCTCGACCTCGCCACCCCGGTGCCGGCGGCGGCGGCCTGGCTCAAGGCCAGCGGCCGGGCCGGGTCGCTCGTGCGCCTCGCGCCCGTCCCGGAGCCCGGCGCCGCGGTCGGCGACCCGGAGGCACTGCCCTTCGCCGACCGCAGCTTCGACCTCGCGGTGTCGCTGCTCGCGCTCCAGCACGCCAACGACTTGCCGGGCGCCCTGGTCCAGGTCCGTCGTGCGCTGAAGCCCGACGGGCTGTTCGTCGGCTGCCTGCTCGGCGGCCGCACGCTGACCGAGCTGCGCCAGGTGCTCACCCAGGCCGAGAGCGAGATCGAGGGGGGAGCGAGCCCGCGGGTGGCCCCATTCGCGGAGGTGCGCGACCTCGGCGGGCTGTTGCAGCGCGCGGGCTTTGCCCTGCCGGTCACCGACGTCGAGACCCTGACGGTGCGCTACGGCGATCCGTTCGGGCTGATGCGCGACCTGCGCGCCATGGGGCTCACCAACGCCCTGCGCGAGCGCCGCGGTCGATTGCGCCGCGAGACCCTGATGCGCGCCGCCACCCTCTACGCCGAGCGCTTCGCCGATCCGGACGGGCGCCTGCGCGCGACCTTCGAGCTGATCTGGCTCTCGGGCTGGGTGCCGCACGAGAGCCAGCAGAAGCCGCTGCGGCCGGGCAGCGCCCAGGCGCGGCTGGCCGATGCCCTCGGCACCGTCGAACGCAAGGAGCCGTCATGACCATCACCGTCACGCCGAACCCGCACCGCATCCGCGTGATGCTCGGCGGCACGATCGTCGCCGAGACCACCCGGGCCCTCACCCTGCGCGAGGGCGGGCTGCCGCCGGTCCAGTACATCCCGCGCGAGGATGCCGAGATGGACCTCTTCGCACGCACCGAGCACCGCACGCATTGCCCGCACAAGGGCGACGCGAGCTACTACTCGCTCACGGCGGGCGGGGTCGAGCGGGCGAACGCGGTGTGGAGCTACGAGGCGCCGTTCCCGGCCGTCGCGGCGATCAAGGATCACCTGGCGTTCTATCCGAACAAGGTCGACGCGATCGAGGAGTTCACGGACTGACAGCAGATCCGGAAGATCGCTTCCGGATCTGCTGTCACAAGCCCGCGCGGCGCCTGAGCGAAGCCGAAATCCGCATTGCACCGCAATCAATCGGATTTCGTATGAGCGTCACGGCCCCAGCAGGTCGACGATCGCCGGCAGCAGCGGCAGGTCGGCCGGGGGCATCGGGTAGCTCGCGAGGTCGCGCGGGCGCACCCACTTGAGCGCCTGGCCCTCGCGTGATTGCACGAACCCTTCCCAGCGCCGGCAGACGTAGAGCGGCATCAGGAGGTGGAAGCTCTCGTAAGGGTGGCTCGCGAAGCTGAGCGGCGCCAGGCATTCCGCCTTGACGGCGATGCCGAGTTCCTCCGCCAGCTCGCGGATCAGCGTCTCCTCCGGCCGCTCGCCGGGCTCCATCTTGCCCCCTGGGAACTCCCACAGCCCGGCGAGCTGCTTGCCGGGCGGGCGCTGCGCCAGGAGCACGCGCCCATCCGGATCGACGAGGGCGACCGCCACCACGAGGAGGAGCTTGAGGGGGTCTGCCATGGGTCTCAGCCTCGGGAGGGGTGGGCGCGCGTCAGGGCGCGACCTGGTAGGTGACCTCGACGGCGGCCTCGACCGCGAGGGTGCCGGGCTCGACCGGGACGGCGAGGCCGCCGGGCGCGGCCTTCGCCGCGAAGGCGCGGGCGTGCATCGGCGCCGGGGCGCCCTCCCGCGGCGGCGAGACGATGCTCTCGAGCCGGCCGAGGCGGGTGCCCGCCGCCTCCGCCAGGGTCTCGGCCTGGCGCCGTGCGTCCCGCACCGCCTCGGCCCGCACGGCATTCTCGGTCTGGCCGGGATCCGACAGCCCGAAGGCGACGCCGCCGATCCGGTCGGCCCCGCCGTCGAGCAGGCGCCGCATCAGGGCGCCGAGGCGCTTGAGGTCGCGCACCCGCACCGAGACCGAATTGGAGGCCTGGTAGCCGTCGGGCACGTCCCGCATCTGGCCGCCGGGGTCGCGCACCGTCTTGCTCGCGGGGCGCACCGACACGGCGGCCGTGGCGAGGTCGGGCCCCGCGATGCCGAACTCGCCGGCGAGGTCCGCCACCTTGCGGGCAGCGGCCGAGTTCTGGTCGAGCGCCGCGGCCGGGTTCGGGCCGCGGCTCTCCACCGCGATCTCCACGGTGGCGAAATCCGGCGCCACCTCCCGGCTCGCCCGGCCGATCACGCTGATCCGCCCGGGCACCTCCTCCGCGAGAGCGGGCCCGGCCAGAACGAGTGCCAGGAGAGCGGCCGCCGCCCTCACGAGCGGTAATCCCCGTTGATCTCGACGTAGGCCTTGGTGAGGTCGCAGGTCCAGACCCGGGCGGTGCCGGTGCCGAGGCCGAGATCGACCCGGATCCCGACCTCGTCGCCGCGCATCGCCGCCGAGGCCGCCTCCTCGTCGTAGCCGGCGTCGCGGGCGCCCTCGACGGCGACGCGCACGTCGCCGAACCAGATCGCCAGCCGGTCGCGGTCGGCGGGCTCGCCGGCCTTGCCGACCGCCATCACCACCCGGCCCCAATTGGCGTCCTCGCCCGCCACCGCGGTCTTCACCAGCGGCGAGTTGGCGATCGACATCGCGATTCTGTGGGCCGAGGCGTCGTCGACGGCGCCCCCCACCTCGATCGTGACGAACTTGCGCGCGCCCTCGCCGTCGCGGGCGACCAGCTGGGCGAGCTCGACCAGGAGGTCGTCGAGCCCTTCCGCGAACCCAGCGAGCGCCGGATCGTCGACCGAGGCGACCGGAGCGTTGCCGGCCTTGGCGGTGGCAAACAGCATCAGGGTGTCGGAGGTCGAGGTGTCGCCGTCGACCGTGCAGCAGTTGAAGCTCTTGGCGACGCCGCGGGTGAGCAGCGCCTGCAGCACCTCGGCCGGCAGGTTGGCATCGGTGAACACGAAGGAGAGCATCGTCGCCATGTCGGGGGCGATCATGCCGGCGCCCTTGGCGATGCCGTTGATCGTCACCTCCGTGTCGCCGAGCCGCACCCGGCGGGTGGCGAGCTTCGGGAAGGTGTCGGTGGTCATGATCGCGCTGGCGGCTTCCGTCCAGCGCTCGGCACCGGGGCCGGTGCGGCCGGCGCAGTCGGCGAGCACGCCGTCGAACTTGGTGGCGTCGAGCGGCTCGCCGATGACGCCGGTCGAGGCGATGAAGACCTCGCCCGGTGCGCAATCGGCCGCCTTGCCGGCGATCTCGGCGGTGAGCCGCACCGATTCGCGGCCCTTGAGGCCCGTGAACGCGTTGGCGTTGCCGGAATTAACCACCAGCGCTCGGGCCGACTGCCCGGCGCGCAGGGTCTCCCGGCACCAGTCGACGGCGGCCGACGGGCATTTCGAGCGGGTGAAGACGCCCGCCGCCCGGGTGCCGGGATCGAGCAGGACCAGCAGCACGTCGGTGCGGCCGCGGTAGCGGATGCCGGCCTGCGCGGTGGCGAGGCGCACGCCGGGAATCGGCGGCAGGGCGGGCTGGTGCTTGGGCGCGAGCGGCGAGACGGGGTGAGACATGCGGTGCTCCGGTCCGCCGACGCCTCGTCGTCCGCATCGGCGCGGCGGTGTTGCCCCGCGAAGGCGCCCTGCGTCAACCAGGCCGGAGCCGCGCTCGCGGCCTGGATCGCATGTTCCGTCGTGCCTGTCCGCTACGGGAGACGGCCCCTGGGCGGCGGGCGGGGCGAACGCGCGTGACGCGGCCGAAAAAATGTTTTTCGGAGGGGAGTTGACGCAAGGGCGGGATGGAGTTTCCTTATCTAGAGTTGCACCTTATCATCTAGAGGATCAGGCGCGGAACGCGCGCTCGCGCGTGTCCGTCCGTCGCCCGGAGGTTCCCGTTTGGCCCACCCGCAAGTCCTTCGCGACATGGCGCTCTTCGTCGAGGTCGCGAAGCGGAAGAGCTTCAGCCAGGCGGCTGTGGCGCTCGACGTGCCGATCTCCTCCCTCTCCCGGCGCATCACGCAGTTCGAGACCTCGATCGGCCTGCGCCTGCTCGACCGCACCACCCGCAAGCTGGTCCTGACGCCGCACGGCGAAGCCTATTACGAACAGGCGACCCGCCTGGTGGAGGAGGCGCAGCGCACCTTCGACGAGCTGATCGCCCAGGCGAAGGGCCCGAGCGGCCTGCTCAAGATCGCCGCGCCGCCCGATCCGTGGGTGCTGCACCACCTCTCGATCGTCGCGGGGGAATACGCCCGGCGCTATGCCCAGGTGCGGGTGCACCTCGATCTCTGGCCCCATCTCGTCGATCTCGCCCAGGACGGCTACGACCTCGCGCTGGCCGTCGGGGCGCCGCGGGAGACCTCGATGATCACCCGCAAGGTGGCTCAGCTCGAGAACGCCCTGTTCGCCGCGCCCGGCTACCTCGACCGGGCCGGGCGGCCCGAGGCGCCGGCCGATCTCGCGCGGCACCAGGCGGTCATGGTCGGGACGCCGGCTGCGTCGAGCACGCCCGCACCGGGCCTCTGGCCGCTCGAACGCGAGGAGGAGATGGTGTCGGCGCCTGTCGGCCGCGTGGTGTCCAGCAATAGCCAGGCCATGGCCCGGCGCCTGGCCCTCGCGGGGCACGGCATCGGCCTCCTGCAGGTGATCGACGTCGAGCGGGACGTGGAGGCCGGGCACCTGGAGCGGGTGCTGCCCGAGTGGCACGGCCTGCCGAGCCCGATCTACATCGTCACGACCTCACGGCTGCTGCCGGCCAAGACCCGCAGCTTCATCGCCTTCGCCTCGCGCCAGCTCGCCGAGCAGCTGGCGCCCCGCGGCGTCGCCCTGGACGAGGCCGAGCTCGCCGCCCTCTACGACCTCCAGGAGGCGTGACGCGGACGGCCCGCCCGTGCACTTGAGCACTTCACGATCGCGTTGCGATCGCGAAGGTCTCTAAGTCTTTGTTTTGCCGCATTTTCTCTGACGAACCGGTATCCACTTCGTCGGAAAATGCTCTTGCTCCACTCATGCGGGACGGCGTGGCGACACTCTCGGATCTGACCTTCACCGGCGGGGCGCTGGCGGTGGCGGCCCCGGCCGACGCCTTGGCGGCATTGCCGGCGGAGCGCCTGGCGCTTCCGCCGGACGAGGCGGCGCGCATCGCCCACTTCCGGCAGGCGCAGGACCGTCACGAGCGCGCGGCGGCGCACGGGCTCTTGCGCCACCTGCTCGGACCCTGGCTCGGCCGCGATCCCGCGGACATTATCTTGGCGCGCGACGTCGGCGGGCGGCCGTTCCTGCCCGGGGCGGCGGGCCTCGACCTGAACCTCAGCCACGGCGCCGGCTGGGTCGCGGCCGGGCTGTCGACCTCGGGCCGAATCGGCGTCGACGTCGAGGGCAATGCCCGGCCGGTCGATTGGGATCGGATCGCGCCGGTCTTCCTGCACCCGGCCGAACTCGCCGCCTACCGCGGCCTGCCGGCTGGCGCGCGGCCGCGGCAGGGGCTGGAATACTGGTCGGTCAAGGAAGCCTGCCTGAAGGCGACCGGCGAGGGCCTTGCCGCAGAGCCCCGCTCGGTCCGGCTGACGCCGGACGGGACGACCTGGCGCCTGGCGCGGGCGGGGCTTTCGCTGCGAGCCGCATCGCGGATCCTGCCGGATGGGGCGCGGTTCGCCTGGGCGGCGGAGGAGGGGGTAGAGGTGGTCGTCGAGGTGGCGGGCTGATCGGCAGGACAGGCGGGGAGGCGACCGGTGTTTCGGCCAGCGATCCTCCATCGAGTTCGCACCGGCAGATCACACACCCTCGACGTCATTCCGCGGCGCGGCCCCGGAACGACCAGGAGGTATCACGGCACCCGGACAGACTCTTAACGCCTCAAACGTAAGCGCTCATGCCGGCATTCGACTGCGGGAAGCGCTCGGCGAGGGCGCGGCGCAGCTTCTCGAGGGCACGGTTCTCGATCTGGCGCACGCGCTCCTTGGAGATGCCGAGGCGGTGGCCGAGAGCCTCCAGGGTGGCCTGGTCCTCGGCGAGGCGCCGCTCGTGCAGGATGCGCAGCTCGCGCTCGGAGAGCACCGTGAGGGCCTGGCGCAGCCAGGTCAGGCGGCGCTCGCTGTCGACGGCGTCGGAGACGGTCTCGTCGGGGAGGGGGGAGGTGTCGACCAAGAAGTCGACGCGCTCGGCGGAGGCCTCGCCGTCGTCGCCGACGGGGGCGTTGAGCGACATGTCCGGGCCCGAGAGGCGGGCATCCATCAGGGCGACGTCCTCGCGGGAGACGCCGATGGCGGTGGCGATGCGGCGGTGGATCTCGTCGCCGACGCGCTCGTCGGTCGATTGCATCAGCCGGGCGCGCAGGCGCCGGAGGTTGAAGAACAGGGCTTTCTGGGCCGAGGAGGTGCCGCCGCGGACGATCGACCAGTTGCGCAGGATGTAGTCCTGGATCGAGGCCCGGATCCACCAGGTGGCGTAGGTCGAGAAGCGCACGTCCCGCTCGGGCTCGAAGCGGGCCGCGGCCTCCATCAGCCCGACATGGCCCTCCTGAACCAGATCCGCCATCGGCAGGCCGTAATGACGGAAGCGGCCGGCGAGGGCGATCACGAGCCGCATATGGGCGGAGATCAGACGGTGCAGGGCCACCTCGTCCCGTTCGTCCTTCCAGCGCACCGCGAGACCGCGCTCTTCCTCCCGCTCGAGGAAGGGGGCATCCATCGCGATGCGAACGAACTGCCGACGTATGCCTGCGATTTCCGCCATCCCCGCCTCCGCTGCTGTGGTAAGCGCTGTGTGTCGCGATGAGGCCGGGGCGCAGCATGGAGCGCGCCCGTTACACCGCAAGGCCTGCGACAACGGCGGGATCCCCCCCTCGGTTCCCGCAATGCGAAAAAATCGTCGGCGGCACGATTCTTTGGCGGGCGCGACGGCCGGAGATTGATCTCAACGGCATCCGCAGCGCGAAAGGCGAGAGGCAGACATGCGAAAGCCCGGCGCGAGGGCCGGGCTTTCGGTCGTTTCAGGTTCGGTCCCGGAGGGGCGTGGCGGCTCAGGCCGCCTCGGCCTCGTCCTGCACGTCCTCGCCGTCGGCCTCGGCTTCGGCGCCCTTGGCCCGGCGGGGCGACTTGGCGAGGCTCTGCTCGATCAGCTTGAGCGACTCGGTGTCGGTGATGCGGTTCACCGCCGCGATCTCGCGCACCACGCGGTCGAGGGCCGCCTCGTAGAGCTGGCGCTCGGAATAGGACTGCTCGGGCTGCGCGTCGGAGCGGTAGAGGTCGCGCACCACCTCGGTGACGGCGATCAGGTCGCCGGAATTGATCTTCGCCTCGTATTCCTGGGCCCGGCGCGACCACATCGTGCGCTTCACCCGGGCGCGGCCGGTGAGCACGTCGAGCGCCTTCTTGACCAGCTCGGGCTCGGCGAGCTTGCGCATGC
This sequence comes from Methylobacterium sp. Gmos1, assembly GCF_053764715.1. Classification (NCBI taxonomy): domain Bacteria; kingdom Pseudomonadati; phylum Pseudomonadota; class Alphaproteobacteria; order Hyphomicrobiales; family Methylobacteriaceae; genus Methylobacterium; species Methylobacterium sp. Gmos1. Next base: position 338,256 of record NZ_JBSNCC010000003.1, on the reverse strand, counting down.
CGACCGAGTTCGCCTTGGCGGTCGGGACCCGCAGGACCATCTTGTCCTTCTCGAACGACACCACGAACAGCTCGAGCTTGTAGCCGGCGATCTCCTGCTCCTCGATCGCCGTGATGCGGCCGACGCCGTGGGCCGGATACACGATCGCTTCGCCGGTCTTGAAGCCCTGCCGGGCGGCTGTCGTCTTCTTGGCGGTCGTCATGCGGGGGTGGCCTCCAGGTCACCGTTCGCGGCAATGTCCGCGACCGGATCGTTCATCCGGGTCAGGGCACCCGGCGAAAAATACGCGCCTGCCGGACGTCCCGAGGGAAGCCCGTCAGTCCCTGTCAAACCATAGCTAGGGAACGTCCGAACGCGCTGCGGACCACATGGGATCCACCTTGGCTGATCGCATGCCGCCTCGTCCCATCGAAAAAATCCCGCTCGGAGGACGAAGGCTGCACGTCGGACGAAAAGCGACGGCGATCAGGAACCTAGCACGAGGAGGCCTGAAAATCAAAAAAATTCAGGCGCCCGGCATGGCTGCGCAGGCACCTTGCACCATGTTTCACCAGCTTGGCGAGGCGTTCGCAGACCCGTCATGCGATGCCGGCAGGGATCGCCACGAAGCAGCAACGATCCCGGCGGCAACGATCCCGCTCGCAGGTCGCGACCGGCCGGCTCAGTCGCCCGAGCCCGGGTTGGCCGAGAAATGGGCCTCGAACTTGCCGGGCTTGCCGTCCCACTCCTTGGCGTCGGAGGGGGCCACCTTCTTCTGGGTGATGTTGGGCCAGTTCTTCGCCATGTCGGCATTGAGCTTCAGCCAGCTCTCCAGGCCCGGCTCGGTGTCGGGCTTGATCGCCTCGGCCGGGCATTCGGGCTCGCACACGCCGCAATCGATGCACTCGTCCGGCTGGATGACGAGCATGTTCTCGCCCTCGTAGAAGCAGTCGACCGGACACACCTCCACGCAGTCCATGTACTTGCACTTGATGCAGTTGTCGGTGACGACGTAGGTCATGGGCCGGGAAAACCTCGAAGGCAGAAAGGGCGCTCGCGCGGCGCCCGGGCGTATGGGGCGGGCCTTAGACCCGGGCGGGCGGGCTTGCAAGCCGCCCCATGGGCAGCAGCATCGCATAGCCGGGGAGCGTCGCCTTCGCGTCACGCTTTCGCAGGGCGCCGCTCAACCCGCCTCCCCGGGCGGAGGGCTCGCCGAGAGGTCGGCGTAGAGCAGCCGGGCCTCCGGCGCCGGGCCGCGGCGCTCGCCGAGATCGAGCACCCGCACCGCCGCCGTGACGTGCTGGGCGGCGACCGTGACCACGTCGCCAACCGCCACGGCCTTCGAGGGGGCGTCGGCCCGCTGGCCGTTCACCCGCACGAAGCCGTCCTCGATCAGGCGCGCGGCGAGGGAGCGCGTCTTCGCGAAGCGCGCGAACCACAGCCACTTGTCGAGGCGCTGCCGGTCCGCGCGCATGGCGCCCGGTCAGCGCTTGTCGCCGTCCCTCGCCTCCATCTGCGCCTTCAGGGCGAGAAGCTTGGCGAAGGGGGAATCCGGGTCCGGGGCGCGCTCGCGCCGCGGCGGCCGGGCGTCGTGCATGCCGCCGTTGCGGGGAGCGTCGCGCCGGTCCTGCGGGGGACGACCGCCCTCGCGACCGCCCGGATGCGGCCCGCGCGGCGGACGCCCGTCGCGCCGGCCCTCGCCCCGGTTGTCGGGCCCGCGACCTTCGAAACGGTTCTCCGGACGGCCCTCGCCGGCGGGACGGTTCTCACCACCCCTGTTCTCACCACCCCTGTTCTCTCCTGGGCGCCGGTCGCCCCAGCGCTGGCCGTCGCGGGGCGCGCGATGGGCGCGCTGCTCGGCCGGCGCGCCTTCAGCCCCCTCCGGCCGTGGGAGGCCACCGCGCGGACGGCCGTGCTGGCCCTCGCGCTGGCCCTGGCCCTCGGGCCGGCCGCGGCCCTGGTGGCGCGGGGCGTGGCTGCGCTGGTGGCGGTGCATCCGCCACACCTCGATGACGATCGGCTCGGCCGGGGTGGCGGGCTCGCCCGCGGCTTCGGCGGTCTCGGTCGCGTGGGTCTCGGCGGGAGCCTCGTGCGGTGCGGTCTCGCCCGCGGCGGCGGTCTCGGTTTCGGGCTCGGCCTCGGCCTCGGCCTGCGCGGCCTCGGCGTCGACCGGGGCCGGCTCCTCGGGCGCTGGCGCCTCGACGGGCGCATCCTCGACCGCGGCGCTCTCGGCCGGAGCGTCATGAGCCTCAGCCGCCTGGGCCGGCGCGTCCTGGCCGTGCGTCTCTTGGGCCTGTGTCTCTTGGCCCCCTGTCTCCTGGCCGTGCGCTTCCTGGCTATGCGTCTCTTGCGCAGCCTCGGCCTCGACCGGCTCGGCGGCCGCGGCCTCCTCGGCGGGGGCCTCGTGCGGAGCGGGCTCCTGGGTCGGGGCATCGTCGCCCGTCGCCTCGACGGTCACGGCCTCGGCCGGCGCTTCCTCGGAAGAGGTCTCGCCTGCCTCAGCCGAGGCCTCGCCGGTCTCCGCGGTCTTCACCTGCACCGGTACCGTCGGGGCGGCCGGGCGCAGGGCGACGGTGATCGCCGGGCCGGGCCGGCGGTCGACGACGTAGCCGAGCGACTTCAGGATCGAGGCGAAATCCTCGCCCGAGCAGCCGACCAGCGAAGTCATGCCGACGGTCGGCACGAAGCCGTCCTTGTCGGCGGTGCCCGGAGGCGGCTCGCCGGGGGTGGTGCCCGGCACGTACGCGATCGCCGGGCGGATCAGGTCGGCCAGGCGCTCCAGGATGTCGACGCGCACCGCACGGCCGCCGCAGACCCGGAAGCCGGCGGCGCGGTAGAGGCCCTTGGCGATCTCCGGGTCCACCGGCATCGAGGTGCGGCCGGAGCCGGCGAGATGCGCGATCTCGTCGAGGCCGCGCTGGTCGAGGCCGCCGTTGTGCAGCGCCCAGAGCTGCGCTGCCAGCGTGCGGGGCGCGGGCTTCAGCAGCGCCGGCATGGTGATGTGGTAGGCACCGAAGCGCACGCCGTGCTTGCGCAGGGCCGCGCGGCCCTCCTGGTCGAGGCTGCGCATCTCGTTGAGGACCTTGGCGCGCTCCAGCACGCCCAAGGCCTCCGCCACCTGGAAGCCGATGCCGCGGGCCAGCCCCGTGAGGTCGGCCGCGGTCTCGAGCTCGAGGGCGGGGCCGAGCAGGCGCACGATGTGGGCCTTGAGCCAGGCCTCGAGCCGGCCCTCGACCTTCTCGCGGGCGGGACCCGAGAGCTGCTCGTCGGCGAGCAGCCGCAGGCCGGGGGCGTAGAGCTTCTCGCCCGGCACGAGCTTGGCGACCGGGTTGCCGGTCCAGCGGATCGTGCCGTCGTTCGAGAGCACCAGAGCCGCGTCGGCCGCGGCGGCGAACCGGTCGGCCCGCGCCTCGATCTCGCTCGCCAGCGCCTTCTCGGCGGCGCTGCGCAGGGTCTTGGCTTCCTGGCCCTCGGCGCCGGGATCCGGCACGAACTGGAATCCGTGCAGGTGGCCGACGTGCTGTCCCTCGACCGTCACGTCGCCGCCCGCGGTGATCTCAGCTTCCAACATGGTATTCTCTCTCAGGCGCCGCATCAGCACGCTGGTGCGCCGATCGACGAATCGACTCGCCAGCCGCTCGTGCAGGGCGTCGGACAGCCTGTCCTCTACCCGACGCGTCTCGCCCTGCCAATGCTCCGGGTCGGCGAGCCAGTCCGGTCTGTTCGCCACGAAGGTCCAGGTGCGCACGTGGGCGATGCGCTGCGACAGGGCGTCGATGTCCCCGTCGGTGCGGTCGACCATCGCGACGTGCTGGGCGAACCAGTCGACCGGGATCCGCCCGGCCATCCCGCGCATCAGGAAGCGGTAGAGCTGGGCGATCAGGTCGGCATGGGTCTGGATCGCGGATTTCCGGTAGTCCGGCACGCCGCAGACCATCCACAGCCGCTCCACCGCGCTGCGCGACGTGGCGTAGTCGCGGATGTCGTCCTCCTTGGCGAGGATGTCGAGGGCGGCCTCGTCGTCGCCGGTCGGCGCCCGGGTCAGGCCGCGCTCGCTCGGATGCTCGGCGAGACTGCGGCGCAAGCCGTCGATCGAGCCGAAATCGAGGTCCGGGTTGCGCCATTGCAGCATCCGCAGCGGCTCGAAGGTGTGGCTCTCCAGGGCCTCGACCATCTCGGCCTCCAGCGGCGGACAGCGCCCGGTGGTGCCGAAGGTGCCGTCACGCAGGTGGCGCCCGGCTCTCCCTGCGATCTGCGCCATCTCGGAGGGCGAGAGGTCGCGGAAGCGCGTGCCGTCGTACTTGCGGTTTGACGCGAAGGCGACGTGGTCGACGTCGAGGTTGAGCCCCATGCCGACTGCGTCGGTCGCGACGAGGTAGTCGACCTCGCCGGACTGGTAGAGCTCGACCTGGGCGTTGCGGGTGCGCGGCGAGAGGGCGCCGAGCACCACCGCGGCGCCGCCGCGCTGGCGCCGCAGCAGCTCGGCGATGGCGTAGACCTCTTCCGCCGAGAACGCCACGATGGCGCTGCGCTGGGGCAGGCGCGAGAGCTTGCGGCTGCCGGCGAAGCTCAGCTGCGACAGGCGCGGGCGCGTCGTCACGTGGATGCCCGGGATCAGCGACTTGACCAGCGGCTCCATCGTGCCCGAGCCGATCAGCAGCGTCTCCTCGCGGCCGCGCTGGTGCAGCAGCCGGTCGGTGAAGGTGTGACCGCGGTCGCGGTCGGCGCCGAGCTGGATCTCGTCGATGCCAACGAAATCCACGGTGTTGTCCCGCGGCATCGCCTCGGCGGTGCAGATCCAGTAGCTCGGCCGGTTCGGCTTGATCTTCTCCTCGCCGGTCACGAGGGCGACCCGCTCGGGGCCGACCCGCTCGACGACGCGGTGATAGACCTCGCGGGCGAGCAGCCGCAGCGGCAGGCCGATCATGCCGGTCGGGTGGCCGAGCATCCGCTCGATGGCGAGGTGGGTCTTGCCGGTATTGGTGGGACCGAGCACCGCCGTGGCGCCGCGCAAGCGGGCCTGCGGTGAGAGGGAGCGGCGCGTCATCGGGCTGGACAGACATCCTCGGAGCGGGAAGCGGCGGCCGCCGCGCCATCCCGGACTGAAAGCCGGGACCCCGTCTAGCGCTCCGGATCGCGGCCGCCCCGCGGCCGTGGCCCGGGCAGCGGCCTCCCCTCATATGGGGCGGGAGCGGACCGATCGCCATACGGCGACCGATCGCCGTAGGGCGAGGCCTGCCCCAGGCCCGGAGAGCCGAGGCCCGGCGCGATCACCTCGATGCGGGTATTCGATGCCCGGCCCTGGTCGAGGTCGGCGCAGAGCGTGTCCGGCACGGCGGTGAGCGGGCCCGGCGGGTTCGCGCCGATGGCCGCCGAGGAATAGGCGTCGCCGCCGCAATCGGATCCGTTCGCCAGCGCCGGGAGCGGAACGAGGAGCAGGAGGAGGAAGGGCGAGAAGAGGGGGATGACGCGCCGCACGAAGGACTAGCGCCCGTCCGCCGGCGTCTCGGCGGATTGCGCCGCGGCGGCCTGCACGGTCGTCTCCGGGCCGCCCTGACCGGTCTGCGACCAGCGCGTCGCCTCGATGATGTTGAGGCCGAGCTGGGTGCGCACGGCGATGCGAAGCGGCAGCAGCACCCGGGCGCCCTCGACGGGGGCGAGCCACACCGACATCTCGGTGTTGTCCTCCATGAACTTCACCCCCGGCCGGTCGGGCCGGTGGCCGGCGATCGGCTGGTAGCGGGCGTTGCAGACCAGCACCGGGCCGGCATAGCCGGGCTTCTGCACGCTGCGGGTCTCGGCGTAGCTCAGCACCACGTTGAACCGGCTCGCGCCGTCGAAGACCGGGATGGTGCGGTTGCAGTTCTGCGGGTCGGTGAGCTCGCCGCGGCCTTGCGCCGGCATCATCAGGGCGCTCACCGGATCGATGACGCCGCGCTTGTGCACCTCGCTGACGGTGACGCGCTCCGGGTCCGGCACCAGCGGCGGCGCGATGTCCGAGGCGACCACGTTGCCGCGGGCGAGCGCCATGCGCACGGTGATCGACGCCGAGGCGCTGTGCGAGGCGAGGGCGAAGGCGGCCGGCACCGGCCGGGCCGCCACCGCGCCGCTCGCCCTCCCTGAGCCGTAGCCGCCGGTGATCGCCCCGACGAGGCCGGTGAGGCGGGCGCTGACATCCATCGTGTAGCGCGGGCCCTGGACCGACCCGGTGACCTGCGCGGTGCCGATCGGCATCCCGGCGAGCATGATGCCGTAATCGACCGTGACGGCGGTCTCGCCGGCCTTCGGTGCGCGGCCCCGCGCGGCCTGGGCCGGCGTCGCCTCGCCGGCCGGAAGGGCGAGCCCCGCCGCGAGGGCGAGCGAGAGGTAGGCCTTGGAACGCATGGAGGGAACCGATCTCGATCACCGTCGCCCAGCGCCGATGAAGCGGGGAGAATCTGGCCCTATCGTGACGCGATTAGGGTTAACGGTTCGTCTCGCACCCGCGTCGCCCGCCCGCCCCGGCGCAGGCCCTTGCCGGCGGCCGTACCTTGACGAGACCCGCACTCTCCCTCTATAGGCGCGTGCTTTCCAGGGACTTCGCGGGGTCCGGTTCAAGCCGGGGTGCGCAGCACGCCCGGCTCTCGCGTTGCGTGGTCCCTCGTCCGACCAAGACCAGTTGAGGATTGAAGACCATGTCGCGTCGCTGCGAGCTCACCGGTAAGGGGGTGCTCACCGGCCACCTCGTGAGCCACTCGAACCACAAGACCAAGCGCCGGTTCCTCCCGAACCTGTGCAACGTCACCCTGCTCTCCGACACGCTCGGCCGCTCGGTGCGCCTGCGCATCTCGGCCAACGCCCTGCGCTCGGTCGAGCACCGCGGCGGCCTCGACGCGTTCCTGATCAAGGCCGGCGCGACCGACCTGTCGCAGAACGCCCGCCTGCTGAAGCGCGAGATCGAGAAGAAGCTCGCCGAGGCGGCCTGAGCCGGACAGGGAGGCGCCAAGGGACAGACTCTCGCGCCTCCATCGGTCAGCATCGAGCGTGAAAAACCCCCGGATGCGCCAGCGGCGCCCGGGGGTTTTTCGCGTGAGACGATAGGTGAGGCCGCCGCGCGGCCCTGGAGGAGGGGGAGGGGGCGGCTCAGCGCCGCCCGCCCGCCGCCATCCGGCGCACCGGCATCGTGCCGGCATCCTCGTTGAACAACTCGGCCAGCTTCTCGGTCATCACGCCGCCGAGCTCCTCGGCGTCGACGATGGTGACGGCCCGGCGGTAGTAGCGCGTCACGTCGTGGCCGATGCCGATGGCGAGCAGCTCCACCGGCGAGCGGGTCTCGATCTCGTCGATCACGTAGCGCAGGTGGCGCTCCAGGTAGTTGCCCGGATTGACCGAGAGGGTCGAGTCGTCGACCGGGGCGCCGTCGGAGATCACCATCAGGATCCGGCGCTGCTCGGGCCGGCCGAGCAGGCGCTTGTGGGCCCAGTCCAGGGCCTCGCCGTCGATGTTCTCCTTGAGCAGGCCCTCGCGCATCATCAGCCCGAGGTTCTTGCGCGCCCGCCGCCAGGGTGCGTCCGCCGACTTGTAGACGATGTGGCGCAGGTCGTTGAGGCGGCCCGGGGTCGACGGCTTGCCCGATTGCAGCCAGGCCTCGCGCGACTGCCCGCCCTTCCAGGCCCGGGTGGTGAACCCTAGGATCTCGACCTTGACGCCGCAGCGCTCCAGCGTGCGGGCGAGGATGTCGGCACAGGTCGCCGCCACGGTGATCGGCCGGCCGCGCATCGAACCCGAATTGTCGAGGAGCAGGGTGACGACCGTATCGCGGAAATTGGTGTCCTTCTCGTGCTTGAACGAGAGCGGCTGGTAGGGGTCGATCACCACGCGCACGAGGCGCGCCGGATCGAGCTGGCCCTCTTCCAGGTCGAACTCCCAGGCGCGGTTCTGCTGCGCCAGCAGCCGCCGCTGCAGCCGGTTGGCGAGCCGCCCGACCACGCCCTGGAGGTGGGCGAGCTGCTTGTCGAGGTAGGAGCGCAGGCGCGCCAACTCGTCGGCGTCGCACAGGTCCTCGGCGTGGACCACCTCGTCGTATTTCTGGGAGAAGACCTTGTAGTCCGGGCCCCTGGGCTCGTTCGCGCGGGGACCCGGCGGGCGCCAGGACTCGGAAGCCTCCTCCGAATCGGCGTCCTCGGCATCCTCCGGCAACTCGCCGGAGGGCGCGTCGGCGGCCTCGGTGGCGCCTTCCTCGATCTCGTCGGAGGCCTCGTCCGATACCTCCATCTCGGCCCGGTCGCCCTGGCTCTGCTGCTCGGCCTCGCCCTCGCCGGCCTGCTGCTCGTCTGACTCGGCCTCGTTCTCGTCGTCGTTCTCCTCGTCGTCGGGGTCGAGGGGGGCCTCGTCCGCCATGTCGAGGGAGGAGAGGAGGTCGCGCACCGAGCGGGCGAAGGCGCGCTGGTCCTCGATGCTGCCCATCAACCCGTCGAGGTTGCGCCCGGCCCGATCCTCGATGAACTCGCGCCACAGGCCGACGATGCGCTGCGCCGCCGGCGGCGGGGCCTGGCCGGTCAGGCGCTCGCGCACCATCAGGGCGACCGCATCCTCCATCGGCGCGTCGGCCCGGTCGGTGATCTCCTCGTACTTGCCGCCGCGGTGGTAGCGGTCCTCCAGCATCGCCGTGAGGTTGCCGGCGACCCCGGCCATCCGGCGCGAGCCGATCGCCTCGACCCGCGCCTGCTCGACCGCGTCGAAGACCGCGCGGGCGGCGGCGTTCTCGGGCGCGAGGCGGCGGTGCACCGCGTTGTCGTGGCAGGCGAGGCGGAGAGCCATCGAATCGGCGTGGCCGCGCAGGATCGCGACGTCGCCGGGCGAGAGCTTGCGCGGCGGCTCCGGCAGGCGGGCCTTGTCGCCGGTGAGCGCCGGCCGGTCGGTCGCGAAGGTGACCTCGATCTCGGCCTTGCGGGCGATGGCCCGCAGCGTCCCGGCCACCGAGCGCTTCAGCGGCTCGGCGACGGACTCGCGCTTCTCGCCGGGCTTGCGGTTGGAGATGGACATGGAGGCTACTTCTTCAGCGAGTCGAAGTCGAAGGGGCGGTCCAGGAGGTCGTCCCAGGTGTAGGGGCACTCCTTGGGGAAGTCGTCGGGCTCGAGATGCGTCTCCTCGGCAGCCCAGAGCCGGGCCCCCTCGTAGGCATCCGCGAGCGCGGTCTCCCGGTGGGGCTTCAGACCGGGATTGTCGCGCAAGAGCCGATGGTAGCGCCGCCGCTGCTCGGCGATCGAGAAGATCCAGCTCGCCGTACGGTGCTCGGGCTGCTGGTCCCACTTGAGCATGTGCATCACGAGCACGCGCAGGGCACTGTGGAGCCGGGAGAGCTGGCTCTTGCCCAAGTCCTCGAGCTCCTCGGCTACGTGCTCGGCGTCGATCTCGTCGAAGCGGCGGGCGCGGATCAGCGCCACCTGCTCCTGCACCCAGGAAAAGTAGTCCCGCTCGTAGGACGCCCGGCCCTCGACCGCGTCGGTGCCGTCGCGCCGATGATCGAGGGTCGGGTCGTCCATCGAGCAGAACTCCCTTTCGGTCAGCTCAGCGCGACGTTCACCGCGCTCTCGGGCAGCTCCTTGCCGAAGGAGCGCTGGTAGAACTCGGCCACCAGCGCGCGCTCCAGCTCGTCGCACTTGTTGAGGAAGGTGACCCGGAAGGCGAAGCCGATATCGTTGAAGATGTCGGCGTTCTCGGCCCAGGTGATCACCGTGCGCGGGCTCATCACGGTCGACAGGTCGCCGTTGATGAAGGCGTTGCGGGTGAGGTCGGCCACGCGCACCATTTTGTTGACGATGTCGCGTCCGCCCTCGCCGCGGTAATGCGGCGCCTTGGAGAGCACGATGTCGACCTCGCGGTCGTGGGGCAGGTAGTTGAGCGTGGTGACGATCGACCAGCGGTCCATCTGGCCCTGGTTGATCTGCTGGGTGCCGTGATAGAGGCCCGACGTGTCGCCGAGGCCGACCGTGTTGGCGGTGGCAAACAGCCGGAAGCCGGGATGGGGGCGGATCACCCGCTTCTGGTCGAGCAGCGTCAGGCGGCCCGAGACCTCCAGCACGCGCTGGATCACGAACATCACGTCGGGGCGGCCGGCATCGTACTCGTCGAAGACCAGCGCCACGTTGTTCTGCAGGGCCCAGGGCAGGATGCCGTCCTGGAAGGCGGTGACCTGCTTGCCCTCCTGGAGCACGATCGCGTCCTTGCCGACGAGGTCGATGCGCGAGACGTGGCTGTCGAGGTTGATGCGCACGCAGGGCCAGTTCAGGCGGGCGGCGACCTGCTCGACGTGGGTGGACTTGCCGGTGCCGTGGTACCCGGTGATCATCACCCGGCGGTTGCGGGCGAAGCCCGCCAGGATCGCCAGGGTGGTCTCCCGGTCGAACAGGTAGTCGGGATCGAGATCCGGCACGTGCTCGTCGGTGGCCGAGAAGGCCGGCACCTCGAGGTTCGAATCGATCCCGAACACCTTGCGCACCGAGACGGTCGTGTCCGGGAGAGCGGGTGGCGTCTTCTCAGCAAGCATACGGAGCCTCGTCGGGGCAGGCCTGGCCCTCCATGGGCGTCCTGCGGATGTCGCGACGGCGCGGGGTGACCGGCGGGCGCCGCATGTCAATAATCTGCGGGGGGAGCCGGCGCAAACGTGCCTGACGCGGATATATGGGGGAGGCGCCGGGTTTCGAGCCCCCTCGCGGCAGATCGGGCATGCGAGGAGCGTGCCGGGGTGGGCCCGGTCCGCCCACAGGTCAGCACAGGCCGGCGGCCCGCAGGGTGTCGTGGGCCTTGATGATGTCGCGTAGGCGGTCCTCGAACGAGCGGTCGCCGCCGTTGGCGTCGGGGTGGAAGCGCTTCACCAGCACCTTGTATTGCGCCTTGATGGCGGCCTGGTCGGCGCTCTCGTCGAGGCCGAGCACGTCGAGCGCCTTGCGGATGGGGGCCGAGTAGCGCGGGGGCGGCGGCTCGGCCCGGGCGCGGCGCGAGGCCGGGCCGGCGCCCTCGCCGCGCAGGATGCCGAGGGGATCGACGTAGTCCCAGTCGCGCTGCGTCGCCTCGGGCTTCGGCCCGGTCTTGCCCCCGGGATTGACGCCCATCGTCCAGGTCGGGCGGTGCCCGATCACCGCGTCCTTCTGGTAGGCCTGGACGGCGGCGTCGTTCATCCCGTCGAAGTAGTTGTAGGCCGCGTTGTACTCGCGCACGTGCTGCATGCAGAAGCGCCAGTACTGGCCCTCCTGCTTGCGCCCCTTGGGCGCCTTGTGCAGCCCGGGCTGGGCGCAGCCCGGCCGGTCGCAGGCCGGCCCCTCGGCCTTCTTGGGCTCGTCGCAGGAGGGCCGGATGCGGATGCGGTCGAACAGGGGCGAGTTCAGATCCATGACGAGGCGATTATGAGGGGCGGCGGGGCGGGCACAAGGCCTTCGGGCCTGATGCCGCAGGCGGAACCGGACGGCTTGACGGGGGCTGCCCGCTCCGGTCACTCGATCCGAAGCAGGTTAAGGACGGGTGCGCGATGAGCCTGGGCGAGTGGATCAGGACGACGCTGGAGGAGCGGCTGGCGCCGACGGCACTCAGCGTCGTCGACGAATCACACCAGCATGCCGGCCATTCCGGCTGGCGGGAGGGTGGGGAAACTCACTTCCGACTGGATGTGGTGTCGGCGGCCTTCGAGGGAAAGAGCCGGGTCGAGCGCCACCGCATGGTGAACGCGCTCCTCGACGACGCCTTCAAGCGCGGCCTGCACGCCCTGGCCCTGCGGGCGCGGACGCCGGGGGAAGCGGGGTAGGGGCGGCTGATTCCCGACCTGGATCCGGCCCGTATACCGGCTCCCGCGGCGCGAACGCGTACACGACTGTCGCGGCCAGCAGCGCCAGCCCGTAGGCCAGGAACAGCCGGCCGTAGAGCGCATCCGGCGACAAGCCGGCGGTGCCGAGCACGAACAGGGCCGAGAGACCCTGGACGGCGGCCGCCCCGCCCATGAAGACGATGTTCATGAAGGCGACGCCGCGCCCGAGCAGGTGGGCGGGGAAGAACCGGCGGGCATGGGCCATCAGGATGCCGTAGCTCAGGCCGGCCGCGCCGGTCAGCGCCAGGAGCGCGACCGCGAGCGCGGTCGAGCCGCCGCCGAACAGCCCGAGGGCGGAGAGCGCCAGGCCGGTGACGAGGCAGCCGGCGAGCGCCGTGCGCTTCGGGTCGCGCACCAGCCGCTCCAGCGGCCCGTAGCCGATGGCGCCCGCCGCCATCGCGGCACTCATCGCGAGGGTGCCGTTGCCGCGCTGGAGCGCGTCGAGGCCGTGGACGCTGCCGAGATACGAGCCGACCCAGAGCGAGCGGGTGGCGATGACGACGGCGTAGCTCACGAACACCACGGGAAAGACCGGCCACAGGGCCCGCATCCGCGCGACCTCGGCAAAGCCGCGCCAGACCGACGTCCGGGGCGGATCGGCAAGGCGCGGCGGATCGACGATCAGCCACAGAACCAGCCCGGCAGCCAGCAAGGTGATAGCCGAGAGCCCGAACAGGATCGCGCGCCATCCCAGCGCATGGCTCGCCAGCGCCAGCGGCGTCGAGCCGAGGAGATCGCCCGCAGTGCCGAGGCCGATCATCAGCGAGGACAGCATGGCGAAGCGCTCGGGCGGGTAGACCCGCCCGAACAGGTAGAGACCGCCCATCAGCGCCGGCGCGCAGCCGAGCCCGATCAGCGCCATCGCGGCGGCGGCGCCTGAAAACCCTTGCGCGAGCCCGAGGCAGGCCGCCCCGAGGGCGGCGACGACCAGGAACCCCGACACGGTGCGCTGCGGCCCGATCCGGTCGAGGAGAAGTCCGGTCGGCACCTGACCCGCCGCGAAGGCCAGGAACCAGCCCGCCGAGAGCAGCGCGAGATCGGAGGGCGCTAGACCGAGGTCGGGCCCGAGATCGGGCGCGACCATGGCGAGGAAGCCGCGATCGAACTGGCTGATCGTGTAGGTGAGCAGCAGGACCAGGAAGGATGTCACGGTCCCGCCGCTCCTTTCGTCGGGCTACTTGATGCGCTCGAGCACGCTGACGTAGTTCGCCACGGCCACGCCGCCCATGTTGAACACGCCTGCGAGCGTCGCGTCGGGGATCTGCATGCCGCCGGCCTCGCCGCAGAGCTGCATCGCCGAGAGGGCGTGCATCGACACGCCGGTGGCGCCGATCGGGTGGCCCTTGGCCTTCAGCCCGCCGGACGGGTTGACCGGCAGCTTGCCCTCCTTGGTGGTCCAGCCCTCGCGGATCGCGTCGGCGCCGCGGCCCTCCTTGGTCAAGCCCATCGCCTCGTACTCGATCAGCTCCGCGACGGTGAAGCAGTCGTGCGTCTCGACGAGCGAGAGGTCGTCGAGGGTGATGCCGGCCTGGCCCAGCGCCTTCGCCCAGGCGGTGGCGGCGCCCTCGAACTTCAGGACGTCGCGCTTCGACATCGGCAGGAAGTCCTGCGCGTGGGCGGTCGCCCGGAAGGCGACGGCGCGGCGCATGCGGAGCGCCGTCTCGGTGTCGGCGAGCACCACCGCCGCGGCGCCGTCCGAGACCAGCGAGCAGTCGGTGCGCTTGAGCGGGCCGGCGACGAAGGGGTTCTTGTCCGATTCGGTGCGGCAGAACTCGAAGCCGAGGTCCTTGCGCATCTGCGCGTAGGGGTTCTGGACGCCGTTGTGATGGTTCTTGGCGGCGATCATCGCCAGCGCGTCGGACTGGTCGCCGTGGCGCTGGAAGTAGGCGCCGGCGATGTTGCCGAACACGCCGGCGAAGCCCGCCGGGTTGTCGCCGTCCTCCGGCAGGTAGGAGGCCTTGAGCAGGGTGCGGCCGATCTCCGGGCCCGGCGTGCGGGTCATCTGCTCGACGCCGACCACCAGCACCACCCGGGCGCGCTTGGCCTCGATGGTCTTGATGCCCTGATGCACCGCGGCCGAGCCGGTGGCGCAGGCATTCTCGACCCGGGTCGCAGGCTTGAAGCGGAACCCGTCATCGGCCTGGAGCACCAGGGAGGCGGTGAAGTCCTGGGGCGTGAAGCCCGCGTTGTAGTGGCCGAGCACGATCTCGTCGACGTCCTCGGGGCCGATCCCCGCATGGGCCAGCGCCTCGTTGGCGACGCGGACGATCAGGCTCTCGACGGTCTCGGTGTCGTGCTTGCCGAAGGGCGTGTGGCTCCAGCCGACGATGCAGGCGGTCATAGTTCTCTCCTCCCGTATTTGCGATGCAATGTGCGCAACGGAAGGACCGCCCGCAAGCGCGCCTCACGCATCCTCGGCGCGGAAGCGCGCATAGCCAGCGGCGCGCAAGCTGCAGGCCGGGCAGGTGCCGCAGCCATGGCCCCAGGGGTGGAGGGCGCCGCGCTCGCCGAGGTAGCAGGTGTGGCTCTCGCGCACGATGAGGTCGACCAGCGCCTCGCCGCCGAGATCGCGGGCGAGCCGCCAGGTCTCGGCCTTGTCGATCCACATCAGCGGCGTGTGCAGCACGAAGCGGCGGTCCATGCCGAGGTTGAGCGCGACCTGCAACGCCTTGATGGTGTCGTCGCGGCAATCGGGGTAGCCGGAGAAATCCGTCTCGCACATGCCGCCGACGATGTGGCGCAGGCCCCGCCTGTAGGCGAGCGCCGCCGCGAAGGTGAGGAAGACGAGGTTGCGGCCCGGAACGAAGGTGTTGGGTAGCCCGCCCTCTTCCATCGCGATGGCGGTGTCCCGGGTCAGCGCGGTCTCGGAGACCGCCCCGAGGGCGTCGAGGTTCAGCGTGTGGTCGTCGCCCAGGCGCCCGGCGAAGGCCGGCACGATCCGGGTCATCTCGGTGCGCAGCTGCGCCCGGCAGTCCAGCTCGATCCGGTGGCGCTGGCCGTAATCGAAGCCGAGCGTCTCGACATGGGCGAAGCGGTCGAGGGCCCAGGCGAGGCAGGTGGCGGAATCCTGTCCACCGGAGAACAGGACCAGGGCGCCGTCGGGGGACGTCATGCGGGCTCCACGCGAAAGGGGCGGCTCCGATGCCGGAGCCGCCCTCTTATAGAGCCGGAGCGCAGGCGCGGCCTACTGGCCGTTACTGGCCCTGGGCCTGGCTCGCCTTCTTGTTGGCGTTGTGGTGGCCGACCGCGCAGCCGGCCGCGGCGCCGGCCTTGCCGTGCCCGACCACCTTGCCGGCGAGCCCGCCGACGACCGCGCCCTTGATGCAGCCCTTGGCCTCGGCCTGGTGCGGGATCGCGACGGCCGAGACCGCGAGGAGGCCGGCGGCGAGCAGGGAAGCGGAACGGATCATGCTGAACTCCCTTCAGGTATGTTAGAACCTCAACCATTGAGCGGGCAGACCGTTCCGGAGCCGGCTCCCGTTCCGCCGTTGACGTTCCGGCCGGTCGCGGCTATAGACCGCGGCTCGCGGACCTGCGGGCTTTCGCCCGGCGGGTTGCCCGTGCTTCCATGCCCTGACACGCGACGCCACGATCCCGCCGGGATCGCTCGGGCCTCGCCTTTTTGAATGAGGAACGCCGATGGCCAACACCGTGTCGGCCAAGAAGATGACCCGCAAGATTGCCAAGCGTACGGCAGTCAACCGCTCGCGCCGCAGCCGCATGCGCACCTTCATCCGCAAGGTCGAGGAGGCGATCGAGTCCGGCGATCACGGCACCGCCCTGACCGCCCTGCGCAGCGCGGAGCCCGAGATCATGCGCGCCTCCCAGAAGGGGATCGTGCACAAGAACACCGCCTCGCGGAAGGTCTCGCGCCTCGCCGCCCGCGTGAAGGGCCTCCAGGCCGCCCAGGCGTAACGCCGAAGGCTCCGAGCGCCCGCGAACGTTCGGCCTCGGGGACACGCGCCGCCATGGCGTGAACGGTTCGCGAGACGAAAGGAAATGGCCCGGCCCGAGCGCCGGGCTTTTTCGTGTCTGCGCCCGACGAGGGCGCGCGGTCCGCACCCTGGCCCGGCGCCTTCGCCCCGTTCTTGGGGCCCGTTCTCGGGCCGAGTTCTCGGGCCAAGGTCCACGCGTCGAACGAGCCCTGCCGCGGTCATCGACGACGCGCGGGCTCGGCCCTGTCGTCGCAAGGACGAGGGGCGCACGAACCCTCGGCGGAGCCGGCCGCCGCAGACTCCTCGTACTCCCCCGCATCATTCCTGTGCATGCGACAGCCTCGGCCCGGACCCGTCGCAGCCGCCGGGCGTTTCCCGCACCAGTGAACAGGAGCGGGGGGCCGATGGCGAAGCGCAAGGTGAGCCGGCGCGCGGGTGTGGGGGCCGAGGAGGGCGTGGCGCCGCTGGTGCCGCCCGGAGCCCTCGCGGTGGCGCTGCTCGGCCTGCGCGAGCGGGGGCAGCCGCTGATCCACGTCGCCCGCGACGCCCGCCGGCTCGACGAGATCGCGGCCCTGCTGCGGGCGCTGGCGCCCGGGCTCGGCGTCGCGGTCTATCCGGAATGGGATTGCCTGCCCTTCGACCGCGCCTCGCCCTCTCGCGGGACGATGGGGGCGCGGGCCGGCGTGCTGCGCTGGCTCACCGATGCCGGGCACCTGCCCGCCATCCTGCTCACCACCGCCCCGGCGCTGATCCAGCGGGTCCCCCCGCCGGAGACCTGGGCCGAGGCCCGGGTCGAGCTCGCCGCCGGCGACGCCCTCGACCCCGCCCGGCTGACCGCGGAGCTGCAGCGCCTCGGCTACATCCTCGACGACCGGGTCGACGAGCCCGGCGAGGTCGCGGTGCGCGGCCGGACCATCGACGTGTTTCCGGCCGCCGCACCCCGGCCCTGCCGCATCGAGCATGCCGGCGGCACGATCACGGCGATCCGCACCTACGATCCGGTGTCGCAGCGCTCCCTCGACGAGGTCGGGACCCTGGTGGTCGACCCGGCGACCGAGATCGTCCTTGCACCCGATTCCGCCGTGCGCCTGCGGCCCTTCACCGGCCAGGAGCACCAGCTGCCCACCCTCTACGGCCGGCTCGTTACGGTGCTCGACTACGTGCCCGACGCCCGCCTGGTGGTCGAGGCCGGGGCGGAGGGCCGCGCCGAGGCCTTCTTCGAGCAGATTGCCGAGGGCCGCACCTCGGAGGTGGCGGCCCGCGGTCAGTCGGCGCCGCTCTACTTGACGCCCGCCGAGTGGAAGAAGGTCCGCGCGGCCCGCGAGGTGGCGGTCGCGAGCGATGCCGACGCGGACGCCATCGCCGTCCCGTCGTTCCTGCGCGAGCGCCGGCCTGGTGCGGCCTTCTCGGCCTACCTGCGCGAACGCCTCAAGGCCGGCGAGCGGGTGGTGCTGGCGGGCGATCCCGCCGGGCTCAAGCGCCTGTCGCGCCAGGCCGCCCGGGCGGCGGAGCGCAGCGTCCGCCCGATCGCCGACTGGGCGGAGGCCGCCGCCGCCAAGGCCGGCGAGATCGTGGCCCTGTCCGCGCCCCTCGATGCGGGCTTCCGCGTGCCGGACCTCGCCGCCACGGTGATCGCCGCGCCGGATGTCCACGGTGGTGCGTCGGTGCGCCCGCGCGCCGGCCAGCCGGTGATCCTGCCGATGGGCGAGGTGGACCTGCGCGTCGGCGACGTCGCGGTCGACCGCGACCATGGCTTGTGCGTGTTCGAGGGGCTGGAGCGCATCGCCACCGGCGACGGCGCCAGCACCGAGGCCCTGCGCCTGCGATTTGCCGGCGACGCGATCCTGATGGTGCCGGTGGCCCAGGCCGACCGGATCTGGCGCTACGGCTCGGAAGAGGAGGCGGTCACCCTCGACAAGCTCGAGGGCGGTACCTGGGCCAAGCGCCGCCTGACCACCGAGGCCGGCCTGGCGCGGGCCGCCCGCGCCATGCTGGCGGCGGCGGAGGAGCGCTGCAAGGCCAGGGCGCCCGCCCTGGTGCCGCCGGAGCGTGAGATGGAGCGCTTCGGCGCCGGCTTCGGCTTCCCGCTCACCCCCGACCAGGCGAAGGCGGTCGACGGGGCGCTCCAGGACCTCGCCGGCGAGCGGCCGATGGACCGGCTGGTCTGCGGCGACGTCGGCTTCGGCAAGACCGAGGTGGCGTTGCGCGCCGCCGCCGCCGCGCTGCTCGCCGGCCATCAGGTCGCCGTGGTGGCGCCGACGACCGTGCTGGTGCGCCAGCACCTGCGCACCTTCGAGCGGCGCTTTGCCCGCTTCGGCATCGGGGTGGCGCAGCTCTCGCGCCTCGCGAGCCCGGCGGAGGGGAAGCGCGTGCGCCAGGGCCTGGCCGACGGCTCGATCCGCCTCGTCGTCGGCACCCACGCGCTCGCCGGGCGCGGCGTCGCCTTCGCCGATCTCGGCCTCGTGGTGATCGACGAGGAGCAGCGCTTCGGCGCTGCCCTCAAGGAGCGCCTGCGCACGATGGCCGGCGACGCCCACGTGCTGACGCTCACCGCGACGCCGATCCCCCGCACCCTGCAATCGGCGCTGGTGGGCCTGAAGTCGCTCAGCGTCATCGCGACGCCGCCGGCGGTGCGCCAGCCGATCCGCACGGTGCTGACGCCGCTGCACGACGACACGGTGCGGGCGGCGCTGATGCGCGAGAAGGGGCGCGGCGGCCAGAGCTTCGTCGTCTGCCCGCGCATCGAGGAGATCGGCCCGATGGCCGAGCGCCTGAAGCGGCTCGTGCCGGAGCTCGACACCGTCGTCGCCCACGGCGAGATGAAGCCGGCCGAGCTCGACGAGATCATGGTGCGCTTCGCCGACGGCGAGGGCGACGTCCTGCTCGCCACCTCGATCATCGAGAGCGGGCTCGACGTGCCGCGGGCCAACACCATGCTGGTCCACGATGCCGAGCGCTTCGGCCTCGCCCAGCTGCACCAGCTGCGCGGCCGGGTCGGCCGCGGCCAGCGAAGGGGCGTCACCTACCTGCTGACCCGGTCCGACCGCGACCTGTCGCCCTCGGCCGAGAAGCGCCTGCGCACGCTCGAGGCCCTCGACCGCCTCGGCGCGGGCTTCGCCATCAGTGCCCGGGATCTCGACCTGCGCGGCGCCGGCGACCTCGTCGGCGAGAACCAGGCCGGCCACGTCAAGCTGATCGGGCTCGGCCTCTACCAGCACCTGCTGCAACTGGCGCTGCGCGCCGCCAAGGGAGAGCCGGCGGAGGACTGGGCACCGGAGATCAACCTCGGCCTCGCCGGCGACGTGCCGGAGGATTACGTGCCCGAGCCGGAGGTGCGCTTAAGCCTCTACACCCGGCTCCTGCGCCTCGGCGGCGCGGAGGAGGTCGAGGCCCTGCGCGGCGAGGTCGAGGACCGGTTCGGGCCGCTGCCGAAGGGCGTGCGGGCGCTGTTCGCGCTGGCCCACCTGCGGGTGGCGTGCCTGAACCTCGGCATCGCCCGTCTCACCGGCGGGCCGCAGGGGATCGCGGTCGATTTCCGTCCCGGCTGCGCGCCTGCCGCGATGTCGCTCTCGGACGAGGTCACCGCTCGCGACGGCCGGCTGATCCTGCGCCGTTCGTGCGACGATCCTGATCGGCGCGGCGAGCTGGCGGCCGAGTTCCTGCACGTGCTCCAGGACAAGTGACCAGGCCCTACGTTTCGGGGCGGGTTCTTCATCCCGCGCCCGGAACGATCGATCACGGCCAAGGTTGAGTCGAAGACCGGATCGAGGCCGCCGACGAGCCGCGCCCCATGGACAGACCCAACCCCGACACCCATCCCGAGGAGACCGCGGCCGACGCGTTCGCGGGACCGGCCGAGGACGTCGTGCTGGAGCCCCTGGCCGATTTCCCCCGCATCGACCTGCGCACCCCCGGCGAGCCGTGGGAGAAGCGCCGCGCCGCCGGCAAAGCCCTGCGCGCCAAGGTCCCGCATGACGGCCACGGGCCGGTGCCGGTCCCGCAGGACCGGCCCGATCCGGTGCGGCTGATCGAGCAGGCGCAAGCCGGGCGCCAGGCGCGGCTGATTCCGCTACGGGTCGCCCGGATGGCGAGCTCGCCCTTCGCCTTCCTGCGCGGTGCGGCGACGGTGATGGCCTGGGACCTCGCCCGGACGCCCACGAGCGGCATCGACGTGGTGATGAACGGCGACGCCCACATCTCGAATTTCGGCCTGTTCGGCACGCCCCAGCGCGACATCGTCCTCGACCTCAACGACTTCGACGAGGTCACGATCGGCCCCTGGGAGTGGGACCTGAAGCGCCTCTGCGCCAGCATCGAGGTCGCCGCCCGCGACCTCGACGTTCCGCTCAGCGAGCGCCGCGAGGCGGTGATCGCCGCGGCCTACGGCTACCAGCACACCATGACCGAGCTGGCGCCGCAGGGGCCCCTCGACGTCTGGCACCGGGCGGCGCGGGCCGAGGAGCTGGATTTCAGCGGCATCGCCATCGATCACGAATCGCGCGCGGTCGTGGAGCGCGCCGTCGAGAAGGCGCGCAAGCGCCACAACAAGAGCCTGCTCGCCCGGATCGGCGAGCGCCGGGTCGACGGCGGCTGGCGCTTCCGCCAGGATCCGCCGATCCTGACCTGGGTCGAGCCCGAGACCCGCGAGGCGGTGACCGCCGGGCTCGAGCGCTACGCCGAGACCCTGCCGCGGGAGCGCCGGTTCATGCTCAGCCGCTACCACGTCGTCGACGTCGCCCACCGGGTCGTCGGCGTCGGCAGCGTCGGGACCCGGGCCTACGTCGCGCTGCTGTGCGGCAACTCGGACCAGGACGTGCTCTTCCTCCAGGTCAAGGAGGCGGTGCGCCCCGCCCACGCGCCCTACGTCGCCGGCATGCCCGGGCCCTACGCCTCGCACGAGGGCGAGCGGGTGATCTACGGCCAGCGCCTGCTCCAGGCGGTCGGCGATCCGCTCCTCGGCTGGACCACCATCGACGGTCGTCCGTTCTACGTCCGGCAGATGAAGAACATGAAGGGCGAGATCCCGGTCGCCTGCATGCGCGGGCAGCCGCTGGTCTACTTCTCCTGGGCCTACGGCGCGCTGCTCGCCCGGGCCCATGCCCGCACCGGCGATGCCGCCGCCATCGCGGGCTATTGCGGCCGCGACCGCCACGACGACTTCCGCGAGGTCCTGGCCGACTGGGCCCGGGCCTACGGCGACCGCAACGCCGAGGACCACCGGCTGTTCCTGGAGGCGATCGCCTCCGGGCGGCTGGAGGCGGCGGACGACCCGGTGATGTGACGGAAGGGGCGAAGCCGCCGGTCGAGAGCTATCGTCGCGCTTTGGAAATTTCGAGAAAGTATTGTCTTGATGCTTCCAAGTCATATCATGGCGCGGGATCCCCTCTCCAGGCGATGCCGGGCTTGCCCGGTATCGCTGCAAGGTATGGGAGAGGGGTAGGGGTGAGGGTGCTACGGTTCCGATTGAAGCGCTGGCCGCTGAGCTGCCAGCACGATGGGCACAGCTTCACAAGGAAGCGTGTCACCCTCACCCCCGGGCCCTCTCCCACACGGGAGAGGGGGGGATGCATCACATTTTCATGGACGATCGTCAGTATTTTTTATGTTTATTAGAGAATTGCAATGCAAAATTGCTAAAAATACAATTTTGCGATTTAATTTTACAGCATAATTCACCTAATCGATATCATCATTACGCATATTTATCTTGCGATGCCTCGCGGCCCTGGGGCGGCTTCGTTGACAATCATCCCCCCACCCTTGAGAACCGGTCAAAACGCCGGCGGGAGGAGCACGCGATGGGCAAGGGCTTGCGCAAGGGACTGACCAGCTACGGGGATGCGGGCTTCTCGCTGTTCCTGCGCAAGGCGTTCATCAAGGCGGCGGGCTATTCCGACGACGCCCTCGACCGGCCGATCGTCGGCATCACCAACACCGCCTCCGACTACAATCCCTGCCACGGCAACGCCGCGCAGCTGATCGAGGCGGCCAAGCGCGGGGTGATGCTCGCCGGGGCGATGCCGATGGTGTTTCCCACCATCTCGATCCACGAGAGCTTCGCCCACCCGACCTCGATGTACCTGCGCAACCTGATGGCGATGGACACCGAGGAGATGATCCGCGCCCAGCCGATGGACGCGGTGATCGTCATCGGCGGCTGCGACAAGACCCTGCCGGCGCAGGTGATGGCGGCGGCCTCCGTCGACCTGCCGACCGTGGTGATCCCGGTCGGCCCGATGGTGGTCGGCCACCACCGCGGCGAGGTGCTCGGCGCCTGCACCGATTGCCGGCGCCTGTGGGGCGCGCACCGGGCCGGCGAGATCGACGAGCAGGAGATCGAGACCGTCAACGGCCGGCTCGCGCCGTCCGTCGGCACCTGCATGGTGATGGGCACCGCCTCGACCATGGCCTGCATGATCGAGGCGATGGGCCTCGCGCTGCCGATGGCCGGCACGATTCCGGCACCCCACGCCGAGCGGATCCGCCTCGCCGAGGCGAGCGGCGCCTGCGCCGCCGCGATGGCGAAGACCGGCGGCCCGCGCCCAAGCCAGATCCTGACCCCGGCCGCGATCCGCAACGCGCAGGTCGTGATGCAGGCGATCGGTGGCTCGACCAACGGGGTGATCCACCTCACCGCCATGGCGAACCGCGCCGGCATCGACCTCGACCTCGCGAGCCTCGACGCCATCGGCCGCGAGGTCCCGGTGCTGGTCGACCTCAAGCCCTCGGGCGACCACTACATGGAGCATTTCCACCATGCCGGCGGCGTGCCGAAGCTCCTGGCCGAACTCGGCGGCCTGATCGACCTCGACGCCCCGACCGTGACGGGGGCGACCTTGCGCGACGTGGTGGCGGCGGCCGAGGACGTGCCGGGCCAGACCGTGATCCGCTCGCCGAGCCGCCCGATCAAGCCGGTCGGCGCGATGGCGGTACTCACCGGCAACCTCGCGCCCCGCGGCGCGCTGATCAAGCACTCGGCGGCGACGCCGCGCCTGCTCCAGCACGAGGGACGGGCGGTGGTGTTCGACTCGATCCCCGACATGGCGGCGCGGATCGACGATCCCGACCTCGACGTTTCGGCCGACGACGTGCTGGTGCTGCGCAATGCCGGGCCGAAGGGCGCCCCGGGCATGCCGGAGGCCGGCTACCTGCCGATCCCGAAGAAGCTGGCGCGGGCCGGCGTCAAGGACATGGTGCGGATCTCGGACGCCCGGATGAGCGGCACCGCCTTCGGGACCATCGTGCTGCACGTCACGCCGGAATCGGCGGTGGGCGGGCCGCTGGCGCTGGTGCGCACCGGCGACCGCATCCGGCTCGACGTCGAGGGCCGGCGCATCGACCTGCTGGTCGACGAGGCCGAGCTCGCCGCCCGCGCTGCCGGCCTCACGGCTCCGGAGCGGCCCGACTGGGCGGCCCGCGGCTATGCCCGCCTGTTCCACGACACCGTCACGCAGGCCGATCAGGGCTGCGACTTCGACTTCATGCGGCGGGAGGGGTGAGCCGGTTCCCGATCATTCCGCTCGACAATAAAGCGCGTCCCCCTCTCCCACACGGGAGAGGGGGACGCGCTTTATTCTGCTTCTGTCGGATCGAACCGTCGTAGAAGTTCTCAGTTGAATCGCACCGGCAAGGTGAAGCTCTGCTGCGCGCCGGTGAACTCCGCCGGGGCCGGCGGCAGGCTGCCGGAGGCGGCGGCCACCGCCGCGGCGTCGAGCGAGCCGTTGCCGCTGCTGCCGGCGAGCGAGGCGCCGAGCACCCGGCCGGAGCGGGACACGGTGAAGCGCACGGTCGCGGTGCCGCTCGCCCCCGCGGCGCCCCGCGCCCGGCTCTGGATCACCCCGCGCACCATCGCGCCCCAGGCTCGCGCCGCGTTGGCGCTCGCGGCGGCGGACGCCCCGCCCTGGTTCATCTGCGAGGCGGAGGCCGCGGCGCGGCGCTGGCGGGCGGCCTCCATGTTGCGCTCGGCGGCTCTCGCAGCCTCGTGCTTGACGTCGCGCACGGGCTTGGGCGCCGGCTTCTTCGCCTCGACCGGCTTCTCGACGGGCCGGGGCTTCTCGACCGGTTTCGGCTTGGCCACCGGCTTCGGCACGGGCTTGGGGACCGGCTTTGCTTCCGGCACGGGCTTGGCCACCACGGCGGCCGGCGCCTCGGGGTTCGTCGAGGTGACGACCTGCTCCTCGGGCTCCTGCACCGCTTCCATCGCCTCGGGCGGCTTCTCCATCGGCACCGTCTCGGCCGGGGCCTGCTCGACCGGGGTCTCCTGTGGTGCCTGCTCGACCTTGGTGTCCGGCGGCGGGGTCTCGACCGGCACGGTGTCGGACGGGGGCTCGGTCGTCGGGACGGTCTTCGGCTCGACCGTGTCGGTGGGCGGCGGCGCGGCCTCGACGTCGGGTGCCTGGGTCGGCACGTCGATCGCCGCCATGTCGGGCGCGAGGTCGATCGCGATCTCGTTCTCGCCGGGCGGGGCCGGGGGGCTGCGCCAGTAGGTCAGGGCGAACAGGCCGCCCGCGTGAAGCGCGAGCGCCACCAGGAAGGCGAGGCCGAGGCCCGTTCCCGGCTCGCGCGGCTCCGGCGCCTCGGTCGTGACGGTCGGGGTCATCGGCTCACCGCGGGGCCGCGGGCGCCGCGCCGGAGGGCGCGTTGGCGATCAGCGAGACCTTGGCGAAGCCGGCCTGGCCGACGAGGCCCATCACCTCCATGACACGCCCGTAGGGCACGTCCTTGTCGCCGCGCACCAGCACGGTCTGGCCCGGATCCTCGGCGGCGGCGGCCTTGAGGCGCGCGAGCGCGCCGTCGGCCGGCAGCGGCTCCTTGGCGAGGAAGGCCTGCCCGTCCTTGTCGACCGAGACCACCACCGGCTTCTTCGACTCGGCGCTCTTGGCGGCCGCGGTCTTCGGCAGCTGCACCGGCACGCCGACGGTCATCAGCGGCGCCGCGACCATGAAGATGATCAGCAGCACCAGCATCACGTCGACCATCGGGGTGACGTTGATCTCGGACATCGGCGCGGCGTCGAAGCCATCCTCGTCGCCGGCGCCGGCCTGCACCGGTCCCATACCCATCTGGCGGGCCTCCGGCCGCCTGCCTCTCGCGGGGCAGGGGCTCTCTACGCGTTGAACGGACGAAGAAGCTTACTCGGCGGCGGCGCTGCGGGCGTGATGGCTGCGGTCGCGCGCCAGCCGGTTGCCCAGGATGCCGATGCCGGCGACGAAGGCCGACTGTACCTTGGCGAGGTCGCTCGAGAACTTGTTGTAGGCGAGCACCGCCGGGATCGCCACGACGAGGCCGATCGCGGTGGCGAACAGGGCCTCGGCGATGCCCGGCGCCACCACCGCGAGGCTGGTGTCCTGGCTCTTCGCGATCGACGAGAACGAGTTCATGATGCCCCACACCGTGCCGAACAGGCCGATGAACGGTGCCGCCGAGCCGGAGCTCGCCAGGAACGGCAGGCCGACCTGAAGCCGCTTGATGTCGAGGGTGAGTGCGGCTCGCATGGCGCGCTCGATCCGCTCGCGGCGCTCGGCGCGGGTCTCGGTCGGATCCTGGTCGCGCCAGGCCTCCTGGGCGGCGGCCACCACCCGGGCGGAGATGCCCGAGCCTGCCTCCGGCATGCCGCCGGTGGCGACGAGGCGGGCGAAGGCCCTCGCCTGGCGGCGGGCGCCGGCGAGGCGCACCAGCTTCTCGATGATGATCGTCCAGGAGACCAGCGAGGCCAGGACCAGGAGGATCATCACCCCCTTCACGACCGGGTCGGCCTGAAGGAAGAGGCCGAGGAAGGAGAAGTCGTGGCCGGCGGTCGCGGCGGGCGCGGTGGTCGGATCCATCTCGGCGGTCTCCGGAAGCAGGGGGAAGGAGGAGAGGCGGTCAGCGCACGAACGGCGCGGCGCCCTTGGCGGAGGAGGGCTCGATCCGCTCCAGGCAGGATTCGCGGGTGAGGTCCTGACCCGAGGTTTCCTTGCCCTCGCAGGCCGCCACGTCGTTCAGCAGCACCCGGCCGACCTGGGCGCAGGGGGTGGGGGCGATCTCGAACTGGCGCAACGCCGTCTTGCGCGCCGGCACTGGGCCGAGCTCGACCATGCTACGCTTCTGGACGATGCCGTCGGGATCGAAGGCGTAGAGGTCGAGGCGCAGCGAGCGGATCGGGCCGCCCTTGCCGTTCTCGACGATCAGCATCGCCTTGCAGGCCTCGCCCGCGGTCTCGAGCTTGTTCAGCTCCACCCGCAGCGGCGGGGCGGCGGGCTGGCTCACGGCGGCGGGCGTGACTGTCGCCTGAGCTTCGGATGCCGCCTGGGCCGTCGCGGCGAGTGGCGACAGGGTGAGGCAGAGCGCCGTGACGCGGCCGATGCGGGCCAGGGCGGCAACCTTGGACCGGGGCGAGCCTTGCGTGAGCACGTCGTGCGCCTCCTCTGGGACGGCGAGCGCCAAGCCGCCATACGCGCGCGGACCGGCACCCACGGGGCACCGGCGCGACGCCTTCCCGGCTCTCGCTCCTGTTCGTCGGACAAGGCCGGATCGGCCCGGGCATCGTCCCGGGCCGCCGGCAGGAACGAACTAGCGAGGTGACCGGGCGGGATCAAGGCCGCCCGCGAAACTCAGAGGAATTCCAATCTGTTACCGACGCTGCCGCGGGAGGCCCGCAGGTACCGTTGCCATATTGTCCCGTCCGCTCATCTCGCCTCTACTTCGCCTTCGTCTCCGGCGCCTTCTCGGGAGACTTTTCGGGAGCTTTCGGGGCGCGGGCCTTCTCGACGGCCTCCGCCTTCTCCTCGTCGGTATCGCCGCTCTGGTCGATCGCCCGCTCCGGATTGGCGGCCAGCCCGCGCAGGACCGTCAGAACCTGGGCGCAGACCTCCGGGTGCTTGTAGGCGTCGAGCACCACGGCGGCGTCGCGCAGGGTGCGCAGGTCGCGCACCGTCTGCTCGTTGGCCGAGCGCTGCAATTCGGGCGACTTGGCGATCACGTCCTCGAGCTTCAGGCCGACCACGTCGCAGGTCGCGCTCGGGGCGGGCGCCGCCGGGGCTGCGGGGGCCGGCGCGTCCTTGGCGCCCGCCGTGAGGGCGTGGCCGGCGAGGACGAGGGCGACGAGGCCGGACAGGACGAAGGGCGGGCGCATCGTTTCTCAGGGCTCCGGTGGGGGGAAGTGTTCAGTGGCCGAGGATGCGGTTGGCGAGCGCTACGATCTGGCTCGGCCGGTAGGGCTTGGGCACGAAGACCGAGTCGGTCACCGCCTCGCCGGCGCCGAGCGTGGCGCGGCCGCCCGAGGTGTAGACCACCGGCAGGCGCGGGGAGTGGCGTCGGGCGTCGCGGGCGAGCGCGACCCCGTTGGTGTTGCGGGCCAGATCGATGTCGGTGAATAGCATGTCGACCCGCTCGGCTTGCAGGATCCGGCCGGCCTCGACCGCGTCGGCGGCGGTGAGCACGCGGTAGCCCTCGTCCGCCAGGGCCTCGGCGGCGATCTCGCAGACCATCGCCTCGTCCTCGACAACCAGCACCGTCTCGCAGGGGAGGGCGGCGGGCGGCACCATCGCCGCAAAGGCAGACTGGATCATGACGCAACTCGCTCCAGGACGATGAGGGCCGCCGGTCCGCCTTGGACGCTCCGGCGAGGGTTCGGGGTAAGAACCGCCGGAACCTCGGCCGTGTTCGGGCCCGATCCATCGAATTGACGCGGTTTGGTGAGCGAAGCCTTAACCTTGCGGGAGGACCGGTTAATC
The DNA here is from genome assembly GCF_053764715.1 of Methylobacterium sp. Gmos1. Classification (NCBI taxonomy): domain Bacteria; kingdom Pseudomonadati; phylum Pseudomonadota; class Alphaproteobacteria; order Hyphomicrobiales; family Methylobacteriaceae; genus Methylobacterium; species Methylobacterium sp. Gmos1. Next base: position 310,789 of record NZ_JBSNCC010000003.1, on the reverse strand, counting down.
CGGGCCGGAACCGCCCCCGCCCTTGCGCGGAATCTCCCCGTGTGAGAGGCCCGGGCCCGGAACAAGAGGTTCACAGGAAGAGCGATGAGCGCCACCGCCGCCCCCTCCCTCACCCAGCAAGTCACCGAGATCGCGGCCGGCGCCCACGTCATCGCGGCGCACTGGCTCGGCCGGCAGCTCGCGCTGGCGCTCGGCGACGGCGCGGTGCTCCTCGTGGCGGAGGACGGCGGAACCACCCGGGTCGAGGCCCACCCCGAGGCCGGCATCCTGGTCGCGACGGGGGACGGCAAGCGCCTCGTCACCGGCGGCGACGACGGCCGGGTCGTCGCGGTCAGGGCCGACGGGACCGCCGAGGAGATCGCGGCGGCGAAGGGCGGCGCCTGGATCGACGCGCTCGCGCTCCACCCCGACGGCGGCGTCGCCTACGCTGCCGGCAAGCGCGTCGTCGCCCGCGACGCCAAGGGCCGCGAGAAGGTCTTCGAGGCGCCCTCCACCGCCCGCGGCCTCGCCTTCGCGCCCAAGGGCTACCGGCTGGCGGTGTCGCATTACGGCGGGGCCACCCTGTGGTACCCGAACCTCGACACGGCGCCCGAGCCCCTGACCTGGAAGGGCTCGCACATCGACGTCACCTGGTCGACGGACGGGCGCTTCGTCATCACCACGATGCAGGAGAACGCCCTGCACGGCTGGCGCCTGCAACCCGACCGCGGCCACATGCGGATGACCGGCTACCCGGCCAAGGTGCGCTCCTATGCCTGGTCCTCCGACGGGGACTGGCTGGCGACGAGCGGCGCGGAAGCCGTGATCGTGTGGCCGTTCGATTCCAAGGAAGGCCCGACCGGCAAGGCGCCGCGGGAATGCGGCGTGCGCCCGGCCCGGGTCTCGCGGGTGGCGTTCCACCCCAAGGCCCCGGTTCTGGCGGCGGGCTACGAGGATGGCTGCGTGCTCCTGATCCGCTTCACCGACGCCTCCGAGCTGCTCGTCCGCCCGGCGGTGCGGGGCAGCGCCGTGACGGCGATGAGCTGGCACTCCGGCGGCGAGCACCTCGCCTTCGGCTGCGCCGACGGCCAGGCCGGCCTCCTCAGCCTGCCGCGCTGACCATGGACCTCCTCGGCGCCTTCCGGCGCCGCCCCGCGCCGGATGCCGGCGCGCGGGCGCGGGTGGCCGGGATCGCCCGCCGCCTCGGCGGCTTCGGTCCGGAGGTGACGCTCACCGTCAACGAGATCGTCTGCGCCGATCCGGCCTGCCCGGGCACCGAGACGGTGATCCTGGTGATGCGCCCCGGCGCGCGCTCGCGCGCCTGCAAGGTGGCAAAGCCCTTGGAGGCGGTGACGGAGGAGGATGTGGCGGCGGTGCTGGAGGGCTGACGGCGAAGCCTTCACAAAGGCGGGGGAACCGCACACATTTCATCCGAGGGGCGTCCCGCCGACGCAGGTGACCCTCTCGGCGGGGGCGGCAGCAGATCCATGAAGACCCGACGCCCGAAACGCCGCTTGCCGCAGGGTTATGAGGCCGATAGGCTCCTCCCTCATCACATCCCCAATAGGCCGGTCTGGAGCAAGCGGGTGTACGCAATCTGCTTCGATCTCGATACCGAGACCTTGAAGGACCAGTATCACAACGCGTCGTGGCAGAACGGCTACCAGGACATCGCCCGGGTGCTCGAGCGCCATGGCTTCGACCGGCAGCAGGGTAGCGTCTACTTTGGCAACGACCAGGTCGACCCGGTGCGGTGCGTCCTGGCGATCCAGGACGTGGCGCGGGAGTGCCCCTGGTTCCGGGCCGCGGTGGTCGACGTGCGGATGCTGCGGATCGAGGAGAACAACGACCTGCTGCCAGCGCTCCAGCCGCCACCGTGAGGGCGCGCCCGCCCCCAGTGTTGCGCCCCATCTACAGCTTCAGGCCCGCCCTCTCGACTAGGAGGGAGAACGGCCCCGTTTCGGCGCCGTCATCCGGATTGGCCGCCATGCCGCGCGCGACGTCGCACACCCCCGATCCCGCCGTCGATGCGGCGGCGCTGCTGCGCCGCCTCGCCTTCTTCGGCCTGACGGTGGTGATCCCGGTCACCGCCCTGGTGTCGCGGCGCAGCGTGGTGATCCTGGCGCCGATCGGCATCGTGCTCCTCATCATCGCCGCCCTCCTCGACGGGGCGCAGCGCCCCCTCCGGGCGGGGCTGTCCCGCCTCGGCGGTGCCCGGGCGATCCTCGCCGGCGCGCTGCTGCTCGGCTGGTGCGCCCTGTCGCTGGTCTGGACGCCGTTCTCCGGCCCGGCGAGCGAGCGGCTGCTCAACCTCGCCGCCACGGTGGGGTTGACGGTGGCGGGCTACCTCGCGCTGCCGGACCGGATGCGCTCGGCCAACCTCTACCTCCTGCCCCTCGGCGTCGGCATCGCGGCGATCGGGGCGGTGATGCTCGGGCTGTTCAGCGGCGCCGCCCTGCGGGGCGGCTTCGAGGACGACAGCGCGCTCGAGCGCGGCGCGATGCTGCTCGCCCTGCTGCTCTGGCCCGCCGCCGCCTGGCTGCGCTCGCGCCGCCGCGACATGGAGGCGCTCGGCCTCGCCGTGGTGGTGGCGCTGGCCCTGGTGCTGGCCCCCGGGCCGGTGCCGCTCCTGGCGCTCGCCTGCGGGGCGGCGGCCTTCGCGCTCTCGGCCTGGCGCCCGAGCCTGGGCGTGCGCATCACCGCCGGGGTCGCGGCGGGCCTCGTCGCGCTGGCGCCGCTGCTGCCGTTCCTGCTGCGGCCGGCGCTGACGCCGCTGCTCGGGCCGCTCCACCCGACGATCCTGGCGCTCAAGGCCTGGCAGCGGGTGGTGACGACCGAGCCCCTGCGGCTCATCACCGGCCACGGCCTCGAGACCGCGCTCCGCGGCAAGGCGATCGGCATGCTGCCGGTCAACGCCCCGGCCTCGCTGCTGTTCGAGATCTGGTACGAGCTCGGGGTCGTCGGCGCCTTCGCGGCGGCCTTCGTGCTGTGGAACGGCATCCGCCATTCCGGCCGCGAGCATCCGGTGCTGACCCCGGGCGCGATGGCCACCGCCGCCACCGCCTTCGCCTCGACCTGCCTCGGCATAGGCACCACCGCGAGCTGGTGGTTCACCAGCGTCACCGTCGTGGTGCTGGTGTTCATCGCCGCGGAGCGGGGCCAGTTCCGCACCAGCCGGCCGAAGGCGAGTGCCCTGCCGCCGCGCAGCGCGGCGTGACGTCGGCCACCCGGCCGGCGAGCCAGGCCCGGGCCGCGTCGAGGCTCGGGAAGACCGGCGGGCGCGGCTCGCCGGCGGCCCGCCCGAAACCGGCTTCGAGATACCAGTGCCGGCCGAAGCCCAGCTCGCCGTGCAGGTCCGGGTCGAGAAGCGTCAGGACGCCGATCAGGCGGCCGTCGAGATAGGCGAGGCGCCCCTCGCTGTCGGCACTGCCGGTCTCGACGCGGACGTGATCGAGGGTGATGGGTGAGGACATGTCTGATTCGTCGTGGCGGCGCGGACCGAATATCGGTCGGCGCCGATACGAAGACCGGACCGCACCGACAATCGCGCGGAGGTTATACTGCCCACGGGCATATTCCGGGCGAAAGGCGCCGTACGATCCCGAAAACCCCCTTGCGATCAATATCTTGGTGCACAATGGAATGGCGGGCTAACGTCCCTTGATCCTAAGTCTTCAGGATTAGGTCCCGCGCAGCCCGATCGGCCGTTCCTCGCGCGGACTCGATGTCCCGAAATAGGTCGGACGATTGCCCAAGCACCCGCTTCGGCGAAGGCCGGCCTGTTCGCCGTGCCGTCGAATGGGCGACCCGTCGCCGACGAGCCGTCGCGGGGCGGCCACCCTCCATGACGCGGTGCCGCGTCACTCCTCGGCGGCGGCCTCGATCGCCGCCATGTCGTCGTCGGAGAGCCCGACATGGTGGCCGATCTCGTGCACCAGGACGTGGGCGACGAGGTGGCCCAGGGTCTCGTCGTGCTCGGCCCAGTAGTCGAGCAGGGGACGGCGGTAGAGCCAGACCATGTTGGGGAACTGCCCGGTGGCGAGGCTCGAAGCGCCGCCGCCCTGCGCCAGGCCGGTGCCGCGGAACAGGCCGAGGAGGTCGAACTCGCTCTCGCAGCCCATCTCGGAGAGCGTCTCCTCGTCGGGAAACTCCTCGACCCGGATCACCACGCCCTCGCACAGGGCGCGGAATTCGTCGGGCAGGCGCGCGAAGGCCGCCTCGGCCAGGGCCTCGATCGCGGCGAGGTCGGGGGCGCGCAGCAGGCTCCACTCGGTCTCGGACATGGGGGTCTCCCGGCGGATCACCACAGATTCAGCTGCCGGCCGAGCAGCCAGGCCAGGACGACGAGCGCCACCGCGCCGAGGCCGCGGCCGATGCGCCGGCCCCAGACCTCGACCGGATCGTGGTCGCCCGGCCCGTCCCGCCCTGGCGGGACTTGCTGTCCTGGCAGGGCTTGCCGCCCTGGCGGGACTTGCTGTCCTGGCGGGGCTTGCCGCCCTGGCGGAATGTGCGGGCTCACGCCGCGAGCGCCGGGGCGACCCGGTCGGTCAGGAAGCCCGCGAGATCGTTGGTGATGTGGTCGATGTGGGGCGCGCGCACCGCCTCCTGCTCGAAGCTCTCGCGGAACGGGTCGATGGTGCGGGGCACCACCAGCACCGTCGCCATGCCGAGGTCGTGCGGGACGACGAGGTTCTTGGCGATGTCCTCGAACAGGGCCGAGCGGGTCGGGTCGACCCCGTGGCGGGCCAGGAACTTCTCGTAGGCCGAGCGCTCGGGCTTCGGCACGAAATCGGCCGCCGCGATGTCGAACACGTCCTCGAAATGGTCGAGGATGCCGAGCTTCTTCGCCACGTTCTCGGCGTGCCGGCGCGAGCCGTTGGTGAGGATCAGCTTGCGGCCGGGCAGGCCCTCGATCGCCAGCCCGAGGCCCGGATCGAGCGCGATGCTCGAATGGTCGATGTCGTGGGCGAAGTCGAGGAAGTCGTAGGGGTCGATCTTCCACTCGGCCATCAGCGCGCGGAGCGTCGTGCCGTAGCGGTGGTAGAAGTACTTCTGCAGGGCGCGGGCCGAGATCCCGTCGAGCCCGAACAGGTTCATCACGTAGAGGGTGATGCGCTCGTCGACCTGCGGCCAGACGCGGGCGTCGTGGGGATAGAGCGTGTTGTCGAGGTCGAACACCCAGGTGTCGATCCCCGAGAAGCCGCGGGCCTGGGGCCCTGTGAGGTGGCTCTCGCCTGGCAGGAGCAAGGGACGTTCCGGCGACGGGGGCCCCACGGCCCCGGGCGCCTAGATTAAGCGAGGCGGGGCGGAAGGGAAGATGAAAGACGGGTCTTCTGGCGAACCGGGCGGCCCTGTCCGGGCCGCCCGGGACGATCGGACTTTACGACCGGCGGATCAGCGTGCCGGCGCCGTAATCGGTGAACAGCTCGAGCAGCACCGCGTGCGGCACCTTGCCGTCGAGGATGACCACCGCCTCGACGCCCTGCTCCAGCGCGTAGATGCAGGTCTCGATCTTCGGGATCATGCCGGCGGTGATGGTGCCGTCGGCGATGAGCCGGCGGCAATCCTCGATCGACAGTTCCGGGATCAGCTTCTTGTTCTTGTCGAGCACGCCCGGCACGTCGGTGAGCAGCAGCAGGCGCTTGGCCCGCATCGCGCCGGCGATGGCGCCCGCGAAGGTATCGGCGTTGACGTTGTAGGTCTGGTTGTCGGCGCCCACCGCCACGGGGGCGAGGACCGGGATCAGCTCGGCCTTCAGCACCGCGTCGAGCACCGTGCGGTCGACGTGCTCGGGCTCGCCGACGAGGCCGAGATCGACGTGGCGCTCGATGTGGGAATCGGGATCGGTCACCGTGCGGGCGGCGCGGCGCGCCCGCACCATGTTGCCGTCCTTGCCGCACAGGCCGATCGCCTTGCCGCCCTCGGCCGAGATCCAGCCGACGATCTGCTTGTTGATCGAGCCGGCCAAGACCATCTCGACCACCTCGACGGTGGCCTCGTCGGTGACGCGCAGGCCCTCGCGGAACTCGGACTTGATGCCGAGCCGGTCGAGCATGCGGCCGATCTGCGGCCCGCCGCCATGGACCACCACGGGCTTCAGGCCCGACTGCTCCAGGAGCACGATATCCTCGGCGAAGTCCTCGGCCGCGGCGCGGTCGCCCATCGCGTGGCCGCCATACTTGATGACGACGATCTCCTCGTCGTAGCGCTGCATGTGCGGCAGCGCCTGCACCAGGACTTCCGCCCGCACGTGCACGTTGGGCAGCTTGTCCGCTCCGGAATCGCTCATCGCGGCGGGGTTCCTCTCGCAGGGTCGGGCCGCGGCGCGCGGCAGGTGACGGCGCGGGGTTCTAAGCAACATCGCGCGGCCTGTCACACCGAAAACTCGATCGATCTTCTCGGTCGCGCGAGCGCCGCGCCTGTCAGGCGCCGGGTTCTGGCGCCGGGACGCGACGTTGCGATGACGGCCGGCCGTGCCGGTCTTCGCCGGCTACGTTTTACCCCAAGTTAACCATGCTCGGAACATTCTGGGGACGGTCCACCGGATCTTCCACGATGCGCCTCGCCGATTCGCTCCTGCCGCGTCCCGCCCTCACCAACCCGTCGCTGCTCGCCGCGACGGTCACCTCGCTGAGCCACCGCGCCGCCAGCCGCCAGGACCTCTGGCGCCTGCTCACCGACAGCTACACCGTCGACCTCGACGAGGTGGCGGCGGTGCTGCCGCGCCAGGAGCCCGAGCCGGACTGGCTGCCGACGAAGCGGTGAGCCGGTCGCTCAGCCCGCCACCCGCAGCACGTCCCCCGCCCGCACCTCGCCCCCCGCGATAACCTCGGCATAGATGCCGCAATCGGCGTGGCCGAGGTTCTTCTGCAAGGCCTCCGGGATCGCGAGGTCGCGCTCCCCGGTCGCCGGGTCGACGTTGGTGGCCGCACAGCGCACGATGCGCTTCGTCACCTTCAGGCGCAGGCCCGCATCCGTAGCGAGTTCCGTCCCGACGAGGTCGAGCTCGGCGAAGGCTGGCAGCCCCGTCACGTGCAGGTTGCCGCGAAAGCGCAGCGGGTCTACCGCCGCCCCGACCATGTCCTCCACCGCCGCCACGCTCGCCAGGTTGATGAGCGAGACGTAGCCGCGGGGCGAATCGGTGAAGCGGTAGCCGTCGCGCGCCGCCAGCACCTTCGGGGGCCCGCGCAGCTCCTTCGGGACGAAGCGGCGGAAGAACGCCTCGATGGCGAGCCGCCCCTCCGATGTCGCGAGGTCGCCGCGCGCCACCTCGCGCCCGCCCTCGCGGATCGTCAGCACGCCGGTGGCGTCGTCGTACGCGGTCGAGAGGCGCGCCAGGGCCTCGTTGCGCATCAGCATCAGGTACTTGATCTTGGGCTGGTGCACCGGTGCGGCAGGGTCGAACCCGCTCGGGCCGTTCTCGACCGCGAAAAGCCGGTCGCCCGGGAAATAGGCGCCGGGGGCCAGCGCCGCCGAGGCCAGGGGCTCGGGGGAGAGGCCCTTCACCGGGTAGCGGTGGAGGGCGGTGACGGTGAGGGAGGCCTGCGTCATGGCCCCTCGGTACCGGAATTTCGCCACGCTGAAAATCGGGTGCGGCGGAGCCCTCCGCGCTCGCCGCCAAGCCATCTCCCGGCCGCATGCCTCGGAGCCGCAAATCGCGCCGCCGCCCCCTTGTGTTACCGATATGTCACACCACATGGGGAGAGCCGGCAGCTTCCTGGAAGGGCCGGCGCCCGGCGCGCGACCGACGCGCGAGGGCGAGAACCCAACCGGTCTCCCGATGCCTCTTCCGCGAGGGCGGGAGGACCGGCCAAGGAGGAGCGAATTCATGAACTTCGAAAAGTACACCGAGCGGGCACGGGGCTTCGTGCAGGCGGCGCAGTCGCTGGCGTTGCGCGAGGGTCACCCGCAGCTCGGCCCCGCCCACGTGCTCAAGGTGCTGCTCGACGATCCCGAGGGTCTGTGCGCGGGCCTGATCGACCGCGCCGGCGGCCAGTCGCGCGTCGCGCTCGCCCAGACCGAGGCGTGGTTGAACAAGCAGCCGAAGGTGTCAGGCGGCGCCTCGCAGCCGCAGGCGACGCGCGAGCTGATGCGCCTGTTCGACACCGCGGAGAAAGCTGCCGAGAAGGCGGGCGATTCCTACGTCACCGTAGAGCGCCTGCTGCTCGCGCTCGCGGTCGAGAAGGACACGGATGCCGGCAAGATCCTCGCCCAGGCCGGCGTCACCGCGGCCTCGCTCAACGGCGCGATCAATGCGCTGCGCAAGGGCCGCACCGCCGACAACGCGACGGCCGAGAACGCCTACGACGCGCTGAAGAAATACGCCCGCGACCTCACCGAGGCGGCCCGCGAGGGCAAGCTCGATCCGGTGATCGGCCGCGACGAGGAGATCCGCCGCACCATCCAGGTGCTGTCGCGGCGCACCAAGAACAATCCCGTCCTCATCGGCGAGCCCGGCGTCGGCAAGACCGCGATCGTCGAGGGCCTGGCGCTGCGCATCGTCAACGGCGACGTGCCGGAATCCTTGCGCGACAAGCAGCTTCTCGCCCTCGACATGGGCGCGCTGATCGCCGGCGCGAAGTATCGCGGCGAGTTCGAGGAGCGGCTGAAAGGTGTGCTGTCTGAGGTGACTGCCGCGGAAGGCCAGATCATCCTGTTCATCGACGAGATGCACACCCTCGTCGGCGCCGGCAAGGCGGACGGGGCGATGGACGCCTCGAACCTCCTGAAGCCCGCCCTCGCCCGCGGCGAGCTGCACTGCGTCGGCGCCACCACGCTCGACGAGTACCGCAAGCACGTCGAGAAGGACGCGGCGTTGGCGCGGCGCTTCCAGCCGGTCTTCGTCTCCGAGCCGACCGTCGAGGACACGGTCTCGATCCTGCGCGGGATCAAGGAGAAGTACGAGCAGCACCACAAGGTGCGGATCCAGGATTCGGCGCTCGTGGCGGCCGCGACCCTGTCGAACCGCTACATCACCGACCGCTTCCTGCCCGACAAGGCGATCGACCTCGTCGACGAGGCCGCCTCGCGCCTGCGCATGCAGGTCGATTCGAAGCCCGAGGAACTCGACAACATCGACCGCGAGATCGTGCGGCTGAAGATCGAGGGCGAGGCGCTGAAGAAGGAGACCGATTCCGCCTCCCGCGACCGCCTGCAGCGGCTGGAGAAGGAACTCGGCGACCTCGAGGAGCAGTCGGCGGCGATCACCGCGCGCTGGAAGGCCGAGAAGGATAAACTCGGTCGCGCGGCCGAGCTGAAGACGAAGCTCGACGCGGCGCGGAACGACCTCGCGGCGGCGCAGCGCCAGGGCCAGTACCAGAAGGCGGGCGAACTCGCCTACGGCATCATTCCGGGGCTCGAGCGCGAGCTCGCCGAGATCGAGGCGCGCGGGGCCGACGGCTCCCGCGGCAACGGCTCGGGGATGATGGAGGAGGCGGTGACTCCGAGCCACGTCGCCGGGGTGGTGTCGCGCTGGACCGGGGTGCCGGTCGACAAGATGCTGGAGGGCGAGCGCGAGAAGCTGCTCGGGATGGAGGCGGCGCTCGGAAAGCGCGTCGTCGGCCAGCACGAGGCGGTGGTGGCAGTGGCCACCGCCGTGCGGCGCGCCCGCGCCGGCTTGCAGGACCCGCACCGGCCGATCGGCTCGTTCATGTTCCTCGGCCCCACCGGCGTCGGCAAGACCGAGCTGACCAAGGCGCTCGCCGGCTTCCTGTTCGACGACGACACCGCGCTCGTGCGCATCGACATGTCGGAATACATGGAGAAGCACGCGGTGGCCCGCCTGATCGGCGCGCCTCCGGGCTATGTCGGCTACGAGGAGGGCGGCGCGCTGACGGAGGCCGTGCGGCGCCGGCCCTACCAGGTCGTGCTGTTCGACGAGATCGAGAAGGCGCATCCGGACGTGTTCAACGTCCTCTTGCAGGTCCTCGACGACGGGCGGCTCACCGACGGGCAGGGGCGGACGGTCGATTTCCGCAACACGCTGATCGTCATGACGTCGAATCTCGGCTCCGAGTACCTGGTCAACCAGCCGGAGGGCCAGGACACCGACGTGGTGCGCGACGACGTGATGGGGGTGGTGCGCTCGCACTTCCGGCCCGAGTTCCTGAACCGGGTCGACGAGATCATCCTGTTCCACCGCCTCCAGCGGACGGAGATGGGGGCGATCGTCGACATCCAGCTCGGTCGGCTGGCGAAGCTCCTGGAGGATCGCAAGATCACCCTCGAGATCGAGCCCGACGCCCGCGCCTGGCTCGCCGAGAAGGGCTACGACTCGGCCTACGGCGCGCGCCCGCTCAAGCGCGTGATCCAGAAGGCGGTGCAGGACCCGCTCGCCGAGCAGATCCTGGCCGGCCGCGTCCATGACGGCGAGACGGTGCCGGTGCGCCTCGGCCCCGCCGGGCTGTTCATCGGCGACCAGGCGGTCGCCCCGGACGAGCGCCGGCCGGCGCATGCCCTGCTGAACTAAGCTGAGCCTTCAGGGGCCCGCCTCCGTACCGGAGGCGGGCCCCGTCTTCGTCAGCAGCCGAGCTGCCGCGCCAGATCCGCGAGATCGGATGCCGCATGATCGACCGGCACCAGCGGCGCCGGCTCGCCGGTGCCCGGGCCGCTCTCGTCGGGCCGGGCGATGTGCGCGGTCGCAAGCCCGCAGGCGGCCGCCGCCGCGAGGTCGGAGGAGTGGGCGGCCACCATCATCACCTCATTGGGCTGGAGCCGCAGCGCCTCGACGGCGCGCAGGTACACGGCGGGCTTCGGCTTGTAGTCCTGGGCGAACTCGGCCCCGAGCACCGCGTCCCAGGGCAGGCGGTTGCGGCGGGCATGCGCGATCGCGAGCCGCACATGCGCGTTGGAGCACGGCGCCAGCAGGTATTTCTCGCGCAAGTGCGCCAGGGCGTCGGGCACCTCCGGCCAGGCGTCGAGCCGGTGCCAGGCCTGGACCAGATCGTGGCGCGCCTCCGGCGGCACCGCCTCGGCGAGGCCGAGGCCCGATAGCACGCTCTCCAGGCTCTCGCCGTGCAGGGTGTCGAGGTCGGTATAGGCCCGCGCGCCCTGGCGGATCGGCTCCATGCCGGGCTGATAGCGGTCGCGCCAGGTCCGCGCGAAGGCGCCTCCGTCGAGGTCGGGCCGGAACGGCGCCAGGATCCGCGACGCCTCCCGGGCGACGCCGCCGTGCCAGTCGAGCAGGGTGCCGAAGACGTCGAAGATGAGGGCCTGGATCGCCATGGGGGCCGCCTCCCGGGTTGGATGAAGGTGCGGGAGTTATCGGTCCGGTACGCCCCGCTTCAAGGCCGCCCATCACCATCGGGTGAGCGGACCCTGCCGGCCGCGGCCGGGCCAAGGAAAATTTACCATCCGTTAACCATGCCGGCCGAGCATGCCCGGCATGTCGAGTTCCCGCAAATCACCCCCCGATTCGAAGCACGCCACGCCGCCGCGGAACACCATCCTGCGGACACAAGTAGACATCCTGCGGCAAAACCTGCGCTCCCGCCCGACGATGATCGAGGAATGGGAGCAGGAGATGCTGCGGGATGATTCGGCCGAGCAGGCCGTGGGCCGGCTGACACGGTTAAAAGCCAGCGGCAAGATGTAGAAATGACTATGGGTCGATGCACGTAGATGGTGCGCAGGCAGGCTCGTTTTCCCGCGACGGTTCGCGCCGGGGGTGGGTGCTTGGCATCATAATGCCGATGCTTGGCACAATAGTTCAATAGCTGACGTTGTGCTGACGGCGTGTGTGCGGTATCAGACTGACGCTAGGAAAGATGGTAGGCCGCACGGCAGTGCGGGGCATTCGCCCTCGGTCTTCGTCGTCCTTAAGCGATTCGGGTTCGACGGGTAACGGAAAAGGCGGGGGTTCCCCTCTAGCGAGACAGCCTTGCCGGATCCTGCCGGTGACGCCTCGTCATTCCACCGCGGCACGCGCGGCCGCCCGCCCGACCGCGAGCGCCAGCACCAGCCCGACGCCCGTCACCGGTACCACCAGCGCCTCCAGCCCGTAGCCGCGATAGGCCAGTCCGCCCGCCACGGCCCCGCCGACGAGCGCGAGCCAGGTGCAGGCATCCGGCACCCACCCGAGGGCCGGGCCTGCCCGCGTCGCCGCCTGGGCCAGGGTGTGGCTGAGGCTGAACAGGGTGCCGGTGACGAAGGTGACGCCGGGGCGAAAGCCCGCGCTTCGGCGGAGCGCCGCGTTCTGCGCCCCCATCGCGGCGGCAAGGAGCGGCGCGACCGGTCCCGGCGCCGGGCCGACGGCGAGCGCGAGCGCCAGCACCAGGAGCCCGGCCTCGACGGCGAGCACCGCCGGTGGTCCCCAGCGCCCCGGCACCCGCAGCGAGACCACGCTGCCGCAGAAGCCCCCGGCGAAGAAGGACACGAACAGCAGGCCGATCTCCCAGGCGACCGGGTGCCCGACTTGCGCCAGCGAGACCGCGAACTGGGTCGAGTTGCCGCTCATGAACGAGGTGTAGAGCCCGTCGAGCCGCAGGAAGCCGACGGCGTCGACGTAGCCCGCGGCGGCGGTGAGGAGCAGGCCGCCGGCGATGTCGAGGGGAGGGGTGTCGCGCATGGGGAGCTGGGTGCTCTAGGCTTCGGGCGCGGTACTCTCCTCCGCCAGCGCGCGGCGCACCAGCATCAGGTCGGGATCGGAGGGGTCGGTCCGCACCGTGAAGCCGAGCTTGCGGCACATCGCCAGCATGGTGGTGTTCTCGCGAAGCACCTGGCCCTCGACGTGGCGCAGTCCCTCGGCCCTGGCCCAGTCGAGCATCAGCCCCATCAGCGACCAGCCGAGGCCGAGGCCCTTGAGGTCGGAGCGGACCAGGATCGCGTATTCCCCGGTCTCGTGGTTGGCGTCGGCGTGGAGGCGCACCGCGCCCATCATCGTGCCGTTCGCCTCCTCGATCGCCACGAAGGCGATGGCGCGGGCGTAGTCGAGCTGGGTCAGGCGGGCGAGGAAGGCGTGGCTGAAGTCGCGCACCGGCGCGAAGAAGCGCAGGCGCAGGTCCTCGGCGCTGACCTGCCGGAAGAACGCCTCGAACAGCCCCTCGTCCTCGGCCCGCACCGGTCGCACCAGGATCCCCTGGCCCTCCAGCACGAGGTGGCGCTCCCAGGCACGCGGATAGGGCCGCACGGCGAAGCGCGCGTGGCTCGGGCCGGTGCCGGCGTCGCGGCGGCGCTCCGGCGGCAGCGGCGCCACGGCGGCGCGGGCATCGAGCGCGATGACGCCGTCGCGGTCGGCGAGCAGCGGGTTGATGTCGAGCTCGCGCAGCTCCGGCAGGTCGGCGGCGAGCTGGCCGAGCTTGACCAGCACGAGGGCGACCGCCGCCTCGTCGGCGGCTGCTACGTCGCGATAGGCCTTGAGCCGGCGCGCCACCCGGGTGCGGCCGATGAGGTCGGCGGCGAGCCGCCGGTCGAGAGGCGGGAGCGCCAGCGCCCGGTCGTCGATCACCTCGACGGCGGTGCCGCCGCGGCCGAACACCACCACGGGGCCGAAGACCGGGTCGTCGACGAGGCCGGCGATCAATTCGCGCGCTTGCGTCCGCCGCAGCATCGCCTGGACGACGAAGCCGGTGACCGTGGCCCCGGGCCGCTCCTGCGCGACCCGCGCCAGCATCTCGGCCGCGGCCTCGCGCACCGCCGCCTCGCTGGAAAGGCCGAGGCGCACGCCGCCGACGTCGGACTTGTGCACCACGTCCGGCGAGACGAGCTTGAGCGCCACCGTGCCGCCCGCGGCGATGACCGGCCAGGCCGCCTCGGCCGCCGCGTCGGCGTCGGCGGCGAGCGTCACCGGCTGGGTCGGGATGCCGTAGGCGGCGAGCAGGTCGGCCATCTCGCGCGGGTCGAGCCAGGTGCGGCCTTCCGCAAGCACGCCGTCGACGATCATCCGGGCCGCACCCGCATCCGGCACCAGGTCGTCGGGGAGAACCGCCGGGGTGGTGGTGAGGTCGTCCTGCGCCTCGCGGTAGCGCACGAGATGGGTGAAGCCTTCGACCGCGTCGGCATCGGTGGCAAAGCGCGGGATGCCGGCCTGGCTCAGGATCTCGCCCGCCGCCTCGTCGCCGACGGTGACGGCGAAGACCGGCCGGGCGCGGAAGCTCCCCTTGCGGCCGCGTTTCACCGCCTCGACGATCGCGCTCGCCACGGCAGCGCCGCCGGACAGGGCGGTCGGCACGTTGATGACCAGCACGGCGTCGTTGTCGCGGTCGGCGATCAGCGCCTCGAGCGAAGCGGCGTAGCGCGGCCCGTCGGCATCGGCCCCGATATCGACCGGGTTGCGCCAGGCGGCCGCCTCGGTCCCCGGCACCGCCGCGGCGAGCCGCGCCCGCGTCTCGTCCGACAGGCCCGCCAGGGTGCCGCCGAGATCGATCAGCCGGTCGACCGCGATGGCGCCGACGCCGCGGCCGTTGGCCAGGATGGCGAGGCGCCGGCCCGGGAACGGGCGCTGGCGCCCCAGCGTCTCGACCGCTGAGAACATCTCGTCGAGGTCCTGCACCCGCAGCAGGCCCGCGCGCCGGAAGGCGGCGTCGTAGACCGCGTCGGTGCGGGCGAGGATGCCCGTATGGGTGGCGGCGCGGCCGTCGACCGGCCGGGCGGTGTCGTGCCGGCCGGAGCGCAGGACCACCACGGGCTTTGCCCGCGCGGCGGCCCGCGCCGCCGACATGAATTTCGGCGCGTCGGCCACGCTGTCGATCGAGAGCACGATCGCCCGGGTGCGGATGTCGGTGGCGAAGTGGTCGAGGCAGTCGGCGATGTCGACGTCGAGCGCGTTGCCGAGGGAGACGACTCCCGAGAAGCCGGTGCCGCGTCCTTGAGCCCAGGCGACGATGCCGGCCGCCACGGTGCGCGACTGCGAGATCAGCGCGAGGTCGCCGGGAAGCGGTGCCCGCGCCAGCAGGCTGGCATTGAGGGCAGCGTGGGGCACCGCGAGCCCCATGCTGTCGGGCCCGACGAGGCGCAACGAATGCCGCCGCGCTGCCGCCCGCGCGGCCTCCGCCAGGGATCCGGGCCCGCTGCCGAGGCCGGTGGTGATGATGACGGCCGCACCGCAGCCCCGGCGGCCCGCCGCCTCGACCACCTCCGGCACGGTCTCGGGCGGCGTGACGACCACCACGAGGTCGGCGGGCTCGGGCAGGTCGGCGAGGTCGGCGAAGGCCTGCACGCCGTCGACGCTGTCGTGGCGCGGGTTCACCGGCCAGATCGGGCCGGCAAAGCCCGCCTCGCGCAGGTTGCGCAGGATCGCCGCGCCGAACGCGCTCGGCCGCGCGCTCGCGCCCACCAGCGCCACGGAGCGGGGGCTGAGGAGCCTGTCGAAGCGGTAGGTGCTCATGGGTGTCTCATGAGGGCGGCGTTCGGGACGGCGGCGGATCGCTCCGGCGGCAGGTAGGGCGGGGCGGGGCGGAGGTCACGCCGCCACCCTTGCGGCGAGGCGAGGCTTGGCGTCCATCCGCGTAGGACGACACGACGAGCGGAGATGCCCGTGCCTCATTGTGCATTGCAACATATTTCTATTGCGTCGCATCATGAGGAATGCTTAGCTGCGGGCTCCCGGCGAATCCCGGCTTTCCGGACGCGCTCCTCGCGCCGGACAGAACCTCCAGGACCACCGATGCGTCTCCTCGCCCTCACCGCCCTCGGCCTCCTCGTCGCGGGCGCGGCCGGCGCCTCCGAGCTGAAGCCGCGCCAGGCCCACAGCCTCGATCTCGGCCCGGTGCGCGGCTCGGCCTACTACACCGTCGAGAAGGACGGCCTGCGCGTCGTCGCCACCCTGGCGCCGACCGATTCCGTCTCCGCCACCCCGCTGCGGGTGATCACCACGCTCGCCTCCGAGCAGGTCGTCAGCTTCTCGGTGCCCGGCACCCCGGAGGGCACGGCCGCCTCGGTCGCCTTCGCCCGCCGCGGCGACCGGATCGAGGTCGCCTCGACCGGGTACTGACGCCCGCTCGCCTCCCCGCGGATCACGGATCCGCGGGGGCGGTGCCCGTCCCTGCCGCTGCGGCGCGCGGGCCGCTTGTCTTGTCGGCCGATCTTTGCCACCTGTCCGCCGGTTTCAACCGACCTCGCGCACGGGCCCCAAGGATCACGCCATGCCGACCCTCTCTCCCCTCTGGCGCAACGGCGCGCTCGCCCTCGGGCTCCTCCTGCCGGGAGCCGCGCTCGCCCAGGCGCCGGCGCCCGCCGCTCCGGCCGCGGCGCCCGCCGCCCCCGCCCAGTCCCCCGACACGGTGGTCGCCAAAGTCAATGGCGCACCGATCACCGCCGGCGACCTCGCGGTGGCGGCCGACGATCCGGCCCTGTCGCTCCCCGGCGTCGACGATGCGCAGAAGAAGGGTCTCCTCGTCGACTACATGGTCGACCTGAAGATCGGCGCCCAGGCCGCCGAGAAGGCGAAGATCGCCGAGAACCCCGACTTCGCCCGCAAGCTCGCCTACTTCCGCGACAAGCTCCTCCTCGACGAGTACCTGGAGCGCGAGGCCAAGAAGGCGGTGACGCCGCAGGCCGAGCGGGCGCTCTACGACGAGACCGTCAAGGCGATGAAGCCCGAGGAGGAGGTGCATGCCCGCCACATCCTCGTCGACAACGAGGCCGAGGCCAAGAAGATCGCCGCGCGCCTGAAGAGCGGCGAGGACTTCGCCAAGGTCGCGGCCGAGACCTCGAAGGATCCCGGCTCGAAGGCCGAGGGCGGCGATCTCGGCTGGTTCACCAAGGAGCGGATGGTCGCGCCCTTCGCCGACGCGGCGTTCAAGCTCGAGGCCGGCAAGATCTCCGAGCCGGTCAAGACACAGTTCGGCTGGCACGTCATCAAGGTCGAGGAGAAGCGCACCAAGCCGGTGCCGAGCTTCGACGAGATGAAGGAGCAGGTCGAGGCCTACCTGACCCGCAAGACGCAGCAGGACCTCATCACCAAGCTGCGCGAGGGCGCCAAGATCGAGAAGACCGCGGCGGCCCCGACGACGGCTCCTGCGCCGAAGGCGGACGAGAAGAAGAACTGAGCGCGTCAATTCGCTCTATAAAACACGCAAATCCAATAAGTCGCGGGATCCCCTCTCCCGTGTGGGAGAGAGGTAGTGGTGAGGGTGACACGCTTCAGCGTAAAACTCAGAGCGTCGTGCTGGCGGCGGGACGGTTCGAGCTTCGATCAGGACCGTAGCACCCTCACCCCTGACCCCTCTCCCACACGGGAGAGGGGAACCGCTCCCAATTTTCAGCAGCAGAGACGGCCTGACTACCGCAGCACCTGCGACAGGTTCGGCCCGCGCAACGCCGCCAACGCCGCCATCCGCACCGGCGCGTTCGGCGCGCCGTACAGGTCGTAGCCGCCCTTGCGCTGCACGATCTCGAAGTAGAACCGCTCCTCGAACGGCGTCGTGTAGAGCTGGAGGAACTCGCCCTCGCCGACCCGGTCGTACAGGATGCTCAACGACTGCATCCGGGCGATCAGCGCGTCGTCGAGGCCGAAGCGGGCCGCCACGTCGTCGTAGTAGTTGGCCGGGATCGGCAGCAGCGTCACGCCCGCCTGCTTCAGCCGCTCGGCCGCCGCGAAGATGTCGTCGGTCGACAGCGCGATGTGGTGCACGCCGGCGCCCGCGAAGCTCGTCACCAGGCGGGCGGTGGCGGTGTTGCGGCTCTCCGAGATGTTGAGCGGCAGCCGCATGGTGCGCTCGGCGTTCGACATCGCCTTGCTGCGCACGAGCCCGTAAGGATCGGGCAGCACCACCACGTCCTCGGGTTCGAGCCCGAGCACCGCGCGGTAGAACAGCACCCAGGAATCGAGCTGGCCCTCGGGCAGGGCCTGCGCGACGTGATCGACCCGGGTCAGCAGGCCCGCCGGCTCCGCGCTCCCCTCCATCACGAAGTCGTGCTCGAAGTCGCCGCCGGTCTGGGGATCGGTGAGGATGATCAGGCTGCCGTCCGGCGCGCGGATCGACGGGAAGGTGTTCTCGTCCGGTCCGATCCGGCCGCCGAAGCGGGCGGCGCCGTAGGATTCGGCCCGACCGAGCGCCGCGAGCGCGTCGTCGGTGGCGATGGCCTGGGCGCAGACCGAGGGGCCGTGCATCAGGAAGTACGAGGCGGCGAAGGAATCCGGTTCGCGGTTGAGCACGATGCGGATCTCGCCCTGGCCGTAGAGCGTCACCGCCTTGCTGCGGTGCTGGCCCAGACGCGTGAAGCCGAGCTGGCCGAGCAGCCGCGCGAGCGCGCCCTCGCAGCGCTCGTCGACCGCGACCTCGATGAAGCGGTGGCCGGCGATGGACGGCGGCAGCGGCGGATCGAACAGCTCGACCCGGCGGCGGGGGCGCTTGGCCGGGGAGGGCGCGGTCGGGGAGAAGGCCTGCGCCGCCGCCTCCTCGGTGCGGCGCACCCGCTCCTCGAGGAACAGCAGCGAGCGGTGGCCGTCGGCGGCGGTCTGGCGCGGGGGCGCGGCGCGCATCTCGTCGTTGAAGATCTCCAGCGAGATCGTACCGGTATAGCCGCAGGCCAGCACCGCCTGGAGGAAGCCCGGTACGTCGAGGTCGCCCTGGCCCGGCAGGCAGCGGAAGTGGCGGCTCAAGGTCAGCGGGTTCATGCCGATGCGCGGCGCATCCGCCAGCTGGACGAAGAACACCCGCTGGCCCGGGAGGTTGGCGATGCCCGACCAGTCGTCGGGGAGCGCCAGCGTGTGGAAGCTGTCGAGGATCAGGCCGAGATGCGGGTGGTTCGCCCGCTCGACGATGCCCCAGGCCCGGTCGAAGGTGCGCACCTTGGTGCCCCAGGACAGGGCCTCGAAGCCGATCTTCAGGCCGCGCTTCGCCGCCCGCTCGGCGAGCTGGTAGAGCTGGTCGGCCATGCGGGAATCGTCGTCCGAGACCTCGGTGCCGACGTTGGAGCAGACCAGGATCAAGGGCGCGCCCAGTTCCTCCATTAGGTCGAACTTGCGCTCGGCCCGGTCGAGGTTGCGCTTCAGCTGCTCGTCCGACACGCCCTCGAAATCGCGGAACGGCTGGAACAGGTCGATCGAGAGGCCGAGGTCGGAGGCGTAGCGGCGCACGTCGCGGGCGGCGCCGGTGTGGAACAGGAGGTCGTTCTCGAAGATCTCGACGCCGTCGAAGCGCGCCGCCGCGATCGCCTCCAGCTTCTCGATCAGCGTTCCGCTCAACGACACCGTGGCGATCGACTTCCTCATCGCGCTCTCCCTCTCCCGTTTCCGCCGGCCCTCCATCGCAAACGGGGCCGGCTGCGTCGAGCCCGAAGCGGCGGAAGATCCAACGCCCACCTTTCGCGCTTGACATGAACGTACCGGTTAGTACATTTAGACTCAAGCGCGTCGCAATCGCGCCATCCGAGGAACGCATCGAGAGAGGAGCCCGCGATGGGCGCTGCCCCCACCTCCATCCTGGCCGGCCTGATCGGCAACGGCATCCAGGCCTCCCGCACCCCGGCGATGCACGAGCACGAGGGCGACGCGCAGGGCCTGCGGCTCCTCTACCAGAAGATCGACTTGGAGCGCCTGGGCCTCGGCGCCGAGAACCTGCCCGAATT
Organism: Methylobacterium sp. Gmos1; assembly: GCF_053764715.1. Taxonomy (NCBI): domain Bacteria; kingdom Pseudomonadati; phylum Pseudomonadota; class Alphaproteobacteria; order Hyphomicrobiales; family Methylobacteriaceae; genus Methylobacterium; species Methylobacterium sp. Gmos1. Next base: position 291,301 of record NZ_JBSNCC010000003.1, on the reverse strand, counting down.
GCTGCAAGCCGCCGAGCGGATGGGTTTCTCGGGCCTCAACATCACCCATCCGTGCAAGCAGGCGGTGCTCGCCCATCTCGACGAGCTGTCGCCCGACGCCGCGGCCCTCGGCGCCGTCAACACGGTGGTGCTGCGCGACGGCAGGCGGATCGGCCACAACACCGACTGGTGGGGCTTCGCCGAGGCGTTCCGGCGCGGCCTGCCGGACGTGGCGCTCGATCGCGTCGTGCAGCTCGGCGCGGGCGGCGCCGGCGCGGCGGTGGCGCACGCGCTCCTCACCCTCGGGGTCAGGAGCCTCGTCCTCAACGACATCGACCCGGCCCGGGCGGCGTCGGTCGCCGCATCCCTGTGCGAGCGCTTCGGCGCCGGCCGGGCGCGGGCCTGCACCGACCTCGCGGCGGAGGTCGCGGCCGCCGACGGCCTCGTCCACTGCACGCCGACCGGCATGGACAAGTATCCGGGCCTGCCGCTGCCGGCGGAATACCTCCACCCCGGCCTGTTCGTCGCCGAGATCGTCTACTTCCCGCTCGAGACCGCGCTCTTGCGCGAGGCGCGGCGGATCGGCTGCCGCACCCTCGACGGCGGCGGCATGGCGGTGTTCCAGGCGGTCGAGGCTTTCCGGCTCATCACCGGCCGGACCCCGGATCCGGAGCGGATGCTCCGCCACTTCGCCGAGCTCGGCCAGACGGCCTGATCTCGCCCGCAACCCGAACCAAAGCGGCCCGAGCCAACGGGCCCGTCGCCTCCCGCTCCCCCTCACAGGAAACGCCCGATGACCTCCTCCGTCTTTCCGGGGACCGCCGCTGCGGTCGCCGAGCCCGAGGCCGTGAAGACCCCGAAGAAGGCCGCGCTCGCGAGCTGGATCGGCAGCGCGGTCGAGTACTACGACTTCTTCATCTACGGCACCGCCGCGGCGCTGATCTTCCCGAAACTGTTCTTCGCACCGAACAACCCGCAGGCGGCGGCGATCGCCTCGTTCGCGACCTTCGGCGTCGCCTACATCACCCGGCCGCTCGGCGCGGTGGCGCTCGGCCATATCGGCGACCGCTTCGGCCGCAAGAAGGTGCTGACCTTCACGCTGCTCCTGATGGGCCTCTCGACCTTCATGATCGGCTGCCTGCCGACCTACGACCAGCTCGGCATCCTGTCGCCGATCCTGCTCGTGATCGCCCGCCTGCTCCAGGGCATCTCGGCCGCGGGCGAGCAGGCCGGTGCCAACTCGATGACCCTCGAGCATGCCCCCGAGACCAAGCGCGCCTTCTTCACCAGCTTCACCTTGAGCGGCACGCAGGCCGGCCTGATCCTCGCGACGCTGGTCTTCCTGCCGATCACCCAGATGCCCGAGGCGCAGATGCTGTCCTGGGGCTGGCGCATCCCGTTCTTCCTCAGCGCGCTCGTGGTCGCGGTCGGCTTCTGGGTCCGCCGCACCCTGCCGGAGACCCCGGTCTTCGAGAAGGAGCAGGAGGCCCATACCCGCGAGAAGGCGGAGCTTCCGGTCGCGGTGCTGTTCCGCACCCAGTGGGCCGACGTGCTGCGGGTGATCTTCGCGGCGCTCGTCTCGGTAGTGAGCACCATCTTCAGCGTCTTCACCCTGTCCTACGCCGTCAACACGATGCAGATCGACCGCTCGACGATGCTGACCGTGCTGATCCTGGCGAACGTCGTGGCGCTCGGCGCGATCCCCGCCTTCGCGGCCCTGTCCGACCGGATCGGCCGCCGCCCGGTCTTCATCTTCGGCGCGCTCGGCTCCGCGGCTTTGATCTGGCCCTACATGTGGGCGATCAGCCAGGGCAACCTGCCGCTGATCTTCACCTTCGGCATCCTGCTCTCGGGCGTGATCTACAGCGCCGCCAACGGGGTCTGGCCGTCGCTCTACGGCGAGATGTTCGACACCAGGGTCCGGCTGTCGGGCATGGCGATCGGCACCCAGATCGGCTTCGCGCTCGGCGGCTTCGCCCCGGTCATCAGCGCCGCGCTGCTCGGCACCGGCCCGACCGGCTGGGTCCCGGTGGCGCTCTTCGTCACCGCCACGGCGGGGATCGCCGCGGTGTCGATCTTCACCGCGCGGGAGACCTTCCGGACGCCGATGGAGCGGCTCGGCAAGCGCTGAGCGAACGGGCTTTGCCGGCGCCGGGGCGCCGGCATCGGAAACACCTGGGTCGTCCCGGTTCCGCTCCGCGGTGCCGGGACGACCTTGTCTTTTCCCGATGCGGCGTGGCCGTGCACGATTGTTTTCCCGGTCAGACCAAAGCTGTCCGAGAAGAGAAGTGGCGCGGGTTTCCCCACTCCCCGCGGGCGGGGAGAGGGCCGAGTCACCGTCCAGGTGACGCGGCGAGCTGCGAACCGGCGGTTCGCCGCGAGGGTGAGGGGGGGTCTCCGGATGAGACTCCTCCGGCACTTCCCCCTCACCCTCGCTCCGGCTTTCGCCTCCACTTGCTGTGTTCCCTGAACGGTAACACAGCCCTCTCCCCGCCCGCGGGGAGAGGGGGAAACCCGCGCTGCATTTCAAGAAGGAACTGCCCCGGACAGCCCTGTGCTCAAAAGCATCCAGTCTATCGCTCGCCCTTGACTGTCGCATGCATGCGCGCACACTCCCCGCACCGCGCCCCGGAAGAGGGCGCGACCGACGGGAGGAATACCATGCTGACGCGACGCGGTTTCGCGGGATTCGCCTCGTGCGCGATCTGCAGCCTGACCGGCTTTCTCGCCACCGATGCCGGGGCGCAAACGCCGCCCGCGGCGACGCCGGGGGTGAAGCGCAGGGTCCTGGGCCAGACCGAGGGGCCGGCCCCCGGCTACGTCACCATCACCGCCGAGGTCGAGATCGAGCCCGGCGTGCTGGTCGGCCGCCACACCCATCCGGGCATCGAATCGGGCTACGTCCTCGACGGCGAGATCGAGCTGCCGATCGAGGGCCAGCCGACCCGTCTGCTCAAGGCCGGCGACGGGTTCCAGGTCCCGCCGGGCGTGCCCCATGCCGGTGCGAAGAGCGGGGAAAAGCCGGTGCGCATCCTCAGCACATACGTCGTCGAGAAGGGCAAGCCGCTGGCCTCGCCGGCGTGAGCCTCACCCCCGCGCTCCGCGCAGGATGAGGCGGCTGCCCCGCACCTCGTAGGAGCTCAGCCGCTCCAGGAAGCTCATCCCGAGCAGGTTGATGCTGAGCGCCCCGGGCTTCGTCACCAGGGCGGCGACGCGGGTCTCGGTGATCGGCCCGATCGCCACCGTGTCGAGCACCACCGGGGCGGCGGCGGTGCGGCCGTTGGCGGTCTGCACCTGGACCCGGTAGGCGCCCGGGCCCGGGTGGAGGCCGAGCTGGGCCGCGGTCTCGGCGGTGAGCACCACCGCGCTCGCGCCGGTATCGAAGGCGAAGGCCTGCCCGCGGCCGTTGACCTTGGCCTGCACCGTGAAGCCGCCGTCGACCCGCCGGGCGATCACCACCTCGTCGCCGCGCCCCGGCACCGGCTCGCCCGGGTTCATCTCCCCGAGCGCCCGGAACGCCATGTCCCGCGCCGCGTCGCGGTAGGCGTAGAGGCCGGCGGCGCCCGCCCCGATCGCCACCCAGAGCAGCAGCGAGACCAGCCCCTCCCCGAATCCGGACCGGAACCGGTTGCCGACGCCGTGCAGCACCAGGAGCGCGGCTCCGCCCGCGGCGGCGAGCCCCGCCGCCTCGTCGGGGCGCAGGCCCGCGACGGCGCGCCCGCCGACGGCGTTGAGCGCGAAGGCGCAGGCGAGGAGCAGGAGACCGATGCCGACGGCGCCCGGCATGCGCGTCAGGCCAGGGCCGGGGCCGGCTCGGGCTCCGGCTCGGCGGCGGCGAGCCGCGCCGGCAGCCCGGCCATGATCCGCAGCCGCTCCGGCTCGGACAGGGAGCCCCAGGCGGCGATCTCCTCGCCGGTGCGGCCGCAGCCCTCGCACAGGCCGGTGACGGGATCGAGGACGCAGAGGCGGATGCAGGGGGAGGAGGCGGGCATCAATTCGGAATCGCGATCACGAGGGCGAGGAGGGCGGCGATCTCGGCCATCTGCTGGCTCGCCCCGATGACGTCGCCGGTCTGGCCGCCGACGAGGCGGGCGGCCATCCGGGTCAGGGTCCAGGCGGCGAGGAAGGCGAGGAGACCGGACAGGCACAGGCCGAGCCAGGGCAGGCCGAGGAGGCCGGCCGCCGCCAGCACCGCGAGGCAGAGCGCCCAGGCGGTGGCATGCGTCGAAGCGGTCGGCCGGCCGACCGCGTGGGCGGCGCCGTCCGGCCGGGCGAAGGGCAGGCGGCAGAGCGGCCACAGGGCGGCGGTCCGCGACAAGGCCGCCGCCGCCAGGAAGGCGACGGCGACCCGCCAGCCGATCCGGTCGGCGAGGGTGGCGAGCGCCCCGATGCGGAGCGCGTAGGACAGGACCAGGGCGGCGGCCCCGTAGGCCCCGATGCGGCTGTCGCGCATGATCTCGAGCCGCCGGGCCGGGGTGGCGCCGCCGCCGAACCCGTCCGCCACGTCGGCGAGGCCGTCCTCGTGCAGCGCCCCGGTGACGAGCGTCGTGAAGGCGAGCGCCAGGGTGGCGGCGAGGAACGGCCCGAGGCCGAGCGCCAGGGAGGCCGCGAGCGCGACGGCGCCGGCTCCTCCGATCACCAGCCCGGCGAGGGGCAGCATCCGGGGCGCGGTGCGGAAGTCGGGCGCGGCGTGTGCGTCGGCCTCGCCCGGCAGGGCCGGGACCGGCAGGCGGCTGTAGAAGCGCAGGCAGGCGGCGAGGTCGGCGAGCGGCGGCCACGGGCCGGATGGGGGGGAGGGCGGCTCGAACTCGTCGTCGGCGGAATGGCTCGATCGGTCCGGCCCCGCGTTCAGTCCCGTCGCCATCACACCACACGCCCCGACGAAGGCGCTCCCGACCCCATGGATTCGCCCCGTCGGCATTTTGCTGTATCTGCACGCCTCACGATAGCCCACCAGACGGGTTGCCCCCGCGAGGATACCGCCCCCATGGCCGACACCCCGACCGACGCCGCCCCGTTCGACGACATCCGCCGCCTGATCGCCACCATGCCGGGGCCGCACGAATCCGCCGCCGCCGAGGTCTCGGCCCGCGACTCGCTCCTGACCAAGCCCGCCGGCAGCCTCGGCCGGCTCGAATTCCTCGCCGCCTGGATGGCGGCCTGGCAGGGCAAGGCGCCGCCGAGCCTCGACCGGCCGCTGGTCTGCGTCTTCGCCGGCAGCCACGGTGTGGCGGGCAAGGGCGTCTCGGCCTATCCCGCGACGGTCAACCGCCAGATGCTCGACAACTTCGCCGCCGGTGGCGCGGCGATCAACCAGATCTGCGCCGCCTACGGCCTCGGCTTCAAGGTGTTCGACCTCGCCATCGACATGCCGACCGGCGACATCACGACCGAGCCGGCGATGACCGAGAAGGCCTGCGTCGCCACGATGGCGTTCGGCATGGAGGCGGTGGCGGCGGGCACCGACGGGCTCGCCGTCGGCGAGATGGGGATCGGCAACACCACGGTGGCGGCGGCGATCTACGCCGCGCTCTACGGCGGCGAGCCGGCCCGCTGGGTCGGCCGCGGCACCGGGATCGACGAGGCGGGCTTTGCCCGCAAGGTCGCGGCGGTGGAGGCGGCGCTGACATGCCACCAGGGCCATCTCGACGATCCGCTCGCCGTGATGGCGCGCCTCGGGGGCCGCGAGATCGCCGCGATGGCCGGGGCGATCCTGGCGGCGCGGCTCCAGCGGGTGCCGGTGGTGATCGACGGCTACGTCTCGACCGCCGCCGCCGCGCTCCTCCACGCCGTCGATCCCCGCGCCCTCGACCACTGCCTCGCCGGCCACGTCTCGGCGGAGGGCGACCACGCGGCGGTGCTGGAGCGTCTGGGCCTGCGCCCGCTCCTCGACCTGGGACTTCGCCTCGGCGAGGGCAGCGGGGCCGCGCTCGCGCTCGGGGTCGTCAAGGCGGCGGTGGCCTGCCACCGCGAGATGGCGACCTTCGCGCAGGCGGGGGTGTCGGGGCCGGTGGCGTAGCCGGGGACTCCCGGTTCCACCGGGACGAGCGGACGCCCTGCGGGGGTGAGCGGGGGGAACCCGGCTCACGCCGCGACGCGGAACTCCTGCGCCGGCAGGGCGCTCGGCACCACCCGACCGGTTGCCCGCACCATGCCAGCGGCGCCGTCGAGCGCGCCCGGCACGAGGTCGAGGCCCAAGAACCGCTCCGGCGCGTAGGGGCCGGGCAGGCTCAAGGCCCCGACCCGCTCGCGGGTGAAGCCGAAGCGGGCATAGTAGGGCGCGTCGCCGACGAGGATCACCGCGCGATGGCCCAGCGCTGCGGCGCGGGATAGCGCCTCGCGCATCAGCCTGTTGCCGATGCCGAGCCCGTGCAGGCTGGGCTCGACGGCGATCGGTCCGAGCATCAGGGCGGGGATGCCCCCGGCCTCGACATCCCACAGCCGCACGGTGGCGACCAGGCGATCCTGCATCTCGACCACCAGGGCGAGGCCGTCCGCCGGAAGGCGTCCCTCGCGCAGGCGCTCGCAGGTCTTGGTGAAGCGCGCCTCGCCGAAGCAGACGTCGAGCAGGTGCTCGCGGGCAGCGAAGTCGGCGGCGCGCTCGTCGCGGATCTGGATCATGGCCGTACCCTCCCGAGACTGACACGAACGGGCAAAGGACAGCCCTCGCACCCGCCGCACGCGGCGGGCCGTCCGGGACTATGAGGATGGGGATGGAGGCGCGAACGCGCCGGGGCCTCTGTAACGGCGGACCCGGCGCGTTGTTCCGGCGAGATCGGCGCCGAGGGGCGCCGATCGATCAGATCACGTAGGACTGAAGCGGCGGGAAGCCGTTGAACGCCACCGCCGCGTAGGTGGTGGTGTAGGCGCCAGCGCCCTCGATCAGCACCTTGTCGCCGATCGCCAGCGAGATCGGCAGCGGGTAGGGGGTCTTCTCGTAGAGCACGTCGGCCGAGTCGCAGGTCGGGCCGGCGAGCACGCACGGCACCGTGCGGTCCTCGTCGCGCGCGGTGAGGATGCGGTAGCGGATCGACTCGTCCATCGTCTCGGCGAGGCCGCCGAACTTGCCGATGTCGAGGTAGACCCACCGCACCTCGTCGGCGGCGTCGGACTTCTGCGAGACCAGCACCACCTCGGCCTCGATCATGCCGGCATTGCCGACCATGCCGCGGCCCGGCTCGATGATCGTCTCCGGCAGCTGGTTGCCGAAATGCTTGGTCAGCGCCCGGAAGATCGCGTCGCCATAGGATTCCACGCCCGGCACCGCCTTGAGGTACTTGGTCGGGAAGCCGCCGCCGAGGTTCACCATCGAGAGGTGGATGCCGCGCTCCGCGCACTCGCGGAAGATCATCGAGGCCGAGGCGAGCGCCCCGTCCCAGGCTTCCGTGTTGCCCTGCTGCGAGCCGACGTGGAACGACACGCCGTAGGCGTGCAGGCCCGCCCGGGTGCCGTGCTCGAGCACGTCCACCGCCATCTCCGGCACGCAGCCGAACTTGCGCGACAGCGGCCATTCGGCGCCGGCGCCGTCGCACAGGATGCGGCAGAACACCTGCACGTCCTCGCGGGCGACGTTCACCGCGTCCGCCGCGCGGACGATCTTGTCGACCTCGGCCTGGCAGTCGACGGCGAAGAGCCGCACGCCGAGCTGGAGCGCGCGGGCGATGCAGCGCTCCTTCTTGATGGTGTTGCCGAAGGAGATCCGGTCGGCGGTGGCGCCGGCGGCGAGCGCCATCTGCACCTCGACCACCGAGGCGGTGTCGAAGCAGGAGCCCATCTCGGCGAGCGCGCGCAGCACCTCGGGGGCCGGGTTCGCCTTGACGGCGTAGAACACCCGGGTGTCGGGCAGGGCGCGGGCGAAGGCGGTGTAGTTGTCGCGCACGACGTCGAGGTCGAGCACCATCACGGGACCCTCGTCCCGGCCGAGCTCGCGGCGCACGCGCAGGAAATCGCGGATGCGATCGGTCATGATCAGCCCCACCAAAGGTTCGAGAGGGCTCCCGCGGGAACCCGAAGTCGAGATCAAGACGGCGCGCGTCGGCCGTCCGGCGTCAGGGGGCGATGCGACGCGGCGCGGACGTGCTGTGGAGACACGCCGAGCGACGCGGGCGCAGAGCACCCGGAAGCTGCCTTTGCTTGGAACGGGGAAACCCGATCCGCACTCGGGGCAAGGAGAAACAAGCCTCTTCGGTGTCGGCCTTTGGAGGGCCGACGAGACCAAAAAAGCCCGTTCGTCGTTGCTTTAAGCTGCGTCCCCCGTGGAGAGCGGGGTTCGCCGGTTTTGCCTCCGGCTGCCGGTTGTTGTCGGGGTCCGGTGTCGCCACCTGGATGCCGGCCGGAGGGATCCACCCTTCCCGGCCATCGATCCTTTAAGACCCCTGGCGGCTGTCCGGCCTCTTGTCCGGATGCCCACCAACCGGCACGCGGCCACAGGCACGTGCGAAATTGGGCAAGGCGGTAGATACGGAGCAAGGTCCTCCGCCGCAAGTCCCAAGATGCGGATTCCCGCGGGATTTCCCCAGGGTGGCCGAAGTGACACGGTCGGGCCCCGCCGCGGAACGCTTCCCGCCCGCGGGGCCTTCTCAAGCGAGGCCGGACGGGCCATTCAACCGGCCGACGCGAAAGGCGCGTGTTCAGCCCGCGCGCCATATCCTCCAGGACGACATGACCCTTGCACCCTCGCGCCGCGCGCTGCTCGCCGGCCTGCTCTCCTCCGCCGCCTTCACCGGCGCGGCCTCCGCCCAGGTCGGGCCGACCCAGCCGGGCCCGAGCGCCCTGCCGCCGCCCGACCCGGCCCCGGCGCCGTCGGGCCCTCCGCGCTTCCGCTTCGACGAGGTGGTGCGCCGCGCGAAGGCGCTCGCGGGTGCGCCGTTCGAGGCCAACGTTGCGCCGCTGCCGGCGCCGCTCGCCTCCCTCGACTACGACGCCTGGCGCGACATCCGCTTCCGGCCCGACCGGGCGCTGCTCGGCGACCAGGACGGGCCGTTCCGGCTCCAGCTCTTCCACCTCGGCTTCCTCTACACCCGGCCCGTGACGGTGAACGTGGTGCGCGACGGGGTGCCGACGCCGATCCCCTACCAGCCTGGCCTGTTCGATTACGGCCGCACCACCATCGACAAGCCGCTGCCGGTCAATCTCGGCTTCGCGGGCTTCCGGCTGCATTATCCCCTCAACAAGCCGGGCGTGCTCGACGAGCTGATCTCGTTCCTCGGCGCGAGCTACTACCGCTTCCTCGGCCGCGACCAGCTCTACGGCCTCTCGGCGCGGGGCCTGGCCGTCAACGTCGAGGGCGTCGGCGGGCCGGAGGAATTCCCGGTCTTCCGCGAGTTCTGGATCGAGATGCCGCCGAAGGGCGCCGACCGGGCGGTGATCTACGCGCTTCTCGACGGGCCGTCCTGCACCGGCGCGTTCCAGTTCCTGGTCTATCCGGGCGACGAGACGGTGGTCGACGTGCGCTGCACGCTGGTTCCGCGCCGGGAGCTTACGACGGTCGGCATCGCGCCGCTGACCTCGATGTTCTTCATCGGCGAGAACGACCGCCACCACTCGGACGACTACCGCCCCGAGCTGCACGATTCCGACGGGCTGCTGATGCAGTCCGGCGGCGGCGAGTGGATCTGGCGGCCCTTGCGCAACCCGAAGGAGCGCTGGATCTCGGCCTTCGAGGACCGCAACCCGAAGGGCTTCGGGCTGATGCAGCGCGACCGGGTGTTCGAGGATTACCAGGATCTCGAGGCGTTCTACCATCGCCGCCCGGGCTACTGGGTCGAGCCGCAGGGCGAGTGGGGCGAGGGCACGGTGCGCCTCGTCGAGCTGCCGACGCAGAACGAGACCCACGACAACATCGTGGCGTCCTGGCAGCCGAAGCAACCCTACAAGCCCGGCGAGGCGGTGGAGCTGTCCTACAAGATCCGCGCGCTCGCCGAGACCGACGAGCTGCATCCCGGCGGCCGGGTGGTGAACACCTACGTCGCCCGCACGACCGCGAGCGGCGGCACGGCGGATGCGAGCGAGCCGCGCACCCGGCGCTTCCTCGTCGACTTCTCGGGCGGCGACCTCTCCTACTGGCTCACCGATCCGAAGGCGGTCGAGATCGTGCCCTCGACGACGCAGGGCAAGATCCTCGCGGTCTCGCTGGTGCCGAACCTCCACGTGAAGGGTTTTCGCGCGGCGATCGACGTGCGGCTCGACGAGGCCGGGCAATCGACCGAGCTGCGCGCGTTCCTGCGCGCCCGCGGGCAGACGCTCACCGAGACCTGGACCTATCCGTGGAAGGCCGCGTGAGCGAGAAGCCCGCGTCCACGCCGGCCGTCGCGATCCGGCCGGCGCTTCCCGAGGACCTCGACGCCCTGATGGCGCTCGAGGTCGCGGCCTTCGCCACCGACCGGGCCGAGCGCCGGGCGATCCGCCACGCGATCGGCTCGCCCTCGATCTCGCTGCTCGTCGCCCTCGACGGCGCGGTGCTGGTCGGCGCCGCGACGATCGAGCGCCGCCGCGGCAGCCGGCGCGCCCGTCTGTCCTCGATCGCGGTGGCGCCGAGCCGGGCCGGCACGGGCCTCGGCCGGGTGCTGCTCGAAGCCGCCGAGACCGAGGCCCTGGCTCGGGGCTGCCGGTCCCTGCGCCTCGAGGTGCGCGAGGATAACGGCGCCGGCATCCGCCTCTACGAGCGCAGCGGCTACCGCCGCTTCGAGACCGTGGAGGACTATTACGAGGACGGCACCACCGCCTGGCGCTACGAGAAGCGCCTGGGGGAGGGGGGCTGAGCGTCCCCGGAGGTGCCAGGACCCGCCCCTTGGCCTTGCCGGGCCCCCTGGGGAGCCCCACGGGGCACCTGCCCCGTCCCGGTACAGCCACGCTGCGAGCGGGACGGGCCGTGGTGCAACCGGAGTGATCTTTTCCTACGAATGTGCCGCTGCGGAATGGTTTCCAACCGGTTTCCATTGGCACGCGAGACGCAAGGATCGCGGTAACCGAGGCACACGGTGCCTCATTCCGCGATCCTGCGACGAGGTTGCCGCCATGGCCCTGACCAACGCCGATTTCCGCCGGATGATCGCCGGGACCAGCGATGCCGCCGCCCGCCCGCTCCCGCCTTCGACGCTGCCCGACCGGATGCCGGTTCGGATCTCCCGCGACGTCTCCCGGTCCGCTCCCCGCGAGAGCCGCGACGTGCGCACCATCGAGATCGTCTGGGCGCCGGCCCCGGCGGCACCCCGCAGCCGCCTCCTCGGCGGCCTCGCCCTCGTCGCCAAGGTGCTGGCCCTGCCGGTCCTCGTCGCCGGCAGCCTCGTCGCCCAGCCGGCCTACGAGTGCCACAAGCAGAAGAGCCACGGCATGCTGTATTACGGCACCACCGTGCAGATGTGCGTGAACGAGCGCATGGCCGAGCGCGTCGGCAGCGTGCAGGCGATGGTGGAACGGTCGATGCGGGCGCTGTGACGCCGGCGGCCCGGAGCGGTTTCGTATGAACGAGCGGTGACCAATCGCAGCGCGACCGGGCATTGCTCCGGACAAGGACCGTCTCGAGCGTATCGGGCGTTCGGACCAGGTCCGCCTCACACCCCCAGATAGGCCGCCGTCACTTCCGGGTTGCGGGCGATCTCCGCCGCCTGGCCCTGGAGGCGGATGCGGCCGGTCTCCAGCACGTAGGCGTAGTCGGCGATGGCGAGCGCCGCGCTGGCGTTCTGCTCGACGAGCAGGATGGTGCGCCCCTCGGCCCGCAGAGATGCGATGATGGAAAAGATCTCGTCGACGATCAGGGGGGCGAGGCCCATCGAGGGCTCGTCGAGGAGGAGCAGCACCGGCTCGGCCATGAGCGCGCGGCCCATCGCCAGCATCTGCTGCTCGCCGCCCGAGAGGTAGCCCGCCTGCTGGCGCAGGCGTTCGGCGAGACGGGGAAAGCGCGCCTCGACCGCCGCTTGCCGCCGCGCCGCCTCCGGCCCCGGGACGTGGTAGGCCCCGAGCCGCAGGTTCTCGGCCACCGTCATGTTGGCGAAGACCTGGCGGCCCTCGGGCACCTGGACGATGCCGCGGCGCGCGATGCGGTGGGCCGCCTCGCCGGCGATGTCGACGGGAGATTCGTCGCCGAACAGGACCTTGCCCGCCCGGGGCTTCATCAGCCCCGAGAGGCTGCGCAGGATCGTGGTCTTGCCGGCGCCGTTGGAGCCGATCAACGACACGATGCTGCCGCGCCGCACCGTCAGGCCGATGCCGTGGACCACGTCGGCCCGGCCGTAGCCGAGGCGCAGGCCCTCGACGGCAAGCAACTCGCTCACGAGACCGCTCCCCGGCTGACGCTGACTTCGTGGCTGCCGGTGCCGAGATAGGCCTCGATCACCGCCGGGTGGGCGCGCACCTCGGCCGGCGTGCCGTCGGCGATGCGGCGGCCGAAATTCAAGACCGTCAGCCGGTCGCACAGGCTCATCACCAGGGGCATGTCGTGCTCGACGAGCAGCAGGGTCAGGCCGCGCTCGTCGCGCAGGCGGCGCAGGAGGCCGAGCAGAGCGTGGGTCTCGGCCGGGTTCATGCCGGCGGCGGGCTCGTCGAGGAGCACGAGCCGCGGCTCGCAGGCGAGCGCCCGGGCGATCTCGAGCCGGCGCTGATCGCCGTAGGGCAGGTCGCCGGCGCGGGTGTCAGCGGCCTCGGAGAGCCCGACGAAGGCGAGGAGGTCTCGCGCCTTGGCCTTGGCCCGGCGCTCCTCGGCGCGGAAGGCCGGGCTGCGCAGGAGGATGCCCCAGGTCGAGGACAGCCGGGTGTGCAGCCCGGTCATCACGTTCTCCAGCACCGTCATCTCGGAGAAGATGCGGATGTTCTGGAACGTGCGGGCGAGCCCGAGCGCCGTGCGCCGGTAGGGCGCCAACCCGTCGAGGGGCTGGTCGCCGAGGCGCACGCTGCCGGCACTGGGCGCGAGCACCCCGGAGACGAGGTTGAACAGGGTGGTCTTGCCGGCGCCGTTCGGGCCGATCAGCCCGTGGACGGTGCCGGGCTCGACCGCGAAATCGACCGCATCGACGGCGACGAGGCCCTGGAAGCGGCGGGTAAGACCCTGGACGGTGAGGAGCGACATGTCAGCCGGTCCGGGCGATGCGCCAGGGCAGGATGCCCCGCGGCATGAACAGGACGGCGAGCACGATGATCAGGCCGTTCACCATCAGGCGGAAATCGGCGAGCGGGCGCAGCACCTCCGGCAGCAGGGTGAGGATGGTGGAGCCCAGCACCGGCGCCAGCGGCGAGCCGATGCCGCCGAGAAGCGCGTAGCTGAGGATCGTCACCGCCGCCTCGAAGCCGTACTCGTTCGGGCCGATGAACGACGAGACGTGGGCCGAGAGGCAGCCCGCCACCCCGGCCATCGCCGAGGAGACGACGAGCGCCACGAGCCGGTAGCGCGGCAGGTTCACCCCCATCACGCCGGCGGCGGCCTCGTCCTCGCGCATCGCCTCCATGGCGCGGCCGACGCGGGAGCGCGCCACCAGCGTCAGGCCGATCAGCAGCACCGCGAGCGTGCCGTAGATCGCCGGCACGCCGCCGCGCTCGGGGATGTTCGACAGGCCGAGCGCTCCGCCGGCATAGTCCCAGTTGAGGAAGACGATGCGGGTGATCTCGCCGAGCCCGATCGTCGCGATGGCGAGGTAGACGCCGGTGAGCCGGAGCGTCGGCCCGCCGACGACCAGCGCCAGCAGGGCCGGAACGATGGCCGAGGCCAGCATCGACACGGCGAAGGGCGCGCCGAACTTCACCGAGAGCAGGGCGCCCGTATAGGCGCCGACGCCCATGAAGGCGGCCTGTCCCAGCGAGAGCTGGCCCACCGCCAGCACCACGTAGACCGACAGGGCCAGGATGCCGTTCACGCCGATTCCGTGGATCAGGCTCTGGTAGGTCCAGTAGAAGTCGTCGAGAGCTTCCCACATGGCGTTCAAGCCCGCTTGGCGGCGGCGCGGCCGAACAGGCCGAGCGGACGGAACCACAGGGTGGCGACGAGGAGCGCGAAGGCGATCATGTCCTTGAGGGTCGAGGAGAGGTAGGCGGCGGTCAGCACTTCGGCGAGACCGAGCAGCAGGCCGGCCAGCAGCGCGCCGCGCAGGTCGCCGAGCCCGCCGACGATGATGACGGCAAAGCCGCGCAGCATCATGTGCTCGCCCATGAAGGGCTGGATGGCGTTGAAGTTGAGCCCGACGAGGACGCCCGCCGCGCCCCCGATGGCGCCGGACAGGAACGACACTACCCGCAGCATCAGGGCGCCGTTGATGCCCATCAGCGAGGCTGCGTCCGGGTTCTCGGCCACCGCCCGGATGGCGAGCCCGATCCGCGAGCCGCGCACGAGCGCGAGCAGCGCCAGCATCAGGACGATGGCTGCCGCGAGGATCAGAACTTGCGTCGTGCCGACTCGGACGTCGCCGAGACTGTAGGCACCCCCCGAAAAGACCTCGGCCGGGAAGCGCCGGATCTCGGTGCCTAGCGCCGCCGCCATGCCGGCATAGAGGAAGAGCGTCGCCCCCAGCGTCACCATGAGCGAGGCGAGTTCGGGCGCCTTCGCCTTGCGCAGGCGGGTGAGGAGGAGGGTGTCGAGGGCGACCGCGATCAGCCCGGCGACCAGCGCGCCGACCGGGAGGGCTGCCCAGATCGGCAGCCCGGCCCATTGCGTGCTCCACAAAGCCGCGAAGGCGCCGAGCGCGAAGTAGACCCCGTAGGTGAGGTTGATGACGCCCATCACCCCGAACATCAGCGTGAAGCCGATAGCGAAGAGGGCGTAGGTCGCGCCGAGCACGACGCCGTTGACGAGCTGCTGCTCAAGCATGGGGGCTAGGAGAGTTCGATGGGCGCCCGGCGCCCGCTGCGGCCCGGCCCCAGGGCCGAACAGGATGGGAAAAGCGCGACGTGGCCGATATCGCGCGGCGGGTCAATCGGTGAGCAGTCGCGACACGATCTCAGAATAAGGCGCTTTCCCCTCCCCCTTGTGGGGAGGGGTCAGGGGTGGGGGTGGAGCAGAAGGCACCGCTGAGACTTCTCCGGCACCACCCCCACCCCCGGCCCCTCCCCACAAGGGGGAGGGGAGATGGATCGCTACTGCAGCAGCTGGAACTTGCCGCCCTTCATCACCAGCACCACCACGCCGGACGTATCCGCCGGGTCGCGGCTGTCGGAGAACGAGAACGGACCCATCACGCCGGTGTGCTTCACCTTGATGAGCGCGTCCTTGATCTTTTCGGAGTCCGGCGCGCCGGCGGCGTCGATCGCCTTGGCGACGATGAACAGCGTGTCGTAGGCCTGGGCCGCGAACTGGTCGGGCAGGTCGCCGCCGTACTTGTCCTTGAAGGCGTTGACGAAGGCCTGGTTCGCCGCATCCGGCTTGCCGATGAACCACGGGCTGCCGACGAGGGTGCCGTCCGCCGCCTTGCCGGCGATGTCGCCGAGCTTGGGCGAGTTCAGGCCGTTGCCGCCGATGAAGAACACCTTGTCGGGGATGCCGAGCTGGCGCGCCTGGAGCTCGATGCCCGAGGCCGCCTCGACCAGCGCCGACAGCACGATCGCATCGGGGTTCAGCGCCTTGATCTTGGTGAGCTGGGCCGAGAAGTCCGAATCCTTCGAGCCGAAGGTCTCGGTCGTCAGGGTCTCGATGCCGAGCTTCTCCAGCCCGGCCTTCATCACGTCGTAGGCCGACTTGGTGAAGGCGTCGTCGTTGCCGTACATCACGGCGACGCGCTTGATGCCGAACTTGTCCTTGGCCGTCTTGAGCGTGACCGGGATCACGTCGGCCTCGGGCAGCGAGGTGCGGAAGACGTAGGGGCCGATCGCCGTGATGCCGTTGGCGGTGGTCGAGGTGCCGACGATCGGCACCTTGCGCTCGTTGGCGACGGGGCCGGCGGCGAACATCTCGTTCGACAGGGTGGGGCCGAGGATCAGCGGGACCTTGTCGCGGCCGATGAGCTTGCGGGCGGCGTTGAGCGCCTGCTCCTTGGCGCCGGCCGAATCCTCGTAGGCCAGGCTGAGCGGCCGGCCGCCGAGCACGCCGCCGGCCTTGTTGATGTCGGCGAGCGCGAGGTCGAAGCCGCGCTGGATCGCGATCCCGTAGCGGCTGTTCGGCCCGGTCAGGATCTCGATCGCGCCGAGCTTCACCGGCGACTTGTCCTGCGCCTGCGCGCCGGCCAGACCGCTTCCCAGCAGCGCCGCCGCGAGCAGCACTCTCCTCGACATCGACCGCATCCCGCTTCCTCCTCGCATCCGCACTTGTCGTTGGGCCGCGTGCCGGCGGGAATCGGGAGAAACCCGGACCGTCGCGCTGGACGAGACAGCGCCTTAAAGCACTGGAGCGCGGCGGTAAATCGTTTCCGGCGTCCGGCCCATGCGCGAACGGCCCCGCCGATGGGCGGGGCCGTCATGCCATGCTGCGAAAGGATGAGGCTCGTCATACGATCTCCGGTTGATCGCGTCGGGCGATCCCTCCGGGATTGCTTCGCGATGCGGAGATCGGCTTCGCTCAGTCGTGTAAAGCCTTACGGCTTCACCGCGCGGGCTTGTGATATGGGATCCGGAAGTAAACTCCCAGATCCGGTATCAGAGCGCGCGGTCGAAGCGCAGCTCGCCGGCCTGGCTCTTGATCACCAGCTGCGAGCCGACCATGTCCCATTGGCCCGAGGTGCGCAAAGCCGTGAAGAACTGCATCTCGGAGGCGCCGACCGCCTTGTCGCAGTTGCGCTTGGTCAGCGCCAGCGGGCCGACCGCCAGGTGCTGCTCCTTGAGCGGGAAGGCAGTCGCCGCGAAGGTGTTGCAGCCGCCGAAGCCGCGGGCGCGGTATTGCTTGTCGATGATGAAGCTCGGCCGCTCGGCGCCCGCGAAGGGCTTGCCGTTGAGGCTCACCGCCGTCCAGGTCGAATCGAGCGGGAAGACCTTCTCCTGCGCCTTCAGCGGCGGGATGTACTGCTGCTGAGCCGGCTTGTCCCGGTTCTTCTGGCCGTAGCCCATCATGTTCTGCGCCGAAGCCTGCGTGGCCGACGCCAACAGCGCGACGGCACCGACTGCCAGCGCAACCTGCATCGCCTTCATCGCATTCCCCATTTGCTTGTCGTGTTGGTGGCGGACCGTAGAGAGGGCATCCCGCGCCCGCAACCCTGGCCGCGGTCTCGGAGGCCCCGTCGCGGCATCTTACCGACGACTGTTGCATTTATGCGGCGAGCTTGGCCGTAATGTGGCAGGACTCGCGAAAGCTTGTCGGTGTGGCAACGAAAGCGGGGTCCCGCCGTTAGCCAGGGACCCGCCGCGGCGATGCGCGACGGGGAACGAGCCACGAGAGAGCGGGGGACGGGTTTCAGTGAACGGCGCAGACGACATCACAGCGGCGCAGCTGCGCCGGGCGCGGGACCTCCTGGGCTGGTCGGAGGACGAGCTGGCCCTGCGCGCCAACGTCGACGCGGAGACCATCCGCCTGTTCGAGGCGGGCCGCTACCCGCCCTCCGCCGGGCAGAGGACCGCGTTGCGCGGCGCCCTCGTCGCCGCGGGCGTGGAACTGACCGACGGCGTCGAGCCCCAGGCCCGGCTGCGCCCGGACGACGCGCCGGACAAGGGCATCCACCCGAGCGAGCTCACCACCGAGAACGATCGCTGAGAGCCTGTCCGGCGTCCTCGCCGGGGTCGACTCCGATCGGTCCGGGCACCGCTGCGCGGTCCCGGACCGACGCGAAGGGTCGGCAAACCGGCCAATACCGGCTCGCAGCCTCCCTCCCGTCCTGCCGGCGCGTCCGCGATCGCGCGATCGGCGACGGCTACGCCCCCGACCGCAGCACCGATTTCGGCATCACCCCGTAGGTCTTCTTGAAGGCGCGGCTGAAATGCGAGAAGTCGCTGAAGCCGCACTGCATCACCACCTGCCCGACATTGCGGGCCTGGCCCTCCTCCAGGAGCCGGTGGGCGAGCGCGAGCCGCTGCTGCCACAGCCAGCGGATCGCCGTGGTACCGTCCGCCGCGAAGGCGCGGCACAGGGTGCGCAGCGACACGCCGAGGCGGCTCGCCACCGTGGCGAGGTCGAGGTCGGGATCCTCGATATGGGCGAGCAGGAAGGTCTTGGCCTGGCGCACCAGGTCGTCGTCGGCGACGCGGCGCCCCGGCGCGGTCAGGCTCGCCTCCAGCGAGGCGGTGAGCAGTTCGAGGAACGCGTTGCCGAGGCGCTGCGAGCCGCTCTCGCTTAAGGGGGCTTCCATCTCGACGATGTCGGTGAGGGTGTGGGCGATGGTCGAGGCCAGCGGCTGGTCGGGCCGGATGATCCGGGCGGCCAGGTGCTCGAAATCGGGCAGCCGCGCCGCCAGCTGCCGCCGCGCCATGCGGGCGACGATCATCCGGGTGTCCTGCTCGAACTCCCACAGGAACGGCCGGGCCGAATCGTAGACCACGAGGTCGCCGACCGCGGGCAGCGCGCAGCGGTCGTCCTGCACCAGCCGGCCGGTACCGGCCTTCATCAGCGCCACGAACACGTCGTCGTCCGGCATCCGCCGCAGGCAGGCGGCATCGCGCCGGTTCTCCATCGGCGAGAACCGGATGTCGCAGACGTTGACCTTGCCGAGCGCCACCTTGCGCAGCCGCGCCGAGAACGGCCCGTCGTCGATCTTCCGCATCGTCTCCGACGGGCTCAAATGCGCGCAGATCGCGTCGCGCCAGTAGGAGAAGCGGTATTTTTCCGCGAGCACGGCGGTGTCGAAGGTGGTGATCGGCGCCGGCTGCGGGGAGCACGCCGGCGGGCGGGACTCCGACGGAAGAGCGGCGTTGAGCGAGGCCATGGCGGTCCCTCCGACGGATCGGCGGCAGGAACGGCGGCGCTCGTCGAGCGGACCGCTCCGCTATGCGTCGGCACCGGATCAAGCAACGACGATGCCAGCCGGGGAGGATCCTGACGGTCATAGGCCACCCGGCTGGCCCGCCGGAGCAAGACGGGCGCCGGACCGGTTGGAAGGATGCGAGCGCGTGAAACGGGAGACCGCCGATGTCCACGGGCCTGCACGACGAATCCCTGGTCTTCATCGCCGAGGCGATCCGCCGCCGGCAGGTGAGCGCGGTCGAGGTGACGACGGCGATGCTCGCGCGCATCGACGCCCTCGACGGCGAGATCCGCAGCTACACCACGGTCACGGCGGAGCACGCGCTGGCCGCCGCGGCGCGGGCCGACCGGGAGACGGCGCGCGGCATCAGCCGCGGGCCGCTGCACGGCGTGCCGATCGGCATCAAGGATTTGTGCGACACCCGCTTTGCCGCCACCGGCGCCGGCACGGTGATCCACCGCGACCGGGTGCCGGAGACCGACGCCACGGTGGTCGCACGGCTGGAGCAGGGCGGGGCGGTGATCCTCGGCAAGCTCGCGATGACCGAGGGCGCCTATACCAGCCACCACCCGGACAATCCCGGGCCGATCAACCCGTGGGGCCGCGGCCACTGGGTCGGCTCGTCCTCGACCGGCTCAGGAGCGGCCACCGCGGCGCGGCTGTGCTTCGGCTCGCTCGGCTCCGACACCGGTGGCTCGATCCGGTTTCCTTCCGCCACCTGCGGGCTCACCGGCATCAAGCCGACCTGGGGCCGGGTCAGCCGCCACGGGGTCTTCCCGCTCGCCGCCTCCCTCGACCATGTCGGGCCGATGGCCCGCAGCGCCGCCGACGCGGCGGCGATCCTCGGCGTCATCGCCGGCGCCGACCCGCGCGATCCGACCACGCTGGCCGCGCCGGTGGATGATGATCCCGCCGGCCTCGGACGATCGATCCGCGGCCTGACCATCGGCATCGACCGGCGCTTCACCACCGCGGAGATCGACGCGGAGGTGGTGGCGGCCCTCGACGCGATGGAGGCGACCCTGCGCGACCTCGGCGCCCGCATCGTCGAGGTCGTCATGCCGCCGACCGACCGGCTGGTGCGCGGCTGGATTCCGTTCTGCTCGGTCGAGACCGCGCTCGCCCACCGGGAGACCTATCCGGCGCGGGCCGCCGAGTACGGTCCGGACCTCGCCGGGCTGATCGACGAGGGCCGGGGCATCACCGGTCTCGACCTCGGCGCGGTCTATCACGACCGGCTCGACTTCTCCGGGGCGCTCGCCGCCCTGTTCGGGGAGGTCGACCTGCTGCTGGTGCCGACCATGCCGGTGCCGGTCCCGAGCCTCGCCCGGATGGCGGAGTTCGGCCAGGATCCGGAGGTCCTGCTGCGCATCCTGCGCTTCACCGCGCCGTTCAATTTCTCCGGCAGCCCGACCATCACCCTGCCGGCGGGGATCGACGCGGCCGGGCTGCCCTTGAGCGTCCAGCTCGTCGGTCCGCACCTGTCGGAGGCGCTGCTGTGCCGGGCCGGCCACGCGGTCCAGGGGGTGACGGACTGGCACGCGGGGCGGCCGGCGGGTCTGGCGTGAGCGACGGCCTCCTCACCTGTGGATCCAGCATAGTCTCTTCGTCGTCCCGGATTCCGCTGCGCGGTCCCGGGACGACATCGTGCATGGCCTCGGCGAGGAACACTTCAGCCCGCCTCACCGGCAGGAGATCTCCTCGGCCGTCACCAGGATCACCTCGCCGTCGAGAATCGGCTGCGCGACGGCAAAGAACCGCGCCACCGCCGCCGAACCGTTGTGCCGGTCCATCGCCGCCGCGTCGGTGAACCGCTCGTAGGTGGTGAAGCGAGCCGGATCGCCCGCATCCTGCGAGACGAAGAAGCCGACCGTGTCCGGCTCGTTCTCGGCGACGTGGGCCGCCACGTCGAGGAGGGCGGCCCGCAGGGTCTCCTCCGCGCCCGGCTTGGCGCAGAGGACGGCGCTGATCGTCTTCACCCGCCGATCCTTCAGAAGGTCTTCCAGTCGCCGGCGGCCTCGAAGGCGGCGGCGGCCTGGTAGATCGCGCTCTCGTTCCAGTCACGCGCCGTCAGCATCATTCCGACCGGCAGGCCGTCGACGAGGCCGCAGGGGATCGACATCGAGGGGTTGCCGGTCACGTCCATCGGCGATGTCGAGGCGACCATCTCGAAGGCGCGCACGATCACCTCTTCCAGCGGCGCGCCCTTCTCCGGCAGCTTGGTGGCGGTGCAGGGCAGGGTCGGGCACAGCAGCAGGTCGTAGGTCTTGAAGCAGGTCGCGAAATCCTCCCGCACCTTGCGGGCGAGGTTCTGCGCCTTGGCGTAGTAGCGGCCGCGGTAGTGGGTCAGGCCCCACTGGCCGATCAGCATCGAGATCTTCAGGGTCTCGGAGAGGTCGTCGGCCTTGCTCCGCCAGGCGGAATGGGCGTCGAACAGGCCGACGTCGTAGGCGCCCTTCCAGTTGAAGCCCATGCCGTTGCCGAACATCATCTGCTGGGTCAGCCCTTCGAGCCCGATCGGCGTCCAGACCGAGGCCGCCGTCCTGTAGGCCGGGAGCGAGACCTCCTCGATCGTTGCGCCCAGGGCCTCGAACCGGGCGGCTGCCGCCCGAACCTTGTCGGCTACCGCCTCCTGCATGCCCGGCGCGGAAAAACCCTCCAGGAGGAGGCCGATCTTCAGGCCCTTGGCGCCCTTCTTCAGCGCCTCCGTGTAGGCGGCGACCTGCGGCGCGTACTGGCGCGGGTCGAGCCCGTCGGGTCCGGCGAGGACTTCGAGCAGCAGCGCGTTGTCGGCGACGCTCGCGGTCATCGGGCCGGTATGGTCGATCGTGGTCTCGATCGGCATCACGCCGGTATAGGGCACGAGGCCGTGGGTCGGCTTCATCCCGTAGATCCCGCAATACGAGGCGGGGATGCGGATCGATCCGCCCTGGTCGCCGCCGATCGCGAGATCGACCTCGCCGGCCGCCACCAGCGCACCGCTGCCCGAGGACGAGCCGCCGGCCGAGTAGCCCATCCGGTGCGGGTTGTGCACCGGCCCCGGATCCGAGGTGTGGCTGCCGCCGGACAGGCAGAAATGCTCGCACACCGCCTTGCCGAGGATCGTCGCGCCGGCATCCAGCATCCGGGTCACGATGGTGGCGTCGGAGGCCGGTACGAAGCCCTCGAGGGTCGAGGCGCCGTTCATCATCGGCACGCCGGCGAGCGCGACGTTGTCCTTCAGCGCGACGGTCTTGCCCTTGAGCTTGCCGGTGTCGGCGCCCTTCACCTCGCTCTTCCAGTACCAGGCGCCGAGCGGGTTCTCCTCGGGGCCCGGGCGGGTGCCGGGGGTGCGGGGATACTTCACCGGCGGGATGTGGTCGGGCAGGGCGTCGACCACGTCGTAGGCGTCGAACGAGGCGTCCATCAGTGCGCGGTAGGCGGCGGCCTCCTCGGGCGTCATCGTCATGTGGAGGCTGGCGGCGAGCTCGCGGACCTGGTCTGCGCTCGGGCGGGTGATGGCCATGGGGCGTCTCCTGGGTTTGGTTTTGGCTGGAAAGGCTCGTTTACGCTCCCCTTTCCCGGACGACTGAAGCGTCAGCGAAAGGAGATCCGGGATCCAGGGGAGAAGTGCCGCGAAGCGGCGCTATATTGGCAACGTTGCAGACACACGGTCGCTTCGCGAGTCCTTGTGCTGGGTCCCGGATCTCCTTCCGCTTCGCTGCAGTCGGCCGGGAAAGAGGGAACAGGATTCGGTGTGACCCCGCTACGCCGCCGCCATGCCGATCCGCCCCGCCAGCAGGTCCTCGCGCGAGACCTCGCCGGTGATGCGGCCCTTCTGGATGCCGAGCACGCGGTCGGACAGCGAGGTGATGAAGTCGAGGTTCTGCTCGACGATGATCATCGACAGGTCCCAGCGCTTCTTCAAGGCGAGCAGCGTCTCGATGATCTCCTCGATGATCGAGGGCTGGATGCCCTCCGTTGGCTCGTCGAGGAGGACGAGCTTCGGCCGGGTGCACAGGCAGCGGGCGAGCGCGAGCAGTTGCTGCTCGCCGCCCGACAGCGCGCCGCCGCGCCGGTCGAGCAGGCGCACGAGACGGGGGAAGTCGGCGAGCACGTCGTCGATGATGCGCGGATCCTCCTTGGGCGCGCTGGCGAGCCCCATGCGCAGGTTCTCGCGCACGCTGAGGGTGGCGAAGATCTCGCGGCCTTGCGGCACCAGGCCCATGCCGAGGCGGGCGCGCTGGTGGATCGGCATCCGGGTCACGTCGGTGCCCGAGAAGCGCACCGCGCCGGCGGTGGCGGGCAGATGGCCCATCAGGGTCCGCATCAGCGTGGTCTTGCCCATGCCGTTATGGCCGAGGATGCCGAGATACTCGCCCGACGCCAGGGTGAAGTCGACGCCCATCAGGATCGGCACCCGGCCGTAGTTCGCCCGCAGGCCTTCGACGTCCAGCAGAGCGCTCATGCCGCCACCTTCTTGCCGAGATAGACGTCGCGCACCCGCCGGTCGGCGAGCACGGCGTCGATCCCATCCTCCATCATGATCCGGCCCTGGTGGAACACCGTGACCGTGCGGGCGATCATCTTGATGAACGCCATGTCGTGCTCGACCACGACGATCGCCCGGGTCTTGTTGATCTCGCGGATGATCTCGGCGGTGCGGTGGGTCTCCTCGTCGGTCATGCCGGCGGCGGGCTCGTCGAGGAGGATCAGCTCGGGGTCGCCGGCCAGCACCGTGCCGATCTCGACCCATTGCCGCTGGCCGTGCGAGAGCTGGCCGACGGTGGCGCCGGCAAGATGCGTCAGCCGGATTTTTTCCAGGATCTCGTCGACGAGCGGCCCGGTGAACTTCGGCGTCGTCTTGCGGCGGGCCGCGAGCCAGATGTTCTCGCGCACCGACACGCCGTTGAAGACGTTCGGCACCTGCGTCTTGATGCCGATGCCGAGCCGGGCGATCTGGTGGCTCTGCAACCCGGTCAGCGGCTGGCCGCGGAACGCGATGGTGCCGGAGGAGGGCGTGAGCTGGCCGGTGAGCATCTTGAAGAAGGTGCTCTTGCCGGCGCCGTTCGGACCGATCAGGCAGCGCAGCTCCATCTCTCCGAGGGTGAAGCTGACGTCGTCGTTAGCGACGACGCCACCGAAGCGCATCGTCAGGTGCTCGGTCTTCAGGAGGGGGACGAGCGGATCCATCTTATTCGTCTCCCATGTCATTCGGCTCCCGCGATCTGGGTCCGGGCAGAAGGAGAAGCGGCCGGGCGTCGCCTGGCCTTGCGGCCGAGCCCGAGGAGCGCGGCCTTCAGCGTCGGCACGATGCCCTTCGGCAGGAGCAGCACAAAGCCGACCAGGATCACGCCGAGCACGAGGTTGGCGTTGACGAGCTGCTGCGAGCCGATCTTGGCATTGAGGAACTGGATCAGGACACAGCCGACGACCGGGCCGATCAGGGTGCCGAGGCCGCCGACGGTGATCCAGATGATGATCTCGGCCGAGAGCGACAGCGAGAAGATCGTCGGACCGACGAAGGCGCCCCAGTTGACGTAGAGCGCGCCGGCGAGCCCCGCGACGGCGCCGCCGACCATGAACACCCCGAGCTTGACGAGCCGCGGATCGTAGCCGAGGAGCGCCGCCCGGGTCTCGTTCTCGCGCACCGCCAACGCGATGCGGCCGAAGGGGCTGGCCAGCAGCAGCCGCATCAGCAGGTAGACGGCGATGAGTGCGCCGCCGGTGACCCACCACCCGGCTTCGGGCGTGAGCACCGCGTCCGGGGTGTAGGGCGCGTTGAAGGTCGGCACCGAGGGGATGCCGTTGAAGCCGCCGAGCCGCGCCTGGCCGATCGTGTAGGCGTCGCCCGCCGTCGAGTTGACGACGTTGAACAGGATCAGTGTGACGGTGAGCGTGATGACCCCGAGATAGACCTCGCTGATCCGTCCGTAGAACACGAAGTAGCCGAGCGCCGCGGCGAACAGCGCCGGACACAGGATCGCCAGCAGGATCGCGTTGGTCGAATCACCGAGATTGATCGCCGCGATCGCGTAGGCGTAGCCCCCTAAGCCGAAGAACGCGGTCTGGCCGAAGGACAGGATGCCGCCGAACCCCCAGATGAAGCCGAGGCTGAGCGCCAGCACGGCCATGGCGGCAAACAGCGTCAGCTGCATCAGGGTGAAGAGCTCGACGTAGGCCGGCAGGACGACGACCAGGGCGATGGCGGCCAGCACCGCGAGGCCCTGGAGGGTGCGCGACAGGGCGGCGGGCATTCAGAGCGTCCCCTTGAAGAAGCGGCCGGAGATGCCCTGCGGCAAGAGGCGGATCAGCAGGATCGCGGAGAGGAACAGGATCACCTCGCCGTAGACCGGCGTGGTGAAGAAGGCGCCGAGCTGGTTGACGACGCCGAACAATCCGGCCGCCGAGAGGGTGCCCGAGATGATCGCCGCGCCGCCGCCGACGACCGTGATGAAGCACTTGGCGACGAAGGCGGTGCCCATCACCGGCGTGATGCCGGAGACCGGCGCGAGAAGCCCGCCGGCGAGCCCGGTGATCGCGGCGCCGATGCCGAAGGTCGCCATGTAGATCTTCGCCGGGTTGACCCCCAGCGTCGCCGCCATGCCGGGATTCAGCATCACCGCCCGGGCGACGAGGCCGAAGCGGGTGAAGCGGAGCACGCCGTAGACCAGCGCCATCGTCACGACGGCCATGGCGAGAAGGAAGATCGTGTACCAGCTCGACCGGTAGGCTCCGACCT
Organism: Methylobacterium sp. Gmos1; assembly: GCF_053764715.1. Lineage (NCBI taxonomy): Bacteria > Pseudomonadati > Pseudomonadota > Alphaproteobacteria > Hyphomicrobiales > Methylobacteriaceae > Methylobacterium > Methylobacterium sp. Gmos1. Next base: position 265,801 of record NZ_JBSNCC010000003.1, on the reverse strand, counting down.
GGAACCCACCGAGCGGCGTCGGCACGCCGTTGATGGTGTTGCCGAAGATCGTGGTGACGAGGCCGATGAGGCACAGGCTGAGGCCCCAGGTCGCCAGCATCGAATCGACGAGGCGCCCGTACAGGAAGCGGATCAGGCAGCGCTCGATGACGAGCCCGACGAGCCCGACGAAGAGCGGGGCCACCACCAGCATCGCGATCCAGATGTTGAGCCCGGCATTGGCCGAGATCACCGTGGCGTAGGCCCCCAGCATCACGAACTCGCCGTGGGCGAGGTTGATGATCTTCATCATCCCGAAGATGATCGCGAGGCCGAGGCAGAGCAGGAACAGGGAGGCGGCCCCGTTCACGACGTCGAGCGCGATGATGAGCGACAGGTCCATGCAATCATCCGGGCGGGGGAGTTTCGTTGATAAGGGTCGAACAGACACACGGTCCTGCCACCCTCCGGGTCATCCCGGGGCCGCGCAGCGGAACCCGGGATCCATAACCGCCGAGGTCTCAGGAAAAGGCGGCGCGCGTCCTGCTTCGTCTTGCCTCGTCAGCGGTTATGGATCCCGGGTTCTCGCCTGCGGCGAGCCCCGGGATGACGTGGAGGGTCGCATCATCGAAGAAAGATCTCAGATCGAGATCTCGTACTGCTTGTTCTCGCGCGGGTTCTTGATGAGGTTGCACACCGCCGCGGTGTCCTGGGGCTTGGCGTCCGGGTAGGTCTCGCGCACGTCCCATTTGCGGTCCTTGACCACCGCCAGGTAGGCGTTGCGGGTGACGTGGTGGGTGGCGTGATCCACCGTGACCTTGCCGGTCGGCCCGTCGAAGGAGAGCCCCGTCTCTAGTGCCTCGGTCACCGCCATCCGGTCGATGGACTTCGCCTTCTTCACCCCCTCGACCCAGAGGTAGAACCCCTCGTAGGTCGCCGCCGCCAGCTCGCTGATGTAGGGAATGCCCGGCGATTGCTTCTTCAGCTTGGCGACGTAGGCCTTGCTCGCCGGGGTCGTCAGCTCCTCGAAATAGCCGTAGGCGCCGAGCACGCCGTCGCTCTCGGCGGCGTTGAGGGTGGTGGGCTCGTTGACGAGGCCGAAGGTGGTGGAGGCGATCGGGATCTGGCCCTTCATCCCGGCCGAGGTCCATTGCCGGTAGAACGCCGTGTGGTTGCCGCCGACCAGCGCCGACAACAGCAGGTCGGGCTTCGCTGCCTGGATCTTCGAGATCGTCGGACCGAAATTCGTCACGTCGAGCGGGAAGAAGTCGACCGAGACCGTCTCGCCGCCCTGGTCCTTGACGTATTTCTGCATCCACTTGGCGGTGATCTGGCCGTAATTGTAGTCGGCGGCGATGATGTAGACCTTCTTCTTGTCCTTGCCCATCGCGTAGGGCACCAGCTTCTCCACCGTCTGGGCCGGGGTGGTGCCGGTGCAGAAGGTGTTGCGGTCGCAGACCCCGCCCTCGTAGAGCACGTTGTAGAAGTACAGCACCCGGAAGCGGTTGAAGGTCGGGCGGATCGCCTCGCGCGAGGCCGAGGTGATGCCGCCATGGACCACCGCCACCTTGTCGCGCACGGCGAGCTGCTGGGCGTATTGCGAGTACATCTGGATGTTCGACTGGGTGTCGTAGTGCACGAGCTGCAACGGCCGGCCGAGCAGGCCGCCGGCGGCGTTCACCTCCTCGATCCCGAGCTTCAGGCTCTCGACCATCGGCGTGCCGGACGCGGCGATCGGGCCGGACTGGTCGTGCAGCGAGCCGACGAGGATCGGCGTCTCGCCCCGGGCGGAGCGCAGCAAAGCCGGCATCGCCAGGGTGGAGAGCGGAACGGCGGCCGCGGTACGGAGGAGGTCACGACGCGAGAGGGCCATCCTGGTCCGGGCTCCTGTTGCAGCACGAGGCGCGTTGCCGACGACCCGAGGTTAGAAGAGGCCGGCGCGCCGGTGCTTGCCTGTGCTGACCAAAAAATTGGACTGGCCGTGCCAGGGGGAGGGGGCGACTCCACGGGGGCAGGCTGTAGGTTCTTCTCCGCAATCGATGCGAGATAGAAAATTATGCCACTATACATCGAGTAGATAGAGAATTTTTCTTATGTACCCGCCGTTCTTGCACCGCCGCAGGAGGATGCCCTAAGCGGACGCGATTCCTCTCCTCGGACGGCCGGCCATGACCATCACGCGACGCAGCATCCTCGAGGCAGCCCCGGTCCTCGCCGCCGGTGCCGCCCTCGGGAGCGTGACGCCGGCGCGGGCGCAAGGCCGCGCCGCGCCGTTGCGGGTCGGCGTGATCCCGATCCTCGCCGCAGGCCCGATCTTCGTCGCCGAGAAGGAGGGCTGGCTGAAGCAGGCGGGCCTGTCTCTCGCCGTCACGACCTTCGAGTCGGGCCCGAACATGATCCAGGCCCTCGCCTCGGGCACCCTCGACGTCTACGTCGCCGGCGTGGCGCCGCTCGGCGTCGCGCGCTCCAAGGGCATCGACGTCAAGGTGGTGGCCGCCACCTCGGTCGAGGAGAACGTGTTCGTCGCCGGCCCCAAGCTCGCCCGCTTCGCCGAGACCGGCGTCGCCCCGGCCGAGGTGTTTCGGCGCTACCGCGAATCCACCGGCACCCCGGCGCGGCTCGCCACCCAGCCCCTCGGCTCGGTGCCGAACACCACCCTCCAGCACTGGCTGTGGGAGGTGGCGAAGGCCGACCCGAAGGATGTGACGATCGTCTCGATGGGGATCGACGCGACCCAGCAGGCGGTGCTCGCCGGCGCGGTCGAGGGCGGCATCTTGCGCGAGCCCGCGGTCTCGATCGTCACCGGCCGCAACCCGGCGATCCGCCTCATGGCGCTCGGCGGCGAGATGTTCCCGAGCCAGCCCGGCACCGTCGTCGCCGTCACCCGTGCCATCCTCGACAAGGAGCCCGAGGTCGCCCAGGCGATCGTGACCGGAATCGTGCGGGCGGTCGACCTGATCGGCCGCGACCCGGAGCGCGTCGCGCCGATCGTCGAGGCCTCGCTCGGCAAGGGCCTCGTCGACACCGCCACGATCCGCCGGGCGCTCGCCTCCCCGGCGACGCGCTTCTCCGCCGACCCGCGCGCCATCGTCGAGGCCACCGCCGCGATGCAGCGCTACCAGGTGAAGATCGGCGCGCTGGAGCGCGAGGTGCCCCTCGACGGCCTGTTCGAGCCGCGGCTCTACGAGCGCGCGGTCGCCGGCAAGTGAGCCCACGACCGTGAGATGCATCCCGTGAGATCCCGCCCCGCGGCGCTGCTGCTCCCGCCCCTCGGGCTCGCCGCCTTCTTTGCCCTGTGGGAGGCGTTTCCCCGGCTCGGCTTCGTCAACCCGGCCTTCCTGCCGCCGCCCTCGGTGATCCCGGAGGCCTTCTTGCGCGAGCTGCGCTCCGGCCAGTGGCTCGCGGCGATCGGCGGCAGCCTCGGACATTACCTAGGCGGCCTGGCACTTGGCCTCGTCCTCGGCATCGCCGCCGGCACGCTGACGGGCATGTCGCGCACGGCCGAAGGCCTCACCGCCTGGGTGGTGCGGGTCCTGCGACCGGTGCCGGGCCTCGCCTGGGTGCCGTTCGCCATCATCTGGTTCGGGGTCAGCCCGGAGGCGGCGCTGTTCATCGTGGCGATCGGGGTGTTCTGGATCGTCTACTTTGCCAGCCACGGGGCGATCCGCGGCGTGGACCGCGACCTGATCGAGCTCGCCGCCGCCTTCGGCTTCCGCTCAGCGCCCGAGCGCCTGGTGACTGTGGTGTGGCCCGCCGCCATGCCCGGTATCCTGGTGGGCGTACGCACCGCGATCGGGCAGGCCTGGATGGCGGTGGTGGCGGCCGAGATCTTTGGCGTCGCGGGCCTCGGCCAGCGGATGATGCAGGCCTCGACACTGCTCGCGACCGACATCGTAGTCGTCTACATGCTCACCATGGCGCTGCTCTACGGCGTGTTCGACGCCGCTTTCACGGCGCTGCAAGGCTGGATGCTCCGATGGCGGGCCTGATCGCGATCCAGGGCCTCGCCCTCACCTTCACCCGCGACGGCGCCCGCACCACGGTGCTGTCCGGCCTCGACCTCGACATCGAGCCGGGCGAGTTCCTGGCGATCGTCCGCGCCTCCGGCGTCGGCAAGTCGACGCTCCTACGGGTGATCGCCGACCTCGTGCGCCCCAGTGCCGGCACCGTCTCGGTCAGCGCGCCGGAGCCGGGCCGCCGGGCGGTCGCCCTCGTGTTCCAGGATTCGCGGCTGCTGCCCTGGCGCCGGGTTCTCGACAACGTCGCCTTCGGGCTCGAGAAGCTGCGCCTCCCCCGGACCGAGCGGCGCCGGCGCGCGCAAGGCGCCCTCGATCGGTTGGGCCTGGGCGCGCTCTCCGGGCGCTGGCCGTTCCAGCTCTCCGGCGGCCAGCGCCAGCGGGTGTCGCTCGCCCGGGCGCTCGCGGTCGAGCCACACGTGCTCCTGATGGACGAGCCGTTCTCGGCCCTCGACGCGCTCACCCGCGAGACCTTGCAGGACGAGCTGATCCGGCTCTGCCGCGCCTCCGGCCAGACGGTACTCTTCGTCACCCACGACATCGAGGAGGCGGTCTACCTCGCCGACCGGGTGGTGGTGCTGGCCGGCAGCCCGGGCCGCATCGTCGCCGCCCACCGCATCGCGGCCAGCCAGCCGCGGGACCGGGCGGCGTCGGAACTCAAGGCGATCACGCAGGCGATCCGCGAGGACCTGGCGGGAGTGGCGGAGGAGCGGCAGGCGGACTTGCAGCAGGCGCACTTGCAGGCGGGGGACTTGCAGGAGGTGCGGTGACGCGGTCGCTGCATGTCGTCGCTGCTTGTCACCGATCAAGGCGCTGATGTCGCCCAGCCGCCGCGCAGGAGGGCGGCCCCTGCGTCAGCAGGGGCCGGGAGCAGTGACGCGTGACCGATCGGACGGTCAGTCCTTCATGATCTGGCCGTCCGGCCCGACCTTCACTTCCTTCTCGTTGTCGGCGAGCGCGACCTTGATCTCGTAGGCGACGGCCGAGCCCTCGCGCTCGACCTCGGCTTCGTAGGCCTTGCCGCCGCCGGCCTGCTTCTCGGCGAGCGCCAGCGCGTCCTTCAGCGAGACCTTGGCGTTGTTGAAGTCGGCGACCTTCAGGCGGGTGAAGTAGCGCTCGATCGGCTGGTTCTCGCTCTTGTAGAGCTCGCCGGTATCGGCGTTGATGCCGTGCTCGACCAGCTTGCCGTCCGGATAGACGACCTTGATCGCCCAGTGGGTCGGGTTCTTGCCGTCGGCCTTCTCGAAATCGGCGTCGATCGCCCGGCCGTTGCCGTCCTTCCGCTCGGCGGTGGCGATGGCGTCGGCCAGGCTGATCTTGGCCAGCTTGGCGGCCTGCCACTCCTTCATGTCCTTCATGTCGCTTCCCGACGTCGCGGCCGGCGCGGTGGTCACCGGGGCGGTGCCCGGAGCGGTCGGCGCCGTCGGCGCGGTGGTCTGGGCGAGGGCGAGGCCGGTGGTCAGGGCGAGGGCGCCGGCGGTGGCGAGGAAGCGCGTCAGCATCGAAGTCTCCGAGCAGGGTTGCGTCGAGGTCCCCAGAAACGCCGGTCGACCGAGTTGGTTGCCCGTTGGGCAGCCTGCTTCGCGGCCGGGCAGGCGCGAGCCTCGGAACAGTGATACTCCCCACCAGTTGGTCAGGCATCGCGGCCTGCCCGTTGCGGCGGTCCTTCACCTCACCGGAGATCGCTCGTGCTGCCTCTCCGCGCCCTGTCGGCGCTCGCCCTCCTGACGCTCGTTGCCCCCGCAGCCCAGGCACAGGGGAGCCCGTTCCCCGGGCCGTTCGGCGCCGGCGGCGGGCGAGCCGGCGACAATCCCCCGCCGCGCACCGGCCCGCGGGCCTGCCAGCGCTGGTGCGAGACCGACTACGTCCCCTGCGACCCGCCGTACTTCAAGATCGCCGACGGCCGCTGCCGGTCCTTCGGCGGCCGTAGCTGACCCCCGCATCCCGCCCCGAGGAGGCCGACCCGCATGACCGAGTTCCCCAAGCCCCCCTTCGAGCGCCAGAAGCCGATCCCGATGCCCGGCCGCGACGCCGACATGGATCCCCGGCCCGATTACGGCGAGACCCGCTACAAGGGCTCCGGGCGGCTGTCCGACCGCAAGGCGATCATCACCGGGGGCGACAGCGGCATTGGCCGGGCGGTGGCGCTCGCCTTCGCCCGCGAGGGCGCCGACGTGCTGGTCGCCTATTACGACGAACACGACGACGCGCGCGAGACCGCCCGGTTGATCGAGTCCGCCGGCCGCAAGGCGGTGCTGGTGCCCGGCGACATCAAGGACCCGGGCCATTGCCGCGCCATCGTCGAGAAGGCGGTGGCGGCGTTCGGGCGGGTCGACGTGCTCGTCAACAACGCCGCCCACCAGGCCACCGTGCAGTCGATCGAGGAGATGAGCGACGAGGAGTGGGACGTCACGTTCCGCACCAACATCCACGCGATTTTCTACCTGACCAAGGCGGCGGTGCCGCACATGCGGCCGGGCTCGGCGATCATCAACACGACCTCGATCAACGCCGACACGCCGAGCCCGCAGCTGCTCGCCTACGCCACCACCAAGGGGGCGATCCAGAACTTCACCGGCGGTCTGGCGCAGATGCTCGCCGAGAAGGAGATCCGGGTGAACTGCGTCGCCCCCGGCCCGGTCTGGACCCCGCTGATCCCCTCGACCATGCCCGAGGAAAAGGTGCGCCAGTTCGGCTCGCAGGTGCCGATGAAGCGCCCCGGCCAGCCGGTCGAGCTCAGCCCCGTCTACGTGATGCTGGCGAGCGAGGAGGCGAGCTACGTCTCGGGCGCCACCGTGGCGGTGACCGGCGGCAAGCCGATGATCTGATGGTGGATGCGGCTGCGGGCTTGTCAGCTTATTCTAAGACTGCCTGATCCTTGCGTCTGTCGATCGATGACGACGGACGGCCTGTCTCCGTAATCCCGGTGCTCGGCAAAGTTGAGAGTCCAGGGTTCGTAACCGCTGACGTCGAAGTAAGAGACGAAGCACGTTTCGCCTCTTCCTGGAAGCTCGGCGGTTATGGATCCCGGGTCCGCTGCGCGGCCCCGGGATGATCCTGCGCAATACGGACGCCTGAGCGTTCAAAGAAACAGGATGCGGGACTACCGCCACCCCATCCGTCACCCGATCACTGCGCCGACAACGACACCCGAAACACCGTCCGCCCGGTCTCGTCGCGCACGTTCATGGCGAGGATCGCGCCGGCGCTCCGGCCCGAGTCGAGGGCGCAGGAGCGCAGGGCCTGGACCGCCTCGGCATGGGCCGCGCCGGCATCCGTGAGCACCACCCCGATCGTGTCGCGGGCGTCCCAGGTTCCGGCGTCGAGGTCGAAGAAGTAGCGGTGCACGGCGTGTCCTCCCTGCTCGCCCCGGTCTTGCCGGGCCCAACGACAACCAGCCTTAACGCAGGCTAAGCATTGCGACGCAAAGACCGGGCCGCTGCGGCGCGATCCGCGTCTCCGCCGATTCGGCGTGGCTCTTGCGTCAGCCTACCTCGGCAGCAGCAGGGGGCTCAAGCCGTGCATTACACTTTAGGTTGCCGTCTCGCCTACGAAATCGTGACCGAGACGGTGTTCATCTTCAACCTGGAGGTCGCCCGCCTGAGCCGGCACCGCGACCTGCGCGAGACCCTCCGCCTGGATCCCGACCTGCCGCAGCGCCGGCACGAGGCACCGGAGACCGGCAACCGCTACGTGGCGGTCACGGTACCGCCCGGGCGGTTCTGCCTGGACTACGAGGCGCAGGTGTCCCTCGATCCCCACCGGGCCGATCCCGCGGGCATCGGCGAGACGCCGGTGAGGGACCTGCCCCTCGACATCCTGCCCTACCTGCTGCCGAGCCGCTTCGTCTCCTCCGACCGGCTCGCCGCCTTCGCCGAGGCCGAGTTCGGCGACGCCCCCCGCGGGTTCGAGCGGGTGACCCGAATCTGCAACTGGATCCACGACCACATCGCGTACGTGCGCGGCGCCAGCGACGAGGAGACCACCGCCCACGAGACGCTGCTGAAGCGGGCAGGGGTGTGCCGCGATTTCGCGCATCTCGGCGCCGCCTTCTGCCGGGCGCTCGGCATCCCGGCCCGCTTCGTCAGCTGCTACGCCTACGGCCTGGTGCCGAGCGACTTCCACGCCGTGTTCGAGGCCTATCTCGACGGCCGCTGGTGGCTGTTCGACGCGACCCGCCAGGCCAATCTCGACGGGCTGGTGCGGATCGGCGTCGGGCGCGACGCCGCCGAGATCGCGTTCTCGACCCCGTTCGGCGAGATGAAGCCCACCGACATGGAGATCCGCATCGAGCGGGCCGACGGCGCGCCGGAGCAGGGCGGGCGCACCGTCGCGGCGATCGCGACGGCGGAGGACTCCTGACGCGGGGGGCGGCCCGCGCTAGAGCGTTTTCCGACGAAGTGGAAGCCGGTTCGTCGAAGAAAATGCGGCAAAATCAAAGACCTAGAGAGCTTCGCGATTGCAGCGCGATCGTGAAGTGCTCTAGTGTCCTGCCCCGGAGGCCCCGCATGAGCTATCGTCACGTCGTCGGACCCCGGACCTTCGTCTTCGCCGACCTCGCCGAGCTGATGGCGAAGGCGAGCCCACCCCGTTCCGGCGACCGGCTCGCCGGTCTGGCGGCGGGGAGCGCCGAGGAATGCGTGGCCGCGCGCTGGTGCCTCGCCGACGTGCCGCTATCCGAGATCCTGGCCCGGCCGCTGATCCCGTACGAAGCCGACGACGTCACCCGGCTGATCCTCGACGGCCACGACGCGGCGGCTTTCGCGCGCGTCGCTCACCTCACGGTGGGCGACTTCCGCGAGTTCCTGCTCACCGCCTCCTCCGAGACGCTGGCGGCGATCGCCCCCGCGGTGACGCCGGAGATCGCCGCCGCGGTGTCGAAGATCATGCGCAACCAGGACCTGATCCTCGTCGCCCGCAAGGCCCGGGTGGTGACGCGCCTGCGCAACACGATCGGGCTGCCCGGCACGCTGGCGGTGCGGCTCCAGCCCAACCACCCGAGCGACGACCCCGCCGGCATCACCGCCTCGATCCTCGACGGGCTGTCGTATGGCTGCGGCGACGCCTGCATCGGCATCAACCCGGTCTCGGATTCGGTACAGGGGCTGACCGGCCTGCTGCATCTCCTCTCCGAGATGATCGAGCGCTTCGCGATTCCGACACAAGGATGCGTGCTCACCCACGTCACCACGACGCTCGAGGCGATGAATCGCGGGGTCCCGGTCGACCTCGTGTTCCAGTCGATCGCCGGGACGCAGGGAGCCAACGCCTCGTTCGGCGTCACGCTGCCGATCCTGAAGGAGGCGCAGGAGGCGGCGCTGGCGCAGAAGCGCGGCACGGTCGGCGACAACGTGATGTATTTCGAGACCGGCCAGGGCTCGGCCCTGTCGGCGAACGCCCATCACGGCATCGACCAGCAGACCCTGGAGGCCCGGGCCTACGCGGTGGCCCGCGCCTTCCGGCCGCTTCTCGTCAACACGGTGGTGGGCTTCATCGGCCCGGAATACCTCTACGACGGCAAGGAGATCATCCGGGCCGGGCTGGAGGACCATTTCTGCGGCAAGCTGATGGGCGTGCCGCTCGGGGTCGACGTCTGCTACACCAACCACGCCGAGGCCGACCAGGACGACATGGACACGCTGCTGACGCTGCTGGGTGCGGCCGGCGTCACCTACGTCATGGGCGTGCCCGGCGCCGACGACGTGATGTTGAACTACCAGTCGACCTCGTTCCACGACCAGCTCTACCTGCGCGAGGTGATGGGCCTGAAGCGCGCGCCCGAATTCGCCGAGTGGCTCGCCCGGATCGGCCTGACCGACGCCGCCGGGGCGCTGCTGCCCGGCGGGGCGGCGCCTCTTCTCACAGGGCTCGCCGCGTGAGCCGGGCCGACGATCCGGCCGCGGCCTGGGCGCGCCTTGCCGCCCTGACGCCGGCCCGTGTCGCGCTCGGTCGCGCCGGGGCCGGCCTGCCGACCCGCGAGGTGCTGCGCTTCGGCCTCGCCCACGCCCAGGCCCGCGACGCGGTGCACACCCCTCTCGACGCCGAGGGCGTGCGGGCGGGCATCGCGGCCCTCGGCTTCGAGACGCTGCCAGCCGCCTCCGCCGCCCCGGACCGGGCGACCTACCTGCGCCGGCCCGATCTCGGCCGCCGCCTCGACGAGGCATCCGAGGCGGCGCTCGCGGGTGCGGCGGGCGACCCCGTCGATCTTGCTCTCGTGGTGGCGGACGGCCTCTCGGCCCGGGCCGTCCACGACGGCGCGGTGCCGCTGCTATCGGCCCTGAAGCCGGCGCTGACGGGGTCCGGCTGGCGCCTCGCGCCGGTGGTGGTGGCGACGCAAGGCCGAGTGGCCCTCGGCGACGCGGTCGGGGCCCTGCTCAAGGCCCGCGCCGTCGCGGTGCTGATCGGCGAGCGGCCCGGCCTGTCCTCCCCCGACAGCCTCGGGATCTACCTCACCTTCGATCCGCGCCCGGGCCGGAGCGACGCCGAGCGCAACTGCCTGTCGAACGTGCGGGCGGCGGGGCTGAAGCCCGATCTCGCGGCGTTCAAGCTGCACTGGCTGATCGACCAGGCGCTGAGCCGGCGGCTGACCGGCGTGGCGCTGAAGGACGAGAGCGACCGGGTGCTGGCGCGGCCGGAGCAGCGGGCGGCGCTGGAAGGATAGCGTCAGGCCCGGGCGATGAGCGCCTGTGCGTCGCATGCGCCAAGGCCTTGCGGAAATGTGCGGAAACCCGCCAGAAGTGGCGATCGGCCGGGCCCCGTGGCCCGCACGGAGTGGAGAGCACAGCATGAAGCGCGCGTCCCTGGCGGTGGTTCTCGGTACCGCGACCGCCCTGGCGGCAAGCCTGCCGGCCGGTGCCAAGACGCTGGTCTACTGCTCCGAGGGCAGCCCGGAGAACTTCTACCCGGCGGTGAACACCACCGGCACCTCGTTCGACGCCAGCGCCCAGATCTACTCCAACATCGTCAATTTCGAGCGCGGCACCACGAACGTGGTGCCGGACCTCGCCGAGAAGTGGGACATCTCCGAGGACGGCAAGGTCTATACCTTCCACTTGCGCAAGGGCGTGAAGTGGCACTCGAACAAGGGCTTCAAGCCGACGCGCGACTTCAACGCCGACGACGTGGTGTTCTCGTTCGAGCGGCAATGGAAGGAGAACCATCCGTTCTTCCGGGTGACCAGCGCCAACCACACCTACTTCAACGACATGGGGCTGCCCAAGCTCCTCTCGTCGATCGAGAAGGTGGACGACAACACCGTCCGCTTCACCCTGACCGGCCCCGAGGCGCCGTTCCTGTCCGACCTCGCGATGTCCTTCGCGGCGATCCAGTCGAAGGAATACGCCGACGCGATGATGAAGGCCGGCACGCCGGACAAGCTCGACCAGGAGCCGATCGGCACCGGGCCGTTCTACCTGCTCCAGTACCAGAAGGACGCGATCGTCCGTTACCGCGCCTTCCCGCAATACTACGCCGGCAAGGCCGCCCTCGACGACCTCGTCTTCGCGATCACGCCGGACGCCTCGGTGCGCTGGGCCAAGCTCCAGAAGGGCGAGTGCCACGTCATGCCGTACCCGAACCCGGCCGACGTCGACGCGATGCGCAAGGACCCGAACGTCCAGGTGCTGGAGCAGCCCGGCCTCAACATCGGCTACCTCGCCTACAACACCAAGAAGAAGCCGTTCGACGACGTGCGCGTGCGCAAGGCGTTGAACATGGCGATCAACAAGAAGGCGATCATCGACGCGGTCTACCTGTCGACCGGCGTCGCCGCCAAGAACCCGATCCCGCCGACCCTGTGGTCCTACAATGACGCGATCAAGGACGACCCCTACGACCCGGAGGCCGCCAAGAAGCTGCTCGCGGAAGCGGGCTTCGCCAACGGCCTGACGACCGATTTGTGGGCGATGCCGGTGCAGCGGCCCTACAACCCGAACGCCCGCCGCATCGCCGAGCTGATGCAGGCCGATCTCGCCAAGGTCGGGGTCAAGGCCGAGATCAAGTCCTACGAGTGGGGCGAGTACCGCAAGCGCGTCCAGGACGGCGAGCACCAGACCGCGATGCTCGGCTGGACCGGCGACAACGGCGATCCGGACAACTTCCTCCACACCCTCCTCGGCTGCGCCGCGGCGGAGAAGGGCGGCGGCAACACCGCCAAATGGTGCGACAAGACCTACGACGACCTCGTCAACAAGGCCAAGACCATCACCGACAAGGCCGAGCGCACCAAGCTCTACGAGCAGGCTCAAGGAGTGTTCAAGGAGCAGGCGCCGTGGTTCACCATCGCGCACGCGGTGCAGCTGAAGCCGATCCGCAAGGAGGTCGAGGGCTTCAAGCTGTCGCCGCTCGGCCGCCACACCTTCTACGGCGTGAGCCTGAAGTAAGGGCGCCTTCGTGCTCCGCTTCCTCCTGACCCGCGCGTCCCTGGTGATCCCGACCTTCCTCGGGATCACCCTGGTGGCGTTCTTCCTGATCCGCCTCGTGCCCGGCGACCCGATCGAGACGATGGCGGGGGAGCGGGGCATCGATCCGGCGCGGCACGCGGCGCTCCGTACCGAGTACGGCTTCGACAAGCCGCTGCTGGTACAATACGGCATCTACCTCGAGCGGCTCGCCCACGGCGATCTCGGCCGCTCGATCAGCACCAAGGAACCGGTGATCGCCGAGTTCGCGAGCCTGTTCCCGGCGACGATCGAGCTCGGGGTCTGCGCGATCCTGTTCGCGCTGCTCGTCGGCCTGCCGGCCGGCATCCTGGCGGCGCTCAGGCGCAACTCGGTCTTCGACCACGGGGTGATGGGGCTCTCGCTCACCGGCTACTCGATGCCGATCTTCTGGTGGGGCCTGCTCCTGATCCTGCTGTTCTCGGTGCAGCTCGGCTGGACGCCGGTCTCGGGCCGCATCGACGTGCAGTACTTCATCGAGCCGGTGACCGGCTTCCTGTTGATCGACACGCTCCTGTCGGACGAATCCGGCGCCTTCGCCTCGGCGCTCGGCCACCTCGTCCTGCCGGCGGTGGTGCTCGGCACGGTGCCGCTCGCGGTCATCGCCCGCATGACCCGCTCGGCGATGCTCGAAGTGCTCGGCGAGGACTACATGCGCACGGCGCGGGCCAAGGGCCTGCCGGCCTGGCGCATCGTCGGGCTGCACGCTTTGCGCAACGCGCTCATCCCGGTCGTCACGGTGATCGGACTCCAGATCGGCGTGCTGTTCACCGGCGCGATCCTCACCGAGACGATCTTCTCCTGGCCCGGCATCGGCAAGTGGCTGATCGAGGCGATCGGCCGGCGCGACTATCCCGTCCTGCAGGGCGGCATCCTGCTCATCGGCGCAGTCGTGATGGCGGTGAACCTCATCGTCGACCTCGCCTACGGCCTCGTGAACCCTCGCATCCGGCACGCCCGATGAGCGCCGAACTTCTGGACACCCCCGCCGCGTCCGCCGCCCCCGCCGGCCCGCCGCATCCGCTCTCCGAGTTCTGGACGAGCTTTCGCGCCAACACGGGCGCGGTGATCGGCCTCGCGCTAATCGTGCTGGTGCTGCTCATGGCAGTGTTTGCCGACGTCGTCGCCCCGCACCCGCCGAATCTCACCGACAACGCCGCCTTTCTGCGTCCCCCGTTCTGGCAGGAGGGCGGCTCGCTCACCTATCCGCTCGGCACCGACGCGATCGGCCGCGACATCCTCTCGCGCCTGATCCATGGCGCCCGGCTGTCGCTCTCGATCGGCGTCGCGGTCGTGGCGGTGTCGATCCTCGTCGGCACGATGCTGGGCCTCGTCGCGGGCTTCGTCGGCGGCGCCACCGGCATCGTCATCATGCGGGTGATGGACATCATCCTGACCCTGCCGTCGCTGCTGCTCGCCATCGTCATCGTGGCGATCCTCGGTCCCGGGCTGATGAACGCGATGCTGGCGGTCGCGGTCGTGGTGCTGCCGCACTACGTCCGCATCGCCCGCGCGGCGGTGATCGCAGAGAAATCCAAGGATTACGTCACGGCGGCGCGGGTCAGCGGCGCCGGCCCCCTGCGGCTGATGCTGTCGGAGGTGCTGCCGAACTGTGCTGCACCCCTCATCGTCCAGGCCTCGCTCGGCGTCTCGACCGCGATCCTCGACGCGGCGGCCCTCGGATTCCTCGGCCTCGGGGCGCAGCCGCCCTCGCCGGAATGGGGCACGATGCTGGCCGACGCCCGCGAGTTCGTGCTGCGGGCCTGGTGGGTGGTGACCTTCCCGGGTCTCATCATCCTCGTCACCGTGCTCGCTTTCAACCTGGTCGGGGACGGACTTCGCGACGCCCTCGACCCCAAGCTGAAGCGGTGAGGGCGCCGATGCCGCTCCTCGACATCAAAAACCTTTCCGTCGAGTTCCCGTCCGGCGGCGGGACCTTGCGCGCCGTCGACGGCGTCAGCCTGACCCTGGAGCAGGGGGAGGTGCTCGGCGTCGTCGGCGAGTCGGGCTCGGGCAAGAGCGTGACCATGATGGCGCTGATGGGCCTCGTCGCCTATCCGGGCCGGGTCCAGGCCGACCGCCTCGCCTTCGACGGCCGCGACCTCCTGGCGATGCCGACCCGCGAGCGCCGCCGCCTCACCGGCCGCGACGTGGCGATGATCTTCCAGGAGCCGACCACCAGCCTCAATCCCTGCTTCACGATCGGCTTCCAGATCACCGAGAGCTTGCGCCAGCATCTCGGCCTCGACCGAAAGGCGGCGAAGAAGCGGGCGATCGAGTTGCTGGAGCAGGTCGGCATCCCGGCGGCCGAGAGCCGGCTTTCGGCCTATCCGCATCAGCTCTCGGGCGGCATGAACCAGCGGGTGATGATCGCCATGGCGATCGCCTGCAACCCGCGCCTCCTCATCGCCGACGAGCCAACGACCGCGCTCGACGTCACCATCCAGGCCCAGATCCTCGACCTCCTGCTCTCGCTCCAGCGCGAGCGCGGCATGGCCTTGGTGCTCATCACCCACAACATGGGCGTCGTCGCCGAGACCGCCGACCGGATGATGGTGATGTATGCCGGCCAGGTGATGGAGGAACAGCGTGCCGACGCCCTGTTCGCCTCGCCCCAGCACCCCTACACCGCGGCGCTGCTGGCGGCCCTGCCGGAGCGTAGCGAGGGCGCGCGGCTCGCCACCATCCCGGGCGTCGTGCCGGGGCTCTACGACCGGCCGCGCGGCTGCCTGTTCGCCCCGCGCTGCGCCTACGCCACCGACCATTCGCGTGAACAGCGGCCCGCCTTGCGCCCCTGGCAGGACGGCTTCGTGCGCTGCCACTATCCCTTGGGCGATCCCTCCCGCGACGCCCGCATCCGCCAGGACCACCCCGCGCCCGCCACCGCGGAGGCCATCCGTTGAGCGCCCCAGTTGTCGTCGCCGAGGATCTTCGGCAAACCTACGAGATCCGCCGCGGCCTGTTTCGCGAGCCGGCCCGTCTCCAGGCGGTCGGCGGCATCTCGTTCGCGATCGAGCCCGGCCGGACGCTGGCGGTGGTCGGCGAGTCCGGCTGCGGCAAGTCGACCCTGGCCCGCATGGTGACGCTGATCGAGCCGCCCTCCGACGGGAGCCTGACCCTCGACGGCATCGACGCCGTCGACCCGCCTTCTCCTGAGCGCCGCCGCCTGCGCCGCACGGTGCAGCTGGTGTTCCAGAACCCTTACGGCTCGCTCAACCCGCGCAAGCGCATCGGGGCGATCCTGGAGCAGCCGCTCGCGATCAATACCGGCCTGTCGGGGCTTGAGCGCCGCGAGCGGGTGCGGGCGATGATGGCCAAGGTGGGCCTGCGCCCCGAGCACGACGCACGCTACCCCCACATGTTCTCCGGCGGCCAGCGCCAGCGCATCGCCATCGCCCGCGCCTTGATGCTGTCGCCCAAGCTCGTCGTCGCCGACGAGCCGGTCTCGGCCCTCGACGTGTCGATCCAGGCCCAGGTTCTGAACCTGCTCGCCGACCTGCAACAGGACCTCGGCCTCGCCTACCTGTTCATCTCCCACGACCTCGGCGTGGTGCGCCACATCGCCCACGACGTGCTGGTGATGTATCTCGGCCTCGCGATGGAGCAGGGCCCGAAGGACGCGATCTACGCCCGGCCGCTCCACCCCTACACCCAGGCCCTGATGGCGGCGACCCCCGGCGTCGGCCCGCGCACCCGCGCGCGCATCGTCCTGCGCGGCGAGCTGCCCTCGCCGCTCAACCCCCCGCAGGGCTGCGTGTTCTCGACCCGCTGCCCCCACGCCACCGACCGCTGCCGCCAGGAGCGGCCGGCGCCGCGGCCGCTCGCGGGCCGGGCGGTGGCCTGCCACTACGCGGAGGATTTCCTGGAGGGCGCGCCCGGGGAGGGGCGGGCGGTCGCGGCGGGGTAGGGGAGTTCGGGCGGCGCGAGCCTCGACGATCGCCGACATTCCGCTTGACGCTGGACGAGGGCGGCGACAGGGTCGCAGGGCATGTTCACGAACCCGACCCCGTGCGATCGACGCCGACGCCGCCTTCCAGCGGTGGCCCTTCCGGCTGCGCGTCGCTCGGCGTCCCGATCCGGGGTGGCGGCCTCTTGAGGCAGGCCCACCCGCCGGAGCGGCCCTCGGGTCCGCGTTCCTGAAACAGCCCCCGCAGCCCCCGGCTCCGGGGGTTTTTCTTTGCCCGCATCCCAGACAAGGACACCACCCATGACCATTCGCGTCGGCATCGTCGGCATCTCTGGTTTCGGCGGCGGCGAGGCGTTGCGCCTGATCGCCGGGCACCCGGCCTTCGAGCTCGTCTACGCCGCGGGCGAGGGCAGCGCCGGCAGCCGCCTGGCCGATCGCTTCCCCGGCGTGCCGGGGCGGCTCGCCGGCCTGGTGATCGAGAAGTGGGATCCCGCGAACCTGCCGCCGCTCGACGTGCTGTTCGCCTCGCTGCCCACCGGCACCTCGGCGCAAGCGCTGGCGCAGGTGCCGGACTCGGTGAAGATCGTCGATATCGGCGGCGACCACCGCTACGTCGAGGGCTGGGCCTACGGCCTCGCCGACATCTGGCCGGAGCGGATCGCGGGCCGGACCCGGATCGCCAATCCCGGCTGCTTCCCGGCGGCGACGCTGACCGCGCTGGCGCCGCTCCTGGCGAACGGGCTGATCGAGCCCGGCCACGTCGTGGTCGACGCCAAGACCGGCATCTCCGGGGCAGGCCGGGGCGGCGGCGACAGCCGGTTCGGCTACGCCGAGAGCAACGAGAACCTGGTGCCCTACGGCCTGCTCCGGCACACCCACATGCCGGAGATCGCCGCGACGATCGAGCAGATGAGCGGCGGCAGCGCCGCCGGGCTGGTTTTCACGCCGCACCTCGTGCCGATGACCCGCGGCATCCTCGCGACGATCTACTGCCGCGGCCGTGCAACCACCGAGCAGTGCCTGGACGCCGCCCGGCAGTTCTACGCGGAGCGGGCCTTCGTCCGCGTGACCGATAGGCCGCCGCAGACCAAGTGGGCGACCGGCTCGAACCTCGCCTTCGTGAGCTACGCCGCCGATCCGGAGCGCGACCTGGTGATCGCGATGGGCGTCGTCGACAACCTCGGCAAGGGAGCGGCCGGCCAGGCGGTGCAGAATGCGAACCTGATCTGCGGCCTGGCCGAGACCGCGGGGCTCGACGGCGCGCCCGTCTGGCCGTGACGGCCCGCACCTCGCGGAGGTCCCCTTCATCCCATGGCAAGACCGTCATGGGATGCTACGACAGGCCCGGCCCCCGTGCGGACCGTGCCGTATCAGGAACGAGACCTCCGTGAGCGCCATCCCGCAGCCGCCCGTCGAGCGTCCCGGGTCTCCGGCTCCGGGGCGGGCCCGGCGAGCGGTGCAGGATGCCGGCTGGACCGCCGCGATCGTGCTGCCCTGCGCCCTCGTGGCGATCCTGACGACCCGGCTGCTCGGGCCGCTGGCGTTGTTCTGGCCGGCGAACGCGATCCTGCTCGGGATGCTGCTGCGCCACCCCGCGCGCGCCTCAACTGCGGGCTGGCTCGGCGCCCTCGTCGCCTTCCTGGCGGCGGACCGGATCGCCGGCACCGGCTGGGCGCCGACCCTGTGGCTGAACCTCGCCAACATGACCGGAGTGGCGGCGGGCTACCTGGTCGCGACCCGCCTCCTGCCGTCAGGCGCGCTCCGGCTCGACCAGCCGCGCGCCATGCTGTCTATGCTGGCCGTCTGCCTCGCCAGCGCCGCGGCGGAGGCGCTGGTCGGGGGCGCAGCCGGCGCGGTGCTGTTCGGGCGCGGCCTCGTCCCCAGCCTGCTCGACTGGTTCAACGGCCAGCTCGCGATGGATATCATCCTGCTGCCGCTGTTCCTCGCCGCGCCCCGGCAACGGCCATTCGCCGGCCTCGTCGCGGGCCTGCGGGCGCCGGAGCGTTGGCACCGGCACGACGTCCTGCCGGTGGCCGCCCTCGCCCTGTCCCTGGCCGGGGCCATCGTGCTCGGGGGGCCGGGGGTGCTGGCCCTGCCGGTGCCGGCGCTGATCTGGTGCGCGCTGCGCTACCCGGTCTTCCCGACGCTGGTGCTGACGGCGCTGATGAGCACCGCCCAGCTCTTCGCCATCGCCCTCGGCCTCCTGCGGCTGCCGGACATCGACCTCCTCTACATCAACGCCATCCTGTCGGCGCGCCTCGGCATCGCGCTGGTGGCCCTCGGGCCGATGGCGGTGGCGATCGTCAACGGCGTGCGCAACGACCTGCTTCACCGGCTCGACCACCTCGCCCGCCATGACCACCTGACGGGGGTGCTGCGGCGCGGCGCCTTCCTCGAGCGCGCCGGTGCGGTGCTGGCGGAACTCGCCGCGACGGGGAAGCCGGCGGCGGTCGTGATGATCGACGTCGACCACTTCAAGCAGGTCAACGACCGGTTCGGCCATGCCGGGGGCGACCGGGTGCTCGCCGCAGTGGCCGGCGCGCTCCGGGACGGGCTGCCCGGCGACGCGATCCTCGGGCGGCTCGGCGGCGAGGAATTCGCCGCGCTCCTGCCCGGCGCCGGAACCGGGGAGGCCGGGGCCGCGGCGGAGCGGCTGCGGCGGCGCGTGGCGGCCCTGTCCCTTCCGGAACCGATCGAGGCCGGCGGACCACCCCCGGCCGGGGTGACGGCGAGCTTCGGCCTGTCGGCCTGCGACGCCGGCCGGCCGCAGCCGCTGGAGCGGCTTCTCGCCCGGGCCGACGCCGCGCTCTACGCCGCCAAGGCGGCCGGGCGGAACCGGGTCGAGGCGGCCGGGACGGGGGCCGGGGAGCGTCCGGCGGCCTGACCACTCGCCCCGCGAAAGGCCCCAGCTCACGGCCTGTTCAACGCGCGGGGGCTTCGCTCCGGCGCCGCGCGCCCTACCATGACGGTATCGGGAGGCCTGCGACCGGATCCGTGACAGAGCACGTTGCGACGGCCCGGACCCGGGCCAAGACCACAGCCAAGACCACAGCCCCCCTCGCCAGAGCCCTGCCGCTCGCCCGCGCCCTGACCTTCCGGGCAGGGTTGCGGTTCGCGCGCCTGCGCCACTGGCTCGCCGGCCGGCTGCCGCCCCGGGTCCGCGGGCGGCTGGCCGGGAACGTGCGGGCGGCCGAGCTCGCCGGGCTCGCCTTCGCCTTCCGGGCGCGCGCGGTCGCCATCGTGGTGGTGTCGCTGTGGCTCCTCGTCCTCGTTCCCTGGCCGCGCGACCTCTACTACCTCGCCGTCGCCGGCCTGTTCTTCCTCCTCGGCTATCTGCCGTACCGCCTGCGCCACCATGCCCGGGCGGGGGCGATCAAGCTCGCCTTCACGGTGCTCGACATCGCGCTGATGACCGCGGCGATCATCGTGCCGCCGCCGGCGGGCCTCGGGATCGACTGGCCGATCCAGACCCGGCTGCGCACGCCGGAATTCCTCTACGTGCTCCTCCTCCTCGGCGAGGCGGCGCTGACCTACTGGCCGGTCGCGGTGCTCTGGACCGGGACCTGGATCGCCGCGATCTGGTCGCTCGGGGTCTGGCTGGTCTACAGCCGCGCCGACACGGTGCGCTTCGCCGAGGCCGCCCGCGACGGGCGCCTGAGCGCGGAGGATTCCCTGAAGGTCTTCCTCGATCCGGCCTATGTCGGCCTGACTCCACTCTGGACGCAAGTCATCGTCACCGGCCTGTTCACGCTCCTCCTCGCCGTCGCGGTGTGGCGCAGCCGGGGCACGATGCTGGCGCAGGTGCGCGCCGAGGTGGTGCGGGCCGACCTCGCCCGCTACGTCTCGCCCGACGTCGCCGACGCGCTGGCGGCCCGGGCCCATGCGGGCTTCGGCGCGCCGCAGACCCGGGTGGTGGCGGTGCTGTTCGCCGACATGGTCGGCTTCACCGGGATGAGCGAGGGCTTGGGCCCGGAGCGCGCCTTCGCGCTCCTGCGCGGCTTTCGCGAGCGCAGCTGCAAGGTCGTCTTCCACCACGCCGGCACCCTCGACAAGTTCCTCGGCGACGGATTCATGGCGACCTTCGGCGGCCTCGACGGGCGCGGCGACGGCGCCGCCCGGGCGATCGCCTGCGCGGTGGCGCTTCAGGACGAGATCGACGCCTGGAACGCCAAGCGGGAGGCCCGCGGCGCCGCCCCGGTGCGGGTCGCGGTCGGGGTGCATTGCGGCCCCGTGGTGATCGGCAACATCGGCGCCGACCAGCGGGTCGAGTTCACGGTGATCGGCGACGTCGTCAACGTCGCGAGCCGCCTGCAGGCCGCCACCCGGGAGGTCGGCGGCCGCATCCTGGCATCCGAGTGCTGCCTGGCGGCCGCCGGACCGGAGGCGGCGGGCCGCTTCACCCGCACGCTCCCCCTGACCCTGCGCGGCCGCGTGCAGCCGATCGTGGTGCACGTCGCGGAGTAGGACGGCGTCAGCCCCTTTGCAGGACCTCGATGCGCACGCCGTCCGGCCCCTCGAAGAAGGCGATGCGCAGGCCCGGCTTCACGTCGGTGATGCCGGAGACCAGCGGGATGCCGCGGCCGGCGAGATCCGCCACCGTCGCCTCGATATCCTCGACCCGCAGCCCAATATGCTCGATGCCGCGATGCGGCGGCACCGCGGCCGGGCCCGTACTCTCGGGCGCCTGCTCGATGAACATCCGCATCCCGCCGAGATCGAGGATGATCCGGCTCGGGCTCTCGCCCCCCTCGCGCCCGGTCTCGCGCGCCTCCAGCACCTCGACGTAGAACCGCGCCGCCGCCACCGCGTCCCGGCTGCGCAGATGGAGATGGTCGTACACGTAGCCCATGCGGGTCTCCCTCCGGGGCGCCTCGTGGCGCGTCCCGTTCCGGCGCGCACGGTACGTCGCCGGGGCGCCGCGCGATAGGCGTTCAGGCGCCTCCTCCCGCCTCCCTGATCCCGGTTGACGCGCCGCCACCCCCCGCCCTACAGAAAGGGCACCCGGGACCCAGGCGCCCGCGGCCGGAAGGGTGGCCGAGTGGTTTAAGGCAGCGGTCTTGAAAACCGCCGTGGGGGCGACTCCACCGTGGGTTCGAATCCCACCCCTTCCGCCAGTACTTTCTCTAATCACTTGAGAAACAACGCTTATTTCAAAGGCTGCGCTGCCGGCCCCAACTAAGGCCCCAACAGCTTGAGTGGATCTCAGCGGACGTCCGCGGACCCACCCGGTCGAACCGTGGGCGGTTGTGAAGCTCGTCTCTCCCACGCCGGTCGCTGAGCCCACGCTCAAATCTGCTCCTGCAGCAGGACATCGACTTGCGCCACGGCAACCGCGAGCGCCCGATCGCTGAGCGTTCGCGTGATATCGCGCAAGCGAAGCTCCAGCTCGAGCCTCTTGGGGGAGTGCTGGATCCCTGACGCGCCAACG
Organism: Methylobacterium sp. Gmos1; assembly: GCF_053764715.1. Classification (NCBI taxonomy): domain Bacteria; kingdom Pseudomonadati; phylum Pseudomonadota; class Alphaproteobacteria; order Hyphomicrobiales; family Methylobacteriaceae; genus Methylobacterium; species Methylobacterium sp. Gmos1. Next base: position 244,033 of record NZ_JBSNCC010000003.1, on the reverse strand, counting down.
CCTTCGAGCAGCTCACTGGCCGGGATGCCGAGTGCCTGCCCCAACTCTACGAGAGTCTCGATACTCGGCAGCTGCAAGCCGCGCTCGATGTTCGAAATGCTCTCTGGCGTCCGCCCGATCTGGGCACCAAGCTCCTCCTGAGTGAGCTTCTGCCGCTGGCGGGCGATGCGCACCTTAAGCCCAACGCTTTTCTTCAAATCGACCGTCATGCCCGAACGCTGGCTTCGTCAGACAGGCTTGACCATGAAGGCGGCTTTGCCTCTTATGCCGTGAACGAAGTGCGGTTCGTTTGCAGCGCACAGACACGAAGTTGGCGTATGCGCAGATGCGGGTCTGTGTTCACCGTGGGACCAAGGAGATCGGGGGCTCCTGCGTTGAGCTCGCCCACGACGGAGCCCGGCTCCTCCTCGACCTCGGCCTACCCCTCGACGCCACGGCAAACGACGCGACCTGTCACCCACCGGTCGAAGGCCTCAATGGCGGAGGCGACCTCCTCGCGCTCATTCTCAGCCACGGCCACCGCGACCATGTCGGGCTGAGCCACCTCACCGGACCCGACCTGCCGGTAGCCCTCGGCGCAGCGACGCTTCGCATCCTCCAGGCCGCCGCCGCCTTCGTGCCCGATACCTGGGTGCCACCCAACACGGTGACCTTCGGCAACGGCCAGTCCCTCACCTTCGGCCCGTTCACCGTCACCCCGATTCTCGTCGACCACTCCGCCTTTGATGCCTACGCGCTCCTCGTGGAAGCAGGCGGGCAGCGGCTGCTCTACTCCGGCGACCTGCGCGCGCACGGACGCAAGGGCGCCCTCTTCGAGCGTCTGGTCCGCAGCCCGCCGCGCGCCATCGACGCCCTGCTCATGGAAGGATCGAGCCTTGGCCGCCTCGACGCCGAGCGGCTTTTCCCGACCGAGAGCGAGATCGAGGACCGCTTCGTCGCGCGGTTCCACGAGATGTCAGGCCTGGCCCTCGTCGCGGCCTCCGCCCAGAACATCGACCGCGTCGTCTCGCTCTACCGTGCCTGCAAGCGCGCCGACCGCACGCTGATCCTCGACCTCTACGCTGCCGAGATCCTGGCCGCGACCGGCCACCCGAGCATCCCGCAATCCGACTGGCCGGGCGTAGCGGTCTTCGTCCCGCACCACCAGCGCGTGCGCATCAAGCGCACCGGCCGCTTCGACCTGCTCACGCGGCACGGCCACCAGCGGATCTACGCGGAGCACCTCGCGGCGCTCGCGCCCCGGGCGGCGGTGCTGTTCCGCCACTCCCTGTTGCCGGACCTCGACCGGGCCGGCTGCCTCGCAGGCGCCGAAGCGATCTGGTCACAGTGGGACGGCTACCTACGGCAGCCACGCGGGCAGGCACTCGCCGCCGACCTCGCCGCCCGCGACATCCCGCTGACCCACGCCCACACCTCGGGTCATGCCAGCATCCCGGACCTCAAGCGTCTGGTAGCGGCGATCGCGCCCCGGCGGCTCGTGCCGATTCACACCTTCGAGCCGCAGCGCTTCCCAGCGCTGTTCGGCGCCAGCGTCGACATCGAGGAGGACGGACAGTGGTGGGACACGACGGCATGAGCGACACAACACCCTATCGGGCCCTGGGCGAGCCCTTCCTCGCGGCGCTCGAAGCCCTCGCGACCGCGCCGCATGGCGGCTGGTGGGTGGACGTCCTCGCCGACCCGGACCTGCTGCTGGCGGTGCGCGACCGCTCGCTCAACGTCTATTACCGTGGCGCGTCGCTGTTCCGGATCACCCCGGCGGGCGCGGGCGTCTCGGCCGAGACGCACGTGAAGTACCTCGTGCGCCAGCGTCAAGCGCTGACCCGGCTAGGCCAGGACGGGGGCTTCGCGCTCGACCCAGGCACGGCGGTGTGGACGCGCTACGAGGGGCCCGGCACGCTGGCCGAGATGAAGCGGGCCGCTGCCGCACCCTCCGGCCTGGAGAAGGCGGGCGTGCACGCGCTGGTGAAGGCCAGCCCGAACGTCGTCGATGTCGAGATCGCGCTCACCGGCGCACCGATGGAGGCTGCGCCCACCGAGCGGGAGGGCGCAGAGGCAGACGCCATGCTCCTGGCGCCGGACACTGCAGCCTCGGTCACTCCAACTCCGGCTCAGACCCGCCAAGACCGGCTCGACGCCGCGAGCCTGGAGGAACGGGGCGCGGCCGACGAGGCATGGCTCGTGTTCCACGAGGCAAAGCTGGCTGCGAACCCGAGCCTTCGTTCGAGGACCACCCCGGCGATCGTCACGCAACTCGAGCGCTACCGCGCGACGCTGACTGAGCAGGCGGAACGGCTGGCAGAGAGCTACCCGGCCCTGTGCCGCGACCTCGTCCGCCTTGACGCTCTGCGCGGGACGGTGCGTGCCACCCGCGGCCTCGCCGCCGTGCCTCCCCTCGATCCGCTGGTGGACGAGGTCGCTCGCGGCACGCGCCGGCTCCGGGTCGACACTGAGCCCCGGCTCGTGGTGTTCGGCTTCGATGCCGACCAGCGTGACGGCGCGCTGCAGGCGGTGATCGACGATCTGCGCGGTCAGCACAGGCTACAGGTCTACGCGGTCGGCCGGCCCGGCGGGCGCACGACGGCTGCCTTCCGCCGCCCCGCCGACGCGGCCTGACGGCACCCACCCAGGTAGGGTGCGACCGCCGGCCGCGGCAGGAATCTGCGTCCGGCGGTAAATTCCGAGGGGGGTCAACGGGAATACATATCGTCGGCTCTGCCGGAGCCTCCGCGAGACCCCTTCGTCATGTCCAGCCCATTCCCGTCCCCCACCCTGTACGCCGTAAACCACATCTCCGTGCGTAAACTTGCGACGGTCCGCACGGACTACACGTTGCGGGCGATCCGTTGCTCAGGGCTGACGCCGAGCGAGTGCCACGCCGTGGTCGCGCTTTAGCCCCTTCAGACATCGTTCGTTCCCCCAACCCGCTCTGCCTGCTGAGACAAGCACGGCAGCAGACGACGCAGGACCGCGCATCATGGCCCGCCCCCACCCCCGCCCCCGTTACTACGCCGCCCCCGTGCTGACGGCCGCCCTGATCCTGGCGGGCGGGCCGCCGGCCGCCGCACGCGCGCCCGAGATGTCCGCCCCACTGACGCAGATCGCCGGCACCTGGGCCGCCTCGACGAAGGGCTGCCCGCACCTGGACCAGCGCGTCACGATCATCACGGAGTACGAGCAGGTCACGGACGGCCGCGCATCGGAGAACCTGAGTTGCCGCGTCAAGCGCGCGACCCCGCACCGCACGAGCGTCGCGCTCGCGCTCGTCTGCGACTTCGGCAGCGACGGTCCGCTGAGCTTCGAGACGACGGCGACGGCGACCCGCACCGGCCCGAAGACGCTGACCTACACGACGCGCTTCGTCGGCGGCGAGCCCCGCACCGAGAAGCTGGTCCTGTGCGAGCGCCCGAACGAGATGGCGGCGAAGTCAGGCGCGCCGGACTCGACAGCGCCGCACTACGTCCTGCCCCCGCTGCGTACAGGCGAGTTCTACGAAGGGCACGCCTACCCGGCGGACTACGACGAGCGCCGCCAAGAACTCCTGGGTGAGAAGGGGGCGCCCCTCCCGCGCGCGAAGGACGAGGTTTGCGCGCGCGACTTCTGCCGCAAGTACCCCGAGATCCGCGCCTGCTACGCCGACTACTGCGTCGGCCGCTGGAAGCGCGCGGACGGCGCGACGCTGGACTACGTCGTCAAGCCGGAGACGCTCGAGGTCCTGAAAATCGTCTGCCGTGACACCTGCAGCGCGGACGAGATCCGCCCGCACGTTCGGTAAACTGCCCGTGCCCTAACGATTCAACAGCTGGAGAAGCTAGGCAATGCAACCAGCAGGTGGATGCCGACTGGAGCACCCTGACAACACGGGAGCCACCTTACCGAGCGTTGGCATCTTCTGGGGCGTGCCGGACAGCGGACGCACCGTGCTGGTCACCGACCGCACGCCCATGACCGAAGCGGAGATCTACGGCGACTGCCTCACCCACCCGCGCGGGCACCACGAGGTCTGGGAAGCGTGGCGCAAGCTCGGAGCCACGGCGCTGCGCCGCCGTGGCCTGCCGCCGGCTATCGTGAATCACGAGTACGAGGCGTTCCCGCGCGGGCGGGTGGTCTACATGCGCGAACCGGCGCTTTTCACCCTCTACGCCGACCGGCACCTGCAACGACCGGAGACGGTCATCAACATCCTCCGGCTTTTCGGCCTCGCCGGCGAGCGTCACACAGTGCGCTCAGACGCGCACTATCGGACCCGCGGCGGAGGGCAGTTCACATGACCGGCAGCTCAGGGGACATCGAGGCACTACTGTTCGACGGTAACGACCTCAGCAACCCGACGCCCGGAATGCTACCAGCGATCTTCCGCGATATCATCAGGCAGCTCGACGCAGCCGGTCTCGCCTACGCCGTAGTCGGCCGCATCGCCCTGGCGCTTCATGAGCAGGCCCGCTTCGTACGCGAAATTGAGATCGTCGTAGCTCTCGACGCAGACGAGCACGAACGCATCGCGGTCCTTACACGAGCGACCCAGGAACGATTCGCGGCACACATGGACCCGCGGCAGTGCGAGCACCCCATCGTCCTGACACTGAGACCCAGCACCTGTACAGTCGAGACACAGTTGCTGGCTGAGGCGATCACCCGCCAATGGTTCGGCATTCCGGCAAGGCTGGCAAGCGCGGAGCACCTACTCTGGCTGTGGTGCCACACCGAGGGTCCCGACCATGCCATGAACGCCAGTGCGCTCATCGTGGGCGGCACGGTCGACCTCTACTGCGTACGGGGTCTTCTACGCGCGACAGACGACGTTGAGGAAAGCGGTCAGCAACGACTGCGGCTGGCAATCGGCGATGCGGTCTTGTCGGCGACGTCCTCGTTCAGCAGGTTCATGACAGAGCGGCGTATCCGGCTCGACCCGAACCGCGTACCGATCTGGCAGCTACAACGAGCGAAGGCCGCGGACAGCGGCGAGCGCTGAGCGTCCAGTCGTCCGACATGCCAGCTTCGCATCGCTGCTTAGGGCGACCGCATCCACGGCTGTTTCGCGCCCGTCGCGACCACTACATCACAACGAAAATCACCCCAGGCGGGGGCAAACAAGTTAGACTGGTAGGCCCCTCTACGGCCTAGGGCGCCTTTGCCGGTGGACGCCAGCGTACCTCCGGTGAGCGGATAAGTGCCCCCTTGGCCCCCGGCACCTCTGCAGCCATGCCCCTACGGCTTGGCGCTGTTAAGCTCTCCACCCGGCAGATCTCGGCACCGAGACCACCCGACCCGGACCATCGCCGGTTTTCCGCCGATCCCGACCACGCCAAGTGTTTGGAACTTGGCACCGCTCGACGGGTCGGTTCTGCCGACACGCGGCCTCGACGGCTGCCAACGACCTCCAGCTCGGCCCGACAGGTCAATGCCTCCGAAAGCGCTCATCAACCGCACATCCGCTCCACGACCATCGGCGCGACGACGGGCCCACTTCATCCGATCGCCGCTTCGTCCGGCCGCGGTGCCTGGCCGCGCACGCCCGCCCATTCCGGTGCCTGCTGATCCTGGCTGACGCGCAGCCGTCGCCATTCGAATCCCGCGAACGCGGCATCGAACGAAGCATCCGCCCCGATTGGCAACGCCGCCCGCGCCTCTGCCCAGAACCGCCGCGCTAGGCCTGGGTCAGCGTCCCAGGCCGTCTGCCACCACGCCTCCGAGGTCGCTGGCATCAGCTCCACACTTGACCTTAGGCACGCGTCGGCCGCTTACCAGGCCATCGGACCTCGATCATCCAACGCACAAAGGCAACGATGCCAGGCTCACCAGAAGCAAGCTTCGCCAAGGCGGCCGCGAGGCTCAAACCGCCTTCTTCGGTCGCGTACTCGCAGGCGGACTGGGATGCCGCTTACGCGGCCTCCTCGAAGAGCGCATCAGACATCCGGCTGTACGAGTCCGCCCGATGGGTGGCCGAGGAGGCGGCTGCGGCTCGCACCAAGTTCGCCAACCCGGTCGTCGCGGTACTCGGACCCAAGTGGGGCACAATCCTGGCCATCGCCGCCCACAACCGCGAGTACCGGACCGCGCTCGAACTCCAAGTAGACGCGTCGCGTCGGGCGCGCGACGCGGGCGTCATCGCCGCCGATACGCTGGCGAGCTTGCGCCTCAAAGGTGTCGGAGGGCAGCGCTTCACGGCCGCCGAGTTCACCCAGATGGGCGCCGATGCCACCGAGAGCTGGCTGCTCGACGCCATGGGCGCGCCGGCGGCAGACGATCCTAAAGGAGACCTCGCCCCAGTCGCCGTCTTGGCGACTCAGGCCTACACCTACAGGAAGGCCATCAACTCGCTCTGGAACAACGCCCGACACGCAGGATGGCACGTCAAGCTGGACGCATCCGGCGCCTCGCGCTGGGTGCCCGGAGATAGGGACCTTGAGAGCCTCGTGCAGGCCTGGTCGACGCGGCAGGAGGCGAACCTTATGAATCTCCCCAACATCGACCGCACCTGCTGGCCCGTGCTCCAGCCTGCCCGGCGCCGTGCGCTCTCGCGGTTGCGAGGAGTCGTCGAGATCGTTCGGACCAAGCGCCACCCGAGATTCAAGGTCGCCGCACTTTCCTACCGATCTCGCAACATGCCCGCGTACAAGTACGAGAAGGGTGCATTGGAGGGTTCGTACCTCGCGGACTTCGTCGACGTGGACATGCCGGCGTACCCAGGTCTGACAGTCGCCCGACTGCTACTTGCCTGGCATGTCGCCTACGACATCGCGAAGCTCCTCACCAAGGCGGTGCCCTTGCCTTCGTCGCTGGACGCGCAGCAGGCCCGGGACCTGGCCCTGACGGTTCACCGCCCGGCGTTGTGCGAGGCGATCGAGAAGGCGCTGCAGATCGAAACGGTACTGGCTGAGGCCATCATCCTTTTTCTGACGTTTCAGCCGCAGACGGGCGGCACCGCCAAGGCGAAGGGGAACCGGGGACTCTGGGCGGCGCCGCTGGTCGTAGTGCCCGGTACCGACGAGATCGTCCTGCCCCTGTCCGTCCTCGCGACCAGTAATCCGGCGAGGCGCGCCGAGGCCTGGCTCGAGAAAGGGGGGATCGACGACAGCAACCCCGTCGCGAATCGAGGTGACCGGTACGAGGAGTTGTACCGTGGCCGCATTATCGACGCGATCGGGCGGAACGCGCTCATGAGGACCGCGGCCTGCGCGCAGCGCGAAATCAAGAAGTCGAAAGATTTTCCAGAACAGGTGGACCTGCTCGTCTCGTTCGGCGGCTTGTGCCTCGTGGCGGAAATTAAATTCTTCCTGATGCCCGTCGACGTGCACGAGCGCGAGCGGTACGACGAAAAACTCCGAAAGGCGGCCGAACAGGCCAAACGAAAGATGGAGGCGCTGCGAGCCAGGCCGGATGTCGTGGCGTCGGCGCTTGGCATCGACCTCGATGCCGCCAAGACGCTCAGGCTGCTCCCCCTTGTCGTGACGGCGCAGGGCTACGGGTTCTCCACCAAAGTCGACGACGTTTGGATCGTGGAGGCCGAGTTCCTGCGGACGTACCTCTCCGGTGACGAGGTCGTGACCGGTCTGGCCATGGTGCCCGCGACTGGCAAATCCGTGCAACAGACGATCTCCTTCTACAACGGCGAGGGGTCCGCGGCGGCCAAGTTCGAGGAGACGATAGCCAAGCCCTACGTCCTCAAGCGTTTCCTCGACCGCGTGAAGTGGAAGGAAACCCCTTTTCCGGCCTTGTCCGGCCGCGAGACGGTCGTCGAGGCACCCACGCTTAACGACGTTTCCGGGTTCGAGCGTTTGCAAATAGAGGCAATGGCCGCGGAACTCGGTTGACGAAAATCGAGGACGGGATCAACGACGCCGTCTGATGCTCGGCAGCAGCCAGGCGAGAGACGGCCGCGGTCACGAGAAGCGCTCGGGTGGAGCTGCGGCCCTGCTCCTCTCAGCGTGACGCCGGCTCAGCGAAATGCACAGCCCGCCAAGGTCGACGCGGGGTGTTCGCTCATCCGCGACGACCGTGCGAAAGCAGTCGAGCGGGTTACGGCCAGGTCGGCCGACCTAGCTCAGTCAGCCTGCCCGCAAGCAGACGTTCTGAGGTTCGTAGATGGGTCAGGTGTAGTGGTTCAGCACCGACCAACCCAACGCCAGCTCATGGCGTATCCTAGAAGCGATATTCATATGACGGCGCTTTGACGCACGAGACCGAGTACGACTCGGCCGTCGGACCCGCTATCTTCGGGAAAACATCAGCCAGACCAGGGACGAGGCGCACGCAGCCGGCCGAGTGGCGGCAGTGGTGCACTACCTGCGCCTACCACCCCTACACCGACACCCGCCGGCATGCCAGCCGTACCGCCACCGACATGGACGACGACGGCTGCGACCGCCCCCTGGCGGACCAGCACCTCGACTGGTGACCACGCCGAAGCACCAGCGCAACCACGCCTATGCGCACTGCCGGCGTGGCTCCCGACAACGCCGCGCCGTCCCCTTCGTCGTTCATCCCGCTGCCCCCTTCCGGGAATCCCGGTCTAGCCGCCCCCCGCGGCCCTGACCCAGGATTCACCCGATGGACATCACTGCACACCTGCCTTCCGCCGCCGACCCCGACACCCTCGCAGCGGCCGCCCGCGCCGTACTTGACCCCTCCGGCCTCGGCCCCATCGACCGCGTACCTCTCATCCCCGAGGCCGCCCGCCGCCGACACAGCGTCTTCGTCCCCGCCGACCACCGCTTCAAGGCCGCCGCCCGCTTCATGCAGGCACTCTGGCGCGAGGACCGCGGCCTCGCAATGGGCACCCACGTCAATCGCCGCGAGCCGCACCGCCCCCGGCGCCTCGGCTCACGCATCTCGACCGCGGCCGGCGCGCTCGGCGCCAACTTCCTTCATCCAGACATCGTCCCGGTGGTCACGCGCGCGCTCGCCTATCGTGAGCCGGGCGCGGCCTACGACATCGACCGCCTCAAGACGAACCTGCTGTCCTCCCAGCCGCTGGCCTTCAACCTGTTCGGCCTGCTCGCCCGCGACCCCGCACTGGCCACCCGCTTCGTCGCGGAGTTCCTGCCGGGGACGCTGACGGAGGTCACGGACGTGCTGTTCGAGCACAGCCCGGGCCGCGGCGACCAGCGCTTCACGGCCGACCGCACCGCCTACGACATCGTCTTGCGCGGCCGGGACGCGACCGGCGCACGCGGCCTGATCTGCATCGAGATCAAGTACAGCGAGGCCGGCCACGAGCCCGCGCCCCCACCCCACCCGCGGCACACACAGATCGCGCACGCCACCCCGGGCCTGTTCGTGGACCCGGACAACCCGACCCTGACGAGCGCCACCTGTCAGCAGTTCTACCGCCAGCACTGCCTCGCGAGCGCGATGCTCACAGCCGGACTCGCCGACACAGCGACCCTGGCCTTCATCGCCCCCACCCACAACCAGTCCGCACACGCCGCGGCGGCGACCTACCGGCGCCACCTCACGGACCCACAGACGGGCGCAATACCGTTCGTGCCCACGACGCTCGAGCACGCATTCGCGGCCATAGCGACCGCCGGCCTCCCCGACCATGCCCGCGCGCTCCATCGCCGGTACACCGACTGGTGGCTCGTCGACGGCGAACTCGACCTCGCCGCAGCAAGCACACCTGCTGAGGCCACCGTGTCACCCATAACCGACGCCTCGGCGTTGCGGCGCATGCCGACTCGGGCGCCACGCCGGCGCCCGAGCCATCCCCCAGGGCTGCCCGTCTCACGCGCAGTCTGAACTCACCCGACCATCGACTGGGGCTGGCATACCATCCGTGCGCCGGCCCCAGAACGGCTTGCGCCCGCGGCACCCGATCCGCGCACGAGTGCTGACACCAACACTTCATCGCCCCGACCATCGCGCACCACTGTGCAGGCCCGCCCCGCACTTCGTCCGAGCGACTTACGCACAAGCACAAACATCCACTGCGCCGATCGGCACCACCCCTGATAAGACTAGCTACTAAATCTAGCTGCACAGAAGGGCGATTTACAACGCTACGAAGGTCGGCGGCAAAATTAGCCGTCCCCGCATGATAGCACACATCCCCGACGACTATATTCAGCAAGCAGACAAGATAAACATACCTGGGGCGCAAGGCGATCCTAGAATGGGCCTCGTCTGCAACATCAAGGCTACATAGTCTAAGGGGCACCTATGACCGACGCACCACCACCATTACCTCCGTTCAAAGAAGACGGGTACAGAACCGTCGAGCCCCGGATCTCGTTCACAATCGAGCGAACCATTGTCGCATACAGGAACGAGATCTGTCGTGCCTGGACCGACCCGGAGCAGCTCAAGCGCTGGATCGTCCCACCGGACCAAGATCTCGTCTCCTGCTACCTCGAATCCGAAGACCGGATGGTCTGGTACACCAAAAGCCATGCGGACAGCGAGAGCTGCGTAGAGCACGTCTTAGACTGCCAGACGTGGTTCCCATACAGCCGTATGGAGATTGCATTCTACACATCCGCCGTGCCGGGCATGATGGATGAGCACCCGGTCTTCCTACAGGTGGAACTCCAAAAGCAAGAGCGGGATGACACGGTAGTCTCCACCGACTACAAGCTTACGCTCCAATACCACAACGCCACTCTATGGCGATATACCAGCCGGATCGATCTGCATACCTTCTGGCTCGAAGCCACAGAACGCCTCACACGGCTCATCGAGCGCAGTAGCACTCTGAGTAAGGCAACGACCCCAACTCAGCGGCTGCAGATTAGCTAGCAAGAACAATTCCGGAAGCGCACGCCGTTTCCGGGATCCCCTCATGCGGGGATGAAGCGCCTTCTCGTCGGCGACACTTCGTCGAAAGAACTGCCTACGCCACCCAATACAAACACTACTTGCGATCGCCCATCCTGATCACAGGATGACCAAGCGACCACTCGTCTCCCGCGCAACAGACCGGTGCAGCGCGCTTCAAGCAAACGCTACGTTTGCGACAGGGTGTACTGCACCCATTCACCCCGATCTCGCTTCCAGGACACCGGCACGGTTTACACAGCCGCCACGGGATAAACAAGCAAATCCAACCCCTGATGGCTTCGTGCAAGTGATGCGAAGGCACACTGTATCTAACTGCGCTACCATAGTCTATAAAATCGCCGTCGACCGACAGCGCCGCACCAGCGTCGGCGGCAGGCGCTACTTATCTGGTCCGCACCTCCGTGCCTGCCAACAGCAGGCGCCACTTCTCTGGCACCCATACGCGCTCGCCTCGCAGCACTGGTGCGGCGTCCCACCCACCGGGCGCCACACGATGTTCACGCACCATCCCGATCCCACCCCCTTCGTCACCTCACTCACCACATGCCGCCGAGTCGACGTCACACCGCACGCGCTCGCACACGCGCTCGGGGCCGCATTTCTGTCTACGCGCACACCGGAGGGCGCGAGCCCAAGCCCAATCGCAATCGCAATCGCAATCGACCTCAACATCGGCATCCAAGGTCGAGGCGCGATCACCTTCTGCTGCCAAGAAACAGGCATCAGCGAACGTCGACCTCTGCGAGCGCAACGCCGATCACACTGGGAATTAACAGTCGCGACGGAGCATGACGGACGCATTCACGGAGAGACTCGAACTCCCGCCTTTGCGCTGACCGTGGCTCTGACGCCGCTCCTTCATCCAGGGCGATCCACCGCAACCCGCATCGGCATGTCCCTTCACCTCGTTCATGAACCCTGGTGGCCATCCGACCTAACCGACACGCTCACAAGCCTCGTCGACACCTGGCTTCGGTGCATCGCGGAACGCGCGCAATCAACAGCGTGAGCCAGCCGGGAGCGGTACGCGAAGTACCGCGACCACCCGAGGCGGCACATCGACGAAATCGCGCCGATCCCGGCCCTGCCAAGTGCCTGAAACTTGGCACGTCTGACCACGCGACTTCTGCCAACATGCCGCCTCGGCCGCACCCAACGACCTGTAGCTCACACCCACCCAGAAGCGGCCTTCTTTGATGTATCTCTCATCAAGCAGGAGATGCGTGCTGGCCGCAATGCGCCATTTCCAGACCTTCGCCACTGGCTGTTCGAATGGTCGCTCGCCGTCCGACAGCGGACTTCAGAGGGCCGTGATTGCTTAGCAGGTGCCCGAGCATATTAGGGGGTATATTTTGGGCTGTTCCTGGGCGAGCGGCTGGCCGCCCCGAACTGGCTCGGCATCGCGCTCATCGCCGCCGGCGCCGTGCTGGTCGCCTACCGGGCGTGAGGATGGACCTCCCGAGACGGAAGGGGGCGATCCGGCGACCGCCCCCTCGGCACCGTTACTGCGCGGCCTGGACCTGGACCGTCGCGCCGGTCTCGCCGGGCTTGCCCTCGACGATCACGAGGATGCGTCGCGCCGCCGCGTTCGGGTTCTGTGTCACCTGGCGGATCGGTCCGACCGCGTTGACGATGGCGGCGCCCGCAGGGTTCGTCATGAAGGCGGCGAGCGGCTCCAGCGGCCCGGCGCCCTTCGGATCGGCGGAGAGAGCGAGCAGGTAGGGTCTCTTCGGCGTCAGCCCGGTGACCGCGGCCTGCAGCGTCTGCAGCACGCCCTGGTCGAACAACGTCACCTGCGTCGCCGGCTTGCCGTCCGGCCCGTCGAGGGTCAGCCGGCTCGACTGGCCGGCCGCGCCGAGGGGCTGCAGGTTCGGGGCACCCGCGCCCTCCGGGACCGCCTCGGGCAGGTAGGCCACGCCCTGCGGGCCCTGGCCGATCGGAATCGTCGCGGTGACGGCGTTGGTGCCGGTGTCGATCACCGCGACCGCATCGGCATTCTCAAGGCCGACATAGACCCGCGACCCGTCGCCCGAGGGCCAGAGGCCGTGCGGGAGCGCGCCGGTCGGGATCGTTGCGACCTGCGAGAAGTCATCGGTGCGGAATACCTTGACCTGGTTGAGTCCGCCGACCGTCACGTAGGCGAACTGGCCGGCCCTGGTGCGGGCGATGTTGACGTGGTTGGTGATCGGCCCCGTCTCGATGGTCTTGAGTGCCTTGAACGGCGGCGCAGCCTCGAAGACCTGGACCCGGCCGACATCCTTCAGGGTGAACCAGACCTGGCGGCCATCGGGCGTCGCCGCGATGTCGGGGCAGAACGGGCTCTCCTGCTTGATCCGCCCGACGATCTGCCGGCTCTTGACCTCGATCGCGACCGTCTCGGGGCTGAAGCTGGAACAGACGTAGCCGTACCGGCCGTCGGGCGAGAAGATCGTCATGCCGGGGCCGTTCGGCACCGTGATGCGGCCCGTCTCCTTGCCCGTCGCGGCGTCGAGGATCGCCACGTAATCCTCGCCGCGCACGCTGACCCAGACCTCGCGCCCGTCCGGCGTGAAGAACGCCTCGTGCGGCGAGCGGCCGACATAGGTCGTGTGCCGCACGGTATTCGTGGCGGTGTCGATGAAGCTGACCGAGTTCGAGCCGATCGAGACGGCGAGCAGGGTCTTGCGGTCGGGCGAGAAACCCATGCCGTGGACGAGGAGCTGGCCGCGATAGAGCGGGCTCAGGTTCGCGGGCGTGGTGTCGCCGAGGCGGATGACGCCGAGGAGCGTGTTGGCGGCGGGGTCGATCACCGAGACCGTATTGGAGAACTGGTCCGAGGTATAGAAGCGGTCGCGGGGCCCGACCGGCACGTCGGGTGCCGAGGCGGGGCCCGGCGCCTGGCCCGCGAGCGCGGTTCCGCCGAGAAGGGCGAGCACGAGGGCCGCCGGGATGAGGTGTCGCATCGGATGTCGTCTCGCTGTGTGTGTGGGCCGGCCGGCTCAGTGATGGTGCGGGGCCGGAGCCTTCGGCGTGGCGGGAACGGCGGGCGGGCGCTCGGCGAGCGCGCGCCGCATGACCTCGATCTCCTGGGCCTGCTCGACGATGATGCCCTGCGCGAGCCGGCGCAGGACGGGGTCGCGCCCATAGGCGAGTTCGGCCTTCGCCATATCGATCGCGCCCTGGTGGTGCGGGATCATCATGGCGGCGAAGTCCCGGTCCGGATCGCCGGAGGGCGGCACGGCCATGTCGGCGTGCATCCGGGTCATCGACTGGGCCATCAGCGCGTCGAAGCCGTCCGGCGCGCTCTCGGCGTGCCCGGTCCGCATCATCATCATGCCGCCGCCCGCCAGGCCGCCGGCCATCAGGGTGGCGATCAGGATCGCCGTCGGTGCGCCGCGCATCGTCTCTCCCGGTTCTCAAAGGTCACGCCGGGAGAGATGCCGGGGAGCGGCGGATATTCCCCCACCGCGTGGGACGCGCCGATCACGGTCGCGTGATGCGATTTTTTGACCGGCCGGGGGAATACCGTGGCCTCATCCGGCATCTGTCGTTGCAAGCCGCGGCATCCATCCGCCACCGCCTGCTCCGAAGAGCGCCATTGTGGAGAACGCCTTGGACGACCTCGCCGCCCTGATCGAGCCGCAGATCCCGGCGCTGCGGCGCTACGCCGTCGCGCTCCTGCGCGAGCGCGAGGCGGCCGACGACCTCGTCCAGGACGCCCTCGAACGCGCGATCCGGGCCTGGCCGCAGCGCCGCCGGGACGGCGACCTGCGCGCCTGGCTGTTCGCGATCCTGCGCAACCGCTACCTCGAAGGTGTGCGCGGCCGCCGCGGCGTCGAGGTCGGCCCGGAGCTGCTCGACGACGTCGCGGACGCCTCCGCCGATCCCGAGGCCGCCCTCGGCGTCCGGGACGTGCTCGACGGGCTCGCCGGCCTGCCCGAGGATCAACGCTCGGTCCTGCTCCTCGTCGCGGTCGAGGACATGTCCTATGCCGAGGCCGCCGCGGTGCTCGCCGTGCCGGTCGGCACGGTGATGTCGCGCCTGAGCCGGGCGCGGGGCCGGATGCGCGCCTTCCTGGACCTCGCACCGACCGTCGTCACCGGACACCTGCGGAGGGTGAAATGACCGCGTCCGACCCCCGGCCCGTCGGCGAGGACGACCTGCACGCCTTCGTGGACGGCCGGCTCGAGCCCGGCCGCCGCGCCACCGTCGAGGCCTGGCTCGCCGAGCACCCGGAGGCGGCGGCCCGGGTCGCCGCCGATGGGCAGGTCCGCGCCCGCCTGCGGGCTCGCCTCGCCCCGATCGCTGACGAGCCGATCCCGGCCCGGCTGCGGGTCGCTCATCTGGCGCGCCCGCGTCCCGCCCGAAGCATCCGCTGGCTGCCGGGCGCCGCGGCGGCGATGGTGTGCCTCGCCCTCGGCGGGGCGGCCGGGTGGGTCGGGCGCGGGGCGGTGCCGCCCGCGGCGGCGCCGGTCGAGCCGATGACGCAGGCGGCGGTCTCGGCCTTCCGCACCTACGTGGTCGAGGCCGTCCACCCGGTCGAGGTCCGCGCCGACGGGACGCCGCATCTGGAGCAGTGGCTCTCGCGGCGCGTCGGCCGGCCGGTCAGGGTGCCGGACCTGCAGGCCCAAGGGTTCCGCCTGATGGGCGGGCGCCTGCTGCCGGCCGGCGACGAGCCGGCGGCGATGCTGATGTACGACGACGACCGCGGCACCCGCCTGACGCTCTACAGCCGCGCCGGCGCGGCCGGGGGACGCGGCGTCTTCCGCTACGCCCGCGAGGGTGACGTCGCCGCCTTCTCGTGGATCGACGCCGGGATGGCCTACGTGGTGACCGCGCGCACGGACGAAGCGCGGCTGCTGCGGGTCGCCGAGGCGGTCGACGCCCAGGCGAGCGGACGGGGAAGCGGGCTGCAGTAACGCCGGACCCGGAAGGTCCTGCATCCTACGTCGAACATAAGAGCGAAGCGTGAGACGGTCATGACGGTAAGGCACGGTGTGGCGCGTGAAAGGCGGACGCAGAGCGGGCTGGTGCAGAGCGGGCTCTTGCGGATTCTGGGAGCCGCCGCCTGCGCGCTGTTCCTCGGCTCTGCGGCGCGGGCGGAGCCGGCCGGCAAAACCTACCTAGCGTTGGGCGACTCCCTCGCCTACGGCCTGCAGGTCGGCAAGCTCAAGGAGCAGATCGCGGCAGGCACCGTCCGGCCTGGGAGCTTCGACACCGGCTACGCCATGGTGCTGACCTCGTATCTGCGCGAGCGGGCCCATGACCTGACGCTGGTCGACCTCGGATGCCCCGGCGAATCTACGACCTCGTTCGTCGATGGGCCGTGCGGTTTCGCGACGACCGGCAAGCCGTTCGGCACCACGCCGCTGCCGCTGCACGTGCCCTATGCCGGCGCGCAGCTCTCGGCGGCGACGGCCTACCTCGCCGCCCATCCGGGCGCGGTCGGTCTGATCACCCTCGACATCGGCATCAACGACCTCAGGGCCGTGCAGGTCGGCTGCCCGGATGGGCACGGGTTCAAGGACTGCGTCGCAACTGGCTTACCGCCCGCCCTGGAGCGCACAGCGACCAACCTGCGGCGCATCCTGTCCGCCCTGCGCGCGGCGGCGCCCAAGACGCGTATTCTGGTCGGCACCTACTACAACTGGCTCGCCGTCACCGATCCAGACACCGACCGCTTCGTCGAGGCCCTGAACCACACGATCGCTGCAGCGGTCACGGAGGCGGGCGCCGGTCTCGTTGACGTCTTCCCAGCCTTCAACCGCACCGGCGAGGCTCGCGCACGGCTCTGTGACATGACGCTGTACTGCACGCCGGCCCGCGACCTCCACCCGTCGGATGCGGGCTACCGGGTGATCGGCGACCTGTTCGCCAAGGCTCTCGGCGAGCCCGGCAAGCCGTGACCCTCGACCAGCTGCGCATCTTCGTGGCGGTGGCCGAGCGCCAGCACGTCACCCGGGCCGCCGAGGCGCTCAATCTCGTCCAGTCGGCGGTCAGCGCGGCCATCGCCGCCCTGGAGGGCCGGCACGCCGTCAAGCTGTTCCACCGGGTCGGGCGGGGCATCGAGCTGACCGAGGCCGGCCGCCTGTTTCTCGCGGAGGCGCGCGCGGTGCTCGCCCGCGCCGAGGCGGCCGAGCAAGTGCTCGCCGACCTGAGCGGCCTGCGCCGCGGCACCCTCGCCATTCGGGCGAGCCAGACCATCGCCGGCCATTGGCTGCCCCGCCACCTCGTCGCGTTCCGGGCGGCCTATCCGGACATCGTCCTGCGGCTCGGCATCGGCAATACCGCACAGGCCGCCGAAGCGGTCCGCTCGGGAGTGGCGGAGCTCGGCTTCGTGGAGGGCGCCGCTGAGGATGACGGCCTCGCGAGCCTTCCGGTCGCGGAGGATCGGCTCGTCCTCGTGGTCCGCCCCGGGCACGAACTGGCCGGCTGCTCCCAGCCCGGTCCCTCGGACCTCGCCGCGGCGGCCTGGGTGCTGCGCGAGCCCGGATCCGGGACGCGCTCGGCCCTCGAATCCGCCGTCGCGGCCGCCGGCCTCGCGCCCGACGCGCTCACCGTGGCGCTGGAACTGCCCTCGAACGAGGCGGTGCTCGCCGCCGTCGCGGCAGGGGCCGGCGCGAGCGTCCTGTCGGAGGCGGTGGTCGCCCCCTCCTTGCGGACCGGGACGCTCGTCGCCGTGCCTCTCGGTCTGCCGGCGCGCACCTTCCGGGTCCTGCGCCACAAGGAGCGGTTTCGCAGCCGGGCCGCGGACGCCCTGCTCGACCTGATCCGGGGAGCCGAGCCGTGAGCAGCGTCGACCCCGACGATCCGCGCGTGCGGCTGGCAGAAGATCGGACGGTGCTCGCCGCGGAACGCACCTACGCCGCGTGGCTGCGAACCGGGCTCGCGTTCCTGAGCGTCGGTTTGGCCGCGCAACGCTTCCTGTCGGAGGCGCTGCCCGGCTGGCCGCTGCGGATCATGGCCCTGGCGCTCGTTGCCTGCGCATTCGGCTGTTTTTGTGCAGCGGCCTGGCGCGATCACGCCGTGAGGCGATCCCTCGCGTCGGCACCGATGCAGATGATGCCCCGCGCCCTGACCCTCGGCATCGCGCTCCTGCTCTCCGCCGTCGCGAGCCTTGCGGCCGTGACGCTGTGGCAGGTCTGAGTACCTTCCGGCGCTCACTCCACCGTCACGCGCACGCGGTGCCACGCGGCGCTGAGGTAGCCCTTGTAGTTCCAGGTGTCGTCCGGCAGCGCAGGCTGGGTCTGCCCGGCCTCGTCCCAGACTCGCACCGCCAGCTCATGCTCGCCCGGGGGGAGATCGAGGTCGATCGTCCAGAACGTCCAGGCGAAGCGCGCCCGCGCATCATGCTCGAGCGCTGCCTGCGCCCAGGTCCGCCCGCCATTGCCGGAGACGTCGACGCGCACGACGGCGCGGTCGCCCGATACCGCGTAGCCGCGGACGGTGTTCGCCCCGGCCGCCAGCCGTGCCCCGCGCGCCGGCTCGCAGATCACTGCGTTCAGCGGCATCGTGTTGATGGTGTGACCCCGGGCGGGGTCGGCCGTCTCCACCGTCACGTCGGGCGGGAACAGCTTGTAGTCCTCGGCCTGGATCGGGTTGTCCGACGGGTGGTCCTGCACCGTGATGCGCTTCAGCCATTTCGGGCTGCGCACCCCGGCGAAGCCCGGCACGACGACGCGCAGCGGGAAGCCGTGCTCCGGCAGCAGCGGCGCGCCGTTCATCGCGAAGGCCAGCAGGGTCTCGGGTGCGAGCGCCTTGGCCAGCGGAATCGAGGCTCCGTAGGGCCGGCCCTCGACGAGGTCGTGGCTCTCGAAGGCGACGTGCAGGCCCGCACCCTCGGCGATCCCGGCCTCGTGCAGCACGTCGCCCAAGCGGACACCGGTCCAGTCGGCTGTGCCGATCGCGCCGCCGTCCCACGGATCGCCGGAGACCGGCGCCACCGCCCGCATGTCCGCGCGGCGGTTGCCCGCGCACTGCATCGTCGCCGTCACGGTGGCCTCGGCATAGCGCGACCGCAAGCTCTCCAGCGACAGGTCCAAAGCCGTCGGGATCGCGCCGTCGAGGCGGAGGCGGTAGCCGTCCGCATCGATCTCCGGCAGGTCGCCGTGCGAGCGCACGTAGAAGTCGTCGGCCGCGGTGCGGTAGGAGGCTCGCAGCCGCGCGAGGGGCGGCTCGGCATTGTACGGCGCTTCCCCGTGAACGATCAGACGCGCCTTGCGCTCGGCCAAGCTCGACATGCGGGTCTCCAGGCTGGTGGATCGCGGGACAACGTGCCGGGACCGGATCGGTCCCGGCGTGCTTCCCCGGCTTTGCCGTCGCGACGGCGGGCCGGGCACGGCACCGTCAGGGCTGCGGCTTCATCGCCGCGAGGTAGTCGACGATGGCCTTCACGTCGGCCTCGTCGATCGGTGCCTTGTAGACGTGGACCATCTTGTTGACGGTCTCGGTCCACTGCGCCTTCGACAACTTGGGCTGGGTCAGCACCATCCCGGCCGAATGGCAGGCAAGGCAGTTGTTGTTGGCGGCCTCCGCCCCGGGGCCCTCCGGGAAGAAGCGGTCGGAGGTGGGCAGCTCGACCTGCTGCGAGGTGAAGCGCATCGGCTCGGCCGCCTCGGCGGCGAATGTCGGGGCGGACGCCAGCGCGAACGCGGCGAGCAGGAACGCGGTACGGGATGCGGCGGTGCGGGATGTGACCATGGCTCTCTCCCTCAGGCGACGTGAAGCGACACGGTTTCGACGCCGTTCTGCATGAACCCGGCCCCGTTCCAGACCCGCTCCATCGGCTGGGCCAGCCCATTCGTGTTGGTGCAGCGGACCTTGATCGCGTGGGTGCCGGCCGCGAGAGCCGGCAGGTCGCCCTCGAACCGCCGGAAGCTGTAGGGGCCCTCGTCGGCTCCGAGCTTGCCCAAGGACCACGTCCCGCCACCGTCGGCGGAGATCTCCACCGTCCTGACCCCGCAATCGCCCCCGAAGGCGATGCCGCGGACCGCGACCGGCGAACCGGCCGTCGCCTGTGCGCCGTCGCGCAGGTTGGTGACGAAGGCGCGCGGGACCATGCGGTTGATCGGCACCGTCTTGAACCCGGCCTGACCGGGCTTGATATTTGCCCCCGGCACGTCCGGAATGCGGTAGGCGGTCTTCATCCAGTACTGGTCGTCGGGCTTGTCCAGCACCTCGATGTCGGACAGCATCTTGACCCAGTAGGTCGAGTACCAACCCGGCACCACCAGGCGCAGCGGAAAGCCGTTGAGCAGCGGCAGCTGCTCGCCGTTCATCGCGTAGGCCAGCATGACCTCGCCGTCGCGGGCATGGTCGAGGTCGAGCGACTTCTTGAAGTCGGGCGCGTCGTCCACGACCGGTTCGTCGAGGCCGCTGAAGCGGACCTGCACCGCTCCACCCTTCACCCCGGCGCGGTCGAGCACGTCCTTCAGGCGCACGCCCGTCCAGCGCGCGTTGCCCATCGAGCCGTTGGCCCACTGCGCTCCCGGCACCCGCGGCTCGAACAGGCCGCGGGAGTTGCCCGAGCACTGGTTGACCGCGGCGATCTCGAAGCGCGGCAGCCGGGCGAGCTCGTCGAGCGACAGCGACAGCTCCCGGTCGACATGCCCGTGCACCTTCAGCCGGTAGGCGTTCGCGTCGACCTCGGTGGGGATCGAGGCCCAGTGCCAGCGCACGTAGAAGCGGTCGTTGGGGGTGAACACGCCCTGGTCGAACACCTCGAACGGCGTCTCCAGGAGCGGCGGGCGCGTCCGCTGCAGGATCATCGGCCCCTTGCCGGGGAAGGCTGTGGTCAAGTCGCGCTGGTCGGGGCCGCCGGGCAGCGGGAGCTTGACCGTGCCCGCAGCCCAGGCCGGCACCGCGGCCGCGAGGCCGCCGAGGCCGAGACCGGTAAGCATCGCGCGGCGGGGAATAGCAGAATGGCTCAAGGGTGTTCCTCCGGGTCCGGGCCGAGCGTCTCGCGCTCTGTCCTTGGGTGATGGAAAGTATCTTCCACGAGAAAGGGTTTCCATTGGAAAGTCCTGCTCGTTCCGATCGGCCGGAGAGATCGTTTCCCTCCGGCACGCCGGGGAACGGTCGTCCGAGGACGCGCGGTCAGGCGATGCCGAGGATATGGATCAGGCAGAGGCTGACCGCGGTGAGGGCGAGCAGGGAGGCGACCACTGCCAGCGTGACCCGCAGTCCCGCGCCGGCGACGCTGCGCACGTCGACCCCGAGCCCGAGGGCGGCCATCGACACGATGGTGAGCACGTTGGCGGTCGCGGCGATCGGCGGCAGGGCGGCCTGCGGGATCAGACCGCCCGAGCGCAGGCCGGCCATCGCCAGGAACGCCAGGATGAACCAAGGCACGAGGCGGTGGATCGCGACGCGGCCGGGCTTCGGACGCTCCCCCGCGGTGACGTGCGGGGCCGGCTCGTCCGTCTCCTCGCGCAGTCGGCTCGCGCCGAGGGAGAGCGCCAGCACCACCGGGCCGAGCATCAGCACGCGGACCAGCTTGACCAGGGTGCCGACCTGCACGCTCAGCGCCGCCACCGGCGCCGTCGCGGCGAGCACTTGCGGCACGGCGTAGACGGTGAGGCCGGCGAGCACGCCGTACTGCATCGGCGACAGGCCGAGGAGCGGCACGAGCAAGGGCAGGCCGAGCACGACCAGCACCCCGAGCACCGCCGTGAAGGCGATGGAGGAGGCGACGTCCTCGCCGTCCGCACCGATCACCGGGGCGGTCGCGGCGATCGCCGAGTTGCCGCAGATCGAGTTGCCGCAGGCGACGAGGATCGCGAGCCGGGGGTGCAGACCTAGGGCGCGGCCGATGCCGTAACTCGCCGCGATCGCCGCCATCACCACCACGGCGATGCCGACGAGAAGGCCGGGTCCGGCCGCCAGCAGGGTTGCGAGGCTGAGCGAGGCCCCGAGCAGGACGACGGCGACTTCGAGGACCGTCTTGGCCCCGAAGGCGATGCCGGGAAAGAAGCGCGCGCCCGGGTTCCACGCGGTGCGCAGGGCCGTGCCGAGCACGATGGCGAGCACCAGGGCCTCGAGCCAGGCGCGGCCGAACAGGTGCTCCTCGGCCGATTCGAGCGCGAGGGCGGCGCCGGTCACTGCGAGGCATAGGAGGAGGCCGGGTAGGAGGCGGCGCAGGGGGGCAAGGGTGGATGCGATGAGGGTCGCGGCGGTCATGACGGTCTCGCGGGGTGGCTTGGATCTGTCCCCACCGTGCCGATGCGCAAGCATTCGATCAAACAGAACGTTACGATGGTTTTGTTCGCAAATCTCGATGATTACCACCGTGCCGACGACGATGCCGGTCGTTGGGTGGACAGGTTCGCCGGCCCTTGAAACTCCGAGCCCACGACCAAAAATCACAGATGGACGGCGACGCCCCGCGAACGGGCATGATCCGGCTACAGGAGCAGGTGCGAGCCAGCCTCATGATCCCCGATCGGCCGATCGTGCGCCTGATGGCGGCGGTGATCCTCGTGGTCCTTGCCTCCCTCGTGCCGTCGGCAGCCCAGGCTCATGAGGGACACGCGCATCACGCCGGCAACGGTTCCGCGACGCACATGCGGCCCGCCTCGGTGGCAGCGGTTCCGCCTGCGATTCTTGCCGGGCATGTCGCCCGGGCCGAGCCTCCGGCCTACGTTTCGACCTACTTGGAGACCGCGCTCCGGATCACCGCCGCCGCGCCCATCCGGGACGATGGTTGCTGCCCCGGCCCCTGCCGGGTCCGCTGCTGCGGAACGATGGCCTGCTGTGTCGCCGGCATTCTGCCCGGCCCGCCCGCCCTGGCGCCGATCCCGTTCCGGGCCGTCAGGCTGGTCCCGCGCGACGTCCCCGTTCGCACCGGCGCCGGACTCGAAGCCCTGCCGAGGCCTCCCCGAACCTTCGCGTGAGATGAGGCGCGCCTGAAGGCGCGCGACGCCCGAGTTGTGCCCGCATCGACGGTGCACCTCCGGCCCTCCCGGCACGGGGAGATCCCGTGGCTGCCGATCCCGCCTCTCGCCGCCCCGGGTGCGGCCGACCCGCCTCCGAGGCGAAGTCCGCGCACGCCCCGGCCTCACCCGGGGCCGTCCCGGGCGGCCCGTTCGATTTGATTCCCATTCGAGACAGAGACCGATCCATGACCTCCCCTTGCACCTTCGCCGCCATCGTCCTCCTCTCGGCCGGCCTCGCCGGTCCCGCCCTCGCGCAGGCGTCGCACGACCATCGCTCCATGCCCGGGCACGGGATGGGCAAGACGAAGCCGGACCCGAAGGACACCGTCTCTACCGTCGCGTTCAAGGCCGCCGACGCGGCGATGATGAAGGAGATGGACGTCGCCTATACGGGCGACCCGGACGTCGACTTCCGCACGCACATGATCCCGCACCACAAGGGCGCGGTCGCTATGGCGAAGGTCGCGCTGACGCACGCCAAGGACCCCGAGACGCGGGCGATGGCGCAGACGATCATCGACGATCAGGAAAAGGAGATCGCCGACATGGAGGCGTGGCTGAAGCGGCACGGCCGGTAGGCACCGCGCGGGCCGGGCTCATCCCGGTCCGCTTTCCCCCCAATATCGACCGACTGCTCGAGGAGATACGCATGCCAGCCACTGCCCAGAAGGCCGTCCTCTACCGCATGGTGATGGACAAGCACCTCTGCCCGTATGGGCTGAAGGCCAAGGACCTGCTCGAACGCCAGGGGTTCGCGGTCGAGGATCACTGGCTCACCACGCGGGAGGAGACCGACCGCTTCAAGGCCGAGCACGACGTCAAGTCGACGCCCCAGACCTTCATCAATGGCGAGCGCGTCGGGGGCTACGACGACCTGCGCCGTCGCTTCGGCAAGGCCGCCAACGACCCGAACGCCACCACCTACACGCCCGTCGTCGCGGTGTTCTCCATGACGGCGCTGATGGCGCTGGCGGCCAGCTACGCCGTCACCGGCACGCCGTTCACGATGCGCGCGGCCGAGTGGTTTATCGACTTCAGCATGTGCGTGCTCGCCCTCCTCAAGCTGCAGGACGTCGAGAGCTTCTCGTCGATGTTCCTGGGCTATGACCTGCTCGGACAACGCTGGGTTCGCTACGCCTACGCGTATCCGTTCCTGGAAGGCCTCGCCGGCATCCTCATGGTCGCGGGAGCCCTGAACTGGCTGTCGATCCCGGTGGCCCTGTTCATCGGCACGATCGGCGCCGTCTCGGTGTTCAAGGCGGTCTACGTCGACAAGCGCGAGATCAAGTGCGCCTGCGTCGGCGGATCGAGCAAGGTGCCGCTCGGCTTCGTCTCGTTGACCGAGAACCTGATGATGGTCGCCATGGCGGTCTGGATGCTGGCGATGCACGCATGAGCGCCGCGGCCAGCCGACGTCGCACGTCCGGCGGCATCCAGTCTGCCCGGGTTCGGACGGGGCAGAGATCTGCTTTGAGTCTAAGGCCCAAGCACCCCCGGGACCGTGCCGGTCCGGGCCCGTTGCACTGTTTGCTCGACGCGTCGAGCGGCTCTCGAAGCGGCGAAGCTGCTCGGCTCTAGAAACGACCGACGGGCATCGGAGAACCCGATGCCCGCACGGTCTCGCGTCTCGAACCTCGACGCTACGCGGCCCGGCGGGCGTGACCCTTGCCGCGGCGCGACACGCCGAGGCCCTTGCGGGCATCGCACTTGAGGCCGTGGCTGTGCCAGCCCTCCGCGGGGGCCTGCTGCCAGCCGTGATGGCAGCCGTGCGCTGCGGCAGGGCCGATCCAAAGAACCGTCAGCAATCCGATCGAGACAGCGAGGGTGCGCATGCGAAGATCCTTATCTGGTGGGAAAATCGGGTCTCAGAACCGGCCGGCAAGGGTCAGCCGCACGGCTGTCGGCTCGACCGGGTGGAAGTGGCGGTCGGCGACGCCGCCCGCGTCCTCGCCCGGCAGGCGTGACACGTAGAAGTAGGTGATCTGATCCGCCTTGGCATTGGTCAAGTTCAGCACGTCGAGGGAGAGGCTGACCCCGTTGTCGAAGTTGTACCCCACCCGGCCGTTGAGAAGCGCGGTCGGCTTCGAGCGCACCGAGTTGTCCTCGATTAGAGGGCGCGGCCCAAAATAGCGGAAGCGCAGTGAGCCGAACCAGCCCTGGCCTTCGCCGAACGTGATGCCCGCCGACGCGATCGTGGTCGGCGCCTCGGGCACCCGCCGGCCGACCGGGTCGTGGTCGGCGAAGCGGGCGTTGGTGATCGTCAGGTCGCCCTCCAGAGCCAGCCAGGGCGTGACGGCGTAATGGTTGCTCCACTCGATACCGAACCGCCGTGTCGGCCGGCTCGGCTCGGTGGTGCCGGTGTCGCCCTGGAACAGGTTCTCGGACTCGAAATCGAGCCGGAACAGCGCCAGGGAGGTTTCCAGCCCTGTGATCGAGCGGTTGCGGATGCCGACTTCGTAGCCGGTCGAGGGAACCAGGAACGGCGAGCGGGACACGTTGAAGAGCGGACTGACCGGATCGACGGTGGCCGTGACGCCGCGAGCATCGTTCGAATGGAAGCCGCCGCCGTAGTTCACGTACAGCTCGGTATCTAGCCACGGCCCGAGCACCGCCCCGAGCTTCGGATTGACGATGCCGTCGCGGGCGCGGCCCGAATTCGCCGGGGTGTCGGAGCGGACATCGGCATAGTAGCCGTCGGCCCGGAAGCCGACGCTGGTGCGCAGCCAATCGGTCCAGCGCACCCGGTTCTCGTAGTAGAACGCCGCGCTGGCCTCCAGCACCCGGTCGTCCAGCACCGTCGAGCGGTACTGCCGCGCCGTCGTGTTGAACAGGCCGACCCGGATGTCGTCGGTGCGGGTCTGCACGCCGAACTCGTTCTCTATGGCGAGCCCGAACAGGTCGCCCTGGAACACGCGCGAGATTTCACCGCCGCCGAGCACGCGGCTGTCGCGCTGGCGGAATTGGTCGCCGTTGACCGGATCGTTTAGGAAATACGTGAAGTTGTTCCAGAGGTTCATCTGGTATCGGATCACGTAGGCCGAGGCCCGCGTGATGCCGCTGTCATCCGACTGGCTCCAGCGCCCCGACAGCGAGAAGCGCCCGGTATCGCCGCCATCGCTCGGGTCGAGGGTGCCGTAGCGACCGATGATCCCCTCCGCCACCGCCCGCTCGGGAATCTGATTGGTGGCATTCCACTTGGCCCAGTAGGCCATGCCGGTGACCGCAAAGCCGTCGAGCGGCGTACCCTGGCTGTAGCGCACCACGCCGTTGAACTTGCGGAGGGTATCAGGCACCACCCACGGGCCGTCATAGGTCTGCGCCTCGCCCGCCATGAGCAGGTTGCCCGCGCCGAGCGGTGCCGACGCGGCCGAGAGGGCTCGCTTAAGACCGAAGCTGCCCAACGTCGTCAGCGCGATGTTGCGGTTGAGCTTGTCGAGATAGTCGATCCGCACCGAGCCGGCCGAGGCGAAGTCACCGTCGCGCACGAAGTACGGGCCCTTGTGGAACTCGACCGCGCCGACGAGCTCGGGGATCAGGAAGTTGAGATCGGCGTAGCCCTGGCCGTGGGCATGGGTGCGCATGTTCACCGGCATGCCGTCGACGTTGATGGCGATGTCGGTGCCGTGGTCGAGGTTGAAGCCACGCAGGAAGTACTGGTTGGCTTTGCCCTCACCCGAGTGCTGCGTGATGATGAGGCCCGGCACTTCCTCCAGCACCTCGCCGGGTCGGGTCACCGGGCGGCTGTTGATCTGCGCCCCCGTGATGATGCCGGCACTTGCAGCATCAAACGGTCGAAGCGCGCCGCCGATGCCGGTGACGCCGCCGACATAGCCGGCGCTGGCGTTAGGTGTGCCCGATGACGTGGCGGCCGGTGCTTCCGGTGCGACCGTGATCTCGGAGAGCGCGATGGTATCTGCGGTCTCGGTCATCGCCGGCGCGGCCCAGGCGTGGGAGGCGACCAGCAGGACGCTGGCGGAGCTGAGCAGGCTGTATCGACGCACCCTGTGGGCAGATGACAAGGTAGAGCGGGCCAACGGCGTTCCAGAAGCGGCATCGAGGCGTGCCCCTCGCACGTCCCGCGTATGAGAAATCTACGCAAAGTTCA
Organism: Methylobacterium sp. Gmos1; assembly: GCF_053764715.1. Classification (NCBI taxonomy): domain Bacteria; kingdom Pseudomonadati; phylum Pseudomonadota; class Alphaproteobacteria; order Hyphomicrobiales; family Methylobacteriaceae; genus Methylobacterium; species Methylobacterium sp. Gmos1. The sequence continues at coordinate 217,237 of NZ_JBSNCC010000003.1, read as the reverse complement.
CACCGCCGGCTGTGGCCGGCGGTCCTCAGTGGCCAGCGTTGTCACCGTGCGGGTGCGGGTGGTTGGCCGGTTCGGCGCTGTTCTCGGGAATGAGGTGCAGGTGGCCGTAGCGCACACCCCGCTGGGTGATGATGCGATCGGCGTAAGCCTGCATGGCCGGCACAGATCCATGCAGCACCGCAACTTCCAGGCAATCGTCCCTGGTCAGATGCACATGCATGCTGGCGATAGACACCCCGTGGTGGTGTCCTTCATCGGTGAGACGGCGTGCCAGGTCGCGGGTGCCATGATTGTAGACGTAGCTCAGCGTCCCGTAGTAGGACGCAGCGCCCGCCTGATCGCCCTGGGATGGGGCGACCGCATCGCGGACGAGGTCACGCACGGCCTCCGAGCGGCTACCATAGCCGCGTTCGGTACACAGACGATCCATCGCCGCCAGCAGCTCGTCGTCAATGGTGATCGTGATGCGCTGCATGCCCGCTCCGTCAACTGCTCGATGGCTTTGGTAGGAGCATGGCGAGCGCGTGAACAGCTAGGGGAATGGCGCGCCTTCGCGCGGCTCATGCCCCAGCGGTCATTCCATCACATGAACTGGCATGTAAGAAAAACGACCTGTTCCTGACAGCCAGAAGAGCCTTCGGCGGTGACGCACTTGACGCCAGAGCCCGGCGACGCAGCGAATGTCAAGGAGCCTGTCATGAAATCAAATGTCTGGAAAATCCTCGCGACCGGACATTCCTGACATAGTTTGCGAGGAGCCGCTTTGGGTCAGTTGTTCGCATGCCCCTTGGTCTGCTGAGCGACCTCGCCGACCTCTGGCTCTAGCGCCTGGAAGAACACGCGCACGCGACGACGCTGCATCACCGACTGCTCCGTATGTGACAGCACCACCCGCGTGGCCGCATCGCCCTTTTCGCACTGATTCGCACGCCGCCAAGTGTTTGAAACTTGGCGCGTCTGACAACGATCATTCTGCTGACATGGCGCCTCGGGCGCACTCAACGATCTGTAGCTCAGCCCACCGCACACAGCCGCCCTTTTGATGTGTAGTTCACCACCCCGATCCGGGAAACCCGCTCCAGAGGCCGCCATTATCGCCGCGGCCGCAACGGAGCAACCCCGGCCATGCCCGCCGACCTACACGAGCGCGTCACCGCCACCATCCTGCAGCAGCTCGACACCGCGGACCCCGACGCCTGGACACCGCCCTGGCACGGCGACGACCCGCTGCCGCGCAATGCGCTCACCGGCAAGCGTTACCGAGGCCTCAACATCCTGGCGCTGTGGTGCGCGGCCCAAGCCCACGGCTACACCGACGCCCGCTGGGCGACCTATCGCCAGTGGGCGGCGCTCGGCGCGCAGGTTCGTCGTGGCGAACGCGGCAGCCTGATCCTGTTCTATAAAGACCTGCCGACCGCCGACCGAGCAGACACAGCGCAGGGTACCGACACCGACAACCACGCAATCGCTGCCCGCTTCATTGCCCGTGCCTCGACCATATTCAACATCGCCCAGGTCGATGCCGCGCCCCAGGCGACCGCGCCGACGGGATCGCCGCCGGCCCTGCAACCCACCTTCGACGCCTTCGTCACCGCCACCGGCGCGCGCATCACCGAAGGCGGCGCACGCGCCTGCTACGTCCCGGCCACGGACACGATCCACCTGCCGCCCCGGACCGCCTTCCACACGCCCACACGCTACGCGGGCACGCTCGCCCACGAACTCATTCACTGGACCGGCGCGCCCCACCGACTCGCCCGCGACCTCACCGCCCGGTTCGGCGCCCGCGCCTACGCCGCCGAGGAGCTGACGGCTGAACTCGGCGCCGCCTTCGTGCTGGCAGACCTCGGCCTCGCGCGCACGCCCCACCCGGACCACGCCGCCTACTGCGCCTCCTGGGCACCGCTCCTACGGGCAGACCCGCGCGCACTCAGTCACGCCGCCACCCAAGCCTCGCGCGCGGCCGACTATCTCACCGCGCTGCAACTGGGCCGCCAGGAGGAAGCGGGGACACAAGACGAGGCAAGCTTCTCTTACGCACCAACGCCGGAGGCGGCTTAGGCCGGATCCCAGATGAGACTAGCCGCCGCGGACACCGTGCCGGCGAACGCAGCATGAACACCGTATTCACCGTCTACCTCTCGTGCTCGACGTCCACCGCCCACCACCACGGCGGATTCGATTCACGGGCCCCGAGCCAAGGATGCTCGACTTCGTGGGGTCGAGGCCGCGCTCCATGATCAAGAAGATGGTCTCCGTGCGCTGCCAGCTCAGGCTGCTCGACGGCGCCACCCGTATATCGCACCCGGCCGCATTCAGACGGCCGCACCCGTCAAGCGTATTCGGAGGCCGGACGTGCCAACAACCCTGTCCATCGAACATCAGATTCCCAGCCCGTTCACACATCCCGCCTTCCTGGCGCGTCACAGGCAGGCGAACCGCAAACTGGATCGGCGGCACGGGGGCATCGAGACCGATGTACTCGCGCTTCGAGCCGCCGCGACAATCGCCTCGACAGCACCTGACCCGGCAACCCGACGCATCGCCTACCGGCTGCTCGTCCGTTGCAGCATCCTGGCGTCGATGAGCCTGACCGACTGCGAAGGGGAGGTGGTGGTGGACTCCTTCTTCGCGATGAAGGAGGCCGAGCACGGAGGCGATCGGCTGGCCGCATTTCAGAGTCACATCGATACCGTCATCGCGGCAACGCACACGAACGCGCCGCGCGAGGTACTTCCCGTGGTCTGGCGCGAACTAGAGCCGTTCATCCGCCCCCTGACCGATCGGAACTGGGCCGCCTTCCTGAAAGTCATCGCCTGGTGCTCAGCCGAAAATTTTCGGGATGATCCGGCACGGATACGCCATAACATCTATCTTCTCCGCCAACTTCGACAGCTGGTCGGCGGCACGGCCCGTGCAACCAATTAGAACTACTGGGGCTGGAACTGCGCACGTGGCCCCAGCCCCGAATATATCGCCGCCGCCACGGACGGAGGACGGCGATGAACAACACGGAACAGTACGGCGCGATGTCGATCGAGGACTTCTGCCGCTGGGCTGGGATCGGCCGTTCCCTGGCCTACAAGGAGATCGAAGCCGGCCGCCTTCGTATCAAGAAGGTCGGCCGGCGTACACTGATCACTATGGACGCGGCACGCGCCTGGCTCGCGAACCTGCCCGACGGGGACGCCGGAAACGCTGCGTAGCCCCGGCGTGTCACCCCCTGCACACCAGGGCTAAATCAACAATACCCCCTTACGACTGCGACCAGCGGGCACGACAGGTAGGCTGGGCAGGTGGACCTGCCTCCCCAACGACCGGCCTCTACGACCAGCCCGACCTATACAGCCGCCGTGGACGCCTACCCACGGCACCCCACACGAACGGCGCTCCCGCCGACCTCAGCACTTCAACGCGCAAAATGACCGCAGGCCGAGGAAAATTCCCCATATCGTCACCTTGAAGCGTGAGAAATCCCTCTAATCATCTGGAAAAACAGAGTTTTTCGGCGCGCGAGATCGCTTCGCCTCACACTTTCATAAAGTGTGAGATCGGCATGCAACCCAAGATTTTAATTCTCTGATATTACTAATCTTCAAGTTGATTAATCAGCTTGAACCTTCGATAATCTTCTATGGCCTGCTCACGCGCTAGAACGCGACGAGCCTCTCGGATCTCGGCATATGACATCGGAGGGGACTGTCGCGTCACGTAAGCTGCAAACTCAGCACCGTACAGCCTCCAAACATCGAACCGTCCCGCCTCGAACGAAGACTGGAAGGGTTCATTCTCCGGATTCCAGTTAGACGGAGGCAATATGCATTTCAAATCACCAATATAGATAGTTCTTCTCTCTTGATCACTCTCGGCCGCTAACTTAAGGGCCTTTTGACCCCCGGGACTTCCGGACCGGCGGGACGTCTCTCCAAGCAATTCGGAATGACCGATCCGCTTCTTCAGGGGGACCGTGCCAGGGTTCCTCCACTTAAACGCAATCAGGTCACCTAACATAACAGCTTGCCTGTCCTCCGAATTGCGACTCCTGACGATGCAAGCGTCCTGATCGTAGCCTTTCATCTGATAGTGGAACCCCATCCAGTGACGCATAAGGCTTGACTTGCCGCCTCGGCTAACCGCGACCGCCTTCGGCACATAGGATCTGAGTCTGTTCTGAACCCAGGTCCGCTGCGCCCACTCGCGAAAATTCTTGCGATGGGTTGGCTGCTCCTCGGCATCCGCAGGGATATGCACCTGCAAGTGCGTATGTAGGCTTCCGTCAGCACCAGCCTCGTGGACGTAGAAATATGCACGCGGGATCTCGTAATCCTTCAGCCAAGCATCAAGACACATCTGGAATGCACGAAAGCCGGCCTTGACGGCATTCGTGTCGTGACATCCGAGCAGGCCCCATTGGATCGTAATAGATACATCGCAGAGTAGGTTGTTTTCGACTGCGAACTCTGCGGCAGCATAATGCGAGGCAAATTCCTGTGCACCAATGAGAGATGGCCTCGGTCCAACTAGATCGACATAGAACGGCTTTACAGCTCGACCGCGCAACTTCCTGACAAAGCAGGAGGGACGACGCTCCTGTTGACTATTTATATTCTTGATATCAGCCTCATACAGCTCTTCAGGACTTCTCCCGTAAACACCTGCCAACAACCGGCTTTCATAACTATTGCCGGTGAAGCTGTAAGCGTGGTTTGGCGAGGGGCCGCCAGCATGTAGAACCGCAGCATCATGAGATGCGCGATCAATGAAGTCGCCTGGATTGACGTGCCTGTTTGCTCTTCGAGCCATCAACCTCATCCTACCCTAATCATGCGGCCACTCGACATCTTTATTCAGCACTGAGCAGAATCGCCATGCTCAACCAACCCTCGCCCCGAGAATCGTTTCGACGTCCCCTGTAGTGTCGTTCAAGAACCCTGGTGCCACATCACAGAAATTCGCCCACGCCTCCATCAGCTGCCGGCGCTTCTCCAGCGCGTCACCGCGTCGGTAGGCCCGTTCGACCGCGTCACCGACAAGATGCGCCAACGCGGCTTCCGCCACCTCCCGGGGAAACGGCGTCTCCTCACCCGCCCAGTCCCGAAACGCCGACCGGAACCCGTGCGGCGTGTCCGTCCGCTTCGCTCGCCGCATCACCATCTCCAGCGCCATCACCGACAGCCCCTTGCCCGGACGTTGACCGGGAAACACGAATGGATTGTCGGCCAGGCCGAGGGCCTGCATCTCCGAGAGGATGGCGAGGGCTCGGTCGCTGAGCGGCACTCGGTGCTCTCGCCCAGCCTTCATCCGTGCGGCTGGCACGATCCACACCCGCGCCTTCCAGTCCACCTCCGACCATTGCGCACCCAAGGTCTCGCCGGACCGGGCAGCCGTTAGGATCGTGAACTCCAGCGCACGCGCGGCGATGCCGACCGAACCCCGAAGCTGCTGCACGAAGGCCGGCACGTCCGCGTAGGCCATTGCCTTGTGATGCCCGCGGCTGAGCTTCGTCCGCTTCGGCAGCAGCAGGTCGAGGTGCCCCCGCCACCGCGCGGGGTTCTCGCCCGCCCGCAACCCCTGCGCCTTGGCCGCGTCCAGCACGCGCTCAATCCGCCCGCGCAAACGCGAGGCCGTCTCCGGCTTCTGCAGCCAGATCGGCTTCAGCACGCGCACGACGTCATCGGTGCTGATGCCGTCAACGGGACGGTCGCGCAGCGGCGCCGCGTACTCCCGAAGCGTCATCTGCCACTGGGCGACGTGCTTCTCGTTGCGCCACTGCGCCTTCATCGCCTCCACGAACGCATCGGCCACGACGCCGAAGGTCGGCACTGCGGCCTCAGCCTGCCGGATCGCAAGTGGATCCGTCCCCTGCGCGACGAGGTCACGGGCCCGTGCCGCCGCCTCGCGAGCCCGCGCCAACGGCACGTCGCGGGGTGTACCAAGACCCATCTCGCGCAGCCGTCCCTGCCAGCGGAAAAGGAACACCCAGCGTCGCCGCTGTCCGTCCTTCGAGATCGACAGATAGAGGCCGCCACCGTCGGCATGCCGACCGGGCTCCTCAAGGGTCGCGACCTTGCGAGCGCTGAGCCGGTTCAACTGCCGCGTCGTCATCCGCTTCACCCCATGCACTACCGGCCGGCCCCAACATGGGCCCCAACTCGTGACGAGGATTCTACCGGACGCCCACGGACGTCGCCAGACGTGCCAGCGATTAAAAGCCTTTTTTATCAGTTGGATATACGGACCAAGGGGGAAACCCGCGGATGCCTGCGGACGTGAATACGGCGGACACCCCTTCCGCCAGAAGGACGCGCCAGGTCGTTGTAACGACGGGCGAAACCTCGAACCAAGCGACGCCCTCGAGGGCTCTCCCACGAACAGCGGTCGGCTCCCACCTTCCTCCATCGGGACGGGTCGGCCCGATATCGCCGCCCCGCCGACCACGCCGCTGTGCGGCAAAGCCTGCTCCGTCGGCCCTCGGCCGAGCGCTTCGCGGCCTTGGGGTGATGCGCGCAACGCCCGCCGGACGCCGGCCGGCCGTGCCGAGGGCTGGGACGGGCTCTCAGAAATCGGCGTGCAGGCGGGTGCCGAAGAAGTTGGCCGGGCCGCGGTCGCGGTTATAGGCCGGGTTCACCACCAGCTGGTAGTTGAACGACACCGTCACCGCCTTGGTGAGGCTGAGCGCGTAGTAGGTCTCGAAGGCGCGCTCCGACCCGTAGTTCAGCCGCCCGTCGCCGATCAGCAGGCCGAGGCCGCCATTGGCGAAGAACGCCCGGTGCGACGGCGACAGACCGTTGATCGCCGCGCCGATGCCGAGCGTGTCGCTCGGCCGCTCCCAGGCCGTGCCCTTGAGCGAGAGCCCGCCCGAGAGGCTGCGGTCGACGTCGGTGAAGGACAGGCTCTCGTTGCGCCCGTCGGAGACGCTGGCCCGGGCGAACAGGCCGAGATCGGGGGTCAGCGCCTGTTCCAGGTTGATGTAGGCGCCGGTCTTGCGCCGGGGCCGGCGCGTCGCGGCGGCCGCATCGTTGATGTCGTCGTAGATCCCGCTCTGGGTCAGATCGACGACCTGGCGGTAATTGGCGGTGTTGCCGACATTGCTGAACAGGCCGATGCGCAGCTTGCCCGGCTGCTCCAGCCCGGGGAGGACGTGGCGCTCCTCGAACTCGATGTTGGTGCCGGCGCGCTCGAACACCCGCGGATCGAGCACGTCGTTCGAGGGCTGCTTGGGCACCTGGGTGTAGGCGGCCCGGATGGCGAATTCCGGCCGGTTGTACTCGACCATCACGCCTTGCGTGAATCCCGGCAGATTCGCCGGGAAATCCCAGGCCGAGGAGCCCCAGATCGACCAGTTCATGAAGTCGACCCGCGGGTCGTGGGCGTAGACGTTGCCGTCGAAGAAGTCGCCGAGCGCGAACTTGCCGGCCACCACCGAGATCCGCTCGATGTCGCGGGTCATCGCCACCTGGTTGACGCCGTCTGGCACGTCCTCGGTGGCGCCGCCGAGGCCGAAGGTCTGGCGCACGAAGTAACGGTTCGAGCGCAGCTTGGGGAACGGCGCGCCGGCCTTCTGGGCCTCGCCGTTGACGAAGCCTGCGACGCCCAGCGTGCGCGACAGGCCGAATCCTTGCGAGAATTCCGGGTTGTAGTACAGTTCGGTGCTGTCGGTCAGCTTCACGCCGAGGAACAAAGTCGCGGTCGTGGTCGACTGGACCTGATTTCCCACCAGGCTGTTCTCGCCGCGATAGGGCGCGCGAAAGCCCGGGACGCCCTGCGTGACAAAGGTGGTCTGGCCGTGGAACGAGTACCGGCCGGTATCGCGGCTCGCCGGCGCGTCCTCGGCCACCTCCGCCGGCAGCCTCAATCCGTAGGGGTACCAGGACAGCCGCGCCATCATCTGGTGCGAGGAGAAGGCGACCTCCGTCGCCACCGGGCCGAGGCCCGGCACGCTGCCGAGATCGAAGCGCCCGGAGCGGCCGAGATCGACGTAGCGGTAGTCGAGGCCGAGCGCGAGGTTCGGGGTGATGGCGTATTGCACGCCGGCGCCGAGCGTGAAGCCGAGGAAGGACAGGTCCTTGCGCGCGCCCCCCATCGCGCCGGTGGCGAGGTCGGGATAGGTCGCGAGTATCCGCGCATTGGCCCCGGCGAGCCCGAAGGTGGCGTAGACGAGGTAGCTCTCGAACGAGTAGCCGAGGCGGGCGCGCAGCGCGCCGTAGAGGTCGGTCTTGCCCCGGATCGCGCTGAAGGCCGGGTCGACCGCCTCGTAGCCGAAGCCGACGGCCGTCGAGGGCACCGGGCGCTTGAGGTTGGCGCCGTAGAGGTCGGCCTCCAGCCCGTAGAGGTAGGGCCCGGTCTGCCAGTTGTAGCCGCCGAACAGCCCGCCGACCGCGGTGGTGGCGGTGCGCCCGGTATCCGAGCGCCGGGTCGAGTCGCCGCTCTGGAAGGCCGGAATGGTCTCCCCGCCGACGGTGCTCGGCCCGAAGCGGTAATTGCCGAACGAGGCGCCGGCGCTGCCCTCGATGCCGAGATAGGGGCCCGACCAGTCGACGAAGGTGGGGGCGGCCGCGGCCGGGGCGGGAGGGCGCAGGTCGGCCGCCTGCGCCAGCCCGGCGCACAGCCCCAGCGCCACCCCGATCCCCGCTCCGCGCATCTGCCGCATCGCCCGCGTCCCCTGCCGTTCCGGTGCCAGGTATAGCCAATGCTATATTCCTGGCAACCGGCCACGCTTGCCCGGGGAGGGGGTCCACGGTTTTCGTGACGGTATTGTCACGGTGCCGCGGCCGTGAACGGATTCCTACCCGTTCAGCAGCCCGCGGGCGGCGAGGTTGCGCATCAGCGCCGCCGCCCCGAAGGTCCAGGGCTCGCAATCCTGGCAGTGGCGCATGCGGTTGACCAGCGCCCCGAGGCCCGGGCTGTGGATCACCACCCGGTCGCCGACCTTGTGGGTGAAGCCCTGGCCCGGGGCGCCGCGATCCTCGACCGGCGCGAACATCGTGCCGAGGAACAGCACTGCGCCGTCCGGGTACTGGTGGGTCCCGCCCATCATCGCCGCGACGAGGTCGGCCGGGTCGCGGCTGATCTCGGAGAGGGGCGAGGTACCCGCGAGCCTGAACCCGTCCTCGCCCGTCACCTCCAGGCTCACCACGGTGCTGCGCACCTGGTCGAGGCCGAACGTCCCGTCGAACAGGCGCACGAACGGCCCGAGCGCGCAGGAGGCGGCGTTGTCCTTGGCCTTGCCGAGCAGCAAGGCCGAGCGGCCCTCGAAGTCGCGCAGGTTGACGTCGTTGCCGAGCGTCGCCCCGACGATGCGCTCGTCGGAGGCCACCACCAGCGCCACCTCCGGCTCCGGGTTGTTCCACTGCGAGCCCGGATGCAGGCCCGCCTCCTGGCCGCAGCCGACGGAGGAGAGCGGCTGCGCCTTGGTGAAGATCTCGGCGTCCGGGCCGATGCCGACCTCGAGGTACTGGCTCCAGGCTCCTTGAGCCACCAGCACGCTCTTCAGCGCCATCGCCTCGGGCGAGCCGGGCTTCAGCTGGCGCAGGTCGTTGCCGACCAGGCGCCCGACCTCGACCCGGATCGCCGCCGCGGCGTCCGGGTTGCCGCGGGCCCGCTCCTCGATCACCCGCTCCAGCATCGAGACCGCGAAGGTCACGCCGGCGGCCTTGACCGCCTGGAGGTCGATCGGCGCGAGGAGCCAGGGCCGTGCGGGGTCGCGGGTGTCGGGGGGCGTGTTGGCGAGCACCGCGTCGAGGGGAGCGATCGTCTCGCCCGCGGCCCCGCGCAGGGCGCCCGCCGGGTCGGGCGTCTCGCACAGGTCGCGGATGGTCGGGAAGGCGCGGGTGACGTCGACGAGCACCGGCTGCCCGTCGGCGCCCGGCCGCACCGCGACGGTGCTCGGGCCCTTCAGCTCCGGCCGCCAGACCCGGCCGGCGAGGGCACCGGCGAGGCCGTCCTCCGGCAGGATGGCGCGGGCGTCGTAAGCATCGAGAATCGGCTGCATGGTCTGTCTGGTCTCCTCCCGGGGCCGGCGCCCGTTCGGCGGCCGCGCGGCATGGCTGAGACCTAAGCCGATCGGGTACGGCGGGGAAGCGCCCTGGGAGCGGGGCTTCCTCGATTCGCACGCCGGAAACGATGCCCTCACGGTCATCCCGGGGCCGCGACGGCGGCGCCCGGGATGACCCGGAGGGTGTCACGCGAAGGTGCGCGGCGTGAGGGCGTGGGGCCTTCGGAACACGACCGATCGTCTCGTGTGGGAGAGGGGGCCGGCGCCGGATCGCCGGACATGAGGCTGGATGGCCGGCCGGGCGCAGGTGACGCGCTTAGCTTGAGGTGTCAGGCCGCGTCCGGGCGGCTCGCCAGCGCCTCCCGGAGCGCCTGCTCGGCGGGAACCGGGCGGCCGAGATGGTAGCCCTGCACGAACGGGCAGCCGAGGCTGCGCAGGGTGGCGAGGTCCTCGGCGGTCTCGACGCCCTCGGCCACCACTTCGAGGCCGAGCGCCCGGCCAAGGCCCAGCACCGCCTGGACCAGTCCGCGCTTGTCGTCGGAGGCGGACAGGCCGGTGACGAGGCTGCGGTCGATTTTGACCCGGCCGGCCCGCAGCTGGCGCAAGGACGCCAGCGACGAGTAGCCGATGCCGAAATCGTCGAGCGCCATCCGGATCCCGGCTCGCGACAGGGCCAGGAGCTTGTCCTGCACCGCCGCGATGTCGAGGGCGGTCTCCTCGGTGATCTCGATCTCGAGGAGCGCGGGGGCCAGGCCGAGCGCGTGCAGGCGGTCGAGCACGATCTCGTCGACCGGGATCTGCGCCATCTCCCGCGGCGAGACGTTCATCGCCACCCGCACGTCGCTGCCGCCGGCCCGCAGGACCAGCATCGCGCCGCAGACCTGCTCCAGGATGAAGCGCAGGAGCGACTCGGTCAGGCCGGCGCGCGCCGCGGCGGCCACGATCTCGCCGGGCGGGACCCAGCCGTGGACCGGGTGGTGCCAGCGCACCAGGGCCTCGAGCCCGGCGACGCGGCGGCCGCCCTCGCCGAAGATCGGCTGGAACCAGACCGAGAGGCCGTTCTCGGCGAGCGCGTGGGAGAGGTCGCGCTCGCTGTCGCGCCGCATCTCCAGGCGCCCGCGCAGGCCCTCGTCGAAGATCCGGAACCGGTTCCGTCCGGCGGCCTTGGCGGCGTAGAGCGCCTCGTCGGCGCAGGTGAGCATCTCGGTCAGGCTCGGCCCGTGAGCGTGGCACAGGCCGACGCTGATGCCGAGGCGGCCGGTGTCGAAGCTCTCGAACGGCTCGGCCACGGCCCGGATCAGCGCCGAGGCCAGGTCTGCGGGCGGCAGGCCGGCGGCCGGATCGTACAGGACCGCGAACTCGTCGCCGCCGAAACGGGCCGCCAGCGCCTCCGGCGGCAGGGTCCGGCGCAGGCGGTGCGCCACCTCGCCCAGCACCCGGTCGCCGGTCGAATGGCCGTAGACGTCGTTGACCGACTTGAAGCCGTCGAGGTCGAGCAGCATCAGGCAGGGCGCCGGCCCTGGGCGCAGGATCCGCGCCTCCGCTCCTTGCGCGAAGCCGGCCCGGTTCATCAGCCCGGTCAGCGCGTCGTGGGTGGCGCGCCGGCGCATCTCGTCGGCAAGGGTGCTGGCCGCCTCGTGCGCCTCCTGGCGGGCGCGGGCGAGCGCCGTGGCCTCGTTCTTGAGGCGGGAGGTGCGGCGAAAGCCCCGCTCGGTCTCGACGGCGCTGCGCAGCAGCGCCGCGAGGTAGAGCAGCACCGTGAAGGCGAGGCCGAGCCGGTCGATCCCGCCGGCCCAGGCGAGGCAGACGGCCACCGTCAGGAGCGGCGGCGTGATGAAGCTCGCGGGGATCGCCGCGAAGGCCATGCCGTGGGTGACGGCGCCGGCGGTGATGCCGCAGATGACGACAAGGTAGAACAGGGTCTGGGGCGCGGTGTAGCCGCCGCACAGGAGCGCCACCAGCGACCAGACCAAGCCCGACAGGAACGCCGCCAGGGTGGCGAGGCGCAGGTGCCGGTCGATCGCCCGGGCGCCGGCCCGGGCCTGCTCGGGCGGCGTGGCCTCGGTGACGGCGAGCCCGGAGCAGGGCGCCCGGCACAGGCCGAACCGGACGAGGTTGACGGCCGACGACACCGCGAACCAGCCGAGGCCGGCGGCGGCGTGCCCGGCCTGCACGGCGACGAGCGCGCCGGTGGCGCCGAGGATGGCGTTGACCGGCAGCGCGTGCTGCACGCTGCGACGCACCGCCTCGAGCTGGTCGCGCCGGATCGAGGCGCGCAGATCCGGGCCGTCGTCCGGCATGTCGCAGCCCGGTCGCTCGCTGCCTGGTCCTGACATGTCACCTCGGCGGGTCGGCCCGGTTGCCATAGCGGCATATGGTAAAGAATCGTTGACCACCGTCCCGGTCAAGCCGGCCGAGGTCAATACGGCCAAGGTCGCGACATGGGAGCGCCGCCCGTGCCCGCCGCGCGCTGCCGCCAGGGAACGGTGGTCGAGCCTGGCGGTTAAACGGATCGCGAGGGCGCGAGGAGGCAACATGCGGAACGTGGCGAAGGCGGCTGTGGTGGCGGTCGTGACGCTGATGGGCGTCGGCGCGGCCGAGGCGAAGGGCTGCATCAAGGGCGCGATCATCGGCGGCATCGCCGGGCACTACCTGGCCGAGCGCGGCGTGGTCGGCGCGGTGGCGGGCTGCCTCGCCGGCCGGGCGCTCGCCAAGCGCCGCGCGGCGCGCGAGGTCGATTACGGCGCCCGCGTGCGTCCGCGCGACGGCTACGGCTACGGCGCGGGCCGGAGCTACTGAGGGACGACCGTCGGGTCCTTCATCCTCCGGGTCGGTCCGAGGCCGCGTCCGCGCCGCACGGAGTGATCCGGAGGATGAGCCACCGATCGCAGGCGGCGCCGGACGTCGACGCCGGGACGGCGCGGCGATCCGTCCCGTGACGGCGACGCCGACCGCGCCATCTGATCCCGCATCCGTCACGCGGGCGAACCTGACAACGCATGGCCGTCTTCTTCACCGCCGACACGCATTTCGGCGATGCCCACATCCTGCGCCAGCGCGGCCGCCTGTTCGCCTCGCTCGAGGCGCACGACGAGACCCTGGTGACGAACTGGAACGCCGTCGTCGGGCACGAGGACGAGGTCTGGCACGTCGGCGACTTCGCCGCTCATGCCGAGCGCGAGCATTGCGCGGCGATCTTCTCACGGCTGAACGGCGTGAAGCGCCTGGTGCGCGGCAACCACGACAGCAACCGCGTCCTCGACCTGCCCTGGGCCGACCCGCCGGTCGAGAGCGCGCGCATCACCCTGCGGGAGGACGGCCGCGAGTGGCGGCTGTTCCTCGCGCACTACGCCCACCGGGCCTGGCCCGGCCTGTGGCGCGGCACCCGCCACCTCTACGGCCATACCCACGGCACGCTGACCGACACCATCCGCTCCTGCGACGTCGGGGTCGATGCGTGGGAATACCGCCCGGTGCGCCTCGCGGCGCTGGCGGCGCGTCAGGACGCGGCCACCCTCGTGCCGGAGGAACTGGCCCGGGATCGGGCGCGGGAGGAGGCGGCCCGCGCGGCGGGCGGCGAGTGAGGGGACGAGGAAAATAGTCCTCTCCCTCCCGCGACCTCAGGATGAGGGTGTGGGTGGGATCCCCGACGGCTTCCCACCCATGAGACGTCACCCGCCGATGTTGTAGGCCGCCAGCGCCGCCATGTTGACGAGGTCGGAATCGGTCGCGCCGAGCGGGACGATCTGCACCGCCTTGTCGAGGCCGACGATCAGCGGCCCGAGAACCTGGGCGCCGCCGAGTTCCTGGAGCATCTTGGTCGAGATCGAGGCCGAGTGGAAGGCCGGCATCACCAGAACGTTGGCCGGCTGCTTAAGGCGGCTGAACGGGTACTGGGCGAGCAGGTCCTTATTGAGAGCCACGTCGGCGGCCATCTCGCCGTCGTACTCGAAATCGACCCGCATCCCGTCGAGGATCCGCACCGCCTCCTGCACCTTCTCGGCGCGCTCGGCCTTCGGGAAGCCGAAGGTCGAGAACGACAGGAGCGCCACCCGCGGCTCGTAGCCGAGGCGGCGGGCGACGCCCGCGGCCTCGATGGCGATGCCGGCGAGCTCCTCGGCGCTCGGCATCTCGTGGATCGCCGTGTCGGCCACCAGCACCACCCGGCCGCGGGCGAGGCAGAGCGAGACGCCGATCACCCGGTGGCCCGGCTTGTGGTCGATGACCCGGCGCACGTCCTCGAGCGCGATCGAGTAGTTGCGGGTGGTGCCGGTCACCATCGCGTCGGCATCGCCCAGAGCCACCATCGAGGCGGCGAAGTGGTTGCGGTCCTGGTTGATCAGGCGCTGGCAGTCGCGGAACAGGTAGCCCTTGCGCTGCATCCGGGCATAAAGGAACTGCGCGTAGACGCTGTTGCGGTCGGACTTCGCGGCGTTGTGGATCTCGATGTTGTCGCGGCCCGCGAGATCGATGCCGGCGGCCTCGGCGTTCGCCATCACCCGGTCCTCGCGCCCGACCAGGATCGCGGTGCCGAGGCCCTGGTTGACGAACGAGACCGCGGCGCGGATCACCACCTCCTCCTCGCCCTCAGCGAAGACGACGCGCTTGGGGAACTTGCGCACCCGCTCGAACACCCGGTTGAGGGTGCCGGCGACGGGGTCGCGGCGGGCCGAGAGCTGGGCCCGGTAGCGGTCCATGTTGTCGATGGGCTTGCGGGCGACGCCGGTCTCCATCGCGGCCTTGGCGACCGCCGGCGGCACGGTGTGGATCAGGCGCGGGTCGAACGGCACCGGGATGATGTACTCGCGCCCGAAGCGCGGCCGCGCGCCCTGATAGGCCGCCGCGACCTCGTCGGGCACGTCCTCGCGGGCGAGCGCGGCGAGCGCCTGGGCGGCGGCGATCTTCATCTCCATGTTGATCGTCGTCGCGTGCACGTCGAGGGCGCCGCGGAAGATGTAGGGGAAGCCCAGGACGTTGTTGACCTGGTTCGGGTAGTCCGAGCGCCCGGTCGCCACGATGGCGTCGTCGCGCACCTGGCCCACCTCCTCGACGGTGATCTCCGGATCGGGGTTCGCCATCGCGAAGATGATCGGCTGCGGCGCCATCGAGGCGATCATCTCAGGGGTGAAGGCGCCCTTCACCGACAGGCCGAACACGATGTCGGCGCCGTCCATCGCCTCCGCCAGCGTCCGCTTCGAGGTCGCGACCGCGTGGGCCGACTTCCACTGGTTCATGCCCTCGGTGCGGCCCTGGAACACCACGCCCTTGGTGTCGCACAGGATCACGTTCTCGGAGCGGAAGCCGAGCGCCTTGACGAGCTCGATGCAGGCGATGCCGGCCGCGCCCGCGCCGTTGACGACGAGACGCGCCTCCGAGATGTCGCGGCCGGTCAGGTGCAGGGCGTTGATGATGCCGGCGGCCGAGATGATCGCGGTGCCGTGCTGGTCGTCGTGGAAGACCGGGATGTCCATCAGTTCCCGCAGGCGCTCCTCGATGATGAAGCACTCGGGGGCCTTGATGTCCTCCAGGTTGATGCCGCCGAAGGTCGGCCCGAGGTAGCGCACGCAGTTGATGAACGCCTCGGCGTCCTCGGTGCCGACCTCGAGGTCGAAGGAATCGATGTCGGCGAAGCGCTTGAACAGGACCGCCTTGCCCTCCATCACGGGCTTGGAGGCGAGCGCGCCGCGGTTGCCGAGGCCCAGGATCGCGGTGCCGTTCGAGATCACCGCGACGAGGTTGCCCTTGGCGGTGTAGTCGTAGGCGAGCGCCGGGTCGTCGGCGATGGCGAGCACCGGCACGGCGACGCCGGGGGAGTAGGCCAGCGACAGGTCGCGCTGCGTCGCCATCGGCTTCGTCGCCACCACCTCCAGCTTGCCCGGGCGGCCCTGCTGGTGGAATTGCAGCGCCTCCTGGTCGGTGAAGGTCGGGCGCTTGCGGCGGGTGACGGGGCGGGACTCGCTCATGCCGGGCTCTTCTCTCGCGACCAGGGATGCAGGATCTTCGGGGATAGGTCCCTTAGGGCTATGATCCGGCCGGCTCAAGCGGCGCTGCGGCGCTAACAGCCGCCCGCAGGCCATTTTACGCCGGGGACGACCATCCCCATCTTCCCCGCAGTGCCGGTCTGGAGCGTGGCCGCGGCCCTCTGTTAGTCTGGCCGCCCAGGATCGCCGCGGATCCGACGACAGCCCCAAGGTCTACGGCCCGAGATCTCATGACGATGGACAGCGACACCGGCCGCCTCCTGCGCGACGAGCCCTTCGACCTCGCCGAGGCCGCCGCGCCGCCGCCCGCCCGCGGCCGGCGCGCGGCTGCACCCGACGACGAGGCCAAGGTCTCGCCGATGATGGCGCAGTACATCGAGATCAAGGCCGCGAATCCCGACTCCCTGCTGTTCTACCGCATGGGGGACTTCTACGAGCTGTTCTTCGAGGATGCCGAGATCGCCTCGCGGGCGCTCGGCATCGTGCTCACCCGCCGCGGCAAGCATGCCGGCGCCGACATCCCGATGTGCGGCGTGCCGGTGGAGCGCTCCGACGACTACCTCCAGCGCCTGATCGGGCTCGGCCACCGGGTCGCGGTCTGCGAGCAGACCGAGGATCCGGCCGAGGCGAAGAAGCGCGGCGGGAAGTCGGTGGTGCGGCGCGAGGTGGTGCGCCTCGTGACGCCCGGCACCATCACCGAGGACCGCCTGCTCGATCCGGGCCGGGCCAACGTGCTGCTGGCGCTCTCGCGGCGCCGCGTCTCGGACTCGGCCTGGACCTACGGCCTCGCCGCCGTCGACATCTCGACCGGGCGGTTCTCGCTGGGCGAGGTCGAGGGCGCGGGGCTTGCCGCCGAGATCGCCCGGCTCGACCCGCGCGAGGTCGTGATGGCCGACGCCATCCACCAGGATCTCGACCTTGCGCGCCTGTGGCGCGACACGCGCGCCGCCGTCACCCCGGTGGGTCGCGGCGACGTCGATCCGGCCTCCGCCGAGCGGGCGTTGAAGGAGCAGTTCGGCGTCCAGACCCTCGACGGCTTCGGGACTTTCAGCCGGGTCGAGATCGCGGCCGCCGGCGCCGTCCTGCACTACATCGCCCGCACCCAGCTCGGCGCGAAGGTCACCTTGAGCCCGCCGGCCCGCCAGGCGGCGGGCGCGAGCCTGATGATCGACGCGGCGACGCGCCAGAACCTCGAACTCACCCGCACCCTGTCGGGCGAGCGGGCCGGCAGCCTGCTCGCCGCCATCGACCGCACGGTCGGCGGGGCTGGCGCACGGCTGCTCGCTGAACGGCTCGCCGGCCCCTCGACCGACCTCGCGCTGATCCGCCGCCGGCACGACGCGGTGGAGTTCCTGGTGGCCGAGGGCGCGTTGCGCGCCGAACTCCGGGCCGAGCTCGCCCGCGCCCCCGACATGGCCCGGGCGCTGACCCGCATCGGCCTCGGCCGCGCCGGTCCCCGCGACCTCGCGGCGCTCCGCGACGGGCTCATGGCCGCCCGCGGCATCGCGACGGCGCTCGCCGGCGCCGGCGCCCTGCCGGGCGAGATCGGCAAGGCCGCCCGCATCCTCGCCGGGCTCGACGAGGCCCTCGCCGACGAGCTCGCCGGCGCGCTCGCCGACGACCTGCCGCTCCAGCGCCGCGACGGCGGCTTCGTGCGCGAGGGCTACCGGGCGGAACTCGACGAATCCCGCACGCTCCAGCGCGATTCGCGCCAGGTCGTCGCCGGGCTCCAGGCCCGCTACGCGTCCGAGACCGGCTGCCGGACGCTGCGGATCAAGCACAACAACCTGCTCGGCTACTACATCGAGGTGCCGCAGGCCTTCGGCGAGACGCTGCTGAAGGATCCCTGGCGCGCCACCTTCGTCCACCGCCAGACCATGGTGGACGCGATGCGCTTCACCAGCGTCGAGCTGGGCGAGCTGGAGACCAAGATCGCCAACGCCGCCGGCCGCGGCCTCTCCCTCGAACTCGAGATCTTCGAGGCCCTGTCGCGGGCCGTGATGGCCGAATCGGACTCGATCGTCGCGGCGGCGAGCGCGCTCGCGGCGCTCGACGTCGCGGCCTCGCACGCAGAACTCGCGGTCGAATTGAACTGGACGAGGCCCACCGTCGACGACAGCCTGGCCTTCCGGATCGAGGGCGGGCGCCACCCGGTCGTCGAGGCGGCGCTGACGAAGGCCGGCGAGGCCTTCATCGCCAATGCCTGCGACCTGTCGGGCGACAAGGCAGGCCAGATCCTCCTCGTCACCGGCCCGAACATGGGTGGCAAGTCGACCTTCCTGCGCCAGAACGCCCTGATCGCGGTGCTCGCCCAGATGGGCGGCTACGTGCCGGCGGCGTCGGCCCATCTCGGCCTCGTCGACCGGCTCTTCTCCCGCGTCGGGGCCGCCGACGACCTGGCGCGCGGCCACTCGACCTTCATGGTCGAGATGGTCGAGACCGCCGCGATCCTCAACCAGGCGACCCGGCGCTCGCTCGTCGTGCTCGACGAGATCGGGCGGGGCACCGCGACCTTCGACGGGCTGTCGATCGCCTGGGCCTGCCTGGAGCACCTGCACGGCGCCAACGGCTGCCGGGCGCTGTTCGCCACGCACTTCCACGAGCTGACCGCGCTCGCGCAGCGCCTGGAGCGGCTCTCCAACGCCACCCTCAAGGTGACCGAGTGGAAGGGCGACGTGGTGTTCCTGCACGAGGTGGTGCCCGGCGCCGCCGACCGTTCCTACGGCCTCCAGGTCGCGCGGCTCGCCGGCCTGCCGGCTCCGGTGATCGCCCGGGCGAAGGCCTTGCTCGCCGAGCTGGAGCGGGGGGAGGGCGGTCCTGCCCGTCGCAAGGCCCCCGCCGAACTGCCGTTGTTCTCCGCGATGCCGGCCGCCCCGCCGCCGGCCCCGGCCGTGGTGGAGAAGCCCGACCCGGTCGGCCTGCTCCTCGACGGGATCGACCCCGACGGCTTGAGCCCGCGGGAGGCGCTGGACGCGCTCTACCGCCTCAAGGCGGCGCGGCGGGAGGGGTAGGCTGCACCCGACGGATCGTCCGGTCGGACCGGCAACCACTTCGGTGAAATCTGCTTAGGGCGCCAGCACCACCCCGTCCGGCGCTTCCGCCGAGACCCCGCCGTGATACCGCCCCGCCACGTAGGCGAGCGCCGCGCGGATCACCCGCTCGGAATAGGGCTTGGCGATGATCCCGGCAGCACCCGCGAAGTCCGGCGGCACGCGCTTGGCGTTGGCGGTGGTGAACAGCACCGTGGTCCCCGGCCGGGCGCTCAGCGCCTGCGCCACCGCGACGCCGGTCGGGCCGTCGGCGAGGTGGATGTCGACGAGGGCGATGTCGGGGGCGAGGTCGCGGGCGAGCGCGACCGCCTCGCCCGAGCGGGTCGCGACGCCGACCGGGACGTAGCCGGCCTCCTCCAGGATGCATTCGAGTTCGAGTGCGATGAACGCCTCGTCCTCGACGATCAGGACCCGCAGGCCGCCCGCGCTCAATGCCCGGTGCCCAGCGGCAGGACGACGTGGGCGCGGGTGCCGGGATCCAGGTCCTCGAAGGCGAGGCTGCCGCGCAGCTGGCGCACCAGCATGCCGACGAGGTCGCGGCCGAAGCCCTCCGGGTTGTCGGGTTGCGTGCTCATTCCGACGCCGTCGTCGCGGACATCGAGCACCAGGCGCCCGTCGTCCACCCGGGCCGTGATGGCGACGTGGCCGCTCCGCTCGCCCGGGAAGCCGTGCCGGACCGCGTTGATGGCGAGTTCGTGCACCAGCAGCGCCAGGGGGGCCGCCATCGAGGCCGGCACCGCCACCGCCTCGACATCGACCGTGAGGGCGATGCGGTCCGGGTCGAGCCCGGCTTCGAGGTCGGCGGCGAAGTCGGCGGCGAAGTCGCGCAGGTCGAACCGGGCGACGTCGCTCACCGCGTAGAGCAGGCGGTGGGCGGTGGCGAGAGCGCCGATCCGGTCGGCCATGCTGCGCAGGACCTCGCGGCAGGCCGGGTCGCGGGCGCGCCGCGCCTTGAGGAGCACCAGGGAGGAGATCACCTGGAGATTGTTCTTCACCCGGTGGTCGACCTCGTGCAGCAGGGCGGTCTGCTGGTCGAGGGCGGCCTGGAGCGCCCGGTTGCGCGCCTCGAGGTCCTGGGCAAGCCCGTCCTTCTCGCGCGACAGCGCCCACTCGGCCTGGCGGGTTCGGGTGACGTCGGTGAGCACCGCGAAGTAGGAGCGCAGGGCGCCGGTCTCGTCCCGTACCGGGGTCAGGGTCATGTCGTTCCAGAACGGATGCCCGTCCTTGCGGTAGTTCAGGAGATCGACCCGCACCGGCTCGCCCCGGCTGATCGCATCCCGCACCTGGGCGACCGCCGAGGGGTCGGTGTCGGGGCCCTGGAGGAAGCGGCAGTTGCGGCCGATCACCTCGTCCGCGGCGTAGCCGGTCAGCCGGCAGAAGGCGTCGTTGGCGAACACGATCGGGTGGTCGGGCAGGGCGGGATCGGTCATCACCATCGGCGCCGCGCTGGCGCGGAAGGCGGCTAGGAAGGGCGCGTCCACGGACGACGCCTCGTCCCCGCGCGCCGTCATCGTCCCGGCCTGCCTCGCAGCGTCCAACCTGATCATCCGCAACCCGCCCGTCCGCGGCTCGGTCCCGCGATCTGGCCCCGCCGGGACGATCCGCGGCGGAGCGGGGCCGTGACCCCATCCACCTCAGCGAACCCGCGACCCGGGGCGGGGTTCCCGACGGTCACGTAACCTCCGGTGGACGCAATATTAATTCTTCATCCATCATGATCCCGCCCACATGCTGGGGTCGACTCCGCGGCGGCGGCCAAGGGCCGGAAAGGACGACGAGCGCGATGACGAACACGGCCGGGACCGAGGCCAGGGGCTGGCTCGCCCGCACCCGCGCCACCCTGCGGGACGTGGCGGCGGACCGGCGCATGGCCCTGATGCTGGTGCTCGGCTTCGGCGCCGGGTTGCCGATCCTGCTGGTCTTCGCCACCCTGTCGGCCTGGCTGCGCAGCGCCGGCATCGAGCGCTCGAGCATCGGGCTCCTCAGCTACGTCTCGCTCGCCTACACGCTGAAATTCCTCTGGGCCCCCGTCATCGACCGGGTCGACCTGCCGGTGCTGTCGCGGCTCCTCGGCCGGCGCCGGGCCTGGATGCTGCTCTCGCAACTCGCCGTGGCGGCGGGCCTGATCGCGATGAGCCGGGGCGATCCGGCGGGGGCGCTCGGCTACACGGTGGTCTGCGCCCTCGTCATCGCCTTCGCCTCGGCGACGCAGGACATCGTGGTCGACGGCTGGCGCATCGATTCCGCCCCGACCGAGCGGCAGGGCATGATGCTGGCCGCCTACCAGCTCGGCTACAGCCTGGCGCGGATCTGCGCGGGGGCGGGCGCGCTGTTCGTCGCCGACGCCTTCGGCTGGGCACCGGCCTATGGCAGCATGGCGCTCCTGATGGTGCTCGCCGTCGCCGGCACGCTCGCGGCGCCCAAGGTGCCGGGGCGCGATCCCGGGCCGCGGCGCGGCTGGCGCAACTCCTTGCGCGAGGCGGTGGTCGATCCCTTCGCGGATCTCATGCGCCGCAAGGGCTCGGGGCTGGTGCTGATCCTCGCCCTCATCACCGTCTACCGCCTGCCCGACATCGTGTCGGGCATCATGGCGAACCCGCTCTACATCGACATGAAGTTCTCCCTCTCGGAGATCGCCACGGTCTCGAAGGTGTACGGCGTCTGGGTCGGCATCGCCGGGGCCTTCGCGGGGGGCATCGCGGTGAGCCGGCTCGGGCTCTACCCGGCGCTGCTGATCGGCGGCATCGCGGCCTCGGCCTCGAACCTGATGTTCGCCTGGCTGGCGCTCGCCGGCCACGACCTGCCGCTGCTCGTCGCCAGCATCAGCATCGACAACTTCGCCGGCGCCTTCGCCGGCACGGCGCTGATCGCCTACATGTCGAGCCTGACCTCGCCGGCCTTCGCGGCGACGCAGTACGCGCTGCTCTCCTCGCTCTACGCCCTGCCGGGCAAGTTCGTCGGCGGCCTGTCGGGCTTCGCCGTCGAGTCCCTCGGCTACCCGGCCTTCTTCGTCATGACCGCCGCTGTCGGCATTCCGGTGACGCTTCTGTGCTTAGGGTTGCGGATGCTGCCCGGCGAGACCGAGCCGGCGCCGGCGGAGGAACTGCCGGCCCGGGCCTGAGCCCCGCGATCCGCCCCTTGCGGAACCTGCCCCCGGCGCCCCAGCTTTAATCCCGGCAAGCCGCCTGTTGTCCGCGAGGGAGCGCCCGTGTCCGAGATCGTCGCCGTCGAGCCCGCCCCGTCCTCCGTCCTGGTCGGGGCGCCGGAGCCGTTGAGCGCCGAGGACCGCGCCGCCCTGCGCCGGGCGGTCGCGGCCCTGGAGCGCCCGAGCCTCGCCGGCCGGCTCTCGGCCATGGCCGGCGCCCCCCTCGACCTCATCACCCGTGCCCTGCCGACCCCCGTGGTCGACGCCGTCGGCCACGCCACCGAGACGGCGATGCGCGGTGCGCTCCACGTGGCGCTCGCGACCCTGCCGAAGGCGGCCGACGCCCCGTCGGACGGCGCCTTGGCGCCGCTCGGCCCCGACGTCGCGCCGTCCTGGCGCACCCGGGCTATGGAACTGCTGGAGCGCTTCCCGCCGGGCGACCGCGGCCACAAGGCGCTGGCGGCGGTCTCGGGCGCCATCGGGGGCGCCTTCGGCCTCTCGACCCTCGCCGTCGAGCTGCCGCTCTCAACCACCCTGATGCTGCGCTCGATCGCCGAGATCGCCCAGCGCGAGGGCGAGGACCTGGCCGATCCGGAGGCCGCGCTCGCCTGCATGCAGGTCTTCGCGCTCGGCGGCCGCGGCTCGACCCAAGCCGACGGGGCGACCGGCAACGCGGCCGAGAGCGGCTACTTCGCGGTGCGCGGGGCGCTCGCCAAGGCGATGTCTGAGGCGGCCCGCTACGCCGCCGGCCGCGGCCTCCTCGACGAGAGCGCGCCGGCCCTGATGCGCTTTGCCGGCCAGGTCGGCGCCCGCTTCGGAGGCGTGGTGTCGCAGAAGCTCGCCGCCCAGGCTGTGCCGGTGCTCGGCGCCCTCGGGGGCGCGGCCGTCAACACCGCCTTCATGGACCACTTCCAGGCGATCGCCCGCGGCCATTTCGTCGTGCGGCGGCTGGAGCGCCGCTACGGCAAGGCGGTGGTGCGGGAGGCCTACGAGGCGGAGCGGGCCGTGCTTGGGACGGCATGAAGCCTTCTCCGACGAACCGGATACCGGTCCGTCACGGAAAATGCGACACAATCGAAGACCTAGAGCCGTGCCCGATCGCGACGTGATCGGGCGCTGCTCTAGACCCGTGCACCGTACCGACCCTTGAGCAGGGCATAGACGAGGCGCGCGGTCTGCACCTCGCCGCCCTCCGGCCGGCCGGGCTTCGTGCTCGGGTTCCAGCCGTAGAGATCGAGATGGACGTGGGCCTTCGCCGCCGGCGCGAAGCGGCGCAGGAACAGGGCCGCCGTCACCGCCCCCGCGAAGGGGCCGCCCGAGACGTTGTTGAGGTCGGCGACCTTCGAATCGAGCAGCGCGGCGTAGGGAGCCCAGAGCGGCATCCGCCAGACCGGATCGTGGACGGCAAGACCCGTGGCGGTCAGCTCGGCCGCCAGGCCATCGTCCTCGGTGAACAGGGCCGGCAGGTCGGGGCCGAGCGCCACCCGGGCCGCGCCGGTAAGCGTCGCGAAGTCGAAGACGAGCTCGGGGGATTCCTCGTCGGCGAGGCTCAGCGCGTCGGCGAGGATCAGCCGTCCCTCCGCGTCGGTGTTGCCGATCTCGACCGAGAGCCCGCGCCGGCTCGCCAGCACGTCGCCGGGGCGGAAGGCGTCGCCGGCGACGGCGTTCTCGACCGTCGGCACCAGCACCCGCAGGCGGATCGGGAGGTTTGCCCCCATCACCATCTCGGCGGCGGCGAGCGCCACCGCGGCGCCGGCCATGTCCTTCTTCATCAGCAGCATCGCGGCCGAGGGCTTGATGTCGAGCCCGCCGGTATCGAACACCACGCCCTTGCCGACGAGGGTGACGCGCGGCGCCTCCGGATCGCCCCAGGTCAGGTCGATCAGCCGCGGCGCCCGCGGCGAGGCCCGGCCGACCGCGGCGATGAGCGGGAAGCCCTGCTCCAGCGCCTCGCCGGAGATCACCGTGACGGCAGCGCCGAAGCGCCCGGCGAGCGCGCGGGATGCCGCTTCGATCTCCGCCGGGCCGAGGTCGTTCGCCGGCGTGTTGACGAGATCGCGACCCGCCGCCACCGCGTCGGCGATGCGGTCGATCTCGGCGGCGTCGACTCCCTCGGGGGCCACCAGCCGGGCCTTCGGCGCAGGCCGCTCGCGGTAGCGGGTAAAACGGTAGCAGGCGAGCCGCCAGGCGAGCGCCGCCAGCGCCGGATCGCCGGGAAAATCCTCGAGACGATAGACGCCCTCGGGCAGGGATTCGGGCAGGCGCCCGACCGCGAACGGATCGGCCCGGCCCCCGGCCTCGACCCCGAACAGCACTTGCGCCAGCGCCCCGTCCGGCCCCGGCAGCAGGGCGGTCCGGCCGGCCTTCGGCTCGAACCCGGAGGCCTTCGCGAAGGCGGCGGCGAGCGGCGGCAGCCCGGCCGCCACGGCCGGCCATCCGGCGGCGTCGACGCAGCGGATCGGGATGGCGTCCTTGGTCGCGGGCAGGAGCGTGGTCACGCGGGGCGATCCCTCTGTCGAAAGGCCGGAGGGGGAGCCAAGACGCGGCGCTTGTCAATGCTCGGGTCCGTGCTCGGGCCAGTCCCGGGAACCCCGACGGCCCTGCGGCGTCACCTCCGACCGGAACCCGAGAGGAGACCCGCATGGCCGAGGAGCAGAAGCCCATCAACCCGCTGGAGCGGCGCGAGACCATCGGCATCGAGGACGGCAGCCGCCACGACGGCGAGGCCGTGACCCCGAGCCGCCACGGCACCGGTACCGACCAGGGCGGGGCGAAGCCACCGCAGCCGGCTCCGAAGGCGACCCCGTCGGACACCCCGCAGCGTTAACGGGCGATTAGGGTTAACGACCTATCTCCAGGATCACGAGGGCCGTGGGAGCGGGTTGCCACATCCCAGGCCCGCCCCTGGAGTGGCCGATGCCCGCGACCGTCGAGACCCGTCCCGCCCGCTCGAATTCGCTTCGGCCCCTCGCCGTCGCCGGATTGGTGGCCCTGATGGTGTCGGGTTGCAACACGCGCGAGTCGCTCAGGTCCCTCACCGCCGGCGCGATCTCGCCCTTCACCACCGGGTCGATCGACGCCAGTACCCCGCCGGACACCGCCCGCCGCGACGTCGGGCGCCTCGCCGCGCGCTACGAGCGCGACCCGGCCGATATCGGCACGGCCATGGCCTACGCCCAGGCCCTGCGGGCGACCGACCAGGGCGTCCAGGCCGCGGCGGTGCTCCAGCAGACGGCTTTGCGCAACCCGAAGAACCCGGCGGTACTCGCCGCCTACGGGAAGAGCCTGGCGGAGGTCGGCCGCTTCGGCGAGGCGGCGGAGGTGCTGCGCAACGCCCACTCGCCGGCCAATCCCGACTGGCGCGTGCTCTCGGCGCAAGGGGCCGTGGCCGACCAGATGGGCGACCACGTCCAGGCCCAGCGCTACTACGAGGCGGCGCTCAGGATCGTGCCCGGCGAACCGGCGGTGCTGTCGAATCTCGGCCTGTCCTACGCGCTCGCCAAGCGCCTGCCCGAGGCGGAGGCGACCCTGCGCCAGGCCGGCGCCGATCCCCGCGCCGACGGGCGGGTGCGCCAGAACCTCGCCCTGGTCCTCGGCCTCCAGGGCCGCTTCGGCGAGGCCGAGCAGGTGCTGACCCGCGACCTCGGCCCGGCCCAGGCGGCGCAGAACGTGGCGGCGTTGCGGGTGTCGCTGGCCCGGCACGCGATGTCCCAGAACGCCGCCGGGAAGCCGGCGCGGGCCGCCGACAGGGCAGGCGGAGCGAAAGCGGCGCCTCCGCAGGTAGCGGCCTCGGCGATGTGACGGAGGGATCGCTCGATCCCCCACCACAAGCCCCCCTTTCCCGGACGACTGAGACGAAGGGCAGGGGGATCCGGGATCGAGGAGAGAAATGCCGCAAAGCGGCTCCGCGTTTTGCACCGATGCGGACAGGTATACGCTTCGCGACTTCTCGTGCTGGACCCCGGATCTTCTTCCGCTGGCGCTCCAGTCGTCCGGGACAGGGGGGAGCTTTAGGATGAGCGGCCCGGCCCTCACACCCCCGGCCAGGCCGGCCGAGCGATCCCGAGGTGGTCGCGCAGGGTCGTGCCCTCGTACTCGGTGCGAAACAGGCCGCGCTCCTGGAGGATCGGCACCACCTCGGCCACGAACTCGTCGAGGCCGCCGGGGAAGAAGGGCGGCATTACGTTGAAGCCGTCGGCCGCCTCCCCCTCGAACCACTCCTGCATCCGGTCGGCGATGTCGGTCGCGGTGCCGAGCACGATGTGGTGGCCGCGGCCCGCCGCGACGCGCAGGGCGAGCTGGCGGATCGTCAGGCCCTCGCGGCGGGCAAGCTCGGTCAGCAGCTCGGCGCGGCTCCGCAGCTGGTCGGAGAGCGGCAGGTCGGGCAGGGGCCCGTCGAGGTCGTAGCCGGCGAGCGAGTGGCCGATGCGCTCCTCCAGGAGCGGCATCGCGCTCGCGATCGGGGTCCAGCGGTCGAGCTCGCTCAGCTTCTCGCTCGCCTCCTTGAGGCTGCGCCCGACCACCGGCAGGAAGCCCGGCATCACCGCGACCGAGTTCGGATCGCGGCCGAAGCCCGCGACGCGCGCCTTCAGGCTGCGGTAGAAGGCTTGCGCCTCGGGCAGGCTCGCTTGCGCGGTGAACACGATGTCGGCGGCCCGCGCCGCGAGGTCCTGGCCCGGGCCCGAGGAGCCGGCCTGGATCAGCACCGGGTGCCCTTGCGGCGAGCGCGGGATGTTGAGCGGCCCCTTGACCGAGTAATACTGGCCGGCGTGGTCGAGCATCCGCACCTTGGCCGGATCGGCGTAGATCCCGCGCTCCTTGTCCTTCGGGAAGGCATCGTCGGCCCAGCTGTCCCACAGGCCGCGCACCACGTCGACGAACTCTTCCGCGATGGCGTAGCGGGCGTCGTGCTCGGGGTGGCTCTTGGAAAAATTGTTGGCGGTGCGGGCGTAGGACGTCGTCACGATGTTCCAGGCCGCGCGGCCGTGGCTCAGGTGATCGACCGACGCGAAGGCGCGGGCGAGATGGTAGGGCTCGCCGTAGGTGGTCGAGGCCGTCGCCGCGAGGCCGATCCGCTCGGTCACCATGGCGAGCGCGCCGAGAAGCGTCAGGGGCTCGAACCGGGCGATCATCGAGGGGTGGGCGTCGACGCCGCTGGTCAGGCCGTCGGCGAGGAAGACCATGTCGAACTTCGCCGCTTCCGCCGTCCGCACCACCCGGCGCAGCAGGTCGAAGTTCTCGCTGCCCGATTCGGCGTCGGCGTGACGCCAGCCGGAGACGTGGTGGCCGGCGCCCTGGAGGAAGAGCCCGAGATGGATGCGGCGGGGGGCGGTCATGGTGGCGCCTTTCGGGATGTCAGGAGCGGCTCTGGCCGAGGAGGGCGAGGAGGCGGGCGAGGTCGGCTTCGTCATCCATCCGGGCGACGAGGCCCGGGATATCCGCGAAGGTTTCCGCCGCCCCGGTCGCGTCGCGAAACTTCGGCCGGGCATCGGTCAGGCCCGGCAGACCCTCGATCCGCCGTGTGGCTCGTCCGCCGTCCGTCAGGGTGATGTCGAGCACCACGAACCGCGTCGCCGGGTCTGAGGACAGGCGCGGCGCAGCGTCGTCGCGGCGGCGCGAGACGCGGGCGGCCAGCGCCGCGAGGTCCGGCCGCACCGGCCGCTCGTCGAAATGACCGATGCCGAGGGCGCCGTCGGTCAGCGCGGCGGCGAAGATGTATTCCGGGCTGAATCGCGCCTCGATGCCGGTGCCGGGCCGCGAGACGACGAGCGCCGCGTCGCCCCCGGGTGGGAAGGTGAGGGCGACCGCCTCGACCGCCGCCGGGCGCAAGTTCTCCTCGTTCCGAAGCGCTAGCGCCCCGACGGCGACCGGGTGGGCCGCGGTGCAGCACGGGAACGCCTTCAGGGTCAGGCCGGGCTTCAGGATCTGCCACGGCTCGCCAAAGCCGGGAAGCAGCCGCTCGGGCACCGCCGCGCCGAACCCGAAGGCGTCGAGGAAGCCGATCGGGCCGCCCAGGAAATCCGGCGCGCCGGAGAGGCCGGATTCCGCGAGGAGCGCCGCCGTCAGCCCGGCGCGGGCGGCAAGCCCGGCATGGAGCGGCTTGGCGTCATGGCCGAATTGCAGCCGCAGGCCGGCCGACTGCGTCGCCGCGAGGCCGAGCGCCATGGCGGTGGTCGCGGGGGAGAAGCGCAGCAGGTGGGCGACGGCGGCCGCGGCGCCAACCGTCCCGAGGGTCGCGGTGGCGTGGAAGCCGGTCTCGTAGTGGCGCGAGCCGAGGGCGAGGCCGAGGCGGGCCATCGCCTCCAGGCCGACGATGTACGCCGCGATGAGGTCGCGGGCGGCGACCGGGCGCGTGCCGGCGAGCGCGAGCAGGGCGGGGAGGATCACCACCGTCGGGTGGCCGCGCACGCTGGCATGCACGTCGTCGTAGTCGAGGACGTGGCCGGCATGCCCGTTGATCAGCGCGGCGGTGAACGGGTCGGCGCGCTCGCGCCGGCCGATCAGCACCGAGGGGCCGGTGCCGGCGCCCAAGGTCCCGGCCAGGATCGCGGTCGAGCGGTCGTCGGCGCCGCCGAGCGCGCAGGCGAGGAGATCGAGGATCGCGAGCCGCGCCGCTTCCATCGCCTCGGCAGAGGGAGTGGAGCGGGCGATCGCGGCGGCAAAGTCGTGAGTGAGCGCGGTGGTCATCGAGTCAGATCCCTTCGCCGGGCTGCACCGCCTCGCGGGCGCCGAGGCCGCGCACGAACTGGCGGATGCGCGGGTTCTGCGAGCGGTGGAAGATCTGGTCGGGCGGGCCGGCCTCGACGATGCGGCCGTTCTCGGTAAACACGATCCGGTCGCTGATCTCCTCGGCAAAGCGCATCTCGTGGGTGACGAGGAGGCTGGTCATGCCCTCGCGCACCAGCCCGCGGATCACCGCCAGCACCTCGCCGACCGTCTCGGGATCGAGGGCCGAGGTCACCTCGTCGAACAGCACCAGGTCCGGCCGCATCGCGAGCGCCCGCGCGATGGCGACCCGCTGCTGCTGCCCGCCCGAGAGCTGGCCCGGATAGGACGCGACCTTGTCGGAGAGCCGCACCCGGTCGAGCAGCTCGCGGGCGTGGCGCTCGGCCTCCGCCCGCTTCTCCTTGAGGATGCGGATCGGCGCGATGGTGATGTTGTCGAGCACCGTGAGGTGGGGAAACAGGTTGTACTGCTGGAACACGATGCCGATGCGCTTGCGTAAGCCGATGCGCTCGGATTCGCTGCGCAGGGCATCGACCCGGACGCCGTTGACGGTGATCTTGCCCGAACTCGGCGCCAGCAGCGCGTTGATGCAGCGCAGGATCGTCGACTTGCCCGAGCCCGACGGGCCGATGATCGACACCGCCTCGCCGCGGGCGACGCTCAGGTCGATGCCCTTCAGAACCTCGTTCTGCCCGAAGCTCAGATGCACGTCCTCGAGGGTGACGAGGGGGGTGGATGACGCGGTCATGCGGGTCCCTATCGGGCGAGGCGCCGCTCGAGCCGCTGCGTGAGGCGCGAGACCGGGTAGCAGAACAGGAAGAAGGCGAAGAGCACCGTCACGTAGGTCAGCACCGTGAAGTCGGTGCGGCTCACAGCCGTGCTGGCGTCGGTGGCGGCGTGAAGCAGTTCGTGCACGCCGACGAGGGAAGCGAGCGCCGTGCCCATGCAGATCGAGGCGGCGAGGTTCATCCACGGCGGCAGCGCCCGGCGCAGGCACTGCGGCAGGATGATGAAGCGCAGGGCCTCGATCCGCGAGAAGCCCAGTCCCTTGGCGGCGTCCCATTGCGGCGTCGGGATCGACTGGAGCGCGCCGCGGGTGATCTCGGCGGTGTGGGCGCTCGCCGGGATCGCGAGCCCGATCACCGCCTTCACCCAGTCGGGGAACGGGATGTAGTGGCCGAACGCCACGATCTCGAACGGGAAGATGTAGGTGGTGGCGAAGATCAGCACGAGGTGCGGGGCGTTGCGGAACACCTGCACGTAGGCGACGGCCGGCGCCCGCACGAGCCGCGCGTGGCTGAGCTCCAGCGCCCCGAGGATGATGCCGGCGAGCGTGCCGAGCAGCATCGCGAGCCCGCCGATGAGGATGTTCATCGCGAATCCACGGGCGAGGTAGGGCAGCCATTCCAGGAGAAGCCGCGCCAGCGACGGATCGAGGGCGAGCCACAGCGCGACCGCGGCCGCGACGAGGCCGGCCATGACGAGCGGCGCGATGGAGGCCCGGGCGGGCCGCGCGCCCGCCGTCACTGCCCGAACCCCGGCACGGCGAGCCTGCGCTCGACCAGTGCGCCGATCCGCGCCACCGCGAGGTTGATGGCGCTGAAGAACACCAGGAGCACAAGCATCAATTCGACGACGTTGTCGCGCTGGGTCCAGATCATCAGCGAGGCGTAGGTGATCTCGTTGATCGCGACGGCGTAGCCGATCGTCGTCAGCTTCACTAGGTTGACGAGGTTGTTGACGATCGCCGGGAGCGCGGTGCGCAAAGCCAGCGGCAGCTCCACCACCCGCAGCACCTCGAGCCGCGAGAAGCCGAGGCCCTTGGCCGCCTCGATCGTGGTGGCCGGCACCGCCTCGATACCGCCGCGCAGCGCCTCGGCGTGCAGGGCCGCGACGTGCAGGCTCACCACCGCGACGAGCCAGAAATACGCGCCGAGCGGGTTGTTCTGCGCCCCCCCCAGCGCCTGCGAGATCAGCATGTTGACCACGAGCACCGTGAACATCAGCTGGACCAGCGTCGGCGTGTTGCGGGTCAGCTCGACATAGGCCCGCGCCGGCCCGGCGAGCCAGGGCCGGTCCGAGGTGAGCGCGGCCGCGAGCGCGACGCCGCCCGCGATGCTGAGCGGGATGGTGAGGGCGACGAGGACGAGCGTCGTCGCCATCCCGTCGAGCCACATCCGCACCTCGAACGGGCTCGTCAGGAAGTCGAAGTTGAGCCCGACCCGGGCCGCCAGGGCGATGAAGCCCCGGACCGCGTCCTGCATCGTACCGACGCCCCCGCTCACTTCCCCGCCGCGAGCCGCTTCTGCTGCTCCTCGATGAAGGCCGTGTTCAGCAGCCGGTTGGCCTTGGCGATCTCCAGGAGCTTGCCGGAAGCAATCAGCTCGCGCAGGGCCTTGTCGAGGGCGGCGGAGGTGTCCTTCTCGCCCTTGCGGATCCACACCACCGAATCGGCCGGCACGATCTCGGTGGGGATCAGGATGGCGTAGTCCTTCCACTCCTCGGCCCGGTCCTGAAGCATCAGGCCGAGGGTGGCCCCGGTATGGACCGCGACGACGCAGGTGCCGCCCTTGAGCGCGAGGACCGATTCCGGCTGGCTCGGCAGGCCCTTCACCACCGCGCCGTACTCCTCGATCAGCGGCTGGGTGAAGTTCGAGCCCTGCGAGACGCAGACCGGCTTGCCCTTCAGGTCGGCCCAGTCCTTGATCCCGCTGTCCTTGCGGCCGAGCGCGGCGCCGCCGGCGCGGTCGAACACGGTCGGGGGAAAGTCCATGATCTTCGCCCGGTCCTCGGTGACCTGCATGTTGGCGAGCAGCGCGTCGACCTTGCCCTGTTGCAGGAACTGCACCCGGTTCGGCGGCGTGACCGTGACCGTCTCCAGAGCCACGCCCAGCTTCTCGGCCAGCGCCCGGGCGAGGTCGACGTTGAAGCCCTTCTGCTCCTGGGTCTTCGGGTCGATGTAGCCGAACGGCGCTCCCGACAGGATGACGCCGACGGTGAATTTGCCCTTGGCCTTGATGCGGTCGAGCGTGGCGTCGGCGCGCGCCGCCGGAAACCCGGCGAGCAGGGCGGCGAGGAGGGCGGCGGCGCGCAGAGGGGTCTTGCGGATCATTCGGTGTCTCGCGGCGTCTCGGGCGCCGGGCGGCGCCCTGCCGGGCCATGGCGGCCCCCGGTCTGCCCGCGGCATACCCGAATGCCGTTAGAGTTTGTAGGGCGTGGCGGCCGTCCGGGCCGTTATCCCCTGGCGCGGCCCGTCACGCCGGCGGGGCCGTCCACACCGCGTCGCGCACGGTGATCGCCCGCGGGATCAGGCCGAGGCGGTGGAAGCGGTCGGCGGTGGCCTGCTGGCCGGCCAGGATCTTGTCGGTCAGCGGGCGGACGGCGAATTGCGTGCGGTCGGCGACCACCGTCTGGATCGGGAGCGGGATGCCGGTGACCTCGGCCAGCGCCTGCGCCACAAGCGGACGGTGCGCTTCCGCCCAGGCCGCGCCCTGCTCCAGCGCCCGCAGGGCCGCGCCGATCACCGCCGGGTAGGCTTGCGCGAAGGTCCGGTTGGCCAGGAAGTAGCCGGAGACGTCGAGGACCTGGCCCGAGGTGACGAGCACCCGGGTCGCGTCGCGCGCCTGCGCGACGGCGAAGAACGGATCCCAGATCGCCCAGGCCTCGACGCTGCCGCCGGTGAAGGCGGAGCCGGCATCGGCCGGCGAGAGGTAGACGGGCGTGATGTCGGTGAAGCTCAGGCCCGCCTTCTCCAGGGCGGCGACCAGGAGGTTGTGCGAGGAGGTGCCGCGCGCCACCGCCACCTTGCGGCCCTTGAGGTCCGCGACCGTGCGGATCGGCGAGGCCTCCTTGACGAGGATCGCCTCGCCCTCGCCGGAGGGCGCCGCGGCCGCCGTGTAGACGAGGTTGCCGCCCGCGGCCTGCGAGAAGATCGGCGGCGCGTCGCCGGTATAGCCGAAATCGATGCTGCCGGCATTGAGCGCTTCCAGCAGCGGTGGGCCGGCCTGGAACTCGAACCAGCGCACCTTCACGCCGCGCTCAGAAAGCTGCTTCTCGATCAGCTGCTGCTGGCGGGTGACGACGATCAGGCCGACCTTCTGGTAGCCGACGCGGAATTCCTTCGGGGCGGCCTCCGCGGCGCGGGCCGGCCCGGTCGCGAGCGCGCCGGCCGTCATCAGCCCCGCGAGGACGGAGCGGCGTGTCGGATTCATCGTGTCGACTCCAGCAGAGGTGATCCGGCTCCGCGCAGCAATCGTCGTGGGCAGAGCCGGAAGTCCATGGAAGGTCTCACCTTGCCGTGGCAGCGTCAATGAACGGGAAAACCAAACTGTCGCGGTTGAAGAAACCTGAATTCTCGCGTCGAGGTTGGCGAAAGAATTTCCTTCTTCGTCGGTTTCTGCGCCGTGCGGGGGGGAGCCCGCGCCCTTTCCTTGCCCCAGACGGCACTACGGCCGTGAGGGGAGAGGCGACGGTCGCTTCGCCTTATCCCTCACCGTCCCGGGCCGTCTCCGGCCGGCATCGTGACGGGAGGACGTGTCGCGCCGCGTTGCCCCCTCCGCCATCCCCCGCCATGATCCGCGTCGCCAACCGCCCAGGCGCGAACCGGGGCGCCGCCGGAGGAATCACCCTTGCACCGCGTGCTCTACGAACTCGCCGCCGCCGATCCGGACCGGCGCTTCAGCCCGTTCTGCTGGCGCAGCCGCCTCGCCCTGGAGCACAAGGGTCTCGTCTTCGAGGGCCGGCCGTGGCGCTTCACCGAGCGGGACGCGCTCGCCTTCTCGGGCTCGGACAAGGTGCCGGTGCTGGTCGAGGACGGGCGGGCCATCGCCGAATCGTCCGTCATCGCCGCACATCTCGAATCGGCCTATCCGGACCGGCCGTCGCTGTTCGGCGGTGCGGCAGGGCTGGCGCTGACCCGGTTTCACGTCGCCTGGACCGATCAGGTGCTGCACCCCGCCCTGGTGCCGCTGCTGCTCCTCGACATCCACCGCCACCTGGACGCGGACGACCAAGCCTATTTCCGGCAGAGCCGCGAGGCCCGGTTCGGCAAGCCCCTGGAGGCGGTCTGTCCCGATCCGGAGGCGCAGCGCGCGGCCTTTCGAAAGACCCTGGCGCCGGTCCGCGCGGTGCTGCGGGCGCAAGCCTTCCTCGGCGGCGAGGGCCCGCTCTACGCTGACCACGTGGTGATGGGCGCCTTCCTGTGGGCCCGCGGCGTCAGCGCGCTGGCACTGCTCGAGCCCGACGATCCGGTCGAAGCGTGGCGCCGGCGGATGCTGGAGCGGATGGGGGAGGGCTCGCGGGCGCTGGCCTTCGGCTGAGGCGAACTGCCTGTGGACCCCGGCTCCGGGCGCGGATCGGGGCCCGGACTCCCGTGTTACGAGTCGGGCCTTCGCAGGGAGCCGAGATGACGATCAGCGTCGAGATGGGGGTGGCGGGCGGCCGGCCGGCCGCCCTCGACCTGGAGGAGCTGCTGGCGACGCGCCTCCTGGTCCAGGGCAATTCCGGCTCGGGCAAGTCGCACCTCCTGCGCCGCCTCCTGGAGCAGAGCGCGCCGCACGTGCAGCAGGTGGTGATCGATCCCGAGGGCGATTTCGTCACCCTGGCCGACGCCCACGGCCACGTGGTGGTGGAGGGCGATCACGGCGAGGCCGACCTCCAGCGCATCGCCGCCCGGGTGCGCGCGCACCGCGTCTCGGTGGTGCTGACGCTCGAGAGCCTCGACGTCGAGGCGCAGATGCGCGCCGCCGCGGCCTTCCTCGGCGGCCTGTTCGAGGCCGAGCGCGACCACTGGTACCCGGTGCTGGTGGTGGTCGACGAGGCGCAGCTCTTCGCCCCGGCCGCCGCCGGCGAGGTCTCGGACGAGGCCCGCAAGGCCTCGCTCGGCGCGATGACCAACCTGATGTGCCGCGGCCGCAAGCGGGGCCTGGCCGGCATCATCGCGACGCAGCGCCTGGCCAAGCTCGCCAAGAACGTCGCGGCGGAAGCCTCGAACTTCCTGATGGGCCGCACCTTCCTGGACATCGACATGGCGCGGGCCGCCGACCTGCTCGGCCTCGAGCGGCGCCAGGCCGAGAGCTTTCGCGACCTGGAGCGCGGCCACTTCATCGCCCTCGGCCCCGCCCTGTCGAAGCGCCCGCTGCCGATCGCCATCGGGCCGGTCGCGACCTCGGCCCGTTCGTCGAGCCCCAAGCTCGTGCCGCTGCCGAGCCCGGCCGCCGGCGACGATCTTCGCGAGCTGATCCTGACGCCGTCCGGGAACGAGCCGGTCTGGACGCCGGCACCCCGCCCGGCCCCGACCCCGCGGGCGAGCCCGACCGACCTGTTGCAGCAGCTCGCCCAGTACCGCCCGCCGGAACCGGTCGAGGCCGCGCCCAGCATGAGCGAGGCGGAGCGGGATGCGGCGCTCGCCGAGATCCTGCGCGAGATCGCCGCCGATCCGGACGCCGCCCACCATCCGATCGCCGTGCTCTACCAGGATTTCCTGGTGCGCTGCCGGATGCGCCGGCTGCCGGGCGAGGCCCTCGATCTCGGCCGCTTCCGCCGGCGGCTTGCCATCGCGCGGGCCGGCGTCGACGGCGAGGCGGCGGAGGGCGAGGAGGCCGACGCCGTGATGGCGGCCTGCGCCGGCCTGCCCGAGGAGGTGCAGGGCCTGTTCCTGCTGCTGGCGCGGGCCGCCCGCTCCGGGGCGCCGTGCCCCTCCGACGACGCGCTCGCCCGCGCCATCGGCTCGCGCTCGCCGGGCCGGGCGCGGCGGCTGCTCGCCTATGTCGAGAGCCGCGGCGCCGCGGTCTGCCGCACCGATTTCCGCGGCAACCGCGTCGTCGCCCTGCCGGCGCTCGGCTGCGAGACCGCTCCGGGCAACCCGAAGGGCGGCGCGGAGGAGCCCGCCGGCCTGTTCGCCGCGGAGTAAGCGGGTCAGACCCGCGCGGCGACCTGGAGGCCGGCGGGGACCAGCTCGCCCCGGCGCGCGAAGGCGAGGCCGGCGAGCAGCCCGAGCAGCACCAGGGCGGGCAGTGCCATCGCCACTGGGTCGCCGGCGCGCAGGTGGCTGAAGGCCGCCCCGACCATCACGGCGGCGAGCAGGAGCGCGCCATGGGCCACGGTGCCGCGCCGCCACAGCAGGGCGGCGCTGAGAAGCTGCGCCGCCCCCACCGCGTACATGAACCACAGCGGGTAGCCGAAGCGCGCGAAGCCCGCGACCTCGAACGGCACCGCGGCGAACTTCATGCCGGCGGCCGTCACGAAGACGGCGGTGAGCAGGCCGCGCAGCAGCAGGCCGCCGAAGCGCGGCCCCGTCGATGTCGATGTCATGGTCCAGGATCCCGCTTGATCGTCGTTGGTCCGGCCCTGCGGCCGCGACGCCGGACTAGCGAAGCGGGATTGCGTCGTGATTGCGTGCCGTGTGTCGTCGCGGCGAGGGTGGTCTCGTCCCTATCGCTCCCCGCGTCGACGCGCCTACACCACCCGCAACAGCACGTGCTTCTTGCGCCCGAAGGACAGCTTCACCACGCCCTCCGGGGTGACGTCGCCGGCACCGATCACCGCGCGCTCGTCGGTGACGGGCGCGTCGTTGACCTTCAGCCCGCCGCTCTTCACCTGGCGTCGCGCCTCGCTGGTCGAGGGCACCAGCGCCGCGTGCTCGGGCCCGAAGGCCGAGAGCACGCCGAGCCCCGTCTCGATCACGGCGCGCGACACCTCGACGGTGGGCAGGCTCTGCGCCAGCGCGCCCTCCTCGAAGGTGCGCCGCGCCGTCTCGGCGGCGGCCTCCGCGGCCTCGCGGCCGTGCAGCAGGGCGCATGCCTCGGTGGCCAGCACCTTCTTCGCCTCGTTGATCTCCTGGCCGCCGAGCCCTTCGAGGCGCGCCACCTCGTCGAGCGGCATCAGGGTGAACAGGCGCAGGAAGCGGCCGACATCGGCGTCCTCGGTGTTGCGCCAGAACTGCCAGTAATCGTACGGGCTCAGCATGTCCGGGTTGAGCCAGACCGCGCCCGAGGCGGTCTTGCCCATCTTGGCGCCGGAGGCCGTCGTCATCAGCGGGCAGGTCAGGGCGTGGAGCTGGGGCGTGCCGAGGCGCCGGCCGAGGTCGATGCCGGTGACGATGTTGCCCCACTGGTCCGAGCCGCCCATCTGCAGCGTCACGCCGTAGCGCCGGTTCAGCTCGGCGAAGTCGTAGGCCTGCAGGATCATGTAGTTGAATTCGAGGAACGACAGCTCCTGGTCGCGCTCCAGCCGCAGCCGCACGCTGTCCATCGACAGCATCCGGTTGACCGAGAAGTGCCGGCCGATGTCGCGCAGCATCTCGATGTAGTTGAGCGTGGTCAGCCACTCGGCGTTGTCGGCCATCAGCGCGGCGTTGGCGCCGGCGCCGAAATCGAGGAAGCGCGAGAAGGTCTTGCCGATCTCGGCCTTGTTCGACTCGATCTGGTCGAGCGTCAGGATCTTGCGGGTCTCGTCGCGGCCGGACGGATCGCCGACGCGCGTCGTGCCGCCGCCCATCAGCGCCACCGGCTTGCCGCCGGTCGCCTGGAGCCAGTGCAGCATCATGATCGAGAGCAGGTGGCCGATATGCAGCGACGGCGCCGTGCAATCGTAGCCGACATAGGCCGTCAGCCGGCCCTCGCGGGCGGCGTCGTCCACGCCCGAAAAGTCGGAGCATTGGTGGACGTAGCCGCGCTCCATGAGGATGCGCAGGAAGTCGGAACGCGGCGCGAAGTCGGTGGGCGCGGCCATGGAACTCTCGATCGGTCTCGTGAAAGGCGGTGGCGCGACAGCGCGGCGCCGCCATGCTAGCTCCGTCGGATTCGGAACGGGTCGGTCCATAGCAAAGCCGGCCCGGAAACGCACGGGGGCTAATTGGAATGGCGATGCGGCGCGCGATCGGGCTGATGAGCGGCACCTCCCTCGACGGCGTCGACGTCGCGCTGATCGAGACCGACGGCGAGACGATCCGGGTCGAGCGCAGCCAGAACGGCTATCTCGAGCCGCTCGGCCCGACCGGCTACCGCGCCTATTCCGACGACGACCGGGCGCTCCTGCGCCAGGCCCTCGTCGATGCCGAGGCCGTCACCGAGCGCAGCGAACGCCCGGGCTGCTTAGGACAAGCCGAGGAGCTGGTGACGCGCCTTCACGCCGAGGCGGTCGAGAATTTCCTCTCCGAGAACGGCCTGACCCCCGCCGACATCGACGTGATCGGCTTCCACGGCCAGACCGTGGTGCACCGGCCCGACCAGAAGATGAGCGTGCAGATCGGCGACGGCCAGGCGCTCAGCCGCCGCCTCGGCATCAAGGTGGTGTCGGACCTGCGCAACGCCGACATCGAGGCCGGCGGGCAGGGGGCGCCGCTGGTGCCGGTGTTCCACCGGGCGCTGGCGCAGGCCTCGGGCTTCACCGACAGCCTCGGCATCCTCAACATCGGTGGGGTGGCGAACGCGACGCTCATCGCCCGGGACGGCCGGATCCTCGCCTTCGACACCGGCCCGGGCAACGCGCTCATCGACGACTGGATGCGCGAGCGCACCGGCCACGCCCTCGACGACAACGGCCGCACCGCGGCCCGCGGCCGGCCCGACGAGCCGCTGCTCGCCTGGCTGCTGATCCACCCGTTCTTCTCGCGCAGGCCCCCGAAGTCGCTTGACCGGAACTGGTTCTCGCACAAGCTCGCCGGCCAGCTCTCGACCGAGGACGGCGCCGCGACGCTCACCGCCTTCACCGCCCGGGCGGTCGCCCGTGCCCTCGACCACGCCTCC
This sequence comes from Methylobacterium sp. Gmos1, assembly GCF_053764715.1. Taxonomy (NCBI): domain Bacteria; kingdom Pseudomonadati; phylum Pseudomonadota; class Alphaproteobacteria; order Hyphomicrobiales; family Methylobacteriaceae; genus Methylobacterium; species Methylobacterium sp. Gmos1. Next base: position 178,595 of record NZ_JBSNCC010000003.1, on the reverse strand, counting down.
GACCCGCCGACCCGCTGGATCGTCGCCGGCGGCGGCGCCCGCAACGGCGAGCTGCTGCGCCAGCTCAACTACTACCTGCGCGCCGAGATCACGACGGCCGACGCCATCGGCTGGTCCTCTGCCTTCCTCGAAGCCCAGGCCTTCGCCTATCTGGCGGTGCGGTCGCTGGAAGGCCTGCCGATCACCTTCCCGTCGACGACCGGCGTGAGCCGGGCGATCACCGGCGGGGTGCTGGCACGGCCCGAGGCATAGGGGATCGGTTCACCGCGACGGCACCCATTGCCGCGACAGCGCGTAGAGCCGGTGCCCGAACGACCAGGTGCGCAGGAACCGTTTCGCGTAGCGCACCGGATCGTCGACGAGGCGGCAATGGCGCCGCAAGATGTCGCGCGCGGCCTCCCCGTCGCCGACATCGAGGAGCTGGCGGGCGTATTCGAGCATCAGGAAGTTGCGGTAGCGGCCGGCGGAGCGCACGAGGCGGGCCGGCACCGCGCCGTGGCGCAGGAGGGCGGTCAGCGTCCGGTCGAAGGGCGGCGGCAGCGGGCGCTTGCGCATCTGGCTCGCGAGCACGCTGGTCGGATGGCCGTCGCGGTAGACCGCACTCGGCTCCTGGACATAGCGGAAGGCGCCTTCCAGGGCGAGGCGACAGAACGTGTCGATATCGCCCCCCATCGCGGCACCGACCGGGAAGAGACCCGCGCGCCGCAGGGTCGCGCGCTCGACCAGCACCGCACTCGGGTGGACGGCGTAAGGGGAGTTCGCGAGCGCGAAGGCGAAGAAGTCGTCGGTGCGCTGGGACGGGACGCTGGCCGGCACCACCGGCGCGACGCGGCTGGCGAGCAGGTAGTTGCTGAACACGACGACCGCGTCGCCCTGCTGCGCCGCCGCAACCAGATTCTCGAGATGGCCGGCCGCCCAGAGGTCGTCGGCGTCCAGGAAGGCGATCCAGTCCGTCCGGGCCTCGGCGACGCCGCGGTTGCGCGCCGCCGCCTCTCCGCCGTTGGGCTGGCGCACCAGGCGGATCCTCGGGTCGGAGAACGAAGCCACGACGTCGCCGCCGCCGTCGGTCGAGCCGTCATCGACGACGATCAGCTCGAAATGCGGGTGGGTCTGGCGGAGCACCGCCGCGATGGTCTCGGCGATCACGTCCGCCTTCTGGTAGAGCGGGATTACGACGGAGACCGAAGCGGATGGGTTGAACGAGGCCATGGCGGGAGTCCGGGCTGGGTGCGTCCCGTTCTTGCTTAGCAGGGGCGCCCCGGCCCGGGAGCCGCGCCTTCCGGTGCTGGCCGGCACCGGCCGAGGGCGGAGACCCCTACGGCGAAGGGGGAGGGCTACCGCGAGGAGGGTAGTCCCGGTCGGGCACGGAGAACTGGGATACCCGCACCAGCCTTCAAGGCCGGCCCCCCAATCTTGAGATTCTGGGACAAGAAATTGGGACGCTGCGGCGTATGCGGCATCCGGCTTACGTGTTTGAACTAACGCCGTCGCTCACCTGCAACGGCACATGGACCATGAAGAGAAGCTCCTCGACGATCCCGGCCTGGCTGCGCCGCCGCGGCTACTCCGCGCGCGCGAAGCTGGCGATCGCCTCCGCCGTCGAACGCTCGGCTCGCCGGCGCGACGCGGCGGAGCCGGAGAGCCCGTGCCAGATCATCCCATTTCCGGTTCGCTCCCTGCCGGCCGCCCGGCCCGATAGGATCGGCGGCGCCTACACGCAGCAGGCCGGCACCGCCGGCATGTGAGAGCCTGTTCGACCTGATCGACAGTAGTCATAGGCTCCTGGTCATTCCGGTCTCCGCTGCGCGGCCCCGGAATGACCAGGTTGGTTTAAAATCTGTACGGACCGATCATACAAGCTCTCAGACTTGAGCAAGGCCGGCTCCCCTGGGCCTTGTCGGAAGGATGGCGGGCGCCGTCGCCGGGACGGTAACGGGCACGTCGCCAGGCCCAGCCTCCGATTCGGGTAAGGGGCGGTCAGGCCCGCACCGCCGCCGGGACCCACCCTACGCCGTTCGCGCCGCCACGGATCGTCCCGGGGTGCACAATCGCCGCGCGACCTGCACCTTCCGGGGACTGGCCGACCGCGCACGCGGCCGATTGGCGAGGCTGGCAGCGCCGATGCTGCCCGATAGCCTTTCACTCCATGCGAGATGCGGGGAGTGATCATGCCAGCCATCGACGTCCTGGTTCCGTGCTACAACTATGGCCGCTTCCTCCCCGACGCCGTCCACAGCATCCTGTCGCAGGACGTCGACGGTTTGCGCGTGATGGTGATCGACGACGCCTCTACCGACGGCAGCGCCGCGGTCGCTCGGCGGCTGGCGGCGGAGGATCGCCGGGTGACGGTGCGCGTCCACGAGGCGAACCGGGGCCACATTGCGACCTACAACGAGGGGATCGCCGCCGCGGCCGGGGATTACTTCCTCCTGCTCAGCGCCGACGACCTGCTCACGCCCGGCGCCCTCGCCCGCGCGGTCGCGCTGATGGAGGCCGAGCCCGGCGTGGCGATGACGCATGGGCACGAACTGATGCTGTCGCCCGGCATCGATCCGAACGATCTCCCGCGCGCCGCGGACGGGCCCGCGGAGTGGCTGATCGCTTCCGGCGATGCGATGATCGAGGTGCTGTGCAGCCTGGCCAGGAACGTCGTCGGCACCGGGACGGCGGTTGTCCGGACCTCGGCCCAGAAGCGCGCCGGGCCCTACCGCGCCGACCTGCCGCATGCGGGCGACCTCGAGATGTGGCTGCGCATCGCACGCCAAGGCGACGTCGCCGTCACCCGGACCGCACAGGCGATCCGGCGAATGCACGGGTCGAACATGTCGGTCGGCTACACCGCCGTGGCGACCCGCGACTTGCACCAGCGCCGCGACGCGTTCGACAGCTTCTTTGCGACCGACGCCGCGGACGATCCCAACCGGATCCGCCTGCGGCGCCTCGCCCGCACGCGCCTCGCGGAATCGGTCTTCTGCTGGGGCGCGGCGCTCCTGCGCAAAGGTGAGTTCGGGCACGGGCTGACACTCCTCACCACGTCCCTGGCGCTCGCGCCCTCCGTGCCCCTCGACACGCTGGTCACGCGCTTCCGTAAAGGCGAGGCGCCCTTCCGTGCGCGTCGGCCGCGGGTCGAAGCGGGCGGCGAGGTGCGCGAGTCCCGGCCTCCGGCCGCCCCGGCGCGGCCGACGCGCGATCCGGTCCCGGGCCTCTCGCACCTCGTCGTGGCCTCCCGACTTCCCGAGCAGGGCACGCTCGTCTTCGATCATCTGCGCTACCTCGTGCGGATCGGCGCGCGACCGGGGCTCGTCCTCGATACGCCGGCCGGGGCCGAGCCGGCGGCGCTGCCCGCCGGGGTCGCTGTTCTGGCCGGTGACGAGATCCACGGGGCGGTGTCGGCGCGAGACTGGACGGTCCTGGCCGACCTGGTCGCGCGGAGCGGCGCCCGCAACCTCCACGTGATGGATGCGCACGAGGCCTGGGCCGGGATGCCGCGCGGCGCGCTCGGTACCGCGCAGGTATTCGGCCTCCTCCTCGACGATGGGACGCCTGCCCCGGAGCGCGTCCACGGCCTTGGCCGAGCCGCCGCGGCCTTCGCGGGCGTCCTGTCGAACCGTCTCGACGCGCTCAACCTGATCCGCATCGTCCATCGGGTGCCGTCGGCGCGGCTCCACCTTGCCTACCTGCCGGGACTGGCGGCCCCGCCCGTCCCGCTGCCCGGGCGGGCGCCGATGACGGTCGCGCGCCTCGCCGGCTCCACCGCCCCACGGCTTTTCGAAGCTCTCGCCGGATCCCTACCGCACCTCGAGGTCGACGTTGCCGGACAGGCGGGCTTGTTCCGAGAGAAGGCCGCGGATGCCGTGATCCTGAAACGGGCGGCGTGACGGCTGGCCCGCGGCACCGGTTCGTCCGGGAGCGCGCGGTCCGTGGCGAGGGAGCGATCCGTCCCGCTTCCCGACGGCGCGACCCGCAATTTTCGCGAGCGCGCCAGGGTTGTCGCCGGCGGCGCGCCCGGGGCGGAGCCGGGTTTCCGCAGCGCGGGAGACGGACGGTCTTCCCGCCGCGGAATGTCTTGGTGCGCTTCACGATCGCGCTGCAATCGCGAAGCTCTCCAGGTCTTTGACCGTGCGGGTTTTCTGCGACGAAACGGTATCCACTTCGTCGGAAAATGCTCTAGCCGCCCGGATGCACGAACAGCGTGTCGAACTCGCCCGGCTCGTAGTGGCGGCCGGTGATGTCGGTGATGACGATCCACTCGTGACCGTCCGCCGCGAGTTCGTCTGCCTTCTCCAGCGCCGCCTCCGGTGAGGAGCGCTGGTACGAGAGGTGCCCGTCCGGGGTGTGGGCCGTCACGACGAGATGCATGGCTCTCCTTGCTTGCTCGGGAAGCCATACTACAGGAACATGCCTCGGGGGGCGAGTCGGAACGGCCACGCTCGCGCGGCGGGCCGACCGTCGCGCTGTCCTGCCCCACCGTCACGGAGCGGCCGCACTCCGGCGCTAGAGGGCGGACCTCGCCGCTCCCCCTGGAGGCTCACCGATGCCCGTCCTGTTCGCCGCAGCCTCGTGCCTCGCCCTCGGGATCGCCCTGGTGGTGCTCCTCGGGCTCAGCGCCTGACCGTCACAGGAGCGCGCGCGCCGCCTCGGACACCTTGCGGATCGAGGTGTCGACCTCGTCGGCCGAGCCGGTGATCCGCTCCATGTTGCGGCGCACCGAGGCGACGCTGCGGGCGGCGTCCTGCATGTTGGCCGACATGTCGCGGGTCACGGCGGCCTGCTGGGTGATGGCGGTCGAGACCCCGACCGAGATCTCGCTGACGGTGCCGATCGCCTTGACGATCGCCTCGATCGCCGCGACCGCCCCGGAGGTCGCGCCCTGCACCGCGTCGATCTGGGTGCCGATCTCCTGCGTCGCCCGAGCCGACTGGCCGGCGAGCGCCTTGACCTCGGCGGCGACCACCGCGAAGCCGCGGCCGGCCTGACCGGCGCGCGCCGCCTCGATGGTGGCGTTGAGCGCGAGCAGGTTGGTCTGGTCGGCGATCGAGCGGATCAGCGATACCGCCTCGCCGATCCGGTCGGCGGCCTGCGTCAGGCTCGCGACGATGCCGCCAGCATCCTGGGCCTTGCGCACCGCCGTGTCGGAGGCGGTGCGGGCATCCTCGGCGTGGCGGCCGAGCTCGGCGATCGAGGCGGCGAATTCCTCGGTGCCGGCGGCCACCGCCTCGACGTTGCCGGAGGTCTGGGCCGTCTGCATGGTGGTGGCGCGGGCCTGCTGCGAGACCTCCGAGACCGCGACCGTGATCGCCGCGATATCCGCCTCGATCGCGCGCTGGCCGGCGCTGCGGCGCTGGCGATCGAGCACGGCCTGGGTGATGTCGGTGGCGAACTTCACCACCGCGCAGGGCCTGCCGTCGAGGTCGAGCACCGGGTGGTAGGCGCCGAAGATCCACACCTCGCCGCCGCCCTTGGCGACGCGGTGGAACTCGCCGGCCTGGTGGCGGCCGGCGGCGAGATCTTGCCAGAACGCGGCGTAGGCGGCGCTCGCCCGCTCGCCCTCGGGGACGAACAGGCCGTGGTGGCGTCCCACCACCTCGTCGCGGGTGTAGCCCATCACGCCGAGGAAGATGGCGTTGGCCTCGGTGATGATCCCGTCGGGCGTGAAGTGGATCACCGCCTGCGAGCGGTCGAGGGCGGCGATCTGGCCGGCGAGGTACGCGTCGTGCTCCTTGCGGGCGGTGATGTCGGAGGCGAGCTTGACGATCCGCACCACGCGGCCGCGCCGGTCGAGCACCGGGTTGTAGGAAGCCTGGATCCAGATCGAGCGGCCGTCCTTGGCGATGCGCCGGAAATCCCGGGTCTCGAACCGCCCCTCCCGCAATCCCTGCCAGAACGCGGCGTAGTCCGCGCCCTCCCGCTCTCCCGGCGGCATCAGCATCCTGTGATGCTGACCGCGGAGCTCGGCCAGGCGGTAGCCGGTCAGGCCGAGGAAGCAGGCATTCGCATCCAGGATCGTCCCGGACGGGTCGAACTCGATCCGGGCCTGCGACCGGTCGACGGCCGCGAGCAGGGCAGCGTGGCTCGATGGGAGAAGGGGCAAGGGGGCGGTCTCTCGCAGCGTTTGCCGAGAACCGTGCTCCCGAATTCTTATTGGAAAATGAAGGAAATCGTTCCCTCATCCTTATATACGATATGAAGCTATGCCTATCTTTTGATAATGCACCCGTCAGCGCAAATAAGAATGGCGCAAGAAAGCATCGCAACTTTTGGTGGAATCATCGACGTGCCGGGTCATTGCAACGGGCTAACGGAGACCAAGCGGCAGCACCGCCGAACAACAGCGCCGCATAGACCTCGCGACCGGTCTCCGCGACGCTCCGGATCCGCCGCCCGCGCGGACGCAAGCCAGGGAAGAAGCTGAAATTTGGGACGCGATACAATCGCGCCCGCGCGATGAATTCGCGGGCAGACTGGCGGGGATGCTCGGCCGATCGGGCGCGGCGACGGACGGACCGGCCGCCCCCGCGGGGATGCCGCCCTCAGCCCTTGCGCTGCGCCTTCATGTAGCTCGTGATCGCGGCCTGGCAGTCCGGAGACAGCTTGGACTTGTTGTGGCGGAAGCAGGCCTGGACCTCGGGGCCGTCCGGCGAGAGGTTGCCGCAATAGGTCAGGTAGTCACCGGTGCAGTACTGCTTGAGCACCGCGCGGTCGACCATCGCCGACTGGGCCGCCACGGGCTGGGCCAGGGCCGAGCCCGTGGTGAGGACGAGGATGAGGGTGGAGCGCAGGAGCACGACGTCTCTCCGAGAGGGGGTGTGGAAGGCGGGTTCGTGGGAAGGCGGCAGCCTGCCCGACGATCCCGGCAGCAATGGGGTGATACCTCGAACCATTTCGGCCACGTGCGCGCTCCTTGCAGCCTTGGCTGTGGAGAAGTGCCCGCCGCGGTCGAATCCGGGGCCTGACCTTGAGCGAGCGCCGCGGCCGGCGCCGGAACGCCCGCCCTCGACTGCCGCCCGGACCGATCGACCCGCCCCGAACTTCGCCGCCGCCAAGACGAGGCGGCGTCGGGACTGAGCGGGTCACGCATCGTCTTGGTCGCAGACTGTTTCCGGAAGATTTCGTCCGGAGATCGAATCGCCGCGGAGGATCGCGGCGAGCCGGAAATCACGTCGCCGCGACCGCGGAACAGAGGCGAGGGCGACGCCGCTCAGAGGCGGCTGAGGCGCACGCGGGCCACGCCCGCGATGCCGATCGCCCGGGCGGAGGCCTGGGACAGGTCGATCACCCGGCCGCCGACATAGGGACCGCGATCGTTGATGCGCACCACCACCGAGCGGCCGTTCGAGGTGTTGGTGACCCGGATCCGGGTGCCGAAGGGGAGGCGGCGATGAGCCGCCGTGAAGGCGTGCGTGTTGAAGCGCTCGCCATTCGCAGTGCGCCGGCCCTGAAATCCGGGGCCGTACCAGGAGGCGGCACCGGATTGGGCTTCGGCGGGCGTGCTGGCTTGTAACGTCACTCCGACGGCACCCGCTGCTGCAAGGCCGAGGATCGCCAGCTTTGCCTTCGAAACCATTTCGCATTCCCGTTCTTGTTGCTTGACGCGGCGCAACATAAAACAGAACGAGGCGACATTATGGAACAATACAAATAAAGATATGCTGGCGTATACTCGGGATTGATTGTTTTGCCGGGTGGCGTGGTTTACATCGGTTAACTGTCTTCGCAAGGAAGACCGGCGGGCGCGTCGTGCGGCGCCGGTGCCACGGTGCGGCCAAGGTTCGACGAGGCCCGGGATCAGGGATTTCGCGATGCCTCGCGCAGGGCGATGCGGATCAGGTCGGCGAGGGTGCGGGCGCCGAGCTTGCGGCGCAGCTGCGTGCAGGCATTGGCGATGGTCTTGTAGCTCAGGCCCAGCTCCTCGGCGATCGCCCCGTGCGCGCGCCCGGCGCCGAGAAGGGCCAGGATCTGCCGCTCGCGCGGGGTGAGGGGAGGGGCGGCCGGCGCCTCGCGCCGCAGGCGGTCGACCTCGGCGGCGAGCGAGGGCGCGACGTAGGTGCCGCCGTCCCGCACCCGCACGAGCGCCCGGTGCAGCTCCGAAGAGGCGGTGTCCTTCAGCACGTAGCCGGCCGCACCGCTCTCAAGGGCGCGAACGGCGATCTCGGGGTCGTCGTGCATGCTGAAGACCAGGATGCGGGTGTCCGGGGCGACCGCGCGGATCCGCCGGATCAGCGCCAGGCCGCTCAACGACGCGCCCTGGAAGGTCAGGTCGGCGACCACGAGGTCGGGTCGATGGCGGCGGAAGCGCCGGTAGCCGGCGGCGATGCCGGTCGCCTCGTGCACGGTGCCGACGCCGGCATCCTCCAGCACCCGGCGGCAGGCCTGCAGCACGATCGGGTGATCGTCGACGACCAGCACGTCCATCAATTCGCCTCCGGGTGGGCGGCCCGCGGGACACATCGCCCGCGGGCCGTCGGAATTCAGTTGGTCGGCTGGCCGGCCGCCACCTTGGCGGTCCAGTCGTCGAAGGCGACGACCGTCTGGCGCTGCTCGCCCAAGCCCTCGATGCCGAGGGTGACGACGTCGCCCGCCTTCAGGAAGCGGGCGGGCTTCATCCCCATGCCGACGCCGGGCGGCGTGCCGGTGGTGATGACGTCGCCGGGCTCCAGCAGCATGAAGTGCGACAGGTAGGAGACGATCTGCCGGCAGTCGAAGATCATCGTGCGGGTCGAGCCGGTCTGCATCCGCTCGCCGTTCACGTCGAGCCACATCCCGAGATCCTGCACGTCGGCGATCTCGTCCGGGGTGACGAGCCACGGCCCGAGCGGGCCGAAGGTCGGGCAGCCCTTGCCCTTGGTCCAGGTGCCGCCGCGCTCGAGCTGGAACTCGCGCTCGGACACGTCGTGGCAGACGCAGTAGCCGGCGACGTAGTCGAGCGCCTCGTTGGCGTGGACGTAGGACGCGCGCTTGCCGATCACGATGGCGAGCTCGACCTCCCAGTCGGTCTTGGACGAGCCCTTGGGCAGGATCACGTCGTCGTTCGGGCCGACGATGCAGGACGGCGCCTTGTTGAACAGGATCGGCTCGGCGGGAATCGCCGCGCCGGTCTCGGCGGCGTGGTCGGCGTAGTTGAGGCCGATGGCGATGAAGTTGCGAACGTGGCCGACGCAGGGCCCCAGCCGCGTGCCGGCCGGCACCTCGGGCAGCGTCGCGGGGTCGATCCCGCGCAGGTTCTGGATCGTGTCGGCGGCGAGGAACGGTCCGGCGACGTCGCGGATCACGCCCGACAGGTCGCGGATCGCGCCGCCCTGATCGACGAGGCCCGGCTTCTCCGCCCCGCTCTCGCCCCAGCGCACAAGCTTCATCGGTCGTCTCCCTAACTGATCCACGCGGGCCGGGACATTGGCGCTGGCGCCGGGCCGCCGCAAGCCGGCGGGCCCGGCGGAGGGCGGCTTCGCCCGTTGCAGTTTCGTCACATCTGGGGCGAAACCGTGTCGGCGCGGCGGGCGGGAATGTTCCGACAGGTCTTTGCCTGTACGGGCACGGGTTGGAAAATCGACGGGAAATTCTTGTCTGGATTGTAAGCTTACGGTCTTCGGCGAGACTTTAGCGATTGCCTGCAAGACGAATCGAGCAAGCCGGTCCGCGCTCCCGGGATTGCGCGATCGCTGCCTGCTGCCGCATCATCCCGCTCAAGCTGTGGGCGTTCTTGAAGCCGCGCGGCACGGAATTTCGGGGTTTGGGGTAACGTCATGACGGGTTCGAGGAGGGCGGCGCTGCTGGCCGGCGCATCGCTGATGCTGCTGGCGGGGGCCAACGGGGCGGCGCAGGCGGCGGCGTTCGGATTGCGCGAGCAGAGCGCCCAGGCGATGGGCCTCGCCTTCGCGGGCGCGGCCGCCGGCTCCGGCGGCCTGTCGTCGATGTTCTGGAACCCGGCCGTCGTCACGATGAAGCCGGGCTGGAACTCGGACTTCAACGCCACCCTGGTGGCGCCCTCGGCCACGATCACGCCGACCACCGGCACCTTCCCGCCGCTGATCGGGCTCGGCAACTCGGGCGATATCGGCCAGGCGGCGGTGCTGCCGGCGACCTACTCGAACTACCAGATCAACGACCGGCTGTTCATCGGCCTGTCGGGCGCCGCGCCGTTCGGCCTCATCACCAAGCCGAACCCGGTCTGGGCCGGCCAGACCTACAGCCGCTCGTCGAAGATCTTCTCGCTGAACTTCAACCCGGTGATCGGCTACAAGGTCAACGACTGGCTGTCGGTCGCGGCCGGGCCGGTGCTCGAATACTTCAAGCTGACGCTGCGCCAGGCGACCGGCATCACGCCCGGCGCGAACACCGCCTTCCTCAAGGGCGACGACTGGGGCTGGGGCTTCACCGCCGGCGTGGTGGCGCGGCTCTCGGAGGGCACCACGGTCGGCGTCGGCTACCGCTCCTCGATCAACCACCAGATCGAGGGCTCGGCCTTCGGCATCGGCCAGGTCCGCTCCTCGCTCAACACCCCCGAGAAGGTCTCGGTCGGCCTGACCCAGGCGATCACCCGGGACCTCCGGCTGAACTTCGGCTTCGAGTGGGACAACTGGACCCGCCTCGGCTCGCCGGCGATCGTTTCGCTGGCGCTCGGCCGGCCGGTCACGGCCCTGCCGCTGAACTACAAGAACGGATTCTACTACTCGGTCGGTGCCGAGTACGACTTCACCCCGCAATGGACCGGCCGCCTCGGCTTCGCCTACGAGCAGTCGCCGATCGACATCTCGAACCGCTCGACCCGCCTGCCCGACGGCGACCGCTACTTCGCCTCGGTCGGCGCCAGCTACCGCTACAGCGAGAAGATCCAGTTCGACGTCTCCTACCAGCACCTGTTCTCGGTGGGCGGTCGCAACCGGATCGCGATCGTTCCGGGCGAGCCGCTCTACACCGCGCCGCTCGCCTTCCTGGGCACCACCGACGCCAGCGCCGACATCGTCTCGGTCGGCCTGAAGTACCGTTGGGACAACCCGCCGGCCCCGGCGCCGATCCCGGTGCCGCTGGTGCGCAAGTACTGAGGCGAGCGGGGCCGGTCGCCCTCCGGCATTCGGCACTCCCACCATCCGTCCCCGGCAAGCCCGGGGACGGACAGCTTTTCGAGAGCCCGCGGCGGCCGGCGCGCGCGGGAGATCACAGGCTCGCCGGCACCCGCCACGGCGCCTCGTCCGCCGCCCGCGCCTCCCAGGCCGCGATGGCGTCCGCGTGCTCCAGGGTCAGCGCCACGTCGTCGAGACCCTCGACGAGGCAGCGCTTCTTGAACGGGTCGATCTCGAACGGGACCGCCGCCCCGTCCGGATCGGTCACGGCCTGGGCCGGCAGGTCGACCGTGAGGCGGGCGCCCGGCTCGGTCTTGAGGCGCGCGCGCAGACCCGCCACGACGTCCTCGGGCAGGGTCACGGTCAGGAGCCCGTTCTTCGCCGCGTTCGAGGCGAAGATGTCGCCGAAGCTCGGGGCGATCACGCAACGGATGCCGCCGTCGACGAGCGCGTAGACCGCACCCTCGCGCGACGAGCCGCAGCCGAAGTTGCGGTCGGCCACCAGGATGCCGGCACCGGCGTAAGGCGCCGCGTCGAGGGGCACCGCCTCGCCGCGGCGGCGCTCGTCGTGGAACAGGAAGTTGCCGTAGCCGGCGCTGCGCGGCTTCTTCAGGAAGCGGGCCGGCAGGATCTGGTCGGTGTCGATGTTGGCCGCCTCGAGCGGCACCGCGACGGCCTGAAGCGTGGTGAAGGGCTGCATGATCAGCGTGTCCCGAGCCGGCGGATGTCGGTGAGGCGGCCGGTGACGGCGGCGGCGGCGGCCATCGCCGGGCTCATCAGGTGGGTGCGGGCGTTCGGGCCCTGGCGGCCGGGGAAGTTGCGGTTGGTGGTCGAGGCGCAGCGCTCGCCCGCCGGCACGAGGTCGCCGTTGATGCCGACGCACATCGAGCAGCCCGGCTCGCCCCATTCGAGGCCGGCGTCGCGAAACACCCGGTCGAGCCCCTCGGCCTCCGCCTGGCGTCGCACCGGGCCGGAGCCCGGCACGACCAGGCCCGGCACCGCCGCCTTCTGCCCGCGCAGCACGCCGGCCGCGGCGCGCAAATCCTCGATGCGGGAATTGGTGCAGGAGCCGATGAATACCCGGTCGATCGCGACCGCTTCGAGCGGCGTGCCGGGGGTGAGGCCCATATAGTCGAGCATCGCCCGCATCTGCCCGGCCTTGGTGGCGTCAGACTCCGCGCCCGGATCGGGCACCGTCGCGGTGACGGGAAGCGCGGTCTCGGGGCTGGTGCCCCAGGTCACGGTCGGGGCGATTGTACCGGCATCGAGCGTCACCTCGCGGTCGAACCGGGCGCCCTCATCGCTCGGCAGACGCCGCCAGGCGGCGACCGCCTCCTCGAACAGAGCGCCCTTCGGCGCGTAGGCGCGGTTTTCCAGGAACGCGAAGGTGGTGTCGTCCGGCGCGATCATCCCGGCGCGGGCGCCGGCTTCGATCGACATGTTGCAGATGGTGAGCCGGCCCTCCATCGACAGCCCGCGGATCGCGCTGCCGGCATATTCGAGCACGTGCCCGACCGCGCCGCCGGCGCCGATCTCCGCGATGATCGCCAGGATCACGTCCTTGGCGGTGACGTGGGGGCCGAGCACGCCGTCGATCCCGACCCGCAGGGTTTTGGGCCGGCGCTGCCACAGGGCCTGCGTGGCGAGCACGTGGGCCACTTCCGTCGCGCCGATGCCGAAGCCGAGCGCCCCGAAGGCGCCGTGGGTCGAGGTGTGGGAATCGCCGCAGACGATCGTGAGGCCCGGCAGCGTCAGGCCCTGCTCGGGCGCCAGCACGTGGACGATGCCCTGGGCGCGATCATCCAGGCCGAAATGCCGGATGCCGTGACGGCCGGCATTGTCGGCGAGCGTCGAGACCATGTTGGCGATCTCGGGGTCGGGGATCGGGCCGGCGCGGTCGCGGGAGGGGACGTAGTGGTCGGCGACCGCGAAGGTCAGGTCCGGGCGACGGATTACCCGGCCGGCATGGTCGAGCATGCCGAAGGCGTGGAACGAGCCCTCGTGCAGGAGGTGCCGGTCGATGGCCAGCAGCGCCTGCCCGTCGGGGCGCGTCGCCATGACGTGGGCGTCCCAGACCTTGTCGAGGAGGGTGCGGGGTGGCGAGGTCATCGGGCGTCCTCCGTGTCTTGTTCTGGAACTCGAAATGACGAACTCCGCCCCTTTCCCGGACGACTGGAACGAAGTGGAAGGAGATCCGGGATCCAGCATGAAAAGTCGCGAAGCGTCCTCATGTCTGCAACGGTGCAGGATGCAGAGCCGCTTCGCGGCCATTCCTTGTGCTGGATCCCGGATCTCCTTCCGTTTCGCTGCAGTCGTCCGGGAAAGGGGGAGGATGTCGTAAATGGTGGGCGACAGGCGCTAACGCACCCCCATCGCCCCCGCCGCCTGGCCGGCGATGCGGCCCAAAGCCACCGCCGCGAGCAGCCCGTTGCCCGACAGGTACCCGCCAGGCCCCGTTCCCGATACGCCGCAGGCGGCACCGCCCGCTGCGAACAGGTTCGGGATCGGCGCGCCGCCGACCGTGAGCACCCGCGCGTCGTCATCGACCACGAGGCCGCCCTGCGTGTGGAACAGGGCCCCGGTCACCCGCACCGCCCGGTAGGGCGCCACCAGCGCCGGCACGCCCGCGAAGGCGCGCCCGAACCCGTCGCGCCCAGCCTCGCGCTTCAGGGCCTCGACCTCGGCGAGGGTGGCGGAGAGGGCGTCCGCCGGCAGGTGCAGCCGCGCCGCGAGTTCCGCCATCGTGTCGCCCTCGACGATCGCCCCGGCGCTCTCGGCCCGGCGAAAATCCTCGAACTGGCGGGCGATCCCGGCGATGCGCGCGTCGAACACCGTGACCGCCGTGCCGCCGGGCTGGCGCAGCACCTCCGCCGCCTGCTCGGAATAGCCGCGGCTCTCGTCCGAGAAGCGCCGCCCGTCCGCGTTCACCTGGAACCCGCCCTCGGTGATCGTGGCCCAGGTGATCAGGATGCCGTGCGGATGCGCCACCGAGCCGTGGCCCTGGTGGCCCGAGAGGTGGCGGGTCGCCGCGCCGAGCGCCTCGCCCCACCGAAGCGCGTCGCCCTGGTTGCCCTCGTGGCCGAAATACAGCGCGCCGGACAGTTCCGGCACGTGCTCGGCCACCAGCGCCTTGTTGCCACCGTAGCCGTTGCAGGCGAGCACCAGCGCCCGGCAGGCGACGCGCTCGCGCGAGCCGTCGGGGCGCACGAGGCAGATGCCCCGGATCGCCCCGGCCTCGGTGTAGAGCGTGTCGACGGTCGCCTCGCACAGGACCGGGATGCCGGAATCTTCCACCGCCCGCGCCAGGCGGTCGACCAGTTCCTCGCCGGACCGGCTCGGCAGGCCGTGCATGCGGTGGGCCGAATGGCCCGGATAGCGGAAATCGGTGATGACCGAGAACGGCAGGCCGTGGCGGTCGCTCAGCCATTCGAGGGCCGGACCGACGGCGCCGGCAAGGCGCGCGACGAGGGCGGGATCGGGCTCGTTCTTGGCCTTCGCCATGATGTCGGCGGAGAACAGGGCGGGGCTGTCCTCGACCCGGGCCTCGCGCTGCCAGCGGGTCCCGGGCGCCGGGACCAGACCGGCCGAGAGCGCGGTCGAGCCGCGGGGCACGGGGTCGCGCTCGACCACCAGCACCTCGGCTCCGGCCTCGTGGGCGGCGAGTGCTGCCACCAGTCCGGCGGCCCCGGCGCCGATCACCGCGACCGGAACCTCGATGTCGAAGGCGGCGGCGGGCTCGACCCTCATGCCGACAGCTCCCGGACGATCTCGCCGACCTGCGCCACCCGGCAGACGGGTTTGAGCGCCTCGATCGCGGTCTGGTGCACGGACGGCGAGAAGGCGGCGCAGCCATCCGACAGGACGGTGACGGAGAAGTCGCGCACGTGGGCGTCGCGCACCGTCGAGGCGACGCCGCCATTGGTGACGATGCCCGACACGATCAGCCGCTCGATCCCCGCCTTGCGCAGGACCCATTCGAGCCGGGTCATGTAGAAGGCCGAGTAGGCGACCTTCTCGACCGAGAGGTCGGCGGGCTGCAACTCGTCCACCAGGGCGTGGCCCCAAGCGCCGGGCAGAAAGTCGCCGCGCTTCAAGAACGGGCGCAGCTCGCGCAGGTGGGGCGAGATCAAGGGCTCGCCGCCCTTGCCCGGCACCAGCGTGAAGTGGGTCGAGACGATGAACCCGCCCCGCGCCCGGATCAGCTCGGCGAGCGGCCGCACGCGGCCCGGCACCGCGGCGATCTCGGGCGCGGCCTGGCCGGCGCGGCCATAGGCGCCGTCCGGGTGCAGGAAGTCGTTCTGGAGGTCGCAGATCAGGAGCGCGGTGCGTTCCATCGGGATCGGGGGGTGGCTCATGCGGGCTCTCCCGTGCGGGTGACCACGACGTTGCCGAGCCGGTCGACCCGGGCGGTCAGGTCGGGATCGACCACGGTGGTGGCGTCCGGCTGCTCGAGGATCGCAGGCCCCGGGATCTCGGCCCCGACCGGCAGCGCCAGGCGGGCATAGACGGTGGCCTCGTGCCAGGCGCCCGAGAACCAGACCGGCCGGCTGCCGAGGCGGGCGGCGTCCAGCGAGGCGTCGGGTCCCGGCGCCAGGGCGGCGAGGTCGAAGTGGGGCCGCCGGCCGATCGCCGCGGTGCGCAGGTTGACGATGCGGGTGCCGAGGCCCGGCAGCAGCCGGCTGAACGAGGTGCGGTAGGCCGCCTCGAACGCCGCCTGGATCACCGCCGGCGTGACGCCGGTGGTGCCGTTTTCGACCGTGACGGGCAAGGCAACCGCCACGGTGTGGGTCTGGCCGACATAGTGCATGTCGAGCTCGAACACCGTGTCGATCCGCGAGACGGTGAGGCCGGCGGCCTCGACGACCTGCCGGGCGGCCTCGGCTTCCGCCACCATCCGCCGGTCGAGGGCGGCGGCGTCGAGGGTGGCGAGCGAGAGGTTGAGGGTCTGGACCTGATCGTGCCGGATGTCGGCGATGACGCAGCCGAGCGCCGAGGTGACGCCGGGATAGCGCGGCACCAGGGCGCCGCGCAGACCCACATCCTTGATGAGCGCCCCGACATGCAGCGCGCCGCCGCCGCCGAACGGCACCGCGGCGAATTTCTGGGGGTCGTGGCCGCGCTCGATCGAGACGAGGCGGATCGCACCCGCCATCTTGCCGTCGGCGACGCGCACGATCGCTTCGGCGGCCGCCATCACGTCGAGGCCGAGCGGTTCGGCGACGTGCTCGGCGATGGCGGCCTTCGCCGCCTCGACGTCGAGGCGCTTCAAGGCGCCGCCGATCGGCCGCTCGGCGTTGATGCGGCCGAGCACCACGTTGGCGTCGGTCAGCGTCGGGCGGGTGTTGCCCTGGCCGTAGCAGACCGGGCCCGGCCGCGAGCCGGCGCTCTCCGGCCCGACCTGGAGCAGCCCGCCGGCATCGACATGGGCGATCGATCCGCCGCCGGCACCGATCGTGCTGATCTCGATCATCGGCGTGCGGATGACGAGGCCGAAATCGATCGTGGTCTGGGCCGCGAGGGCTGTCTCGCCCTCGACCACCAGCGACACGTCGAAGGAGGTGCCGCCGAGATCGCCCGTGATCACGTTCGGGAAGCCGGCCTCCTTGGCGATGGCGGCGGCCGCGATCACCCCGGCCGCCGGGCCGGAGAGGGCGGTGCGGACCGGCAGCCGCCGGGCGGTGGTGGTCGACATCACGCCGCCATTCGACTGCACGATGTGGAACCGGCCCCCGAACCCTTCCGACTCGAGCGCCCGGTCGAGCTTGCCGAGATAGCTGCCGACCACCGGCTGGAGATAGGCGTTGAGCACCGTGGTCGAGGTGCGCTCGAACTCGCGGATCTCCGGCAGGATGCCGGACGAGCGCTCGACATTGGCGTTCGGCCACACGGCCGAGGCCGCCTCCATGGCGATCCGCTCGTTCTCCGGGTTGGCGTAGGCGTTGACGAAGCAGATCGCCAGGGCCTCGGCTCCGTTCGCCAGCAGCGCGCGGGCGGCCTGCGCCACCTGCTCCGGATTCACGGCCTCGCGGATCGTGCCGTCGGCAAGCGTGCGCTCGTCCACCTCCAGCCGCAGGTCGCGGTCGACCACGGGGATGAAGTCGCCCCACAGGCCCCAGGTGTGGCGCCGGTCGCGCCGACGCATCTCCAGCACGTCGCGGAATCCGCGCGTGGTGATGAGGCCGATGCGGGCCCCTTTCCGCTCCAGGAGCGCGTTGGTGCCCACCGTCGTGCCGTGGACGATCGAGGCGAGGCCTGCGACCGGGCCGAAGCCCTTGAGCCCGGCAAGGAAGCCGACCGCCTCGTCGCCGCGGTTCGACGGGACCTTGCCGGTCTGGAAGCGGCCGGCGGCCTCGTCGTAGTAGAACAGGTCGGTGAAGGTGCCGCCGACATCGACGCCGACGATGGCGCGGGGGGTCATTGCTCGTCTCCGGTCGTCAGGGCGTAGTCGCGGGCGGCGGATTCCGGCGTCACGTAGCCGAGGCGCAGGTCGCGATGCACGGCCTCGCGGTTCCGCTCGGCCGGGTGGCCGAAGCCGCCGCCGCCGGGGGTCTCGAGCCGCACCCGCTCGCCGGCCCTGATGCGGACATCCGTCACCTTCGAGACCATCGGCGGGCTCGCCCAGCCATCGGGTGTCTGCCAGGCGAAGCGGTTGAGCGCCGCCGGCTTGCCGCCCTCGACGCCGAACGGCGCCACCTTGCCGCGCTCGCCGAGCAGGAAGACGTCGGCGTCGGTCAGGGTCTCGATCTCGTAGACGGCGCCCAAGCCCCCGCGATGCGCGCCCGCCCCGGCGCTGTCGGGCCGCAGGGCCCACTGGGTGAAGACGACAGGGTAGGCGGCCTCCAGGATCTCGACCGGCGGGATCGTCGCGGTCGAGATCGGGTTGTTGGCGTGGCTGAGGCCATCGGTTTCGGGGTTGCCGCCCAAGCCCCCGCCGAAGAACGAGAACATCACCCAGCGCGAGCCGTCCGCCCGGTGGCCGGCGAGCGAGAGCGCGTTGATGGTGCCGAAGGGCGCGGCGGTCGCGCGCGCAGGATCGGCCTCGGCCAGCGCCCCGAGCACCACGCCGATCAGCCGCAGGATCGTCTCGGTGTAGCCGGCCATCGGCTTCGGGGCGCCGGCGCCGAGCAGCGTCGTCTCCGGCACCGTGAAGGTGATTGGCCGCAGGCAGCCGGCATTGGCCGGCACCTCGGTGAAGACGTGCTTCAAGGCGACGTAGCAGGCCGCCACGGTCGTCGCGTGCGAGATGTTGATCGGCCCCTGCGCCGGCGCCGACGAGCGCGAGAAGTCGAGGACCATCCGGTCGCCGTCGATCGTCAGGTCGAGGGCGATGGTCAGCGGTTCGTCGGTGATGCCGTCGTTGTCGAGCACGTCCTCGAAGCCGTAGCGGCCGTCCGGCAGCGCCCGGATCGCGGCGCGCATCAGGGCCTCGGCCCGGTCGGAGAAGGCCGCGAAGGCGGCGTCCACCGTGGCATCGCCGTACTCGTCGAGGAGCGCGGTGAAGCGGCGCTCGCCGAGGTCGAGGGCGTTGAGCTGGCCGTTGAGGTCGCCCCAGTTCGAGGTCGGGACGCGGGTGTTGGCGGCCAGGATGTCGACGATGTCCTGGTTCAGGCGCCCGGCGGAGAAGAGCTTGACGGCCGGGAAGCGCACGCCCTCCTGGAAGCTCTCGGTTGCTTTAGGATTATAGCCGCCCGGCACGTTGCCGCCGATGTCGAGCCAGTGGCCGACCGAGGCGAGCCAGCAGAACAGGTGCCCGTCGCGGAAGACCGGCCGCACCAGCCGGAAGTCGTTGAGGTGGGTGCCGCCGCTATAGGGATCGTTGAACAGGAAGGTGTCGCCGGGCTCAAGGCCCCCCTCGCGCTCGACCTTGGCGATCACGGCCTTCACCGCGAAAGCCATCGCGCCGACGAAGATCGGCAGGCCCTTGGTGCCCTGGACCAGGGTGTCGCCGGTGGTCGCGTGGTAGAGGCCGTGGCAGGCGTCGCGGGCCTCGGCGATGATCGGGTTGAAGGCCGAGCGGTAGAGCGTCGCGTCCATCTCGTCGGCGATCTGCTCCAGGCGGCCCTTCAGCACCGCCAGGGTAACGGGATCGATCGCGGTCATTGGGCGCTTCCCTCGTAGGCGCGGCCGCGGGCCAGCATTTCAGGCGTGCCGATCAGGGCATTCAACTCGCCGAAATCGAACATCCGGTCGGAGAAGGGGGCGTTGGTGCCGGCCTTGGCGAGCGAGCCGTAGTAATCCTTCGCGGTGCGGGCGAGCGCCCGCACGATGCCGCCGGGGAAGATCACCAGGCGGAAACCCAAAGCTCCGAGATCGGCCGCCGAGGCGAGTGGGGTGTCGCCGCCCTCGACCATGTTGGCCACCAGCGGGCGCTGGGTACCGAGCGCCTTCGTCACCGCGGCGAGCTGGCTGGCCGAGCGAGGCGCCTCGACGAACAGCACGTCGGCGCCGGCCTCCGCGTAGGCCCGGGCCCGCTCGATCGCGCGCTCGAAGCCCTCGACGGCGACCGCATCGGTGCGGGCGACGATCAGGGTCTCGGCGCTCGACCGCGCGTCGAGCGCCGCGCGGATCTTGCCGACCATGTCGCCTTGGCCGATCAGCGTCTTGTCCTGAAGGTGGCCGCAGCGCTTCGGGTAGCTCTGGTCCTCGAGCTGGATCGCGCTGGCGCCGGCGCGCTCGAACAGCCGCACGGTGCGCTCGACGTTGAGCGCGTTGCCGTAGCCGTTGTCGGCATCGACCACGAGGGGCGTCGCCACCCGGTCGCGCACCAGGGCCACGGTCTCGGCGACCTCGTTCATCGAGACGAGGCCGATATCGGGACGGCCGAGCCGCGTATAGGCGATGGCGGCACCCGAGAGGTACAGGGCCTCGAAGCCCGCATCCGTGGCGATCGAGGCCGTGAGGGCGTCGTAGACGCCCGGAGCGACGAGGACGCGGTCCTCGGCGAGACGGGACTTCAGGGACATGACGCGGGGTGTTCCTCGTTCGGTTTCATCGCATTGGCTTTGGTGCGCATTTCTCCTCTCCCCGCGAGGTCCCGGGCCTGCCCGGGATCTCCAAGCGAGGGACGAAGTCGGGCTTGCCCGACTTCTCGCGGGGAGAGGGCTGTGTTCCCGTTCAGGGAACACAGCGAGGCGGCAGCCGAGGGTGAGGGGGTGGTGCCGGAGGAGTCTCACTCGTCGAGACCCCCTCACCCTCGCTTCGGCTTCGCCTGCGCTTGCTGCGTCTCCTGAACGGAGACACAGCCCTCTCCCCGCCCGCGGGGAGAGGAGAAATCCTGTGCTTTTCTATTGAATGACTGGGCTTGATCTTTGATTTGCTTGAAGTTTTTTAGATGTTTTGTCTCGTATTATCGACAGTCATGAAGAGGGCTTGCTAAGCGGACTTCACGCCACCAGCCCTAGCAACTCCCCGACCCCCACCGCCCGGTCGATCCCCGCCACCGCGGCGACGATCGCCTCGCTCCGCTCCGCCCCCCAGACCGGCCCGGCGAGCGCGCGAAACTTCTCCCGCACGTCGTCGGCCGAGTACGGGTCCTCGGTGTCGCCGCGGTTGGTCAGCGCCTGGGCTGAGAGCTTGCGGCCGTCGGCCAGCGTCAGCGTGACCTTGGCCGGCCGAAGACCCGGCAGCTGCGCGGTCATGGCGGGATCCTCCTGCACCATCACCCGGCGGGCCAGCGCCAGGATGCGCCGGTCGGCCCGCGCCTCGGCCCGGAACGCGTCGGTGTCGGCCTCGCCCCGCACCAGCGCCGCCGCCAGGGCGAAGGGCAGGGAGAACTTCGCCGCCAGCATCGTCTCGGGGGCCGGGTGGTCGAGCTGCGCTGCCCAGACATAGGTCGCGACCTCGACCGAGCGCACGGAATCCGGATCGAGCGGGCCGGATTCGGCGCGGATCTGCGCCAGGGCGTCGAGGGCGCCGTGGGTGTAGCGGCAGGCGGCGTGGCGCTTGAAGTAGTTGCGGGCGATCTCCCAGCGGGTGCCCAGGTCCTCGACCATCGCGTCCGTCGAGAAATCGTCGGCGAGGATGCCGCCATAGACGACGCCGATCCCGTCGCGCTCCGGCAGGAAGCCGCTCGCTGCGAGATCCCAGGCGGTGAGCCCGAGCTGGTTGGAGAAGCCCGCATAGGTGTTGCGGACGGTCGCCCCCTCCAGCATCGTGCGCCGGCTGGTGCTGAGACCGAAGGACGAGGCGAGCCCGATCGTCCGGCCGATCATCGCCGCATCGGCGCGGAAGATCTTCGCGACGGCGAGCGCCGCCCCCACCGTGCCCCAGGTGCCGTGCGGGTGCATCGTCACCCGCAGTTTCGAGGCGATGCCGATCCGCGCGCCGATCTCGTAGCCGAGGACGAGGGCCGCGATCGTCTCGGCGCCGGACGCACCGGCCTCCTGCGCTGCGGCCAGAACGGCCGGGACGACGTGGATCGCCGGGTGGCCGCGGGCGTACTGGTTGCCCTCGTCGAGCTCCAGCGTCGTGCCGGCAGCCCCGTTGACGAGGGCGGCGTCGCGGGGATCGAGCGACAAGCCGCTGCCGATCGCCGGCGCCTCGCCCCGGTGGCGGGCGGCGAGGCGTTCGGCCAGCGCCCGGCATTCGGGCTCGCGCATCCCGGCGGCGATGACGCCGAGGGAATCGAGCAGGACGAGGCGGGCGCGGTCGATCGCCGCCTCGGGGAGGTCGGCGAACCGGAGATCGGCCGCGAAGGCGGTCCAGCGGTCGAGCCAGGCGGGAACGGGCTCGGCGAGCAGCGTGGTCGCCGGGACGATGCCGGGGGTGACGATGCCCATCGCCTAGAGCCCCAGATAGGCCCGGCGCAGGGCCGGGTCGGCGGCAAGCGTCGCGGCATCGCCCGACAGCGCGACGGTGCCGTTCTCCAGGATGTAGGCGCGGGTCGCGAGATCGAGCGACTGCACCACGTTCTGCTCCACCAGCATGATCGGCAGTCCTTCGTTGTTGAGGTTGCGCATGAGGGCGAACATCTCCTCGACGAGGAGCGGCGAGAGCCCGAGCGAGGGCTCGTCGAGGATCAGCAGGCGCGGCTCGGCCATCAGGCCGCGGCCGATCGCGAGCATCTGCTGCTCGCCGCCCGAGAGGGTGCCGGCGGCCTGGGCCGCCCGCTCGCGCAGGCGCGGGAAGGTCGAGAAGACCCGCTCGATGTTCTCGGATCGCCGCGCCCGGCCGCGGCGGTAGCTGCCGAGCACCAGGTTCTCGCGCACGCTGAGGTTCGGGAAGATCTTGCGGCCTTCCGGTACGTGGATCAGACCGGCCTCGACGATCGCCGACGCCGAGGCCGTGGTGATCGGCTTGCCGTCGAAGCGGATCGCGCCGGCGCGCGCCGAGACGACGCCGGACAGGACCTTGTTCAGCGTCGTCTTGCCGACGCCGTTGGCGCCGAGCACCGCGACGATCTCGCCCGGACGCACGCAGAGATCGAGGCCGCGCAGCACCTCGGTGGCGCCGTAGCCGGCGCGAAGGCTTTCGACCTCAAGCATCGACCGCTTCACCGTTGAGGGATTCCTGGGTCTTCATGCGGGCGGCCGCGCCCTTGCCGAGATAGGCCTCGATCACCCCCGGGTCGGCACAAACCTGGCGGGGCGGGCCGGATGCGATCATCTTTCCTTGCGCCAGGACGAAGACCTCCTCGCACAGGGTCATCACCGCCTGCATGATGTGCTCGATCATCAGGATGGTGACGCCGCCGTCGCGGATCGCGCGCACCACCGGCAGGATGTCGCGGATCTCGGACGGGTTGAGGCCCGCCAGCACCTCGTCGAGGAGGAGGAGGCGCGGCTCGGTGGCGAGCGCGCGGGCCACCTCCAGGCGCTTGCGCCCGGCCACGGTCAGGTCGGCGGCCGGCTTGTCGAGCTGGTCGCGCAAGCCCACCCGGGTTCCGACCTCGCGGGCCTTTTCCACCGCATCCGCCCGGCGCGGGTGGCGCAGGTAGGCACCGACGGCGATGTTCTCGGCGACCGTAAGACCGGCGAAGGGCTGGACGATCTGGAAGGTGCGGGCGATGCCGCGGCGCGCCCGCAGGTGCGGCGCCTCCGCCGTCACGTCGACGCCGTCGAACAGCACGGTCCCCCCGCTGGGGGGCAGGAAGCCGGAGATCATCCCGAACAGGGTGGTCTTGCCGGCCCCGTTCGGGCCGATGAGCCCGGTGATCGAGCCCGCCGGCACGTGAAGCGAGGCGCGGTCGACCGCGACGAGGCCCTGGAAGCGCTTGGTGAGGGAATCGACGGCGAGCATCGGAATCAGGCTCCCACCGTGACGGCTCGCCGACGGCGGCGGCGCAGGCCGAGCAGCCCCTGCGGCGCGAAGGCGATGACGGCGATCAGGCAGGCGCCGAACACCACGAGATCGACCCCCGGAACGCCGCCGGCGAGGTGCTTGGTGACCTCGCCGAGGCCTTGCAGCGCCAGCGCCCCGACGAGCGGCCCGAAGGCGGTGCCGATGCCGCCGACGATCGGGGCGAGCAGCGCCTCGACCGAGATCCAGGTGCCGTAGGCCACGCCCGCATCGAGGTAGAGGAAGGACTGCACGTAGAGCCCGCCCGCCGCCCCGGTGATCGCCGCCGAGAGGGCGATGGCGCGAAGCTTGACCGCGAGGGCGTCGACGCCGAGCGCGCGCGCCGCCTCCTCGTTCTCGCGCACGGCGATCAGGTGGGCGCCGAAGCGCGAGCGCTCAAGCCAGCGGGACGCCAGCAGCGCCAGGCCGACGAAGCCGAGGACGAGGAGATAGAAGAACCGGCGGTCGGCGAATTGCAGGGTCGCGAAACCGGGCCGCAGCGGCAGGAGCAGGCCGGCGGCCCCCCCGGTGAAGTCGGCGGAATTCGCCAGGATGCGGAAGACCTCGGCGAAGGCGAGCGTCACGAGGGCGAAGTAGGAGCCGCGCAGGCCCGCCCGGAAGCTCAAGTAGCCGATGGCGAGCCCGGTCAGCGCACCGAGACCGATCCCGGCGCCGAGCGCCGCCCAGGCGTTGACGCCGAGCTTCATCTGCAGGATCGCGGTGGCGTAGGCCCCGGTGCCGAAGAAGGCGGCGTGGCCGAAGGAGTACTGGCCGCCGAAGCCGCCGAGCACGTTCCAGCCGAGGCCCGCGAGCGCGATGATGAGCGTGGTGACGAGGAAGTTGAGCACGCTGCCCGACAGGCCGAGGAAGGGCAGGGCGGCCAGCACCGCGAGCGCGAGGATGACGGGCAGGAGGTCGCGGGCGCTCATGCGCGGGCTCCGAACAGGCCGGTCGGGCGCACCAGCAGCACCAGGATGAAGATCAGGAAGATGCCGATCTGGCCCAAGCTGTCGCCGAGCAGGAGCCCCGAAAAGCTCTCGACCACGCCGATGATCAGCCCGCCGACCAGCGCGCCTGCGATCGACCCCATGCCGCCGAGCACCACGATGGTGAAGGCGACGAGCACGAAGGCGGCACCCGAGCGCGGGTTGACGTAGTAGGTCGGCATCAAGAGGCAGGCGGCGACGGCCAGGCACGCGCAGCCGATGCCGAAGGTGACGGCGTAGACGTGGTCGACCTCGATGCCGACGAGGCGGGCACCGAGCTTCTCCCGCGCCACCGCCCGGATCGCCCGGCCGGTGTCGGTGCGGTTGAGGACGAGCCAGAGGAGACCCGTGACGGCGAGCGAGGCGGCAAATCCGATCAGCCGCGGCGTCGAGAGGAGGAGCGGACCGACCTCGACCACCTGGAGCGCGGCATCGGAATCGAGGGCGCGGGTGTCGGAGCGGAACGCTGCCAGCAGCGCGTTCTCCAGCACGATCGACAGGCCGAGGGTGACGAGCAGCACGTTGTTGTCGCTGCCGTGGCTCGCAGGCCCGATGACGAAGCGTTGCAGCCCGTAGCCGAGACCGAACATCAGCGGCACGATCCCGAGCATCGCGAGGTAGGGATCGAGGTGGAACAGCGCGAAGGCACCCCAGACCGCGAACATCGCGACGGTGAGAAGCGCCCCATGCGCGAAGTTGATGATGTGCAGCACCCCGTAGACCAGGGTCAGCCCGAGGGCGATGAGGGCGTAGACCGCCCCCGTCATCAGGCCGTTGAGGGCCGCCTCGATCAGGATCTGGGGCGCGTACATCGTCACGCCTTGAGCGGGAAGTTGGCCTTGGCCTCGGCGAAGGCGTCGGGCGCGATCACCTTGACGTCGCCGCCCTGCACTTGCGTGTTGAGCGGGAGCGCGCTGGTGTTCTGGCCGTTCGAGAACTTCGACTGGCCGTAGGGCATCACGCCGCTGGCAAAGCTCTGGCTCGACAGGGCCTCGATGATCTTGAGCCGGTCGGGCGCGCCGGCCTTCTCGATCGCTTCGGCCATCAGCCGCACGGCGGAGTAGTTCATCGGCACGTTGTAGGCGAAGGCGCGGCCCGCCGCTTCCGTGCGCTTGCGCAGCTCCGCCGTCAGCGGGTTCTTCGGGTCGGGCCAGTGGTTGCAGTCCATCACGCCCTCCGCCGCCTGCGGGAATTCCTTGACGAAGCGCAACGAGGAGGCGCCGCCGCCGAGGATCGCGTAGACGCCCTTCGGGCGGACGCGCTGCTGCTGCATCGTGCGGGCGAGGAGAACGAACTCGCCGTAATAGTTCGACGGGATGACGAGGTCGGGCTGGAGCGAGCGGATGCGCAGGACCACGTTCGCCATGTCGCGGGCCGGGCTCGGATGCGACACGGTCTCGAGGATCTGGAAGCCGAGCTTCGGCAGTTCGGCCTGGAGGAGCTTGGCGAGGCCGGAGCCGAACAGCCCGTCCTCGTGCACGATCACCACCGTGCGGGCGGGCTTGCCGGCGGCGTCGTTGAGCGCCACGAGGCGTTCCAGCGCGCTCTTCGTCACCATGCCGAAGCTCGGCGAGAACCGGAAGGTGTTCTTGAGCCCGCGCTGGGTCAGCTGGTCGGCGACGCCGACGTCGATCAGGTAGGGCAGGTCGTAGCGCGAGGCCGCCTGGCTCGCGGTGGCGCAGAGCCCGCTGCCGAAGCCGCCGACGATCGCCGCCACGCCCTCGCCGTTCAGGCGCTCGGTTTCCTGCGCCGCCGTCTCGGGGTTCGAGCGGCTGTCGGCGAAGACGATCTCGAGCTTGGCGCCCCCTAACGCCTTCAAGCCGCCGGCGGCGTTGATGTCCTGGACCGCGAGCTCGGCGCCGAGCTTGCCGAGGTCGCCGTCATTGGCGAGCGCGCCGGTCACCGGCTGGATGATGCCGAGCTTCACGGCCGCGCCTTGCGCCCGAAGGATCGCCGGCATCGCCACGAGCGAGGTCGCCGCGAGGCCGGTGCGCAGGATCGTGCGGCGGGACGGGGAGACGATCGAGGTCACGGGGCAGGCCTCCTGTGGGCGGCGGGGCGGGGACGGGATTCGGGCTTGACCGGACGCGGGACGGCGGGGGTCCAGCGGCGCTCGCCGGCGTCGCCGGTGCGCACGAGGTCCATCTGGAAGGCGTAGCGGTCCGGCCGGTAGAGCGCGTGCAGGTGCTCGACTCCGCGGCCCGAGGGGTCGAACACCACCCGGGTGAGGTCGATCAGCGCCGAGCCGACCTCGAGGTCGAGGGCCTGCGCCACCTCCGGCCCGGCGAGCGTCGCGCCGATCGCCTGCGTCGCCCGGTCGGCGGTGACGCCGGAGCGCTCCATCAGCTCGAGGAGCGGCGTCGCCGCGAGATCCGCCTCCGAGTAGGACAGGCCGACCCGCTCAGGGACGTGGGTGGTGAGGTAGGAGAAGGGCTGGCCGTCGATGAGGCGCACGCGCACCGAGCGCTGCACCCGCTCGCCGGGCTCCAGCAGCAGCGCCTCGGCGATGCCGGCGGGCGCCGCGACGTACTCGAACGACAGGAGCCGCACGCCGGTGGCCCGACCCATGGCGATCAGCCCCGAGAGGAGGTTCGGCAGGTCGCCGACCACAGGGCGAGTGCCCGTCGGCCCCTGCACGAAGGTGCCCGACCCGGGCCGACGCCGCACCAGCTCCTCGCCGGCCAGGAGATCGAGGGCGCGCCGCACGGTCACCCGCGCCAGGCCGTGCTCGGCGGCGAGCGCCGGCTCGCCCGGCAGCCGCGCGCCGGGAGGCAGCCGGCCGCTGGTGATCTGGTCGCGCAGCAGCAGGTAGAGCCGGCGCGCCTTGTGCGGTTCGATCGCGGAGGTCACGGGGCCATCCCTGGCTCGTGGCTTGCAAGGTGTCTGGCCGACAGAGCGCCCCGAGGGGCCTGTCAGCGCTTACCTGTTCGATTATGGAGACAGCTAGCTGTCTGTCAATTAGGACAGGTGGGGGGAGGGCACAGGAATTTTCGGGTGCGGGGCGGGGACGGGGATCGAGACGTGTCAGAGCCTGGAAATCGCCGCGGCCCGGTGCGGCACCGCAGGACGTTGCGCCGGGGCGCTCAGGCCCGCTAATCGGGCGCCCATGAGCACCACCTCCATAAGCCGCCCCTCCTCGATCGGCCTCGCGGCGCCGGTCGCCGCGGCACCCCGGTCCCGCCGCGCCGTGCGGACCTGGCTCTTCGTCATGGCCGCCCTGGTGGTGGCGATGGTGGCGGTCGGCGGCGCGACCCGGCTCACCGGCTCGGGCCTGTCGATCACCGAGTGGAAGCCGGTCACCGGCGCGATCCCGCCGCTCTCGGCCGAGGCCTGGGCGCAGGAATTCGCCAAGTACCAGGCGACGCCACAATACAAGCTCTTGAACGAGGGCATGAGCCTGTCCGAGTTCCAGTTCATCTACGGCTGGGAATGGGGACACCGGCTGCTCGGCCGGATCATCGGCCTCGCCTTCTTCCTGCCGCTCCTGTTCTTCTGGTGGCGCGGGCAGATCGACCGGCGCTTAGGGATGAGCCTCGTCTGCCTCGGCGTGTTCGGCGGTCTGCAAGGTGCCGTGGGCTGGATCATGGTCGCCTCGGGCCTGCAACCGGGCATGACGGCCGTCGCACCGGTCAAGCTCGCCCTGCACCTCACCCTGGCGAGCGCGATCTATGCCGGCCTCGTCTGGATCGCCGCCGGGATCGACCGGCGCCGCGACGAGGCGGTGCCGGCGCGGCTCTCGCGCACCGCGCTCGTGCTGATGGGGCTGGTTCTGGTGCAGATCGCGCTCGGCGGCCTCGTCGCCGGCTCGAAGGCGGGCCTGACCTACAACACCTGGCCGCTGATGGATGGCGGGTTCGCGCCCGGCGGCCTGTTCTCCGGCACGCCCTGGATCGAGAACTTCGTCGACAACGTCGGGCTGGTGCAGTTCAACCACCGGCTGACCGCCTACGCGCTGCTGATCCTCGCCGTCCTCCACGCGGTCGATGCGCGGCGCCTCGCGCCCGGCACCGGCGCGGCGCGGCGGGCGACGGCGCTCGCCGGCCTCGTCGCCGCGCAGGCGATGCTCGGCATCGCGACGCTGCTCCTGGTGGTGCCGCTCTGGGCGGCGCTCGCCCACCAGGTCGCCGCCATGCTGGTGCTCGGCATGGCGAGCGCGCATGCCCGCCTCTGCCGGGCGCCCGCACCCGTCCCGGCCGTCCCACGCGCGGCCTGAGTGTCGCGGGAACGTTCGTCCCACGTTCATGCTTCCGCTTTAACTTCGATCAACCGGGCGGCCCTCTCCCGGACCCGAGGTGAGGAGGCCCGATGCCTGTGCAGGAGTCTTCCCTGGACGTTTCCACGAGCCCCGCCCCCCGCTTCGCCCCGGACGGCCGGCCCCTGAGCCTCGCCTGGACCTACACGCCGCGCGAATTGCTTGCCGACGGCGTCGTCCACGTGGTCGGGGTGAGCCTCGGGGTGATCGGCGCCCTGGCGCTGACGATCAGCGCCGCCCTCACAAGTCTCAGCCCTTCCGAGAAGGTCGCGGTCGCGGTCTACGCCGCCGGCCTCGTGGCGATGCTCGGCACCTCGGCGGCCTACAACATGTGCCCGGTCGGCCGGCTGAAATGGCGCCTGCGCCGCGCCGACCACGCCACCATCTTCCTGATGATCGCCGGCACATACACGCCGCTGGTCACGCTCGTCGGCACCGACGGCTTCGCCTTCGGACTGCTCGCCGGGATCTGGCTCGTGGCGGCGGCGGGCGCGATCGTGAAGCTGACGCTGCCGGGCCGCTTCGATCGCCTGGCGATCGCCCTCTACCTCGCGCTCGGCTGGAGCGGGCTGATGGCCTACGAATCGGTCATCGCCGTCCTGTCCCCCGGCGCCCTGTGGCTGCTCGCCGCCGGCGGCCTGCTCTACTCGCTCGGCGTGATCTTCCACGTCTGGCGGCAATTGCCGTTCCAGAACGCGATCTGGCACGGCTTCGTGCTGGCGGCGGCGGCCTGCCATTACGGCGCGGTGTTCCGCAGCGTGCTCGACGTGGGGGCGTGAGCAGTCCGCCCACGCGACTACATCACGCCGACTTGCGCCGCAGACTCGTGACGGCCTCGGCCAGAACGTCGAGGGGCCGCCAGGGCTTCTGCATGTAGACGGCGTGGTCCGGCATGGCCTGTGCTGCGCCCGACCGCGAGGTGACCACGATCCGCACGTCCGGCCAGTCCCGCTCCACCTCGCGGGCCAGGGTGGCGCCGTCGATCTCGCCGGAGAGTTGCATCTCCGTGAACAACAGCGCGACATCGGAGCCGTGCTCGCGCATCACCGCCAGCGCGTCGGCGGCACTATCGCAGGTGATCACGTTGAGATCGGTCTCCTCCAGGATCGCCGCGGCGAAATCCCGAACGAACTCATCGTCCTCCACCACGACGGCGATCGGCGCGGTGTGTGCTGCTCCGTCCGCGCGCGGCGGCCTCAATGTCTTTTGAGGCGGATCGACGATCTCCGAACCGAAGCGCTGCTCGCGACGGGGCCTCTCGCGGGTTGCTCGTCCGGACGCAGCCCCCTGATTCAGCCAGGTCAAGGGGGGGCGATCGCGCTCCTCGTCGGAGAAGCGATGCTCGGGTGCCAGCAACTCATCGGCCACATCGCGGGCACCGGCGGGGGCACGACCCGGCGCTGCCTCGTAGACGCTCACGGTAGCGACCGGATCCTGGTTCGTCTTGCGCGGCATGGGCTCACTCGTCGAGATTGCGGGCCAGCCTCTCGCGATGGCGCGGGTTGGTCAGATCCAAGTGACCATGCCAGCCCGCTCTCGCAAGAAGACGCCTGCCGTATGATGTTCCGTCGGGAGCGATCAAGCAGGCGAGATTGTACATGAGGTCGTCGTCGGTGCTGATCTCGGCCGTGCTCTGCGCCGCGCGAAACAGCGGCGAGCGCGGAACATCCGCGAGCGCGGCCGACAAGGCGGCGCGGACCTGCTGCGCATCATTCGCCGCGAAGCCCAACCGCGCCCAGGCATATCCTCCGACCGTCAGGTTCGCATAAACATCAATGCGGACGACGCCGAGGCGGTCATACGCGTCGAGGCTCGCCCTCAGCATCCGCCGTGCACCGCCGCTGCGCTGGTAACGGCTGGGAAGCGCGAACAAGGCGTGATTGACATCCCAAGCACCGTCTTCGCGCTGCGAGAAGCGACGCTCCACCTCGACTATATCCTCTGTGTCGTGATGGCTCGATGCGACCATCATGATCACATCGTCGACGGCATCGTGCTCCCAGACAACGTGCAGGGGCTCTTCGGCGGGCGTGCCCGCCAGGAGCGCAGAGGTGACACTTCGTGCCTGATCCTCATCGCTCAGCAATCCTCGTCGGAGAACCACCGGGTCGACTTGGACCCGGTCGCACGACAGATCGCGCGCTGTCGCCTGCACCTGCCAGAAAGTTCGTTCGACAGGCACGAAAACAAGCCTCACGTCGGAGCCGACGGACGCGATCTTGCCCTTGTCTCACCTCTGACGCAACGACACGTCCGAGTTTTCTGCCGCCGGGCGCTCCGCCGCCGGCTCAGAACGGCGTGTAATCCCCGCCATCCGTGATCGTGTCGAGCGCCCGCTCGATCGACGTCACGGCGTCCAGCACCATCTGCACCGTGCGCTCGGCTTCTCCGCGCGGCCGGCCGAGCGCCGCGGCGCGGGCGCCGATGTCGTGCAGCTGCTCGGCGATGGTCACCAGGTCGCAGACGACCGACGCGGTGGCGCGGGCGGCGGCATCGGGCGCCGGACGCGGGCGCAGCAGGGGAACGACGTTGCTCATCGGCCCGGACTCTCGCGCAAAGCTAGGGACTCCGCCAGCCGGAGAATCGCGGCCCTCCACACATTCCGCGGAGCGCGGCCCGGGGGGCACAGGAGAGGGGTTTCCCCGCGGCCACGATCGCCCGTGCCTTGACGGACGGGCGGGAGCCGGGCACCCCGGCCGAAGTGTTAGAGCCGAGAATCCCCCGATTCGCGCGGCCCGGAAGTCAGGACCCCTCATGCGTCTCCTTCGCGTCGCCGCCTCGCTCGCCCTCGCGGGTCTCGCCGCCGCCTGCACCAGCGCCGGCGATTCGCGCGGCACCGGCCTGTCCGAGAGCTTCGACACCAAGAACTACGTGCGCTCGAACGACACCAACGGGACGCAGCGCCGGCCCGACGTGAACCGCATGTTCACGCAGCCGTCGATCCCCAGCATCTCGAATCGCGGCTTCTAGACAAGCGGGTCTCCGGCGGCTCCGGCCGCCGGGCTCTCAGCGCCCGCGAAACAGCGGGTGCTCGACCCTGTCGCCGGGATGCAGGCCGAGGCGCGCGGCGGTGCCGGCATTGAGCTCGAGCACGCCGAGCACCGGCTCGCCGGAGGGGATGGTGCGGGTCGAGAGCGGCTCGGTGTCCGTGGCGATCCGCGCCACCGTGCCGTCGGCGCGGATGAACAGCATGTCGAGCGGCAGGTAGGTATTCTTCATCCACATCGCCACCGGCTCGGTGCGCTCGAAGTCGAACAGCATGCCGCGGTCCGGCGCCATCGAGCGGCGGAACATCAGCCCCTGCGCTCGCCCGGCATCGTCGCGCATCACCTCGACCTGGAAGGTGTGGCGGCCCGACCGCGAGGCGATGGTCAGCGGCTCGAACGGACCGTCGGCGAGGACGGCCGTGGGCAGGAGCAGGAGGACGAGCGCGGCGAGGAGCCGGCGCGGCGGGATGGCCCAGGGCCGTGCGAAGCGGAGCGACATGGGGCTGAGCTAGCGCAGTCTGCGACGAAGGGGATGGGGTTTTCCAAGCGGAAACACGGGCGAATCGAAAAAGCCGCGCGCCCCCGGGCTCAGTGGGAGGAGGGCGGTCCCGCGCCCGCGCTCGCCTCGGACAGGAGGCGCACCTCGGCCGCCATCAGGCCCTTCGAGCCGTCGCCGTAGCGGACCATGACGTGCTCGCCGGGCTTCAGCTCGGCGATGCCGTAGCGCCGCAGGGTCTCCATGTGGACGAAGATGTCCGGCGTGCCGTCGCCGCGGCTGAGGAAGCCGAAGCCGCGCAGGCGGTTGAACCACTTCACCACCGCGGTCTCGAGCCCGCTCGTCGGCACCACGGTGACGTGGGTGCGCGGCATCGGCAGCTCGGCCGGATGGGTCGCGGTCGACTGGTCGAGGGAGATCACCCGGAAGGCCTGCCAGCCGCGGGGCCGCTCGATCGCCTCGACCACGATCCGCGCGCCCTCGCTGGCGCTCTGGTGGCCGTCACGGCGCAGGCAGGTGACGTGGAGCAGCACGTCCGGGGCGCCGCTGTCCGGCACGATGAAGCCGAAGCCCTTCGCGACGTCGAACCACTTGATGCGGCCGCTGACCTCCACGAGTTCCGTCGGGCGTTCCGCCGCCGCGTCGAGCCCGGGCCGGGTGTCGCGCGCGCCGTCTCCGAACGCGCTCCCCGGCCGTTCCCAGGCGGGGCCTGAACCGAACTCGTCCGACATCGTAAGCAACCCACTCGAATCGCGTCGCGCGCTTCACCGGCAGATTAACAAAGTCATGACTTCGGGGAAGCCCAAATCGGCCGAGTTGAGACGCGTGGGGGGCGATGTCCTCGCCGGATTCGCCTCGGGCGTGTCCATTCTGCAAGCCCGGGAGGCAGACCGGGAGCCAGGCGCGTCGCGATCGAGGCACGAGAGGCGCACCCGTCCGCGATCATGCGCGTTTTGGCCGCAGGTGCGGGCGGGAGCGTCGGGCTCGGCTATGACGGCACCCGCCCAGACGATCACCGCGACGGAGATCACCGCGATTCTCAACCCACCCGCTTCCACCGCGCCGGCCCGGCGCCTCGCCGTCATCGACCTCTGCCGCGGCGTCGCGCTCGTGGCGATGGCGCTCTACCACCTAACCTGGGACCTCGGCTTCCTGCGGCTGACGCCCGAGAACGCCGCCCTGTCGCCGCTCGGGCGGGCGGCGGCGCATGGCATCGCCGGCAGTTTCCTGGTGCTCGTGGGGGTGAGCCTCGTCCTGGCGCGGGGCCGGTCTTCGGGCTGGTGGCGCCCCTACCTGGCCCGCCTCGGGCGCATCGCCCTGGCGGCCGCCGCGATCTCGCTCGCCACCTACGTCCTGTTCCCCGGGGCGTGGATCTTCTTCGGCATCCTGCACTGCATCGCCCTGTCGAGCGTGCTCGCACTGCCGGCCCTCGTCGCACCGTTGCCGCTGGTCGGGCTCGCCGCGGCCCTCGTCCTCGCCGGGCCGACGCTGGCGGGCCTCGCGGGATCGCCGCCGTTCCTCGACGCGCCGTCGCTGTATTGGCTCGGGCTCGGCGCCGCCGTGCCGACGACGAACGACTACGTGCCGCTGTTCCCGTGGTTCGGCTTCGTGCTGGCGGGAGTGGGGCTCGGCCGGCTCGTCCTGCCACGCCTCGCTGCCTCGTCCATCGGGGCTTGGGCGCCGCGAGACCGGATCGGGCGGCTCGCCGCGCTCGCCGGGCGCCACAGCCTGGCGGTCTACCTCGTGCACCAGCCCCTGCTGCTCGGGCTGCTCTACGGGGTCGCGGCGCTGACCGGGCCGCATCCGCGGGCGGGGGAGGCGCAGTTCCTGCGCGAGTACCGGGCGAACTGTGCCGAGGCCGGCGGGACCGCGGCGTCCTGCCGGGTGGCGGCGCGCTGCGTGCTGGTGCGCTTGCGCGGCGAGGGCCTGTGGCGGGCCGGCGGCGACTATACGGGCGAGGAGCAGGCCCGGGCGATCGCGGTGTCGCGGGCCTGCTTCCGGGAGGCGGGCGGGGGCTGAAGGCCGCCCGCCCGTCGCATATCAGTCCTTGGCGCGCTCGACGTAGGCGCCGTCCGCCGTCATCACGACGATGCGGGTGCCGGTGCCGATATGTGGCGGCACCAGGGTGCGGATGCCGTTCGAGAGCGTCGCGGGCTTGTAGGACGAGGAGGCGGTCTGGCCCTTGGTCACCGGCTCGGTGTCGGTCACCTCGAGGGTGACGCGCTGGGGCAGCTCGAGCGCCAGCGGCACGCCGTTATGGGTCGAGAGCATCACCGCCATGCCCTCCTGGAGGTAGGGGGCCTGGTCGCCGATCACGTCCTGCGGCACCGCGAGCTGCTCGTAGGATTCCGGGTTCATGAAGTGGAACCCCTCGGCGTCGCTGTACAGGAAGGTGTGCTCCCGGTCCTCGACGTAGGCGCGCTCGACCTGCTCGGTGGTGCGGTAGCGCTCCGAGACCTTCACGCCGTCGGTGATCCGGCGCATGTCGAGCTGGGTGACCGGTGTGCCCTTGCCGGGATGGATGTTCTCGGCGGAGAGGATCACGTAGAGCCGGCCGTCCTTGTCGACGACGTTGCCTTTGCGGAGTGAGCTGGCGATGACCTTCGGCACGGGGCGAATCCTGGACTGGAAGCGTTGACAGAGAGCGGCGGCGTCCGCCAAGCCGCGGGCGTCGCGCGCCGCGCCGGCAGAGGATGCCTTCGGCCCGCCCTATCGCATCTCAGGCGCGACCGCCAGTCGCCCGCCACTCGATGACAGCCATCCTATGACCTCCGCCTCGCCCTGGTGGGCCCCCCACGTCCATGCCGACCGCCGGCCGCGGCTCCTCGCCCGCAACCGCATCGCCGCGTCTTTGCGGGAGTGGTTTGCCGCCCGCGACTTCGTCGAGGTCGAGACGGCGATCCTCCAGGTCTCGCCCGGCAACGAGGCGCATCTCTCGGCCTTCGCCACGAAAGCCATCGCGCCGGACGGAATGGAGCACCCGCTCTACCTCCACACCTCGCCGGAATTCGCCTGCAAGAAGCTCCTGGCGGCGGGCGAGCCGCGGCTGTTCAGCTTGAGGCCCGTCTACCGCAACCGCGAGCGCGGGGCGCTGCACCACCCGGAATTCACCATGCTCGAATGGTACCGGGCCGGGGAGACCTACGACAGCCTGATGCAGGACTGCGCCGCTTTCCTGGCCCTCGCCGCCGAGACCGCGGGCGCCAAGGCTTTTGCGTGGCGCGGGATCGAGGCCGATCCCTTCGCCGAGCCGGAGCGCCTGAGCGTGGCGGAGGCCTTCCGGCGCCATGCCGGCATCGACCTCCTTGCCACGGTGGCCCCGGACGGGGGTACCGACCGATCTGGCCTCGACGCCGCGCTCCGGGCGGCCGGCATCCGCACCGCGCCCGACGACACCTGGTCCGACCTGTTCAGCCGCGTCATGGTCGAGCGGGTCGAGCCGGCCCTCGGCCGCGGCCGGGCGACGATCCTGTGCGAGTACCCGATCCCCGAGGCGGCGCTCGCCCGGCCGAGCCCGGCCGACCCGCGGGTGGCGGAGCGCTTCGAGCTCTATTGCTGCGGCGTCGAGCTCGCCAACGCCTTCGGCGAATTGACCGATGCCGAGGAGCAGCGCCGGCGCTTCGAGGCCGAGATGGACGAGAAGGCGCGCGTCTACGGCGAGCGCTATCCCCTCGACGAGGACTTCCTGAGCGCGTTGGCGCAGATGCCGGAGGCGAGCGGCATCGCGCTCGGCTTCGACCGGCTCGTCATGCTGGCGACCGGCGCGCGCCGGATCGAGGACGTGATCTGGACGCCCATGGCCGAGTACCCCAGCGTCGAGGCTCCCCGGTGAGCGCGTCGATCCGCAGCGCGGGCGACCTCGCTGCCCGCGGCCTGGTGTCGGCGGAGCGGTTGCCGGCGCTCGAACGGGTGGCGGCGCGCTACGCCGTCTCGATCACTCCCGAGATGGCCGAGCTGATTGCCGATCCGGATGACGGGATCGGCCGCCAGTTCGTGCCGCGGGCCGAGGAACTGGTCACCACGCCGGAAGAGAGGGTCGACCCGATCGGCGACGAGGCCCATGCGCCACTCCCCGGCATCGTCCACCGCTATCCCGACCGGGTGCTGCTGAAGCCGCTCCACGTCTGCCCGGTCTATTGCCGCTTCTGCTTTCGCCGCGAGGTGGTGGGTCCGGAGGGGCAGGGCAGCCTCACGGATTCTGAACTCGATGCGGCGCTCGCCTACATCGCCGGGCACCCGGAGATCTGGGAGGTGGTGGTCACCGGGGGCGACCCCCTGGTGCTCTCGCCCCGGCGGCTCGGGCGCATCGCGGCGGCGTTGCGCGACATCCCGCACGTGCGGGTGCTGCGCCTGCACACCCGCGTGCCGGTGGTCGATCCGGCCCGGGTCGACGCGGACCTGGTCGCGGCGCTGAAGCGGTTCGAGGGCGCGGTGTTCGTGGCGCTGCACGCCAACCACCCGCGGGAATTCTCTGAAGCTGCACGCGCGGCCATCGCGCGCCTCGTCGATGCCGGGATCCCGATGGTGAGCCAGTCGGTGCTGCTCAGCCAGATCAACGACGATCCCGAGACGCTGGCGGCCCTGATGCGGGCCTTCGTCGAGAACCGGATCAAGCCCTACTACCTGCATCACGGCGACCTCGCCCCGGGCACCGGCCACCTGCGCACGACGCTCGACCACGGCCAGGACCTGATGCGCGCGTTGCGCGGCCGGGTGTCGGGGCTGGCGCAGCCGACCTACGTCCTCGACATCCCGGGCGGATACGGCAAGGTGCCGGTAGGCCCGGGCTACCTGGCGGCGGGACCCGCGGGCTGGGTCGTCACCGATCCGAAGGGCGGAACACACGCCTATCCACCGAAGGAGGAGGACACGCCATGCGCAGGCTCTGGGGACGGCTGAGCTCCGTCAACGTGCAGAAGGCGGTCTGGGGGCTGGAGGAGCTGGGGCTGCCCTACGAGCGGGTCGAGGCCGGCGGCGCCTTCGGGCGGGTGCGCGAACCCGACTACCTGGCGCTCAACCCCAACGCCCTCGTGCCGGTCATGGAGGAGGACGGCTTCGTCCTGTGGGAGTCGAACGCGATCCTGCGCTACCTCGCCCGCGGCCACGGTCCCGGCGGCCTGTGGCCGGAGGATCCGCGGGCGGCCGCTCTCGTCGACCAGTGGCTCGACTGGCAGGCGACGCGCTTCACGCCCGCGACCCGGGACGCGTTCTGGCAGACCGTGCGCACCCCGCCCGAGCGGCGCGACCAGGCCGTGATCGACCGCTCGGTCGCGGCGTCCGAGGAATGCGCGGCGATCCTCGACGCGCACCTGATGGGCCGTCCCTTCGCCGTCGGCGACCGGTTCACCGCGGCCGACATCGCGCTCGCCGCCGCCGCCCATCGCTGGCTCCACCTCGACGTGCCGCGCATCGAGCGGCCGGCCCTGCGGGCCTGGTACGAGCGCATCCGCGTCCGGCCCGCCGCGGCGGTGGCCTTGCCGCCCTTGAGCTGAGCGGAGGGCGGCCCTCCCCCCGCGCCGGGCGTCCCTCGCCTCTGCTCGTCGGATCGTCCGCCGAGGCGCCGTAGCCGCGGCGCCTCGTCCCCCGTCATACGAAATCCGGTTGATCGCTTCGCGATACGGATTTCGGCTTCGCTCAAGCGCCGCGCGGGCTGGTGATACCGCTTCCGGAAGTGATCTTCCGGAAGCGGTATCACTCCACCCCCGGCAGGCACCCCTCCGTCACCCGCCACCGCCGCACCTCCACACCCGTGCCGGCCGGACCCGCCAGCATCAACCCGACCGTCGCCTCGCTCTGGCGCTTGCGCGTGCGGGTGGCGCCGTAGATCGTCTGCCAGGTGCCGCGGCACGTGAGGTCCGCTTCGCGGCGGGCATGGGGCGCGGCGTCGACGAAGGCGAGGGCGGCCCGCGTGCCGGCAAAATCCTCGGGCAGCCGGATCTCCGCCGCGACGACGTGGAGGCGGTTCGGCCGCAGGCCCGCGACCGCGTGGGAGGCCGCGAGCGCGCCCGGCCCGGGCGCGGCGTCGGCGAGCGCGGCGCGGGTGGTGTCGGGCGCCTCGAAGAGCGGCGGGCCGGCGGGCGCCAGAGCCGGGGGCTCGACCAGGCTGTTGCGCAGGGCGTAGGCCCGGCCGCAGACCGCGAGCCAGCCCGGAAGGTCGGCGTCGGTCGCTGCCGCGTAGGGGGCGAAGTGGGGCAGCGCGCCCTGCATCAGGCCCTCGCCGCGCCAGACCACCCGCCCCGGCGGAGCCTCCCCCGCCGCGCAGACCCGCAGCAGGGTCACCGGGCCGATCGCCCGCAGGGCCGCGAACAGGCGGCGTACCGCCCCCTCGCTCTCCCCGGGCGGTCCCTTGCGGACCAGGATCTTGTCGCCCGCCGCGAGGTCGGCGAGCAGCCGCTCCTTCAGGTAGTCGACCCGGCGGATCTCCCGCGCCAGGATGTCGGCGGGCTTCACGCGGGGCACGGTGTCGCCGGTGTGGTAGGCGAAGCCGTAGGCCCGGCTATGGCAGAACAGGTAGCCGCCGGCCCCGACCCGGACCTCGATGTCGTCGGCGCCGCCGTACCGGGAGAATCGCGTCTCGACCGCGTGGGTCAGATCGGCGATCGGCGCCGAGGAAAGGCGGAACAGCCCGAGGGGGTCGATGCCGGCGTAGCGCTGGGCGATGCCGAACTCGCAATTGTCGCCGAGGCTTTCGAAGGCGCCGAGCAGGGAGGCCGCGGTGAGGCCCGCGGGCGCCGGAGCCGCCTGGCGAAACAGCGCGATCATGCGGCCGATGCTTCGTCCGGGAACGAGGCGGGCCCGCCTTCCCTGGCCAGCACCTTGCCGGGATTCAGGATGCCGAGCGGGTCGAGGGCGCCCTTGAGGCGGCGCATCAGGTCGAGGGCGACCGGGTCCTTGTAGCGGGGCAGCTCGTCGCGCTTGATGAGCCCGACGCCGTGCTCGGCGGCGATCGAGCCGTCCATCGCGTGGACGATGTCGTGGACGATGCGGTTGAAGCGCGGCCACTCGGCGAGGAAGGCGGCCTTTCCGGCCCCGACCGGCTGGGTCAGGTTGAAGTGGATGTTGCCGTCGCCGAAATGCCCGAAGGCGCAGACCCGCACCCCCGGCATCGCGGCTTCGCAGGCCGCGGTGGCCCGCTCCAGGAACTCCGCCACCCGGGAGACCGGCACCGAGACGTCGTGCTTGATCGAGCCGCCCTCGTGCTTCTGCATCTCCGACAGGCTCTCGCGCAGGCTCCACAGGGCGGATGCCTGCGCGTCGCTCTGGGCCAGCACCGCGTCCTCGACGAGCCCGGCCTCGATCAGCTCGCCGAGTTCGGCCTCAAGGTCCGCGGCCGCGTCGGGCGCGGGCGAGGAGACCTCGACGAGGGCGTAGGAATGGTGGTCGCCGTCGAGGGGGCGCACCGCCCCGGGCAGGTGGCGCAGCACCACCTCGAGGGGGAAACGCGGCACGTACTCGAAGGCGGTGAGCCGGGGCCCGAGCCGGTCGCGCAGGCGCCCGAAGGCGTCGAGCGCCGCTCTCGCCGAGGCGAGGCCGAGGAAGGCGGTGGCCTTCGAGACGGGCTTGGGGTGCAGCCGCAGTACCGCGGCGGTGATGATGCCGAGCGTGCCTTCCGAGCCGACAAAGAGGTTCTTCAGGTCGTAGCCGGAATTGTCCTTGCGCAGCGCCCGCAGGCCGTTCCAGACCTGCCCGTCGGCCAGCACCACCTCCAGCCCGAGGGTCAGTTCGCGGGCGTTGCCGTAGGCGAGCACCGCCGTGCCGCCGGCATTGGTGGCGAGGTTGCCGCCGATGCGGCACGAGCCCTCGGAGGCGAGCGAGAGCGGGAACAGCATCCCGGCGGCGTCGGCCGCCGCCTGGACGTTGGCGAGCACGCAGCCGGCCTCGACCGTGATGGTGGCATCGAGCGGGTCGACCGCCCGCACCCGATCGAGGCGGGACAGCGAGATCACCACGCCGCCGAACGGCACGCCGCCGCCGACGAGCCCGGTATTGCCGCCATGGGCCACCACCGGCACCCGCGCCTCGGCGCAGAGCCCGACCACGAAGGCGACCTCCGCGGTGTCGCGCGGGCGCACCACCGCGATCGCCTCGCCGCGGTAGAGACCGCGACTCTCTGCGAGGTGGGGGGCGATGTCGGTCGCCGCGGTCAGCACGTGCGCGGGGCCGAGGCGGGCCGCGATCGCGTCGAGCAGGCTGTGGGTCGGGCTGTGTGTCACGGGCGCGCGCGTCTCGAGGCGGGAGGGTTGCGGCGGAGCGGGATGGCGCACCGCGGCACCACCCTCTAGATAGCGGTCGGCCGGCCCCTTTTCCAAGATGCGCGGCCCTTCGCGAAACATCGCCCGAGACAGCAGACCCATGCTCTCCGTGATCCCGAACCCGCCGCGCACCGCGCTCCCGATCCATGGCACCGACGACCTGTTTCCGGTGCGTCGGGTCTACTGCGTCGGGCGCAACTTCGCCGCCCATGCCCGGGAGATGGGCGCCGACCCGACCCGCGAGCCGCCGTTCTTCTTCATGAAACCGGCCGACGCCCTCCAGGTGGTGCCGGACGGCCAGACCGTCGAGCATCCCTACCCGCCGAAGACCGCGAACTACCACCACGAGGTCGAGCTGGTGGTGGCGATCGCCAAGGGCGGCCGCGACATCCCGGTGGCGGAGGCCCTCGACCACGTCTACGGCTACGCCGTCGGCCTCGACATGACCCGCCGCGACGTCCAGGACGAGGCGAAGGCCCTGCGCCGTCCGTGGGAGCTCGGCAAGGCCGCCGACCTGTCGGGTCCGGTCGGCACGCTCAAGCCCGCCTCCGTGATCGGCCATCCGGACAAGGGCGCGATCACCCTCGCGGTCGACGGCGCGGTGCGCCAGAAGGGCGACCTCTCCGACATGATCTGGTCGGTGGCCGAGCAGATCGCCTACCTGTCGACCTACTTCGTGCTGGAGCCCGGCGACGTGATCTTCGCCGGCACGCCGGAGGGCGTCGGCGCGGTCACACGCGGCCAGACCATGGTCGGGACGATCGAGGGCGTCGGCGAGATCCGCCTGACCGTCGTCTGAAGACAAGGAGTTCGCGGGATGACGCGCCGACAGGCCCTGCTGATGCGGGGTGCCCACCTCGTCTGGCGCTTCACCCGCGGCATGACCCTGGGGGTGCGCGGGGCGGCGATCGATCCGGACGGCCGGGTCTGCCTCGTGCGCCACACCTACGTCGAGGGCTGGCACCTGCCGGGCGGCGGCGTCGAGCCGGGCGAGACGGCGATCGAGGCCATCACCCGCGAGTTCCGCGAGGAGACGGGCATCGTCCTCGACCCCGGCGCGACGCCGGCCCTGCACGGCTTCTACTTCAACGACCGTGCCTCGAAGCGCGACCACGTCGCGCTCTACGTCGCCCGCGCCTTCACGGTGCCGGTGCCGAAGACGCCCGACTCCGAGATCGCCGAAGCCGCGTTCTTTCCCCTCGACGCCCTGCCGTCGGAGACCACCCCGGCGACCCGGGCGCGGCTGGCCGAGATCCGGACCGGCACGACCCCCACCGCGACCTGGTAGCGGGGGCCGGAAGCCGGCTCCGCAACCGACGCCGCAACCTCTTGCGCTCCCCGGCGGAATGGTGTTTATGCCGCTCATCGGCGCCGCCACGGTGGCGCCGGCGGAAAACAGCGAGCGGGTGTAGCTCAGGGGTAGAGCACAACCTTGCCAAGGTTGGGGTCGAGGGTTCGAATCCCTTCGCCCGCTCCAGTTTTTCCACGAGGCCGAACGGGTTTGGGCGGGTGTAGCTCAGGGGTAGAGCACAACCTTGCCAAGGTTGGGGTCGAGGGTTCGAATCCCTTCGCCCGCTCCAAGTTCGCACGGCCTGACAATGTGAGCGGGTGTAGCTCAGGGGTAGAGCACAACCTTGCCAAGGTTGGGGTCGAGGGTTCGAATCCCTTCGCCCGCTCCATTTTGCTTTTTCGATCAGATTTGAAGCTGTCGCCTGCAAGGGTCGGGTATTCCTGACACCCAGAGCCTGTTCGATCGACTGCGTCGGCTGGTCCGACGCGCGCGTTGACACCTTTCTCAACGTCATCCCGGGGCTCGACGAAGTCGAGAACCCGGGATGACGGTGGAGGGTGTCGAACCCGTTTGGCGAACTTGCGAGCGCCAACCTTCACGCCAAGTCCTCCGGCAGCACCAGATCCATTTCCTGCGCCAGCCAGCGGGCGAAGACCCGCAAGGGCGCCCGCCGCCGCGTCGTCGCCGGGTAGACGAGGTGGTGGCCGATATAGGTCACGTCCTGCGACAGCCCGCGCAACGGCGCGACGAGGCGGCCGCTGGCGATCTCGCGCTCGGCGAGCAGCGTCGATTCGAGAGCGACCCCGAGCCCGTCGGCGGCGGCCGCGATGGCGAGGAAGCTGCGGTCGAAGCGCACCCCGAGGGGGCGGGGGGCCGGCAGGCCGTTGCGGGCGAACCAGAGCGGCCAGCGCACCTGCTTGTTGTCGCTCTGGATCAGCACCTGGTCGAGCAGGTCCTGCGGCGCGCGGATGCGGGCGGCGCGGGCGGGATCGCAGAGCGGCGTCACCGTCTCGGCGCAGAGCGGCACCGCCACCAGCCCCTCGCCCCGGGGCGGACCGTAGACGAGGTCGGCGTCGAACTCGTCGCCGATGAAGCGCGCATAATCCATGCCGGCGGCGAGCCGGACCTCGACACCCGGATGGGCGGCGAGGAAGCGGGTGAGGCGCGGCGTCAGCCACTGCGCCGCGAGGCTCGGCGCGCAGTGCAGGCGCAGGAGCTGCGGGCCCCGCGCCGCCACGAGGTCGAGGCCGCGGTGCAACTCGTCGAAGGCGCGGCCGACATGCTCCAGCAGCGCCTCGCCGGCGGCGGTCGGCACCACGCCCTGGCCCTGGCGTTCGAACAGGGTGACGCCGAGGGACGCCTCCATCTTGCGGATGGCGTGGCTGACCGCGCTCGCGGTGAGGTTCAGCTCCGCCGCCGCGTCCTTGAACGAGCGGCGACGGGCCGCCGCCTCGAAGGAGCGCACCGCGGAGAGGGGAACGCGCAGGGACATGGCGCCCACGATGGCGCGCGGCGGCGCGCCTTGGCAACCGTCCCGTTCAGCCCTCGCGATCCGTCAGGACGATGCGGAAGCGCGACCCGCTCCGCGTCTCGTCGAGGCTCAAGCTTCCTCCGTTGAGCCGCACCAGCTCGGCCGCGATGGCGAGGCCCAGCCCCGTGCCGCCGGAGCGGCCCGCGCCCTGGAAAGCCTCGAACAGGTGGGTGCGGGCCCGCTCCGGCAGGCCCGGGCCGTTGTCGGAGACGAGGATCGTGACGGCGGCACCCGTGCGCTCGGCCTCGATCGTGACCAGCGGCGCGCCCTCGCTGGCGCCGGCGAGGCCGAGCGCCTGGACGGCGTTGCGCACCAGGTTGACCAGCACCCGCGACAGCTGGTCGGGATCGGCGTCGACGCACAACGATTCCGGCGTGCGGTCCTCGATGGTGACGGCGGCCCCCGGCGCCAGCCCGGCGAGGTCGAGGGCGTCGCGCAGGATCGGCCGCAGCGGGGTGACCCGGCGTTCGGGCGGGCGCTCGGCGGCGCGGCCGTAGGCGAGGGTGCCCTCGCAGTAGCGGATCGCCCGGCCGAGCGTCGCGACGAGGCGGGGCGCGACCCGCTGCACGCCCGGATCGGCGACGTGCTCGAGGCGGTCGACGAGGAGCTGCGCGGTGGTGAGCAGGTTTCGCAGCTCGTGGTTGATCTTGCTCACCGAGAGCCCGAGATCGGCCAGGCGCCGCTTCTGGCGCAGCTCCTCCGACAGGATGGTCTCCATGCGGGCGAGCGCCGTCTCGGCGGCGCCGATCTCGTCGCTGCGCCAGGACGGGTTGATCCGTCGCGACAGGTCCTCCGGATCCTCCGCGAAGGTCGCGATGTTGCGCGCCAGCCGCCGCACCGGCCGCACGATCGATAGCTGGAGCACCAGGAAGACGAGGCCGGCGGTGATGCCGGAGATCGCCAGCGAGGCGAGGAGGATCCGACCCGAGAACGCGACCATCGCCCGGCGCAGGGGTGCGG
Organism: Methylobacterium sp. Gmos1; assembly: GCF_053764715.1. NCBI lineage: Bacteria > Pseudomonadati > Pseudomonadota > Alphaproteobacteria > Hyphomicrobiales > Methylobacteriaceae > Methylobacterium > Methylobacterium sp. Gmos1. The sequence goes on along the minus strand of NZ_JBSNCC010000003.1, from coordinate 134,507 downwards.
GATCGAGGATCAGCTCGACGAAGTCGACCCCGTCCATGCCGTGCCCGACCACCCGCAGCGGCAGGGGCTGGCTCTGCGTCAGCGTGCGCCAGGCGCCGCCGATGCTCTCGAGCCAGCCGGCCTCGCGCAGGTCGACGGTCTCGCCCACCTCCGGCGGCATCGGCGTGAGGTTGAGGAGGCGCCGCGCGCCCCCGGCCTTGAGGGCGATGGCCTGGGCGCCCACCCCCATCAGCAGGCGCCGGGCGAGGTCGTCCGAGACCCGTTGCTGAGGCGCGGCGTCGAGCACGAGGGCGGCGACCTGGGCGGCGGCGACCCGGTCGGAGAGCCAGGAGCGCCGGTAGCTCGCGACGCTCGGCACGTAGATCAGCACCTCGGCGATGAGGACGAACACCACCGTGAGCAGCAGCAGGCGACCGGACAGGCCGACCCGGCCGGCGAGACGCCGGATGCCGCCCTGGCTCGCCGCGTCATCGGCCCACTGCACGGTCTCGACGTCCCCGCTCGTCCGGCTCTCGTACGCGCGCAGGCCGGACACTAACACACCTGCTCCGCCCTGACCCCTCGCATGGGACTATCACGGAATCTATTCGCAAATTGTCGAAGATCCAGTCGCAGGCGAGGAAATCGCGCGCTTCCTTCCTGGCGTTCAGCCGGGGCGGCCGCGCCAGCGCCGCCAGGCTACCGGCAGCAGGGCCAGCACGCCGAGGCCGACGAGCGTGGCGATCAGCTGCGGCGTGACGAGGGCCCGCAGCGACAGGGCGGCGTCGCAGGCGATGCCGCCGCCCACCAGGCAGGCCTCCTTCGCCGCCTGGTGGGCCGCCACGATGGTCTCCACGCCCGCCCCCGCCGAGGCGTAGATGAAGGCGCCGGGGCTGATGCCGATCAGCGTGGCGAGCGCGAAGGTGCGCAGGCGAACGCCGAAGATCGCCGGGGCGAGGTTCGTCATCCAGAACGGGAAGACCGGCAGCAGCCGCAGGACCATCACGTAGGAGAAGGCGTCGCAGCGAAACCCCTCGGCGAGCCGGCCGAGCCGAGAGCCCGCGCGCCGCAGCAACACCTCGCCCGCCGCGGTGCGGCCGATCGAGAACACGATGACGGCGCCGGTGGTGGCCGCCGCGACCGACACCAGCGCCCCGGCGACCGGCCCGAACAGGAAGCCGCACAAGGTCGTCATCACCACCGAGACCGGCAGCGACACGATCACCGTGCCGACATAGGCGAGGTAGGCGCAGGCATAGGCGCGCCAGAACCCCTCCGCGACCCAGGCCTTGGCCCAGGCCCGCGAGGCGAGGAGCTGGTCGAGGCTGAACCAGCGCGTGATGCCGCCGACGAGGAGCCCGATCGACACGGCGACGAGCGCGACGAGCGGCAGCACCCGCAGCCAGTTCCGCCAGGCCGGCGCCGCCACGGCCTCCGGGCCGGCCTCCGGCGCGGAAGCGCCGTCGCCGGGCCTCGGCTCCTCGGGCAGGGCCGGCGCGCTCACCCGGGCTTCTGCATGCGCAGGATCTTGAAGAAGCCGCCCGGGAAGGTCGGGCGCACGCCGATGAAGGTCACGCCGCGCCGCTTGGCCCAGGCCTCGATCCGGGCGGCCTTGAAGGCCGAGCTCCAGCCGATCTTCTCGCAGAGCGGCGCCACGATCTCCTCGACCTTGGCGACGGTGCCGGCATCCTGGCCGAAATGGTTGGCGAGCACGATCATGCCGCCGGGCCGCACCACCCGCAGGAACTCGTCGAGGGCGCCCTCGGGGTCCGGCACCAGGGTGATGAGGAACTGCGCCACCACCGCGTCGAAGCTCGCATCGGCGTAGCCGAGGCGGCAGACGTCCATGACCTGGAGGCCCTTGACGTGCGACAGCCCCTTGCGGACGACCTTGCGGCTGGCGCGCTTGAGCATGTCCTCCGACAGGTCGACGCCGTAGACCTCGGCGTCCTTCGGGTAGTAGCCGAGCGACAGGCCGGTGCCGACGCCGGCCTCCAGGATGCGCTTGCCGCCGACCAGCGCCGCCTCGACCGCGTCCCGCGCCGCCGGCTCGGTGAGCTTGTCGTAGACCACGTCGTAGACCGGCGCCCAGCGCGCATAGGCCTTGCGCATCAAGGCGGTGGTGGGCCCCGCCTCTCGCGGCTCGCTCAGCATGTCCGTCATCTCTCCGAGGATAGGTCGTCGCGCGGGGCGGCTCCACGCGAGGGTGTGATACGGTTTCCGACGGAAATCTTCGGAAAAACCGCATCGGGGGGGTTCGTGTCAGGCCGCCGCCAGGCTGTGGGCCTCGACCCGCCGGATGGTGCCGCCGCCGAGCACCCGCGCGCGCGGCCCGTCATCGGCGTAGATGACGCAGGCCTGGCCCGGCGAAACCCCGTCCTCGGGCGTCGCGAGGGCGATCTCGGCGCAGGCCGTGTCCGGGTTCCAGGTCAGGTGCGCGGGGCGCGGCTCGCGGGTCGAGCGCACCCGCACGGCGACCGCGAGGTCGCGGGCGGCCGACAGCGGCGCGTCGCCGAGCCAGTTCGGGTCGGCCAGCCGGATCACCGAGGTCGCCAGCGCCTCGCGCGGGCCGACCACGACCTTGGCCTCGCCGGGCTCGAGGCGCACGACGTAGAGCGGCTCGCCCGCCGCGACGTTGAGGCCGCGGCGCTGGCCGACCGTGAAGCCGATGATGCCGTCGTGCCGGCCGAGCCGCCGCCCGTCGAGGTGGACGATCTCGCCCGGGCGCACCGCGTCGGGGCGCAGGCGGGCGATCACGTCCTGGTAGCGGCCCTGCGGCACGAAGCAGATGTCCTGGCTGTCGGGCTTGTCGGCGACCGAGAGGCCGAAGGCCTTGGCGAGCGCCCGGGTCTCGTCCTTCGGCCGCTCGCCGAGGGGGAAGCGCAGCAGGTCGAGCTGTTCGCTCGTCGTGGCGTAGAGGAAGTAGCTCTGGTCCCGGGCCGGATCGAGGGCGCGGTGGAGCGCCCGGCCGCCGCCCGGCAGCGCCCGGCTCGCGACGTAGTGGCCGGTGGCGAGCACGTCGGCGCCGAGGTCCTGGGCGGTGGTCAGCAGGTCGCGGAACTTGATCGACCGGTTGCACTCGACGCAGGGGATCGGCGTCTCGCCCTGGAGGTAGCTGTCGGCGAAGCGGTCGATCACCGCCTCGCGGAAGCGGTCCTCGTAGTCGAGCACGTAGTGCGGGATGCCGATGGTCTCGGCGGCGCGGCGGGCGTCGTGGATGTCCTGGCCGGCGCAGCAGGCGCCGCGGCGGTGGGTGGCCGCGCCGTGGTCGTAGAGCTGCAGCGTGATCCCGACCACGTCGTAGCCCTCGCGCTTCAGGAGCGCGGCGACGACGGAGGAATCGACGCCCCCGGACATCGCCACCACGACGCGGGTGTCCTCCGGGGCCTTGTGCAGATCGAGCGAGTTCATGACCGTGCGAGAGATGACCGGCGCGGCTGCCTGAGGCCGACCCCCGGCGCCGCTCGCGGAGTCTATAGCGATCCGGCCGGCATTCTGCCAGGGCGGGGCGACGCGTCGCCCGCAGGGAAGTTCTTGCCGGGGTCCCGGCAGATTCCGACCGGGCGGCACGGACGCGCCGGTCGCCCCGGAAAAATCATCATGCTGGATCAGTGACTTGCATCGACCGCCGGACTGGCAGGGGGCTTGCTCTCCCGAAAGCCCAGGAGGTCGGCAATGCAGATCAGCGGAGCGGGTGAGGGGGGACGGATGGCGGGGCGCGAGCCGGCCCGGCCGGCGAGGGCCGTCGTGCACGAGCCGTTCCGTCCGGATGACCGGGAGGCCGCCCGGACCGTCCGCCCATCCCCCCGGGAGGCCGACGCGCCGGCGCGGTCCGGCGCCGAGACGCGGGCCGCCGACGCGACGAAGGCGCGGCACGCCGAGTCCAGACATGCCGACGACGCCTCCGAGGCCCGATCCCGCCGGGACCGCGCCGACGATGCCGCCGAGACCGCTGCGCGCCGCAAGGACGTTATCGCCAGGGACCGGGCCGCCCGGGACAAGGTCGTCCGGGACGCCGCGGCCGATGACGGGATGAGGAAGGACGTCGCCGCGAAGTCGGTTGCAGCGGCCGGCGCCAAGCCGCTCGCGGCGGATCCCGACGCGGCGCAGGCCGAGGCGGCCCGGGCCGCGGCCGGCGAGAGCGCGGAGGCCGATGACGGCGACGAGCCGGAGAGCGAGGGCGACGCCCCCGACGGGACCGCCACCTTGGTCCCGACTGCGCTCGCCACGACGGTCGCGGCGGCGCCCGCCGCCGGCACCGCCGCGCCAGGTACCGCCGCGACCGGCACCGCGGCGACCGGCACCGCGTCCGCCGATGCGGGCGCCGACGCGATCCAGCCGGCGGCAACGCACGCCGATCCGCGGATCGCCGCGCTGCTCTCCGAGGCCGCGAAGGCGGGCGGCTCCAAGGACCAGGGGCAGGAGGGCGCATCGACGGGCGCGCCCGACGGCCTCGCCGCTCCCGACCCCGCTGCCCCTGCCCCCCAGGCGAAGGGCGCCGACGCCGCGGCGCCGGCCGCCGCCGAGAGCCGCCCGGCGGTCTCGGTGCAGGCCCCGTTGAGCGCGGTGCCGATCACCATCGGGCTGCGGGCGCTCGCCGGCTCGAACCGCTTCGAGATCCGCCTCGACCCCTACGAGCTCGGCCGCATCGACGTGCGCCTCGACATCGACCGCCGGCACGGCGCCGTGAAGGCGCATCTCGTGGTCGACCGGCCCGAGACCCTGGCGCTGCTCCAGCGCGATTCCAACAGCCTCCAGCAGGCGCTCACGCAAGCCGGGCTCGATCCGGGCGAGGCGGGCCTCAGCTTCTCCCTGCGCGACGGCGGCGGAGAGAACCCGCAGCGCGACCAGGCCGGCCGCTCGCCGGGCTCCGAGCGTCCGGGACCGGCTGCGGCCGAGGCCGAGGCGCAGAGCCTGCCGCCCCTGCGCAACCTCGGCCAGCGCCTCGGCCTCGACCTTCGAATCTAGCGCCCCTCCCGAAACCCCTTAAACCCGCGAGGTCCCGATGACCGCCGGCATCACCAGCCTGACCAGCCTCTCCAGCCCGACCGGCAGCAGCTCGACCTCGAGCGACGCCAGCACGATCGCCGGGAACTTCAACCAGTTCCTCACCCTGCTGACGACGCAGCTGCAGAACCAGAACCCGCTCGATCCCCTCGACACCAACCAGTTCACCCAGCAGCTGGTGCAGTTCGCCTCGGTCGAGCAGCAGCTCAAAACCAACGACCAGCTCGGCAGCCTGATCACCGCCAGCAAGGCCTCGGCCGCCGCCACCGCCTCGGGGCTGATCGGCAAGACCGTGACGGCCGACGGCGCCACGACCTCGCTCGCCGACGGCTCGGCGACCTGGACGCTCAACCCGGCGCGCGCCGCCGCCAAGGCGGTGATGACCATCACGGATGCCAAGGGCAACGTCGTCGCCACCCAGACCAAGGCCCTGCCCGCCGGCAGCCAGAGCTTCGCCTGGGACGGGCGCGCCTCGACCGGGCAGCTCGCCGCGGACGGGAAGTACACCCTGAAGGTCCAGGCCCTCGACGCCACCGGGTCGAGCGTTTCCGTCGACACCAAGATCTCCGGCGCGATCACCAGCGTCGACGTCACCGGCGCCGAACCGGTCCTGACCATCGGCGACCGCACCGTGGCCCTCAGCAGCGTCGAGGCGATCGGTGGCACCGTCGGCAACTGATTCGGTGGATTGCTGTGGATTACGAATCACATGCGAGGGAAATGATTCAACCAATCTTAAGCGCGGGTGCCTAGCGTCGGTCTCGACAGGTCAGTCGAGTGTAGAGCGTATCATGACCGAACCGCATCGCCCGAGGGTGAAGTACGTCATCGGGCCAGACGGAAGTCCGCTGACCATCGCGGACCTTCCTCCGACAGATACACGCCGATGGGTGATCCGGCGCAAGGCCGAGGTGGTGGCCGCCGTGCGCGGCGGGCTGCTGAGCCTGGAAGAGGCGTGCCAGCGTTACACGCTGACCACCGAGGAATTCCTGAGCTGGCAGTTTTCGATCGAGCAGCACGGCCTCGCCGGCCTGCGCACGACGCGAATCCAGCATTATCGACAGTAAGAATTCCTCTGACCGATTGTGTCGATCGGTCGGACATCAGGATCGTTATCTCTCCACATCATCACGGGGCTTGCCGCAGGCGAGAGCCCGTGATGACGCGGAGAGGCTGGATCGCGCAGACGTCTCGACCAAGCCGTCGAGGTGCTGTCCGCGCCCCGATCCCGGATTGTGCGGTACCTCCCGGGCCATCCCGCTTGCCCGCGGTGTCCCGGGCCTGCGCGCATCCTTTCGCGTGCCGTTAACCAAAGCCTAACCACGACTCGGCAAATTTTGCCCTGGGACCGCCGGTGGTCCCGGTTGGCGGGTGCATGACGTCGTGAAGCCGGTCCTCGATCTGGTGGCGAAGCTGGGGCCCGCGCGGCTCGCCGCGATGGGCGCGGTGACCCTCGCGCTCATCGGATTCTTCGCCTTCGTCATCCTGCGGGTCTCGCGGCCCGAGATGGGCGTGCTCTACACCGACCTCTCGGTGCAGGATGCCGGCGCGGTCGTGCGCGACCTCGATGCCAAGGGCATCCGCTACGAGACCAAGGGCGATGCCGGCCAGACCGTGCTGGCGCCCCGCGCCGAGCTCGCCCGCCTGCGCATGGATCTCGCCGCCAAGGGCCTGCCGAGCGCCGGCGGCGTCGGCTACGAGATCTTCGACAAGGGCGACGCCTTCTCGTCGACGAGCTTCGTCCAGAACGTCAACCACCTGCGGGCGCTCGAAGGCGAGCTTGCCCGCTCGATCCGGGCCATCGGCCGGGTCCAGGCCGCCCGCGTCCACCTCGTCCTGCCCGAGAAGCGGCTGTTTTCCCGCGACCGCGAGGCGCCGAGCGCCGCGATCGTGGTGCGGCTCGCCGGCGAGCTCGATCCGGGCCAGGTCCGGGCGGTGCGCCACCTCGTCGCCTCCGCGGTCGAGGGCTTGAAGCCCGAGCGCATCTCGATCGTCGACGAGCGTGGGCGGCTTCTCGCCGACGGCGCCAACGGCGCGGAGGCGCAGAACGGGATCGGCCTCGACGAGCGCCAGACCGGCCTGGAGCGGCGCCTGCGCAACCAGGTCGAGGAGATCGTCGCCGGCATCGTCGGCCAGGGCAGGGCCCGGGTCCAGGTCTCGGCCGAGCTCGACGCCAACCGGATCGAGAGCCGGTCCGAGACCTTCGATCCCGAGAGCCGGGTGGTGCGCTCGAGCCAGACCCGCAGCGAGACCTCGCAGTCGCAGAGCAACGAGACCGGCGTCACCGTCGGCAACGAGTTGCCCGGCGCCAACCAGGGCCAGCAGAACCAGGGCCCGCGCGAGGCCTCGAACAAGAACGAGGAGACCACGAACTACGAGATCTCCCGCGTCACCCGGACCGAGGTGAGCGAGGGCGGCCGGGTCAAGCGCCTGTCGGTGGCGGTGCTCATCGACGGCACCTACGCGGCGGGCCCCGACGGCAAGCCGGTCTACGCAGCCCGGCCGGCGCCGGAGCTGGAGCGCATCACCGCGCTCGTGCGCACGGCGGTGGGCTACGACAAGGCCCGGGGCGACCAGGTCGAGGTGGTGAACCTGCGCTTTGCCGACGCCCCCGCGGTGGCGGACATGCAGGAGCCGGGCCTCCTCGCCTCGCTGCTCCAGCCGACCAAGGAGGACGTGCTGCGGGTGGCCGAGATGTCGGTGCTGTTCCTCCTCGGCCTCGTGGTGCTGATGACGGTGGTGCGCCCGCTGGTGCAGAAGGTCGTCGCCTCCGAGGTGCCGATGCTCGCCCCGGTCTCGATCCTCTCGACCGAGCCCGGTCTGGTGATGGCGGTCGAGGGCGGGACCGCGAGCGCGCTCCCCTCCGAGCTCGCACCGCCCGAGAACGAGGCCCGGCGCCTCGTCGAGTTCGCCAAGATCAACGGCAAGATCCAGGCCGAGACGATCGAGCGCGTCGTCGACATCGTGAAGTCGAACCCGACCGAGACGGTCGAGGTGCTGCGCACCTGGATCAACGACCGCTGAGGCAAGCGGCCCGCCCCAACCCCCGACGCTTCCGTTTCGCCCGAGAGAATCCGACGCCATGGCCGTGACTTCGATGCCGGTCTCCCGCTCCGCGGCAGCGGGCCTGAGCTTCGCCGAGATGCCCGGGACCCAGCGCGCCGCCGCCCTCCTGCTGCTGCTCGGCGAGGCGGAGGGCGCCCCGATCTGGCGGATGCTGGAGGAAGACGAGGTCAAGAAGGTCTCGCACGCCATGGTGCAGCTCGGCTCGCTTGAGGCCGAGGCGGTCGAGCACCTGATCGTCGACTTCGTCTCGCGGCTCTCGTCGAGCGGCGGCATCACCTCGAGCTTCGAGCGCACCGAGTCGCTGCTGCTGAAGATCTTCCCGCCCGAGCAGGTCGCGGTGATCATGGCCGAGGTGAAAGGCGCCTCGACCCGCCGGGTCTGGGCCAGCCTGACCCAGATCGACCCCGAGATCCTGGCCTCGTTTCTGCGCAACGAGTACCCGCAGACCGTCGCGGTGATCCTGTCGCGGGTGCGCTCGGACTACGCCGCCAAGGTCCTGACCATCCTGCCCGAGGACTTCGCCATCGACGTCCTCAACCGGATGCTCCGGATGGAGACGGTGCAGAAGGAGGCGCTGCGCCACATCGAGGAGATCCTGCGGGTCGAGTTCGTCTCGACCATCGCCCAGACCACGAGGCGCGACGCCCACGAGCTGCTTGCCGACGTGTTCAACGCCTTCGACCGGCAGACCGAGATCCGGTTCCTCACCGCCCTCGACCAGGCCAACCGCGGCTCGGCGAAGAAGATCCGCCAGCTGATGTTCACCTTCGACGACCTGATGAAGCTCGACGCCGGCAGCGTCCAGACCCTGATGCGCAGCGTCGACCGCGACGTGCTGGCCCGGGCACTGAAGGGCGCGTCCGACCCGGTCCGGGCCTACTTCTTCGCCAACATGTCGAGCCGCTCGGCCAAGAACATGCAGAACGACATGGATTCGCTCGGCCCGATCCGCCTCAAGGACGTCGACGAGGCCCAGGCCAAGATGACCGACCTCGCCAAGGAACTGGCCGAGAAGGGCGAGATCATGATCGCCAAGAACAGCGCCGAGGAAGAGCTGGTCTACTGATGCGCCCCTGCCAGACGACCGAGCCCGCCGCAAAGGACATTGCCTGATGGCGCAGATCCGGCGCTTCCTGTTCGACACCGATTTCCGCCAGCCCGTCGGCAAGCCGCCGGTCGAGGAGGCGCCCGCCCCCGAGACGGAGGCGCAGCGCGCCGCCGAGGCGGCGGCCCTGGAGGCTGCCCGGGCCGAGGCCGAGGCGGCGGCCTATGCCCGCGGCCTGCACGAGGGCCGCGCCCAGGCCGAGGCGCAGGTGCAGGCGCGGCTCGCCGACGCCCTCAACCGGGTCGCGGCGGCCGCCGCCGGCATGATCGCAGGCGCGGATGCCCGCGACGCCGAGCGCGAGGCCCAGGCCCTCGACTTCGCAGTGGCGCTCGGGCGCAAGATCGCCGGGGCCGCCCTCGACAGCCAGCCGGTCGCGGCGATCGCGGAGGCCGCGGGCCGCGCGCTCCAGCACCTGCGCGGCGTGCCGCACCTGGCGATCCGGGTGCACGACGCCCTCGTCGAGGAGACGGAGACCCGCGTCGCCCGGCTCGCCCGCGAGCGCGGCTACGAGGGCCGCCTGATCGTGATGGGCGATCCCGGAATGGCGCCGGGCGACGCCCGCATCGAGTGGGCCGACGGCGGCGTGGTGCGCGAGCGCGCGGCGATCGAGGCCGCCGTGCTCGCAGCCCTCCCCGCCGCCTGACGCCCCGACCAAGACACCTGTTTTCCACGAGGTACCCGAATGTCCTCCGACAACGATCTCGGCCTGCCGCAGCTCAACGAGGCGGATCTCGCCTTCGACACGACCGCGACCGCGGTGATGCGCGACGCGCCGGTGGCGGCGAAGTCGGCCTCCGACCTGGAGCAGGTCTTCGACGTGCCGGTGATGGTCTCGGCGGTGCTGGGCTCGTCCCGGATGCCGATCGGCGACCTGCTGCGGCTCGGCCCCGGCACGGTGCTGGAGCTCGACCGCAAGGTCGGCGAGGCGATCGACATCTTCGTCAACAACCGCCTCGTCGCTCGCGGCGAGGTGGTGCTGGTGGAGGAGCGCCTCGGCGTGACGATGACCGAGATCGTCAAGGTCGACGGCTGACCACCGCTCCCGCCAACCGCCCCACGGAGTGCCCGCCATGCGGCTCTTGATCATCGGACGCCTGAACGGCGAACTCGTCACCGCCTCCCGGATCGCGATGAGCCGCGGCGCCGCCGTCACCCAGGCCGACGGGATCGAGCAGGGCCTCAACGCCCTGCGCGCCAAGGGCTCCGACCTCGTGATGGTCGACGTCGCGCTGCCGATCCGCACCCTGGTGACCGCGCTCACCGACGAGCGCATCCGCACGCCGGTGGTGGCCTGCGGCACCGGCACCGACGCCAAGGCGGCGGTGGCGGCGATCCAGGCGGGCGCCAAGGAGTACATCCCGCTGCCGCCCGATCCCGAGCTGATCGCGGCGGTGCTGGAGGCGGTGACGGCGGATGCCCGCGCCTTCGTCTGGCGCGATCCTTCGATGGAGCGGGTGGTCAAGCTCGCCGAGCAGGTGGCGCGCTCCGACGCCTCGGTGCTGATCACCGGCGAGAGCGGCACCGGCAAGGAGGTGCTGGCGCGCTACGTCCACACCCGCTCGAACCGGGCCCAAAAACCCTTCGTCAGCGTGAACTGCGCGGCGATCCCCGACGCGCTGCTCGAATCCGAGCTGTTCGGCCACGAGAAGGGGGCCTTCACCGGGGCGGTCGCCCGGCGCATCGGCCGGTTCGAGGAGGCCAATGGCGGCACGCTGCTCCTCGACGAGATCTCCGAGATGGACGTGCGGTTGCAGGCAAAGCTCCTGCGGGCGCTCCAGGAGCGGGTGATCGACCGGGTCGGCGGCACCCAGCCGGTGAAGGTCGACATCCGGGTGCTCGCCACCTCGAACCGCAACCTCGCCGAGGAGGCGCGCAAGGGCACGTTTCGCGAGGACCTGCTCTACCGCCTCAACGTCGTGCACCTGCGCCTGCCGCCCTTGCGCGACCGCCCGTCGGACATCATGGAGCTCGCCGGCCACTTCGCGCGCAAATACGCCGAGGCCAACGGCATCGCCCCCCGGCCGCTCTCGGCCGAGGCGCGCCGCCTCGTCGCCCAGAGCCCCTGGCCCGGCAACGTGCGCGAACTGGAGAATACCCTGCACCGGGCGGTACTGCTGGCGAGCGGCCCGGAGATCGACGCCGACGCGATCCGTTCGCCGGACGGCGAGGCGCTGGCGGGGCTGAGCCCCGCCGCCCGGGCGGTCCAGGCCGCCGAGGTGGTGACGCGCGCCTTCGTCGGCCGCTCGCTCGCCGAGGTCGAGCGCGACCTGATCCTCGACACCCTCGACCACTGCCTCGGCAACCGCACCCACGCAGCCCGGATCCTCGGCATCTCGATCCGCACCCTGCGCAACAAGCTCAACGAGTACACCGATGCCGGCATCCCGGTGGCCGAGCCCGGCCATACCCGGGCGCTGGCGGCCTATGGCTGACGGTCCGGGTGCGGCGGCGACCCGCCGAGGCGTCCGCCGGGGCCGCGACGACACCCCGCGGCGGACGCCGCCCCGGTCCGGATGCCCCGCCGGCGCTTCGCGTTCATCTCACGCAGCGCCGGGAGCATTGTCCGGCAAACGATCAGGAAAATCCTCCGATATCCGGTCCGTCTCGCAGGACGAAAAACCGCTCATTTTAATCCTGCCTTAGCGGAAATCATCCAATCTGCCGTCGAGTGTGAGCCTTGAACGGGGCGACGGGACCGATGCGGATGTGGTTCAAGGCCGGGCGCCTGTCGCGCCTCTCGATCAAGGCGCGGATCTTCGCCGGCTTCGGCGTGGTGCTGGCCACCACCGTTGGCGTGGCGTTCTCCGGCTACATGCTGGTCTCCCAGGTCAACGAGAGCTTCGCCGAGTACCGGCACAACCGGGAGAAGACCGAGCACGTCCGCGCCGTCGACATGGCGATGATGCAGACGCGCTTCGAGCTGAGCCGCTGGCTCCAGCGCTTCGACCCGGCGGCCCTCAAGGTGGCGCGGGACCACCTCGACAAGTGCCTGCGGCTGATCGAGGAGCGCGGGAGCGCCGTCGGGTTCGCGCCCGGCGAGAAGGCGTTGAGCGACACCATCGCGGCCGCGCTGAAGAGCTACGGCGCCGAGTACGCCGCGATGGCCCGGATCAAGGAGGAGGAAACGGCGCTCCAGAGCCGGGAGATCGAGCAGGCCGGCGAGCAGATCGCCCAAGGCCTGTCGCAGCGCCGCAACCGCGCCTTCGAGGCCGGCGACCTCGACCAGGCCCGGGCGCTGACCGGCGCCACCGACGCGTTCCAGGCCGCCCGCGAGCAGGCGGCGGCGTTCAAGGCGACGGGTGAGGCGAAGTCCGCCGCGGCGGCGGTCCAGGCCGCGGCGGCCGCCCAGGGGAAGCTTCAGGCGAATGCCGAGATCGTGGCGAAGATCGTCGCCTGGCGCGGGGCGCTGGAGCGCGCCGCCGCCCTGTCGGCCGAGTGGGGCAAGCACATCAAGGTCTCCCGCGCCGCCCGCGACGAGTCGATGAAGGCGTCCGAGACGCTACTGGCCGCGGTGAACCGCGATGCGCTCGCCCACGAGGAGGAGTTCGCCCGCAGCGTCGAGCAGGGCACCAAGGCGTTCCTCGCCAAGGCCGCCGGCATCGTGCTGCTCGGGATCCTGATCTCGCTGCGGCTCGCCGGCTCGATCACCGGGCCGCTGCAGCGGCTGTCGGGCGCCATGGCGGCGCTCGGCGGTGGCGCCCGGGCGATCGACATGCCGGATACCGGGCGCGCCGACGAGATCGGCGCCATGGCCCGCACCGTGGCGCTGTTTCGCGACGGGTTGGTCGAATCCGAAGAGCGCGACGCGATCCAGCGCCGCGACACCGACGCCAAGGTGGAGCGGGCGCGCCACCTCGAGACCCTGACCCGGGGCTTCGAGGGCAAGGTCTCGGCGCTGATCGCCACCCTGACCGCGGCCGCGAGCCAGATGGAGGGGGCGGCCCACAACCTATCGACCTCGGCCGCCGAGTCCTCGAACCTGTCGGCCGGGGTCGCGGAGGCCGCGAACCAGACCTCCGCCAATGTCGGCGGCGTGGCGAACGCGACGGACGAGCTCTCCGCCAGCATCGAGGAGATCGTGCGGCAGGTCGCCCATTCCTCGGTCATCGCCGGCCGCGCCGACGCGGAGGCCGCCCGCACCGAGGCGACGATCCGGGCCCTGGCGGCGGCGGCCCAGCAGATCGGCGACGTGGTCCAGATCATCACCAGCATCGCCGGGCGCACCAACCTTCTGGCGCTCAACGCCACCATCGAGGCGGCCCGGGCCGGCGAGGCCGGACGCGGCTTCGCGGTCGTCGCCGCCGAGGTCAAGGACCTCGCCACCCGCACGGCGCAGGCGACCGACCAGATCGCCGGCCAGATCGGCAGTATCCAGGCTCAGACCGGCGAGGCGGTGCGGGCGATCGAGGCGATCGGCGGCACGATCCGCGACATGAACGCCATCGCCACCGGCGTCGCGACCGCGATGGAGCGCCAGAGCGCCGCCACCGGCGAGATCGCCCGCAACGTCCAGCACGCCGCCCGCAGCACCCAGGTCGTCTCCGGCCACATCGATGCGGTGCAGCAGGGCGCCGACCGCACCGGCGGCACCGCCGACCAGGTGCTGCACGCGGCCCAGGACCTGGCCCGGCAGGCCGCGACCCTGGAGCGTGAGATCGGCGGGTTCGTGCAGGAGATCAAGGCGGCGTAAAATCGTCAGGTTGCGTGCGACGCACTCGATGGAACTGAGATTCTCCCAAGTCATTCTGGGGCCGCGAGAGCGGAGCCCGGAATCCAGATGCTCAGGTCGTCCAGGATAGGACGGCATGGTGCCGCCTCGTTCTGCTCCACCTGCGGTTCTGGATTCCGGGCTCCGCTCTCGCGGCGCCGGAATGACTCGGCGGGTGAGATGTCCCGGTCGGTGACGTCGACGGTGGCCGCTAGTTCGCCTGCAACCGCGGGATCGCATCGGCGAACCGGGCGATCGGCAGGAACAGGCTGAAGCGGCGCTCCTTGTCCTCGACGTGGATGATCGCTTCCTTCCACTCGGGCTCGCGGCAGGCGCGCCGCTTCAGCAGCACCGCGATGTGGGCCGAGCAGTTGATGATCTCGTGCGGCTCCTCGAGCTCGACGCCGCGGGTGTCCCGGATGAGACGGCTGCCGACCTGGAAATGGAAGTAGTAGCAGGACATTCCGCTCTCTCCTGGGGTGGCTGTCCTGCACCATTACGGCCGCTCGTCTCCGGCCGCCTTAACCCGAGTCAAGCGATCTCCGATTCATCCTCCCGGTTGCGCTCGGCCCGGCGACGGTTGTTCGGCCCCTGGAGAGCGTCACGATCGCAACGCGATCGTGACGCTCTCCAGGCCTTTGGTTTTGCCGCATTGTCTGCGACGAACCGGTGTCCACGTCGTCGGACAATGCTCTAGAGGTACCCCGTGCCGGCCTCGGCGGCGAAGCGATCGGGCGTGCCCTCCCAGACGATGCGGGCGTGCTCCAGCACGTAGACCCGGTCGGCGTGGGGCAGCGCGAAGGTCACGTTCTGCTCGCCGAGCAGCACCGTGATCGGGGTCGTCTGGCGCAGGCGCTCCAGCGCCTTCGAGAGCTGCTCCAGGATCACCGGGGCGAGGCCGAGCGTCGGCTCGTCGAGGATCAGGAGGCGGGGCTTCATCATCAGGGCGCGGGCGATGGTGAGCATCTGCTGCTCGCCGCCCGACAGGGTGCGGGCCATCTGGCCGCCGCGGCTCTTGAGGATCGGGAACAGCTCGAACAGCCAGTCGAGCTGGCGCGCGCTCTCGGCCTTGGGGAGGTGCTGCCCGCCGAGATCCAGGTTCTCGCGCACGCTCATCTCGCCGAACAGCTCGCGGGTCTCCGGCACCTGGACGATGCCGCCCCTCGCGATGCTCGCCGGGCTGCGCTTCGCCAGCGGCTCGCCGGCAAAGCCGATCCGGCCCGAATGCGGCACGAGGCCCGAGATGGCGTTGAACAGGGTCGTCTTGCCCGCCCCGTTGAGGCCGACCACCGAGACGAACTCGCCCTCGTGGACGTGGAGGCTCACCTGGCGCAGGGCCTGGGCCTTGCCGTAGAGCACGTCGAGCCCCTCGACCGTGAGGAGCGGCGCGCCGGCAAAGCTCGTCTCCGGCCGGGACGCGGTCTCGATGCTGCCGCCGAGATAGACCCGGCGCACGGTCTCGTTGCGCATCACCTCGGCGGCGCTGCCCTCGGCGACGCGCTCCCCGAGATACATCGCGAAGACCCGGTCGACGAGGGCCGACACGCTCTTCACGTTGTGGTCGACGAGGAGCACCGCCTTGCCCTCGTCGCGAAAGCCGCGGATCAGGGCGGAGAAATCCGCGACCTCGGCCGAGGTGAGCCCGGCGAAGGGCTCGTCGACCAGCACCACCTTGGGGTCGCGGGCGATGGCCTTGGCGAGCTCCATCCGGCGCAGGTCCGCGAAGGGCAGGGTGCCGGGGCGGCGGTCCATCACGGCCCCCAATCCCACCCGCTCGGCGATGGCGCGCGCCCGCGCCTCGACGCTCGCGTCGGCAAAGAGGCTGATCAGGCTGTCGGGCAGGAGCGCGAGCTTGATGTTCTCCAGCACCGTCTGGCGATGCAGCGGCCGGGAATGCTGGAAGACGAGGCCGATGCCGGCCCGCGCCACCTTGTGTGAGGGCCAGCCGGCGATCTCGGTGCCGTCGAGCCGGATGCTGCCGGCATTCGGCCGCTCCAGCCCCATGATGAGCTTCATCACCGTCGACTTGCCCGAGCCGTTCGGGCCGATCAGCCCGACGATCTCGCCGGCCCGCACGGAAAAGCCGATGGATTTCGCCGCGACGAGGCCGCCGTAGCGCTTGGTCAGCCCCTCGACCGCCAGCAGCGGCGGGCCGGCCTGCGGCGCGGGGTGCGCGGCGGAGGGCAGGGGGGTGGAGGCGAGGCCGGCCGCACTCATGGACGCAACCCTCATGGACGCAACCCTTGTGACGCGAATGGTGTGGGCATCAGGCGTGCCGCCCCTGCCGGGTGAGGATCCCAAGGAGGCCTGCGGGCACGAACAGGATCACGGCGAGCGCCGCGGCCGAGACGACGAAGGTCGAGAGCGAGCCGAGGGGTCGCAGCAACTCGCCGGCGGCGATCAGGAACACCGCGCCGAGCACGCCGCCGACGATGGTGCGCCGCCCGCCGAGCACCGCCCCGATGATGACCTGGACGCCGACCGAGACGTCGACCAGCGTGCCGACCGAGGCGGTGCCCATGTAGAAGACGAACAACGCCCCCGCGAGGCCGGAGAAGACCGCGCTGACGCAGAACGCCGCGAGCTTGTGCTTGGCGACGTTGAAGCCGAGCGCGCCGGCCTCGACCGGGTCCTGCCCGCTCGCCTGGAGGATCAGCCCGACCGGCGAGACCGCGATGGCGTAGAGGATCAGTCCGCTCACCCCCATGAAGCCGAGCGCGATCCAGTAGTTCGTCGCCGCGTCGATGCTGATGACGTCGGGCACGGTGAGCCCGATCTCGCCGCCGGTGGTGTCGGCAAAGACCACGATGAGGTTTTGCAGGATCAGCACCGCCACGACGGTGGTGAGGCCGAAATACGGACCCCGCACCCGCAGCGCCGGCAGCGCCAGGACGAGGCCGCCGATCACCGCCGCGACCGTGCCGGCGAGAAGGCACAGGGGGATGCCGACCCCGTGGCCGTTGAGGATGCCGGCGGTGTAGGCCCCGAGCCCGATCAGGAAGGTCGGCCCGAAATTGACCTCGCCGGCAAAGCCGAACAGGAGGTCCCAGGCCATCGAGAACACGCCGAAATAATACGCGACGGTGAGGAGCCCGAGGATGTAGCCCGAGACCCAGAGCGGCAGCACGCTGGCGAGCGCGAGGCCGATCAGGCAGAGCCAGAACAGGGGATTGCGAAACGTCTTGGCGAGCATGCGGGCCTCTTCGTGAAAGCCGGGTGAGACCGCGGGTCAGCGGCGCCCGAGCAGGCCCTGCGGGCGGACATACATCACCGCCACCAGCAGCAGCAGCGCGGGAATCGTCCGGTAGGCCGGGGAGACGAGGTAGGCGGTGAGCGTCTCGAGGTAGCCGACGACGTAGGCCGCGATCAGCGAGCCCGAGACGCTGCCGAGGCCGCCGAGCACCACGATCGAGAAGGCGCTCGCCGTGAGCGGGCCGACGCTGTAGCTCGACACGCCGAGGAACTGGCCGAGCAGCACGCCCGCGATCCCGGCGAGCACGCCGTAGATCAGCCAGATCGCCACGTAGATCTTCGACAGTTCGAAGCCGAGCAGCGTGACGCCGCGGGGGTTCATGCTCGCGGCGAGCAAGACCTTGCCGGTGCGGGTGCGGTTGACGAGCAGCCACAAGAGCCCGATCGTCGCCCAGCAGACGACGGCCGTGAACACCTGGTTCCACGGCGTGCGCACGCCCGCGATGGTCACCACGCCCTCGACGATCGGCATCACCGTCTTGGCGTTGCTGGTGAAGAGGTAGGCGATGAATTCCTGGACCATGATGCCCCACAGGAGCGTGCCGGTGAGGATGAAGATCTCCTTCTCCTCCGGCGGGATCGCCCGGGACTTGTCGATCGGGCGCACCACGACGCCGTAGGTGGCGAGCGTGAGCACCGTGCAGACGGCGATGCCGGCGGCGGCGCCCGCATAGGAGCCGAGGCCGAGCTCACTCGACGCCGCCCAGGCCACCACCGCGGCGGTGACCATGAGCGCCCCGTGCGAGAGGTTCAGCACGCCCGAGACGCCGAAGATGAGGGTGAAGCCGGTGGCGCCGAGCGCGTAGAGCGCCGAGATGGCGAAGCCGTCGATGAGGATCTGGATCGCGGTCATGGCGCGGTTTTTGGGGCTCGCGGAAGAGGAGGAGGCGAGACGCGCCACTCCCGAGCGGGCTGACGCATCCATACATCGCCGGATGAAGCGCGGGTCTTCCCCTCTCCCCGCGGGCGGGGAGAGGGCCGTGTCACCGTCCAGGTGACGCGGCAAGCGGAGGCGGAGCCGGAGCGAGGGTGAGGGGGTCTCGACGCGTGAGGCTCCTCCGGACACATCCCCTCACCCTCGGGTCGATCCCTACGGGATCGATGCGTCGCCTCGCTGCGTTCCCTGGACGGGAACACAGCCCTCTCCCCGCGAGAAGTCGGGCCTGCCCGACTTCGTCCGTCGCTTGCAGATCCCGGGCAAGCCCGGGATCTGTCGGGGAGAGGAGGGATGCGCGCGACGCGGTGCGAGAACCGGCGGGCTCAAGCGGAGCGAGGCTCCCGCACTCGCGGGATCGACGTCAGTTCGCCGCCGTCCCGGCCTTGATGAAGCTCGGGAAGGTCATCTTCCCGTTGGCGACGCTCGAGGGCCAGATCGCCAGCTGCTTGCCGTCCTGCCACTGCATCATCATGCCCGAGACGAGGCCCGGGCCGTACTTGATCGAGTGGGTGAACTCGTCGTCCTTGCCGTAGAACTGGATGCGGCCGAGGGTGCCCTCCCAGTCGGTCTTCTCCAGCGCGTCGACGAGCTTGTCGGGGTCGGTCGAGCCGGCGCGCTTCACCGCGTCCGCGATGTAGTAGACCTCGTCGTAGGCCGTGTAGCCGGCGTAACCCGGATAGCTGCCGTACTTCGCCTTGAACGCCTCGGCGAAGGGCGCGGTCTTCGGCGTGACGTTGGTGCCGGGGGCGGCGAACATCTCGAACAGCACGCCCTCGGTCGCGCCGTTCGTCTCCTTCCAGAAGGTGGCGTTGGTCGCCTGCGAGGCGATGCCGATCATCGGGATCGGCACCTGCTGGCTGCGCCACTGCACCGTCGGCTGCACGCCGACATGCGAGATGCCGGTGACGATCACGTCGGGCTTGGCGCCCTCGACCCGGCTGAAGATCGGGTTGAAGTCGGTGGTGCTCGGCGAGAACCGGATGTGGTCGAGCACCTTGAGGCCGACCTGGGGCAGGCACTCCTTGTAGCCCTCGTCGAGCGGCTTCGTCCACGCCGCGTCCTCGCTCATGATGACGGCGGTCTTCATCTGGCGGCCCTCGACGAGGATCGCCTTGGCGGCGTCGCAGACCGCCTGCGCCTGCGCCTTCGAGGTCAGGTAGCCGTGGAAGGAGTACTTGTTGCGGGCGTAGTCCTTGTGGACGTTGAGCGGGATCTCGTTCGAGGCCGCGCCCGGGGTGATGAAGGGCAGCTTCAGCCGGGCTGACCAGGGCTGGAGCGCCAGCACCACCTCGCTGATGTAGCTGGCGATCACGGCGTGGGCCTTGTCCTCGCTCGCCGCGCGCTGGAAGGCACGGACCGAGTCGGCGGCCGAGCTCTTGTTGTCGTAGGTGATGATCTCGATCTTGCGGCCGTCCATCCCGCCCTTGGCGTTGATCTCGTCGGCGGCGAGCTGGGCCGCCTGCGGGATCGAGGCCCCGGCGATCGCCTGCGCCTCCGCGATCACCGCGATGCGGATCGGATCGGCGGCCTGAACGGTCGAGAGCGAGGCATTGGCAGCCAACAGGATGGTCGAACCAAGCAACGCACGGACGAGCCGCCGCCCGGCGACGGATGCGCATTCCAGCATGACGTTCCCTCTTCCGGCCGCTGTTCGATTGTTGGCGTCGCGGCTCGGACCAGGAGTGTAACGAGCGGTGGATCGATCACAAGATGCTGATCGGCGCCGACATGCGGAACGAAGGAGCGCGGCGGCGAGCCATCGCGTGGGCGCATGGCTGGGGGGCGGGGAGGCCCGTCGACAGGCACGAGGCTTCCTCAACGGCGGACCGTGCGGGCAGCAGCGGCAGGAGCGCGCCGAGATCTCGTGCGCGGGCCGAGGACCGCCCGATATCCGGCCCGTCCCCGCTCTCATGGAGAGTCCGGAACCCGTCCGCGTCATTCCCCGGCCGCGCGGCGCCGGGAACGACGCGACGGGTTCGACGTCGGTCCGCGCGCAGGGATGGAGCCGCGTGCGGCTCCAAAAGCGCGTCGTGCGAAGCGCCCCCGGGGGTCTGCCCGGGGGGCGCCGTCTCACGCCTTCTCGAGCACGTAGGTCCCCGGCGCCGGACCCAGCGACGGCAGGACCCCGCCGCCGGGCTGGCGCGCCGGCACCCGCTCGCCGTTCTGGTATTCCAGCCATTGCAGCCAGTACGGCCACCACGAGCCCTTGTGCTCGGTCGCGGTGGCGATCCAGTCCTGGAGCGAGCCGTAGGCCGGACCGCCGGTCCAGTACTGGTACTTGGGCTTGGCCGGCGGGTTGACGACGCCGGCGATGTGGCCCGACCCCGCCAGCACGTAGTCGACCGTCCCGCCGAAGGCGCGGCAGCCCTCGAAGACCGAGAGCGCCGGGGCGATGTGGTCCTCCCGCGTCGCCAGGTTGAAGACCGGCACCGTCACCTTGCCGAGGTCGAGGCGCACGTTGCCGAGCATCATCTCGCCGCGCGACAGCTTGTTGTCGAGATAGCAGTTGCGCAGGTAGAACGAGTGGTTGGCGGCCGGCATCCGGGTCGCGTCGGAGTTCCAGTACAGGAGGTCGAAGGGCAGCGGCGCCTTGCCCTTCAGGTAGTTGTTGACGACGTAGGGCCAGATCAGGTCGTTGGGCCGCAGCATGTTGAAGGCATTGGCCATCTTGGCGCCTTCGAGGTAGCCGCGGCTCTGCATGCCGGATTCGATCGAGCGGATCTGCGCCTCGTCGACGAAGACCTTGAGATCGCCGGCATGGGTGAAGTCGACCTGGGTGGTGAGGAAGGTGGCGCTGGCGATGCGGTCGTCACCCACCGCCGCCATGTAGGCGAGGCTCACGGCCAAGAGCGTGCCACCGACGCAGTAGCCTACCGCCGAGACCTGGCGCTCGGCGGTCGCCCGCTCGATCGCCTCCAGTGCCGCGAAGATGCCCTCGCGCATGTAGCTCTCGAAGTCCTTGCTCGCGTGGCGCGCATCCGGGTTGACCCAGGAGATCACGAACACCGTCAGGCCCTGGCTCACCGCCCAGCCGATGTAGCTCTTGTCCTTGTTGAGATCGAGGATGTAGTACTTGTTGATCCAAGGCGGCACGATCAGCAGCGGGCGCTTGAGCACCGTGTCGGTCTGCGGCGCGTACTGGATCAGCTCGATCAGGTCGTTGCGGAACACCACCTCGCCGGGGGTGCTCGCCATGTTGACGCCGACCTTGAACTGGCCCGGGTCGGTCTGGCGCACACGCAATTCGCCGCCGCCGGCCTCGACGTCCTCGGCCAGCATCTTCATGCCGCGCACGAGGTTGGCGCCGTTCTCGCGGAACGTCTCGCGGATCAGCTCCGGGTTGGTGGCGAGGAAGTTCGACGGCGACATCGCGCCGGAGATCTGCCGGACGTAGAACTGCGCCTTGGCGCGGGTGTGGTCGTCGAGTCCTTCCGCCTCGTCGACCAGGATCTCGGCCCAGCGGGTGGTGATCAGGTAGCCCTGCTTCAGGAAGTCGAAGACCGGGTTCGTCGTCCATTCGGGCGCGGCGAAGCGCTTGTCCTTGGGATCGGGCAGGGCGACGGGGGTGACCGTCGTCTCGCCCTGCATCCGTTGCAGCGTCGAGCCCCACAGGGCCAGGAACTGGCCGCCGATCAGGCTCTGGGCCTCCAGCGCCTTCTGCGGATCGGCGAACCACTTCTCGGCCACGGTGCCGAGGGTGCGCACCACCTCCGTCACCGATTCGGCGAGGGCGGTGTTCGGCTTGCCCTCCTCGAGGGGCTTGGCGTAGGCGGCGAGCGCCCGGCTGAACTGCTCGGTCATCAGGCCCGCGTTGCGCGACAGGGCCTCCACATCCGCAACCGGCGCCGTACTCCTCTCAGACGTCACGCGCGTTCTCCTCCCTCATGTCGACGGTCCGCCGCAGCAAGCCGCCTTTCCGACAAAATATCGTCGCAAACCCCCGGTTCCGCCAGATGACCGGACCGGGTTTCCTCACCGCCACGGTGCCCTCGCGCAAGGTTTCCCAGACGTCATGCCCGCGTTCCCCGCTCTTTCGCCCGTCGCCGCCCGTGCCGCAATGCTCCTGGCGCTTGTTCCGGCCTGCCTGTCCGCCGGCGGCTGCGTCCTCGACGGGGCCGGCATCCGCGACGCGGCGAAGTCCGCCGGGTTCGGCCCCAAGGAGGTCGCGGCGCCCGACTTCGTGCGCGAGACCCGCCGCGGGGGCGGCGACTTCCTGCCCGTCGGCGAATCGGCCCCGCCTCGCGAAACCCGCGCCAAGTCGGCCGCCGGGGTGAAGGAGCTCGAGGCCGATCTCGATGCCAGCCGCAAGCGCAACGAGGCCAGGGGCCGCGACGCCGCCAAGGTCGGCGGCGCCGTCAAGCCGCCGGCTCCGCCCAAAATCCCGCCAGCCGAGTGACGCAACGCCCCGCCCCGAACTTCCGCTCGCCCCAAAACCCCTCTAGACAGCGTGTGTGACACGCGCGTCGCAGCGGCGGCGCCGATCCAGGACCCGGCCATGACCGATTTTCATCGCATCAAGCGACTGCCCCCCTACGTCTTCGAGCAGGTCAACCGGATCAAGGCCGCCGCCCGCGCCAACGGCGCCGACATCATCGACCTCGGCATGGGCAACCCGGACCTCGATGCGCCCCGCCACGTAATCGAGAAGCTGGTCGAGACCGCCGGCAAGCCGCGCACCGACCGCTACTCGGCCTCGAAGGGCATTGCGGGCCTGCGCCGCGCCCAGGCGAACTACTACCAGCGCCGCTTCGGCGTCTCGCTCAACCCCGACACGCAGGTGGTGGCCACACTCGGCTCCAAGGAGGGCTTCGCCAACATGGCGCAGGCCATCACGGCGCCCGGCGACGTGGTGCTGGTGCCCAACCCGAGCTATCCGATCCATGCCTTCGGCTTCCTGATGGCCGGCGGCGTGGTTCGTTCGGTCCCGGCCGAGCCGACCCCGGCCTTCTTCCCGGCGGCCGAGCGGGCGATGCAGCACTCGATCCCCAAGCCCGTGGCGATGGTGGTCTGCTATCCGTCGAACCCGACGGCCTACGTCGCCTCGCTCGACTTCTACCGCGACCTCGTCGCCTTCGCGAAGAAGCACGAGCTGATCCTGCTCTCCGACCTCGCCTACGCCGAGGTCTACTTCGACGATCACAACCCGCCGCCCTCGGTGCTCCAGGTGCCGGGCGCGATCGACGTTGCGGTCGAGTTCACCTCGCTCTCGAAGACCTTCTCGATGGCCGGCTGGCGCATGGGCTTTGCCGTCGGCAACGAGCGGCTGCTCGCGGCGCTGACGCGGGTGAAGTCCTACCTCGATTACGGCGCCTTCACGCCGATCCAGGTCGCCGCGACCGCGGCGCTCAACGGCCCGGAGGACTGCATCCACGAGATGCGCGCCACCTATCGCCGCCGCCGCGACGCGATGGTCGACGCGTTCCAGAAGACCGGCTGGGACATCCCGGTGCCCTCCGCCTCGATGTTCGCCTGGGTGCCGATCCCCGAGCGCTTCCGCGGCCTCGGCAGCCTTGAATTCTCGAAGCTGCTCGTCGAGAAGGCCGACGTGGCGGTGGCGCCGGGCATCGGCTTCGGCGAGCACGGCGACGATTACGTGCGCATCGCGCTGGTCGAGAACGAGCAGCGCATCCGTCAGGCCGCGCGCAACATCCGCCGCTTCTTCGACAACGCCGACCGCACGCTGCACAACGTCGTGCCGATGCAGAAGGTCGGCTGAAGTCAGACCTTGTGGCCGGGGGGCGACAGGGTGGCGCAATCGTGCCGCTCCCGCGGCTCCGGGTTGATCCGGGGCCCGCGCGGCGTCAGGGTATGGTCAAGTTTGGCTCCACCCTGGGTATCCAATGCGTCGCTCGCTGAAGCTCGTCGTTCTCGCCGCCGCGGCCGCCCTGCCGGCCGCCTGCGCGCCGAACCCGATCATCGCCCGCGACCCCGTCCCGGCGCCTAGCCCCGACATCGCCTATCGCTGCTCCTCGACCCCGGTGCTGCTCAACGGCTACTGGGCCGATTGCGACCGTGTGCGGCGCGAGCGCGAGGTCGTGGTCCGTACCAAGGGCTGACGCGAGCCTCCGCCCGGGAGAACCTCTACTGAGGACACCACGCCGCGCCCTGGAACCGGGCGCGGCTCCCCGCGCGTTAACCGGCATCGCTCACCAGAGGATGCCCGCGTGGTCACCCGTCTCCTCCTGCCGCTCGCCGCCCTGGCCTGCCTCACGGGCCCCGCCCTCGCGCAATCGCCGCTCGCGGTGCGGGTGCGCCCGCCGGTGGTCGAGCCGGACATCTACAACCGCGCCGCCGCGCCCGGCCCCTCCGTCCTGCAAGTCTCGCCCGACTTGGTCGCCGGCCCGCTGCCGGTGGGACGCACCGGTCTCGTGGCGATCCGTGCCGTGCCGGTAGCCGCCGTGATGAACGGCGGCGCCTTCGGGCCGACCGGCTTCGGCTACTACAATGACGGCGTGAGCGAGGGCCCGCTCAACCGCCCGCACCGCATGGCCGATTACGTCCTCGGCAGCCGGGCCTACTGACCCTCACCCCTCCTGATAAGGACACGTCCATGCGCGCACGCCTCCTCGCGGCGGGTCTCCTCGCCGGTTTCGCGACTCTCGCCGCTGCCTTGCCGGCCGCGGCCCAGAGCGTCGGCTACGTCACCGGTTTCCCGGGCCGGGACCCGGCCGGCGACGACGAGATCGGCTGGGGTCCGGCCTACCGGCCCGAAACCAGCTTCTCGCAGCCCGGCACCCCGCCGACTCCCGGCGATTTCGCCGGTGCGGCCTATCGGGCGCGCACCGGGCACGGTCCCTACGACGCGGTCCAGGCCCCGATGCGCCCGGTCCGCGGCTACCAGTACCAGGCACCGGGCGACGGCTACGCGCCGGCGGGGTATTACGGTGAGCCCGGCTACGCCCCGCGGTCGCGGGCGGTGCGGGTGAAGCACCGGCACCACGCGAAGGCGAAGATGCACCGGGTGTCCCGGCAGGTGATGCGCTGAGGCCGAGCAGACGCCCCGCGCAACGATTTTCCCATCAGCCGAGCGATCCCGGAGCCGCGTAGCGGGAGCCGGGATCCACGAACGCCGACGGACCAGGACGAAGCGGAACGCTGACCGCCTCTTCCCCTGATGTCGGCGGTTTACGGATCCCAGGTTCTCGACGTCGTCGGGCCCCGGGATCCTGCGTGTCTGGACCGTCGTGTCGATTTACGCGCGAACCGTCCGCCCCTCACGCGAACCCCTCCAGCACGATCTTCCCCTTCGCCCGGCCGCTCTCCAGCAGCGCGTGCGCCCGGCGCAGGTTGGCGGCGTTGATCGGGCCGAAGTGGTCGGCCAGCGTCGTGCGCAGCCGCCCGGCATCGACCAGCCGCGCCACCTCGTCCAGCAACGCGCCTTGCGCCGCCATGTCGACCGTGCCGAACATCGATCGGGTGAACATCAGTTCCCAGTGCAGCGACAGGCTCTTGCGCTTGAGGAGCGAGACGTCGAGCGTCGCCGGATCGTCGATCAGCGCGAGCCGGCCCTGCGGCGCCAGCAGCTCGACGAGCGCCGGCAGGTGCGTGTCGGTGTGGGTGGTCGAGAAGACGAGGCCCGGGGCGCCGAGGCCGAGATCGGCCACCGCCTGCACCAGCGACGCCCCGTGATCGACGACGTGGTGCGCGCCGAGCTCCCGGCTCCAGGCCTGGGTCTCCGGCCGCGAGGCGGTGGTGATGACCGTGAGGTCGGTGAGCTGGCGCGCGAGCTGCGTCGCGATCGAGCCGACGCCGCCGGCCCCGCCGACGATCAGCACGGCGTTCGCCGCGCCCGGCACGGGTTTGCGCACGTCGAGCCGGTCGAACAGCGTCTCCCAGGCGGTGATCGCGGTGAGCGGCAGGGCCGCCGCCTCGGCGAAGGAGAGGGAGGCGGGCTTGTGGCCGACGATGCGCTCGTCGACGAGGTGGAACTCGGCGTTGGTGCCGGGGCGCTCCAGGGCGCCGGCGTAGAACACCTCGTCGCCGGGGCGGAACCGCGTCGCCTCCGGGCCGGCGGCGACGACGACGCCGACAGCGTCCCATCCGAGCACCTTCCAGCCGCCCGCCTCGGGGGCGGCACGGCGGCGCACCTTGGTGTCGACGGGGTTCACCGACACCGCCCGGACCTCGACCAGAAGGTCGCGCCCCGTGGGCTCCGGGCGGGGCAGGGTGATGTCCTGGAGGGCGGCCTCGTCCTCGATCGGCAGGGAGGTCTGGTAACCGACGGCGCGCATGGGCGGGCTCCTTGATGACTGGAGCGGAGATGACCGCTACCCTCGGCGCGCGCAAGAACGCACATGAAGCGCCCATAGTGTCGAAAAGGATACCGTCATGGCCCGCACCCGGCACCGCAGCCTGGAATGCAGCCCGGGCTGCGCCGTTGAGGCGACGCTCCAGCTGATCGACGGCAAGTGGAAGGGCGTGATCCTCTACCACCTGCTGGCCGAGGCGCCGACGCCGGAGGATTCGCTGCGGTTCAACGCGTTGCGCCGCCGGATGCCGAACGTGACCCAGCGCATGCTGACCAACCAGCTGCGCGAGCTGGAGGCGGACGGGTTCGTCCACCGCACGGTCTACGCCGAGGTGCCCCCGCGGGTGGAGTATCGCCTGACCGAGCGCGGCCGCAGCCTCGAGCCGGTGATCCGGGCGCTCAAGGCCTGGGGCGACGCGCACGCGGCGCTGGCGCCGGGGGCCGACGCCGCCTGAGCCGTCAGCGCGACAGGCTGCGGAAGGTGCAGACCCGGCCGCGATCCTCGTAGCCCGCCGGGCACTGCGCCACGCAGGCGCCGGCGGCGAACTTGAGGGGAGGGCGGCAATAGCTTTCCTCCGCTTGCGCCCGAAGGGGCGGCGGCCGCAGGAGCGTGACCAGGATCGTCACGGCGGCGGTCAGGATGATCCCGAGGGCGACGAGGCGCAGCACGGCTCCCCACTCCTGCGACATGTGCACTGCACCAGCGGATATGGGGCGGGGCCGCAGCGCCGACAGGGCCGATGGCCTGTGCGGCATTGCGGTCAGGCCCCTCGACCCGCTTGACCCGACCCGGCAGACGTGAGCCCTCTGACGGGCGACCGGCCACGCTGCCAGCCCGCGAGCAGCACAGCCCCCGCCCTTGGCGCAGGGAAAGGACAGGACCGAACACGATGGCGGAGCTTAGCCGTCCGGATCTCGAATACCGCCTCAAGCAGCAGAAGATCCTGTCCGAGTTCGGCGTCGAGGCCCTGCGCGCCGACGATCTCGGCCGGCTGCTGCAACGCGCGACCGAACTGTGCGCGGAGGGGATGTCGGCCGAGTTCTGCAAGGCGCTGGAATACAAGCCCGGCCAGGACACGCTTCTCGTCATCGCCGGCGTCGGCTGGGGGCCGAACGTCGTCGGCCACGCCCATGTCGGGGCCGATCTCGCCTCGCCGGCAGGCTACGCCCTCAAGACCGGGCAGCCGGTGATCTCCAACCACCTGGAGAACGAGCGCCGCTTCCGCACGCCGCAGCTGATGGCCGATCACGGCGTGCGTCGCGCCCTCAACGTGCTGATCCGCAACCGCGAGGGCGATTTCGGCGTGCTGGAGGTCGACGACACCCGCGAGGGCCAGTTCGACGAGGCCGACATCGCCTTCATGCAGGGCTTCGCCAACCTGCTCGGCGGCGCCATCGAGCGCCAGCGCTCGGAGGCGCGGCTCCAGGCCGCCCTCGACCGGCAGGAACTGCTCACCCGCGAGATGAGCCACCGGGTCAAGAACAGCCTCGCCACCGTGGCGGGCCTGCTCTCGCTCCAGGCCCGCACCACCGAGAGCCAGCAGGCCCGCGATGCCCTCGCCGACGCCCGCTCGCGGGTCGATGCGGTGGCGCAGGTGCACGACCAGCTCTGGCGCCAGCCGGACCTGGCGGCGGTGGAGCTGTCGGGCTTCCTCGGTTCCCTGTGCGAGAAGCTGCGCGAGAGCGCGCCGGGCCACGCCATCACCTGCGAGGCCCCGGCGATGCCGATCCCGGCCGACCTCGCGATCCCGCTCGGGCTGTTCGTCAACGAGCTCGTCACCAACGCGGTCAAGTACGCCTATCCGGGTGGCGACGGCCCGGTCCGCGTTCAGGCGGTGCCGGACGGCGAGGGCAAGGTCCGCCTCAGCGTCTCGGACGACGGCGTCGGCCTGCCCGAGGGGTTCGACACGGCCGCGGCCCGCCGCAGCCTCGGCATGCGGGTGATCCATGGGCTCGCCCGCCAGCTCGGCGGCGATCTGGCCGTGTCGGGCACGAACGGGGCGTGCTTTGCCCTGACGCTCGATCTCGCCGGGGCGTAGGAGTAGACCCTGGTCGGCCAATCCCAGTCCGATTCCATCGAAGGAATGTGGGGAGGATGGTGATCCTGCATGCGGAAGCTTGGATGCAATGAGCGTCGATCGGTTGCGCCTCGTGCTCAGGGTGCTGGAGTTGCTGGTAGCGCTCGCCACCGGCATGTTGATAGGTCGCAACTTTCTTGCGCCTTCGCAGCAAACTCGACCTTCCTCCGAAAGGACCACGATCGCAAAAAGTGAGAGCGATTGTTACAAAAATTTCCTTCAAGGACTTTCGAAAGAACCTCAAGGGAGTGAAGGGCAGGATTCGGTTTCGATCGAAGTCAGGAAGATCGAACGTAAGGCAGCAAAAATCGATGAGGCGCTGCAAAGAGCCGGGCCGCCGAATTCGCTTATGCCTGGATGCTAAAGCGGTGCATGATCAGCAAAATAGTTAAATTTATCAACATAATTTATGATATTTTTGATAAAAAATAACTCATAATGCATTAAAAAATTCAAAAATGCACCGTATAAGAGGGAAAATGACCTAATTAATTAGGAAACACTGCCAAAAATCAGTGTACTACGAGCATATAGGCAAGATTTGCCGAAAATATTTGTCATACAGTGCAACTATGATCGCCATCGCTGCGGAATACGCTTGAAGATAGTCTATGATTGTCCAATCAGGGAGCTGTGATTTCGCTCCCGCCAGTGCAATTAGACATATCCGGATCGGATCGCCATCGCTTCTCAGTCGTGATTTTCATCGGCTTTCGGCCCGGTGCTCGCCCTCGGATTTTTCCGGGGTCGCCGTGGCGAGCCGCTTCCCACCACTGCGCCTCTTGCACTACGCTCAAGCGGCAGCGCTGCCGCTTCGCGATGCCATTGGTGGAGCGGCACGACGGGGACCGGAGAACCGGCCCCGCCTCGACGAAGCCCGGGCGCCAGATCCGGGTATTATGTAAGGGTGGAAACGATGGGCGAGTTCTCTCGCGGCGGGCCGACCCGCCGCCGCATCCTGGCATCCGGCGCCGCCGCGGCGGGCCTCGGGCTGTTCGGCGCGCGCCCGGCCTTCGCGGCCGTCGACTGGAAGCGCCACGCCGGCACCACCCTCGAGGTCAACCTGATCAAGGGGCCGCGCGGCGACCTGCTCCAGCGCCACGCCGCCGAGTTCACGGCGCTGACCGGGATCAAGGTCAACTCGGAGGTCATCCCCGAGCAGCAGCAGCGCCAGAAGATCGTCATCGAGCTGACCTCGGGCCGGCCGAGCTTCGACGTGGTGCACCTGAGCTACCACGTGCAGAAGCGCCAGTTCGACAAGGCCGGCTGGCTCGCCGACCTGTCGGACTACCTCAAGGACCCGAACCTGACCGATCCGGCCCTGCGCGAGGCCGATTTCAGCGCGGCGGGCCTGCAATACGCCAAGACGCCGAAGGGCGAGATGCGCTCGCTGCCGATGTCGGTCGACTACTTCATCCTGTACTGGAACAAGGAGCTGTTCCAGAAGAAGAACGTCGCGTATCCCGAGACCTTCGACGACATGATGCGGGCGGCCGAGACGCTGACCGACCCGAAGGCCGGCACCTACGGCTTCGTCGGCCGGGGCTTGCGCAACGCCAATATGGCGCTATGGGGCGCGTTCTTCCTCGCCTATGGCGGCCGCTTCCTCGACGACAAGGGCAACCTGCTGATCGACGGCCCGGAGGCGGTCGAGGCGACGAAGCTCTACCAGCGCCTGCTCACCAAGACCGCACCCCCCGGCGTCGTCGGCTTCAACTGGATGGAGTCGATGGCGGCCTTCACGCAGGGGCGGGCGGCGATGTGGCTCGACGGCGTCGGCTGGGCGCCGCCGCTCGAAGATCCCAACGCTTCGCGCGTCGTCGGCAAGGTCGGCTACGCGGTGGTGCCGAAGGGCCCCAAGGACCACGCCTCGGCCACCTACGGCGACGGCATCGGCGTGACGGCGGCGAGCGCCAAGAAGGAGGCCGGCTACCTCTACTGCCAGTGGGCGGTCTCGAAGATCATGGGCGGCCGCCTGCTCCAGGCCGGCGGCGGCGTGCCGTTCCGCGATTCGATCCTCAGCGACGCCGAGGTGCAGCAGGGCGTGAAGATGCCGCGCGAGTGGCTCGACTCGGTGATCGGCTCGTCGAAGATCAGCAAGCTCGGCTTGCCCGTCGTGGTGCCGGTGGCGGAGTTCCGCGACATCGTCGGGTCGGCCGTGACCGCCACCCTGTCGGGGGCCGACCCGGCGGCCGAGTTGAAGAAGGCGGCCGAGCAGTACCGCCCGATCCTCGAGCGCAGCGAGAAGGCCTGATGGCCCGGGCCGGCCTCGCGCCGTCGACCGTCGAGCTGGCGCCCGATGAGGCGCCGGCGGCCCGCTGGCGCCCGCCGGGCTACTGGCCCTTCGTGGTGCCGGCGCTCGTCGTCGTCGTCGGGGTGATCGTCTTTCCCTGGGCCTTCACCCTGTGGATGAGCCTGCACGAGTGGAAGGTCGGGGCCGACCCGGCCTTCGTCGGCCTGTCGAACTACGCGCGGCTGCCCACCGATCCGCGCTTCCTCGACGCGGTGTGGCAGACGCTGGTCTACACCGCGCTCTCGGTGGTGCTGCCGCTCATCCTCGGCACGCTCGCGGCCTGCGTGTTCCACGCCAGGTTCCCGCTGCGCGGCTTCCTGCGCGGCGTGTTCATCCTGCCGATGATGGCGACCCCGGTCGCCATCGCGCTCGTCTGGACCATGATGTTCCACCCCCAGCTCGGGGTGCTGAACTACCTGCTGTCCCTCGTCGGCATCCCGCCCCAGCTCTGGGTGTTCCACCCGGCGACCGTGATCCCGTCGCTGGTGCTGGTCGAGACCTGGCAGTGGACCCCGCTCGTGATGCTGATCGTGCTCGGCGGCCTCGCGGCCCTGCCGACCGAGCCCTACGAGAGCGCGCAGATCGACGGCGCCTCGCTCTGGCAGGTGTTTCGCCACATCACCCTGCCGCTGGTGGCGCCGTTCCTGTTCGTCGCCGCGATGATCCGGATGATCGACGCGGTGAAGAGCTTCGACATCATCTTCGCGATCACCCAGGGGGGACCGGGGACGGCGTCCGAGACGATCAACATCTACCTCTACAGCGTCGCCTTCGCCTATTACGACGTCGGCTACGGCTCGGCGATCGCCGTGGTGTTCTTCCTCCTCATCATTGCGCTCGCCGCCGCCCTGCTGGTGGTCCGCAAGCGTACGCAGGGGGCCGTCGCGTGAACGTCCGCTGGCTCCTCAAGCAGGCCGCCCTGCTCTTCGCCGTCCTGGTGATCGTCTCGCCGGTGATCCTGTTCTTCGTCTGGATGCTGTCGCTCTCGGTCAAGTACGAGATCGACAACGCCGCCTATCCGCCGATCCTGATCCCCGAGCGCTTCGCCTGGAAGAACTACCTCGACGTGCTCGAATCGAACCGGTTCTCGACCTACTTCCTCAACAGCCTGCTGGTCACCGGCACCGCCACGGGTCTCGCGCTCCTCGTCGGGGTGCCGGCGGGCTACGGTATCGCCCGGATGAAGGCCGCCAAGGCGGCCGTCGTGATCCTGGTCGCGCGGATCACGCCCGGCCTGTCCTACCTGATCCCGCTCTTCCTGCTGTTCCAGTGGCTCGGGTTGCTCGGCACCTTGTGGCCGCAGATCATCATCCACCTCGTCGTCACGGTGCCGATCGTGATCTGGATCATGATCGGCTACTTCGAGACCACGCCGCTGGAGCTGGAGGAGGCCGCCGTCATCGACGGCGCGAGCCGCTGGCAGGTGTTTCGCTACGTCGCGCTGCCGATCGCCAAGCCCGGCATCGCGGTGGCGATGATCCTGGCGGTGATTTTTTCCTGGAACAACTTCGTCTTCGGCATCGTGCTCGCCGGGCGCGAGACCCGCACCCTGCCGGTGGCGGTCTACAACATGATCTCGTTCGACCAGCTGAGCTGGGGGCCGCTCGCGGCCGCGGCGCTGATCGTGACGCTGCCGGTCCTGGTGCTCACGGTGTTCGCCCAGCGCCAGATCGTCGCCGGGCTGACGGCCGGCGCGGTGAAGGGAGGATAGCGCGTTCCCCGAGACGTTTTGCGGCCGCAGGCGCCGTGCCGGAGCGCGGCGCCTGCGGTCCGTCACGTCACGACCGACGGCTCGGTCCGCCCGGTGTGCTGCACGATCCCCGCGATCGCCTCGGCCGCCGCCACGACGGGGGCCAGCATCTCGGCGGTCGGCGCGTCCAGCCGGTCCTTCGAGAAGCGCTCGAGGTAGACCCGCAGGGTCGCCCCGACGGTGCCGGTGCCCGACAGGCGAAAGACCACCCGGGCATCCTCGCGGAACAGGATCCGCACGCCCTGGCGCGCGGTTACCGAGCCGTCGACCGGGTCGGTATAGGCGAAGTCGTCCGCCGCCTCGACGGTGAGGTCTCCGATGCGCTGCCCCGGCAGCCCGGCGAGCTTCTCGCGAAGCGCGCTCATCAGCCCCTCGGCGGCGGCGCTCTCCACCTCCTCGTAGTCGTGGCGGGCGTAGTAGTCGCGGCCGAAGGCTCCCCAGTGGTCGCGCACCACCTGGTCGGCGGGCTTGCCCGTCGCGGCGAGCAGGTTGAGCCAGAGCAGCACCGCCCACAGCCCGTCCTTCTCGCGCACGTGGTTCGAGCCGGTGCCGGCGCTCTCCTCGCCGCACAGGGTGATCCGTCCGGCATCGAGCAGGTTGCCGAAGAACTTCCAGCCGGTCGGGGTCTCGAAGGCGGGAACGCCCAGGCGCGCCGCGACCCGGTCGGCGGCGCGGCTCGTCGGCATCGAGCGGGCGACGCCCGCCAGCCCGTCCTTGTAACCCGGCGCGAGATGGGCGTGGGCGGCGAGGATCGCCAGGCTGTCGCTCGGGGTGACGAAGAGGTGGGGGGCGACGATCATGTTGCGGTCGCCGTCGCCGTCGGAGGCGGCGCCGAAATCGGGCGCGTCGGGGCCGGTCATCAGCGCCATCAGGTCGTGGGCGTGGACCGGGTTCGGGTCCGGGTGGTGGCCGCCGAAATCGGGCAGGGGCTCGGCGTTGACCACCGTGCCGGCTGGGGCGCCGAGGCGCCGCTCCAGGATCTCCTTGGCGTAGGGGCCGGTCACGGCGCTCATCGCGTCGAACCGCATCCGGAAGCCGGAGGCGAACAGGGCCTTGATGGCGGAGAAGTCGATCAGCGTCTCCATCAAGGCGGCGTAATCCGCCACCGGATCGATCACCGTGACGGTGGCGTCACCCAAGTGTACGTCGCCGAGCGCGTCGAGGTCGATGTCGGGGGCCTCGACGATGCGGTACTCGGTGATCGCCTTGGTGCGGGCGAAGATCGCCTCGGTCACCGGCTCGGGCGCAGGACCGCCGTTGCGGGCGTTGAACTTGATGCCGAAATCACCCTCGGGGCCGCCGGGATTGTGGCTCGCCGAGAGCACCACGCCGCCGATCGCGCCGTACTTGCGGATCACGCAGGAGGCGGCCGGCGTCGAGAGCAGGCCGCCTCGACCGACGAGGATGCGCGAGAAGCCGTTCGCCGCCGCGATCTTCAGGGTCGTCTGCACCACCTCGCGGTTGAGGAAGCGCCCGTCGCCGCCGACCACCAGGGTCGTGCCCGCCCGGTCGGGCAGGCAGTCGACGATCGCCTGGACGAAGTTCTCGACGTAGCCGGGCTGGCGGAAGACCGGGACCTTCTTGCGCAGGCCCGAGGTGCCGGGCTTCTGGTCGGGAAAGGGCTGCGTGGGGACGGCCTTGACGGTCATGGAGTCTCGTCTCGGTGGAGGCGGTAGGGCCGTCCGTTGCCGGCCGGCCCCTCAGCTTCGGCTTATGCCGCCTCGCGCCGCCGCGTGCCAGCCCGCGCGGACCGATTCACGCCGCCTCCTCCGCGCCGCGCGGCCGGCCGGTGGTGAGGTGGCGGAAGGCGTCGATCGGGGCCGGGCGGCCGAACAGGTAGCCTTGCGCCTCGTGGCAGGCCTCGGCGCCCAGGAACGCCAGCTCGGCTGAGGTCTCGACGCCCTCGGCGAGCACCGGCAGCCCGAGGCCGCGGCCGAGGCCCAGGACCGTGCGCACGATCGTGGCGGCCTGCTCGCTCGTATCGACCGAGCGGGTGAAGGAGGAATCGATCTTGATCTTGTCGAACGGGAAGGCGCGCAGGTTCGACAGCGACGAGTAGCCGGTGCCGAAATCGTCCATCGCGATCCGCACACCCATCGCCTTGACCCGCCGCAAGGTCGCGAGCGCCCGCGGCAGGTCGCGGATCAGCGCGGTCTCGGTGATCTCGAGTTCGAGGCGGGCGGGGCTGAGGCCGGTGGTGAACAGCACCTCGTGCACCAGCTCCGCGAAGCCGGGGGCGTGGAGCTGCACCGCCGAGACGTTCACGGCGATGCGCAGGGGCTTCTCCCACGATGCAGCCTCGCGGCAGGTCTCGCGCAGGACCCACTCGCCGATCCCGAGGATGCTGCCGGTCTCCTCGGAGATCGGGATGAACAGGTCGGGCGGGACGATGCCGCGCTCGGGATGATGCCAACGCAGCAGCGCCTCGAATCCGACCGCCTCGCCGGTATCGATGCGGGTCTGGGGCTGGTACACGACCCGGAACTCAGCCCGCTCGACGGCGTGGCGCAGGTCGTGCTCGATCTGGCGCCGCTCGCGGACCTGCACCCCCATCCGCGCCTCGTAGAAGCGCAGGCGGCCGCGGCCCTCCTGCTTGGCGCGGTAGAGGGCGGTGTCGGCCTGGATCATCAGGGTCTCGGCGTCGACGCCGTCATGGGGAAACAGCGCGATGCCGAGGCTCGCCGCCGCGATCACCCCGGCGGGCCCGGTCTCGGCCTGGCGGAGCGCGCCCAGGATCGCCTCGCCGAGCGCCTCGGCGCCGGCCGCGTCGAGGTTCGGCGCCAGCACGGCGAACTCGTCGCCGCCGAGCCGCGCCAGCATCTGGCCGCGCCCGAGCACGGCGGTGATCGCCGCGCAGACCGCGCGCAGCAGGCCGTCGCCGGCGGCGTGGCCGAACAGGTCGTTGACCTCCTTGAACCGATCGAGATCGGCGCAGAGCACAGCGAGGGGCCGGCCGGCGGCCTGGGCCAGCGCGAGCTCCTGCGCCAGCCGGGCGTTGAAGCTGGTGCGGTTCGGCGCGCCCGTCAGGGCGTCGTGATGGGCGAGATAGGCGATCCGCGCCTCGGCGCGCTTGCGCGCCCGCAGGTCGCGCACCGCCAGCGCGGCGTGCGGACGACCGGCGAAGTCGATGACGCGGCGGATCACCTCGACCGGCACCAGGCCGCCGTCGTGGCGGCGCAGCTGCGCCTCTGGCGCCTCCACGGCCTCGCTCGCGGCCGGCTCGGCGAGGATGCCCGACAGAGCCGCCCCGCTCAGACCCTCGGGGGTGAGGCCGACGAGGTCGGCGAAGCTGTCGTTGACGGTGACGATCCGGTCGCCGTCGCAGACCACCAGCCCCTCGGCGGCGGCGTTGGCGAGCCCCCGCATCCGGTCGCCCTCGAGCACCGAGCGGCGCTCGTCGCGCAGGTGCAGCCACAGCCCGGCGAAGGCGAGAAGCAGGATCGTGACGCTGGCGAGCGCCACCGCCACCGCGAGGATCGCCGCCGGCACCGCCGTGCCCGACACCGCCACCGACGGATCCGGCACGATCGCCGCGGCGCTCATCGCGGTGAAGTGCAGGCCGCAGATGCCCGCCACCATCAGGCCGGCCCCGGCGAGCTTCACCCCGACGGATCCGGCCCGCAGGGTGGTGGCGAGCGCCAGGCTGCCGAGGCCCGCGCCCGCCGCGAGCGAGACGACGACGAGGCCGGGATCCCAGACGATGCGGCCGGCGACCTCGAAGGCCGCCATGCCGGTGAAGTGCATGGCGCCGACGCCGAGGCCGATCTGCGCGCCGCCGAGCCAGGCCGCCCCGGGCAGGCCGGGCCGCAGGGCGATCCAGAATCCCGCCGCCGCCATGCCGATGCCGATCAGCAGGGACAGCCCGGTGAGCCCGAGGTCGTAGGCCGAGGGAATGCCGGGGGAGAAGGCCAGCATGGCGATGAAATGCGTCGCCCAGATTCCGGTCCCGCCCGCCAGGGCGGCGGTGGCGAGCCACAGGCGGCGCTCCCGGCCGGCATTGATGCGGGCATGATCGAGCAGTGCCAGGCTGGTCGCCGCAGCGAGGTTGCACACAACTGCTGCGAGCATAACCAGCTTGAGATCGTGATTGTCAGTTATGCAATTGTAGAGGGCGGTCACGACTTGCTTCTCTCGGCCTGGCGCTTTGTGGCGTATCAGGTGCACCGCTGCGAGTGAACATCCATGTCGTTGCTTGGCTTTTACAAACGATTCTACTGCGCGTAGTGAATGTCGCCCTAACGACGGCCGGCGCCGTGGGGCGGCCCGCACCGGAGGCCACCCCCTTGGCGGACGACCCCCGGACCCGATATCCGCCGCCGGAGAGAACCGACGCGAGAATGGATCGAAGCACGATGCAGGACGAGGACACGGGCGCCCCGGCGCGGCCGGCTCTGGACGAGGACACGATCGCCTTCGCGGGCCGGGTGTTCCAATATGCCCGCCTCGGCCACCACGCGGAGCTTCGCGAGTTGCTGGGCATGGGCCTGCCGCCCAACTTGCGCAACGACAAGGGCGACACGCTGCTGATGCTCGCGGCCTATCACGGCCACGTCGAGACGGTGGCAGCGCTGATGGCGCACGGGGCCGATCCGGAGATCGCCAACGACCGCGGCCAGACCCCGCTCGCCGCGGCGGCGTTCAAGGGCGCGATGCCGGCGGTGCTGGCCCTCCTCGACGGCGGGGCCGCGATCGACGGCGCCGGGCCGGACGGGCGCACCGCCCTGATGACGGCGGCGATGTTCAACCGCGTTGAGATGGTCGAGGCGCTGCTCGCCCGCGGCGCGGACCCGGCCCGCAAGGACGCGAGCGGCCACACCGCCGAGAGTGCCGCCCGCGCGATGAGTGCTCCCGACACCCCGGAGGTGCTGGCCCGGTCGGTCGCCGAGGGAAGCTAGACCGCCGGCGGCACCGGCTTCACCATCAGCCCGCGCCGCGCCTCGATCGTCTGCCAGGCCATCAGCGCCGGCAGGCCCAGCACCACGTCCGGCACCCGCTTGACCAGCGAGAGCGCGAGCGCGGTGTGGGGGTCGATGCCGAACAGGCTGCCGAGGAGCACGAAGCCGCCCTCCTGCACGCCGAGCCCGCTCGGGACCGGGAAGGCGGCGGACTTGATCGCCTGGCTCAAGGATTCGAGCACCACCGCCTCGGCGAGGGTCACGCCCTGGATGCCGATGCATTGCAGGGCGATCCAGATCTCCAGGGCGCCGAGGAACCAGGCGGCGAGGTGGAGCAGGAAGCCTTGGCCGAGGGGCAGCCAGCGCCGGCGGTCCCAGACCGCGTCGAGGGCAGCCTGCACGCCGCCGCCGGCCGGCGCCGTCCCGCCCTCCGTGGCGAAGCGGCGGGCGAGCATCGCCACCCGTCGCTCGATGAAGGCGGCGCCGCCGTAGCGCTGCACGGCGAAGAACGCGGCGAGGACGACGCCGCTCAAAGCGAGCCCCTTGGCGCACCAGGCGGCCAGCGTCGCGGCCTGCTCGCCCTCGAGTTGCGAGAGGAGCACGACGCCGGTCAGCGCGAACAGCGCCTGGGTGACGACCTGGAAGAACATGTCGACCAGGATGCCGGCGGCGCTCGCGGCCCCCGTGACGCCCCAGAAGGTGAGGAGCCGCGCGCCCAAGACCTCGCCGCCGACCGAGGCGACGGGCAGGAGGACGTTGACCCCCTCGCGCACGAAGCGCAGCAGCACGAACGGCCCGGCCGTGACCGCGGCGAGACCCGTGAGGGTCCGGGCCCAGGCGAGCCCGCAAAGCCCGACGATCGCGACGCGCACCCCCACCACCGCGAGGATGCCGAGGATGCCGACGCGCCCGAAGGCGTCGGCCACCGCGCCGACGTCGTTGGCGGCGACGAGCCAGAGCGCCAGCACCACGCCGATGGCGGCGCCGATCAACGGCACCCGCCGCAGCAGGCGGCGACCGAGGCCCGGGGACGTCGTGGCCCGCGCCGCCGTCACGGCGCCTTGCCCGGCAGCAGGGCGTCCAGCATCGCCGCGGGTTCGAGGGCCGGATCGAGCACCAGGAGTTTCCCTACGCCGAGGGAGCCGGCGGTGGCGAGCGTCAGGCTGCGCTTCGGGCACAGGCCGAGGCAGCCGGTCTCGACCACCCGCACCTTGCGGCCGCGGTGATCCGCCTTGAGGGCGCGCTTCAGCCCGCCCCGGACCGCCTTGGCGCCCACCCCCTGCCGCTTGGCGCACTTGGCGCACACCATCACGATCTCGGCGAAGGGGGCGGTCGCCGCTTTGGCGGGTCCGCGTTTCGTCACCTCGGCCTTGCTCACCGCGTCCCGATCTCCCGTCCTACATGCGAAGCGGGCCCGCCGCCGCGTCGCCGGGGTTAACCTCGGGGCGGCGCGGGCGCAACGCGGCATGACGCGGCGTCCGGCCGCCCGCAGTTCCGGATCGGCGCCTCGGCGGCGGCATGCTGTAACCTAATCCCTTCAGACTAAGCATCAAGAATATTTGAAAAGCAATCTTTTCAGGAACTAACATGTTCGGGCATCGAAATTCATGACAATAGAAGCAAGTCACCGTTGCGGTGCTGCCTGTCCGCCCGAAGATTCGCGCGTCGATGCAGAAGTGGGGGAACGATGAAGACGATTCTGGTGAGCCTGGCCGCCTGCGGCGCATTTCTCGTCATGAGCGCGGCGGCTTCGGCCGGACCATGCGACGCCGATCTCGTGGCGATGCGCTCGGACCGGCCGAACGTCTCGCAGGCAGGCCACAGCGGCTACGGCGCCTGCGCGGCCAGGCACAACCTGCAGGTTGATGCCGGTCCCGCCGCGGCCAAGCATCGGTGCGACGCCGAGCTGGCGATGATGCGCTCCGACCGGCCGAACGTTTCGCAGGCAGGCCACAGCGGCTACGGCGCCTGCGCCACCCGGAACGACGTCCGCGCCGAGGCCGGCCCGGCGCCCCAGAAGCACCGTTGCGACGCGCACCTGACGGCGATGCGCTCGGACCGGCCGAACGTCTCGCAGGCCGGCCATAGCGGCTACGCCTCCTGCATGGGCGCACAGGCCTCGGCGCTGTGAGATCGCGGCGCTTTCGAATGCACTCGGAGGCGCTGCCTGAGCCAGACCGGGTCCCAGTATCGACAAATCGAACCGGGGCTTGGTCGTTCCACCCGCCAAAGCGGGATGAGGCAGCGGTCGGGACGTCAAGCTGTGCTCCCGGCCGTGCGGCAGGTCGAGCTCGCGCTCGGCGAACCGGGCAGGTCGACTCGCACCTGATCCGTCAAGCCCCCGCTTCACCGACCCGAACGCACCGCGCCGCGTGCCCCGGCCCCACTGCCACCCGCGCCGGCAACCCCTCCCGGCAGGCCGGGACGACGAGGCCGCAGCGGGGCTCGAACGGGCAGCCCGGGGGCGGGTCGGCGAGGTCGGGGGGCGAGCCGGGGATGGTGGCGAGCCGCACCCCCTTCGGCGAATCCGGGGTGATGCGGGAGGCGAGCAGTCCCCGGGTGTAGGGGTGGGCCGGGGTGCCGACCACCGCGCCGCTCGCGCCCACCTCGACGAGGTGGCCGCCATACATCACCGCCACCCGGTCGGCGACCTGCACCGCCACGCCGACGTCGTGGGTGACGAAGATCACCGCGAGGCCGAGGTCGCGCTGCAACTCGCGCAGGAGGAGCAGGATCTGGATCTGCACCGTGGCGTCGAGCGCGGTCGTCGGCTCGTCGGCGAGCAGCACCTTCGGCCGACAGGCGAGCGCCAGAGCGATCATCGCCCGCTGGCGCATGCCGCCGGACAATTCGTGCGGGTAGGCGTCGAGGCGCCGGGCCGGAGAGGGGATGTGGACGCGCTCGAACAATTCGAGCGCCCGGGCCCGCCCGGCTGAGCGCGAGACGCCCTCGTGGCGCACCACCGCCTCGGCGATCTGGTCGCCGATGCGGTAGACCGGATCGAGGGCGAGGCCCGGATCCTGGAAGATCATCGCGACGGTGCCGCCGCGATAGGCCGAGAGCGCCTTCGGCTTCAGGTTCAGCACGTCGTGACCGTCGACGCGCAAGTGCCCGCCGATGCGGGTGCGCGATTCCGGCAGGAGCCGCATCAAAGCCCGCAGGGTCACGGACTTGCCGGAGCCCGATTCGCCGAGGAGCGCCAGGGCCTCGCCGGCGCGGATGGAGAAATCGACCCCGCCGACGGCCCGGACCGGCTTTCTGCCGCCCAGGAAATCGACCGTGAGGTCGCGGACCTCGATCAGGGCCTCGGAGGAGGCGGTCTCGGGATTGCGCAGGGGTGCGTTCATCGTCTGCCTCACGCTGCCAGCGGGACATCGGGGGCCTTCGGGTGGCCGGAGCCGGCCGACGCCATGTGGCAGGCGGCGAGGTGGGCGGGTGCCACCGGGTCGAGGCCGGGCTCGCGGGTGCGGCAGACCTCGGCGGCGAACTGGCAGCGGGTGTGGAAGCGGCAGCCCGGGGGCGGGTTGATCGGGTTGGGCGGATCGCCGGTCAGCGGCGCTTCCACCAGCCGGGCGTCCGGATCGGTCGAGGGCTGGGAGGCGAGCAGGGCCGCCGTGTAGGGGTGGCGCGGCGCCCCGAGGATCGCGTCGGACGGGCCGATCTCGGCGATCCGGCCGAGATACATCACCATCACCCGGTCGGACATGAAGCGCACGACGTTGAGATCGTGCGAGATGAAGATGTAGGTCAGGCCGAATTCCTGCTTGAGGTCGGTGAGCAGGTTGAGCACCTGCGCCTCCACCGACTTGTCGAGGGCCGAGACCGCCTCGTCGAGGATGAGGAGCCGCGGCTCCAGCGCCAGGGCGCGGGCGATGTTGACCCGCTGGCGCTGGCCGCCCGAGACCTCGTGCGGGTAGCGCCCGCCGAAGCGCCGCGGCTCCAGGCCGACCCGGCGCAGGAGGTCGTGGGCGCGGGCGAGCGCCGCCGCCGCCGACAGCCCGTGCGCCCGTGGGCCGAAGGCCACCGATTCCTCGACCGTGAGCCGCGGGTTGAGCGAGGCGTAGGAATCCTGGAAGACCATCTGCACCTGGCGGCGATAGGCCTTCAGGTCGAGGGCGCGGGAGCCGAGCAATTCGCCGTCGAAGACGATGTCGCCCTTGTCCTGCTTGGCAATCTGCATCAGGAGGCGCGCCGTCGTCGACTTGCCGCAGCCGGATTCGCCGACGACGCCGAGGGTTTCGCCCTTCATGACGGAGAAATCGACGCCGTCGACGGCGCGCACCGCGGGGCCCTTGCCGAACAGGCCGCCCTTGCCGGGAAAGTGCTTCACCAGGCCGTCGACGGTCAGCAGCGGCTGCGCGGGACCGCCGCGGTCGCGGGGATCGAGCTCGGTCACTGGCGCACCTCCATGGCCGAGCGCAGGCCGTCCGAGAGCAGGTTGAAGGAGATCGAGGTCAGGAAGATCATCACGCCGGGAAGCGCGGCCACGACCGGGTTGACGTAGATCGCGGTGCGCAGCGTGTTCAGCATCAATCCCCATTCCGGCTCCGGCGGCTTCACGCCGAGGCCGAGGAAGGACAGGCCCGAGGCGAGGATCATCGAGACCGAGATCAGGCTGGTGGCGTAGACGAAGACGGGACCCAGCACGTTGCCGAGCACCTGCACCCGCACCACCGTGAACGGTTTGGCGCCCGAGACGCGGGCCGCCTCGACGTAGTCGCGGTTGCGGATCTGCACCGTGACGCTCTCGGCGACGCGGGTGATCTGGGGCACGAACACGACGGTGAGCGACACGATCGAGTTCAGGATGCCGGCCCCGAGCGCGCCCGACAGCGCGATGGCGAGCAGCACCGAGGGAAAGGCGAAGAACACGTCGACCACGCGCATGATGAGCGTGTTGACCCAGCCGCCGGCATAGCCCGCCAGGATGCCGAGGCCCGATCCGACGAAGAACGCGATGACGACCGGCAGCACGCCCATGAACAGCGACAGGCGACCGGCGTAGAGGAGCCGTGTGAGCATGTCGCGGCCGAGCTCGTCCGAGCCGAGCCAGTAGGTGGCGTCCCCGACGTGGCGCAAACGCCGGACCATCGAGCCCTTGAACGGGTCCATCGGGGCGATCAGCGGCGCGAAGATCGCCGCGAGCACGATTGCCAGGATGACGAAGCCGGCGGCCATCGCGACCGGATCGCGGGCGAGGCGCCGCAGGACGCTGCCCCAGTAGCCGCGGGAGGCGACGACCGGGATCTCGGGCGCGGCCACCGCCGCGACGGGATCGCCCGTGAGGGACGTCTGGATCGACATCGGGTCAGGCCCTCTCGATGCGGGGGTCGAGGGCGGTCTGCACCACGTCGACCAGGAGGTTGAGGGTGACGAAGAACATCGCCAGGACCAGGATCGTGCCCTGGAGCAGCGGCAGGTCGCGCTGGAAGATCGCGGCGTTGAGCAGGAATCCGGTGCCGGGCCAGGCGAACACGGTCTCGATCAGGATCGAGCCGCCGAGCAGGTAGCCGAGCTGCAACCCCATGATGGCGATGGCGGTGGGCGCGGCGTTCTTCACCACGTGGCGGAAGACGCCGAATTCCGACAGGCCCTTTGCGCGCAGGGCCTGGACGAAATCCTGGTGCAGGATGTCGCCGACGAGCGCCC
The DNA here is from genome assembly GCF_053764715.1 of Methylobacterium sp. Gmos1. Classification (NCBI taxonomy): domain Bacteria; kingdom Pseudomonadati; phylum Pseudomonadota; class Alphaproteobacteria; order Hyphomicrobiales; family Methylobacteriaceae; genus Methylobacterium; species Methylobacterium sp. Gmos1. The sequence continues at coordinate 91,540 of NZ_JBSNCC010000003.1, read as the reverse complement.
GGACGGTGCGGGAGATCACCCCCATCGGGATCACCGACATGGTGATGGCCGGGAGCAGGATGTAGCGCAGGTGCTCGAGGTCCGGGAACCAGTTGCCCGAGCCTTGCGGCCCCGCTCCCGTCGGCGGCAGCCAGCCCAGCGTCGCCGAGAACACGATCACCATCACGATGCCGAGCCAGTAATGCGGCACGCTGACCCCGAACACCGCGATGGCCGAGGCCACCCGGTCGAGCCAGGAATCGCGAGCATAGCCGGCGACGAAGCCGAAGAAGGTGCCGAAGGTGAAGCCGATCAGCGTCGCCATGGAGGCGAGGATCAGGCTGTTGCCGACGGCGCGGCCGACCTCCGCCAGGACCGGGCGGCCGGTGGCGATCGAGGTGCCGAGGTCGCCGTGCAGCACCTTCCAGAGCCACAGGCCGTACTGCACCGGCAGCGGCTTGTCGAAGCCGTAGGCCGCGCGCATCTGCGCCTGCATCTCGGCGGTGGCGTCCACCGGCAGGATCGCGCTCAAGGGATCGCCGGGAGCGAGGTGGACGAGGAGGAAGCACACCAGGCTGACGCCGAGGGCGACCGGGGCGGCGTAGCCGATGCGCTTAAGGATGAAGAGGATCATGGGGAGAGGATCCTGGGCGGCGCCGGTTGTCGGGGTCGTGGGTCCGCCCGGCCGTGGCCGGGCGGGATGTCACAAAGTCCGCCCGAGGGATGTGACACCCTCCGTGTCATCCCGGGGCTCGCCGGAGGCGAGAACCCGGGATCCATAACCGCCGACGCGGCCGGATGAGGCGGAGCGCGTTCAGCCCGATCTTGCACCGTCGGCGGCTATGGATCCCGGGTTCCGCTTCGCGGCCCCGGGATGACCCGGAGGGGGTCAGTCCCGTCACGCGAAGCGAGCGGGTTTCAGGTCACTTCGCCATGGTGATCGGCGAGAAATCCTGGAACCAGCTCTGGGCCTGGACGAAGCCCTGCACCTTCTTGCTCATCGCCCGCGGGTTGACGTCGTGGGTGACCATCAGGAACAGGGCGTCATCGACGAACTTCTCGTGGATCTTCTGCAAGACCGCGACCTGGTCCTTCGGCTCGAAGGTGGTGCGGACCTCGTCGAACAGCTTGTCCATCGCCGGATCGCAGTAATAGCCCCAGTTGGTGCCGTTCGGCGGCGCCAGGTTGCATTGGGCGTGGCGGATGAAGGCGGTGAACGGGTCCTGGATCAGGTAGGAGTAGTTCATCGCGGTACCGCCCCGCGCAGAGTCGGACTTCGAGCCGGCACGCCAGATGTTGATGAGCGTGTTCCACTCCACGACCTCGTAGTCGACCTTGATGCCGACTTCCGCCAGGTTCTGCTGCAGGAACTCGTTCATCGGCAGCGGCTGCATCTGGCCCGAGCCGGAGGCCGAGATCAGCACCTTGGTGGTGAGCGGCTTGCTCGGGCCGTAGCCGGCCTCCTTCAGGAGCTTCTTGGCCGCTTCCGGATCGTAGCCGACCTTGAAGGTGGGCTTGCCGAACCAGGGATGGCCGGGGGTGAGGAAGCCCTCGGCCGGGGTGGCGAGGCCGCCGAGGAATTCCTTCAGGCCCTCGCGGTCGATGGCGAGGTTCGCGGCCTTGCGCACGCGGACGTCGTTCCACGGCGAGCCCTCGGCTCGCGACAGGTGCCAGGTCCAGTTGTGCGGGTAGAGGTTGGTGACGAGGGCAAAGCCCGCCGCCTTCAGCGAGGCGACCGCGTCCGGGGCCGGCGCCTCGATCCAGTCGACCTGGCCGGAGCGGAGCGCCGCGACACGGGCATTGGCCTCGGGCAGCGGGACCAGGACCATACGATCGAGCTTCGGCACCCGGCCCTTGTCCCAGTACTCCTTGTTCGGCACCAGCTCCAGGCGCTCGCGCGGCACGAAGCCCGTCACCTTCCACGGGCCGGTGCCGGAGGGGGATTTCGCCACCGCGTCCCAGCTCTTGCCCTGCTTCTCCCAGTTGGCGGGGGACGACATCAGGATCCAGGCGAGCTGGTAGGGGAAGGTGGCGTCCGGGGTCTTGGTGACGATCTCCAGCGTCATCGGATCGACCGCCCGGTACGAGGCGACGGCCGGGATGCGGGTGCGGCCCTGCGCCGACTGGCGCGGGTCGAATTGTGGGCTGTCCGACTTCAGGAGCTTGTCGAGGTTCCACACCACCGCGGCGGCGTCGAAGGCCGAGCCGTCGTGGAAGGTGACGCCGGGCCGGAGCGTGAAGATCCAGCGGGTCTTGTCGGCGGGGTCGACCTTCCAGGAGGTGGCGAGGCCGGGGGTCAGGTCGGAGGCCTTGTCGGCCCGGCTGAGGTCCCAGTTGATGAGCGCGTCGTACACCGTGTAGCCGGTGAAGCGCATGCCCTCGCCGCCGTTGTCCGACTGGCCGGTGGTGAGCGGGATGTCGGAGGCGGTCATGCCGATGCGCAGCACGCCCTGGGCGCTCGCAGGCCCCACCAGCGCGAGGGCGAGGGCGAGACCGGACAGGGTCCGCCCGAGCGGGCGCAAGGGCAGGCGGGTGGGCAGCGGCATCGTGGGCAATCCCCGTCGGTGAGTGACGAGGTGAGGTCTGCAAGAGACTTGCCAATTGGTTCCGGGCGGCGGCGCACGGTTTTCGGGCAGCGCCAATGCCTAAATTCCGGGCTGCCTCATTCGAAGGCGAACGATCCCGACCAAATTCCCGTCACGCCAGGCAAGCCGCGGCCTTCGCGGCGTCGATCTGCCGGTCGGCGACGAGGTGGGCGAGGCCGTGCACCAGGGCCCAGGCCCGCAGCGCCTCGCGCTCGGCACGCTCCGAGGGCTCGCGCTCCGCCACCACGTTCCGCAGCGCGCCGAAGGCGGCGGCGGACGCCTCCATAAGCTTAGGATGGCCCGCAGGCTCGACCACGCCGCCGAACATCAGCCGGAAGGTCGCGCGGTCGCGGTCGGCGAAGAGAAGGTAGGCCCGGCCGAGGGCGACGAGCCGGCCAGCCGGCTCGGCCGCGCCGCCCGCCTCTTCGAGCGCCCGACGCAACGACTGGAATCCGTCCGTCGCCAGGGCGGCGAGCAGCGCCTCGCGGCTGGCGAAGTGGCGGTAGGGCGCGTTGTGCGACACGCCGGCGAGCCGCGCCGCCTCGCGCAGCGTCACCGCCTCGACCCCGCCGGCCCGCAGCAGCTCGCGCGCGGCCGCGATCAGGCTGCGCCGCAGGTCGCCGTGGTGATAGGCGCCGCCATCCTCAGATGTTGACAATGCCCACATGCTCCGTATGTTGCGCCTGTCAACATACGCGCGACGGGCGGGGCCGCAACCTGCGGCGGACGGCGCGTACCCCGCGGGACGCGTCCGCCATGACCTTGCAGCCGCTCCTCCAGGCCTCGCCGGTGATCCAGGTCCACGCCGCCGCGGCCCTTGCCGCCCTGGTGCTCGGGGCCTTGCAGTTCGGCCTGCGGCGCGGCGGCGGGCGGCACCGGCTGATCGGCCGGATCTGGGCAGGGTCGATGGCGGTGGTGGCGCTGAGTTCGTTCGGAATCGCCGGCCTGCGCCAGGTCGGGCCGTTCAGCTGGATCCACCTCCTGTCGGTGCTCACCCTCGCCGGCCTGGTGCGGGCGGTCGTCTACGCACGGCGGGGGAACATCAGGGCCCACCGCTGGGCGATGATCGGGCTCTATCTCGGGGCGCTGGTGCTGACCGGATTGTTCACCCTGCTGCCCGGTCGGATCATGGGGCACGTGGTGTTCGGGTGAGGGCGGGGATGCGCCCCCGCCTCAGCGCCGGCCCGCGCCGAGCCGGTCGCGGTCCATCGCCACCGGCGGGCGGTTGGCCGGCGGCATCAGCAGCCGGTCGCGGCTCAAGCCCTTGTGGACGTGGACCATCAGGGCGATGCCGAAGAGCGGCGTGACGAGGTTGAGGACCGGCACCAGCATCAGCCCGGCGAGCAGGGCGCCGGCGAGCATCACGGTCGGGGTGTGGAAGCGCCGCATGGCGCCGGCTTCCTGCAACGGCCGGAACCGGGCGGCGGCGAGCTCGAAATACTCGCGCCCCAGCAGGTAGGTGTTGGCAAGGAAGAACGCCGCGACGTTGATGCCCGGCACGAGCAGCAGCGCCAGGGCGGCGAGGTTGACGGCGAGCGCGAGGCCCGCGAACCGCACGGTGTAGAGCATCGCCTGGGTGAACGGCATCGCCCGGCCCGGCACCTCGTCCGGGAAGTCGGTGCGCTCGACGATCGCGGCGGCGTCGTCCAGGAAGTAGCCCGCCACCAGGATCGAGACCGGCGGCAGGATGTAGGCGAGGCCGACGAACAGCCCGGCCCCGGCGAGGAACGACGCCACGGCGTTGACCATCGCGTAGTCGGTCGAGATCGGGTGGGCGGCGATGAGCGCCGCGATGCCCTTGCTGAGGACGAACCAGATCAGGGCGAGAAGCCCGACCGTGAGGCCGAGCGACTTCCACAGGATCGCGCGCAGCGGGCGGGAGAAAACCTGCCGCAGGGCCGCGAAGGCGGCGTTGATGAGCATCGGGACCTCGGAGGTGGACGCGCCGCCGCTCACTTGATGCCGAACCGCCTCGCCGTCCAGAGGCGAACCGCGCCGCACCTCGCGGGTTGAGGCTGCACCAAACGTCGCGTGCGCGTCATCAAGGAGGTTCGACCGATGGACATCGCGGTTGATAAGGTCAGTGAGTTCATCCTGCGGGCCCGGGCCCTCGACGTGAAGGAGGGATTGAGCGATCCCGATTCCGGCTCGAACCCGATCGACGACGGCGCCCGCGACGTGCTGGTCGACGGCACCGACGACGCGACCGAGGAGGAACTGCGCGAGATGATCGCCGGCCTCAACGACGACGAGCGGGCCGAACTGGTGGCGATCCTGTTCGTCGGCCGCGGCGACATGGAGCCGGAGGAGTTTCCCGACGCCGTCCGCCTCGCCCGCGAGCGCGAGGCTGCCGGCACCCGCACCGCCGATTACCTGCTGGGAATCCCCAATGTCGGCGACCTGCTCGACGAGGGGCTGGCGGCCCTGGGGCTGAATTCCGAGGTGTAGGGGACCGCGACGCCCTCCGGTTCGACCATCGTCGAGCCGGCCGGAGAGGCCTGCGACGAGTGATTCCCACCGGAATTGGCCGGGTCCGGTCCCGCGGGACCGGACTAGCGCGAAGACAGCAGCCCGGATGATGCCGGCCTTCCGGCGGCGCAACCCGGCCGGGGCCGGTAAGACGCCGCGAGCCGCACACCGCGTCGGCCGGCCCCGATACAAGTCATCGCGACACTCCAGTCCGATTTCGCCGTGCCTTTCGCAAGTCGATCTTGCGAATCGCCCTTGGGGCATGCCAAGAAGATCGACAGAGGATCTGGCGACGCCGGTCCGTCCTTCATCACAGCTGTCGACGACACCGCCACGCCCGGTCCGACGGGTCGTGCGCGGATGGGAGCAGCCGTTCCCTGGAGCAGGCGCGGCGTCGACCGCCGTCGCGCAGGGTGCACGCGCTCGCGAGGATTCGAGGAAGACGACATGACGACAGTGCCGTGGCGGATCGCAGGCGCCTGGGGACCGGCGCGCCTCCGGATCGGGCTGTACCTGGCGCTTCTCGCCGTCGCGGCGGTCCTGCGATCCGCGCCGGCATCGGCGCAGGAGATCATGCCCTACGAGTTCACGCCGCTGCCGGCCGGGACGAACCTGGCGCTCGGCTACTACGCTTACGGCCACAACACCGATTTCAGCATCGCGCGGGGGCCGACCTTCCGCGATTCGGGGCTCGAGACCCATATCGGCGTCGCCCGCCTGGTCCACTACGCCGAGGTCGCGGGGTTGCTGGGCGGGGTGCAGGTGCTCCAGCCCTTCGGCAGCCTGCAGGACGCGCGCATCGGCGGCCAGCGGCTGGAGGGTGCCTTCGGGACGCAGAACATCACGCTCTCGGCGTTCGTCTGGCCCTACATCAACCCGGCGTCGAAGATCGCCGTGATCGCCGTCGGCTTCCTCAATCCGCCGACCGGAAGCTACGATCCGCGCGCACCCTTCAGCCTGGGCGACAACCGGGTGCGCGGCGCGGCGCAGTTCGGCCTGCAGCAGGGCGTCGGCGAGCAGTTCAGCGTCGACCTCTCCTACGACGCCCAGTTCTACGGCGACAACGACCGGGCCTTTCCGGGCAATCTCCTGCTGACCCAGACAACGACGCACCGGTTCCAGGCCTGGGCGAACTGGCGCTGGAGCCCGGCCTTCACCACGTCGGTCGGCTATACCGGCACCTGGGGCGGCGAGCAGAGGCTCGGCGGCGTCCTGACTGGCGCGCGCACCGAGATCCAACGCGTCCGCGTCCATGCCGGCTACGCCATCGACCCGACGCTCCAGGTCGCCCTGGAACTCAACCACGACCTGCGCGCCGTCGGCGGTTTCAAGCAGGACCTCGGCGCGATCTTCCGCGTCGTGAAGGCGTTCTGAACGCCCGGACGATCTCGGGTCACGAGAAGCAAGACCTGCATTGGCAGGCCAACGCATCGTACGCCCACGTTATTTTTTTGGCAGATACCTCTACGGAACCGGCAACCACTTTCGCGAACTCCGCTCAATAGTTGATCGTCGCCCGCAGCCCCATCACGGTCGCGTTCTTGAGGCGGCGTCCCCGGTCGTCGGCGAGCCCGCCGCCCGGGCGCATGACGACTTGCAGGTCCGGCTGGAGGGTGAATCCCGGCAGCACCTCGGCCTGGTAGGTCGCCTCGATCACCACCTCGCTGCTGCGGATCGGGCCGGCGCTCTGGCCGAACCGGATGCTGTCGCGGTCGAAGGCGCGGGCGGCGGGGCTGATGCGCGAGTAGATCACCCCGAGCGCCGTGGTGTCGTTGGGCCGGCCGGGCAGAAGGCCTTTGTAGGCGATGCCGCCGTCGACGTAGAGATCGATCAGGTTGCGGTCGCCCGGCACCTTCGACAGCCGCAGGAAGGCGCTGGCGCCCTCGTCCTCGGTGTCGGGCTCACGGTAGAGCGTCTGGTCGATGATGCCGTAGACGCCGCGGTCGCCGCGGTAGCGCCGGGCGATGCCGCTCGCCTCCGGGTCGGCCAGCAGCCGGCCGGAGACGCTGTCGAGGCGCGGGCTGTCGAAGCCGCCGAAATGCTGCCAGCCGCCTAGCGTCGCGGTGCCGTGTAGGTTCTCGCCCCAGAGGTCGAGCGTGTACGCGTAGGCGACCTCGCCGATCAGCAGGGCCGGGTCGTTGACCCGGAAGCTGGTGCCGGTGCGGTTGATCCGCTGCGGATCGGTGTCGTCGCCCCGCCTCGATCCCGCCGGGTCGCCGTTGAAGATCGCGCCCTGGAACGACAGGTGCGGGTCGGGCACGTATTTCACCCGTACCGCCGGGGTGGCGAGCGGGTAGATCGGCCCGCCGCTCGGCAGCACGACGGCACCGATATTGGGCCAGCCGAAGCCGGCATTGAAGAACACCACAGCCGACTGGGCGATGGCGAACTCGGTATCGGCCGAGACCTGGCCCACCTTGATCGAGAGCGTGTCGTCAAGCAGGCTCTGCTCCAGCCACAGCTCGAACAGCCGCGTCGCCGGCAGGGCCTCGATGCCGCTCACCGTCGTCAGGTTGTCGACGTAGGAGCGCGACATCCCGTGGCCGTGGATCTGGAAGAAGTCGGTGTGGAACTTCGCGCCGGTCCAGCCGGCGAGCCGGTCGAGATCGACGTCGAGGGAGGTGTCGAGGCGCCCGCCATAGGTGGCGCCGCGCTTGAGCCCGCCGCGCAGGTTGGCCAGCGCCTCGCCGATATACGTGATCGTATAGGTGATCCCGCGCTCGGCGAGAGCCGCGCGCAGGCCGGACGGGTCGCCGTAGGGGCCGAGCGACGACTGGATCGAGCCGCCGATCGTCACCGAGACCTGGTCGGAGGTGCGGGCCTGGGCGATGGCGGTCTGCGGGTCGCCGCCGGCGCCGGTGAGCGGCCAGGCCGGCGGGACCACGGTGAGCCGCGGGGTCTGCTGCGCGGCGGCCCCGGCGGAGACCAGGACGAGGGCCGGGACGAAGGCGGCGAGCGGCACCGCGCGCAGGACCCCGCCCATGCCCGGGTCAGTACCGCGCCGGCACGTACATCTCGGCCGGGATCGGGCCGCGGACGTAGTCGGGGTTGCGCACCCGCGCGGGCAGGTGGACGGGCGGCCGCTCGACCGTGCCGTAGGGCACCTGCGCCAGGAGGTGGCTGATGCAGTTGAGGCGGGCGCGCTGCTTGTCGACCGCGTCGACCACCCACCACGGCGCCTCGTCGATGTGGGTGCGGGCCAGCATGTCTTCCTTCGCCCGGGTGTAGCTCTCCCAGCGCCGGCGCGACTCGACGTCCATCGGGCTGAGCTTCCACTGCTTGAGCGGATCGCGGATGCGCATCTCGAAGCGGTAGGCCTGCTCGGCGTCGGTGATCGAGAACCAGTACTTCACCAGGATGATGCCCGACCGGACCAGCATGCGCTCGAACTCCGGCACCGAGCGGAAGAACTCCTCCACCTCGGCCTCCGAGCAGAAGCCCATGACGCGCTCGACGCCGGCGCGGTTGTACCAGGAGCGATCGAACAGCACCATCTCGCCGCCGGTCGGCAGGTGACTGACGTAGCGCTGGAAGTACCATTGGCCGCGCTCGCGCTCGCTCGGGGCGGGGAGGGCGGCGACGCGGCAGACCCGCGGGTTGAGGCGCTGGGTGATGCGCTTGATGACCCCGCCCTTTCCGGCAGAATCGCGGCCCTCGAACAGGACCACGACCTTCAGCTTCTCGGTCTGGACCCAGTCCTGGAGCCGCACCAGCTCGTGCTGGAGGCGCAGGAGCTCGCGGAAGTACAGCCGGCGGTCGAGCCCCGGCGCCGCGCCCTCCGGCGGCGGCATCAGGCCGGCGAGGCGCTCCTCCTCGATCTCGAGTTCCAGCTCCTCGTCGTAGGCCTCCGCGATCTCGCGCCGCAAGGCCTCGATCGTGGCCGCCGGCTGCGGCACCTCGAACTCGCTCATGGCCGATCCCTTCCTCACACCGATCTCGCGATCCCGCCTTACAGCAGCGGTCCGTGACACTGATGAGAAGAGCCGGCGACCGCGCGACGCGAGCCGGAGGTCGGAACGGCGGCGCCGGAGGCGCCGCCGCGGGGTCGGGCGAACCTTTCGGTCGCGTCAGCGTCGGGTCGTCGACCCTGCGGCGCCGGACTTGGTGTCGTTCATCTGCGAGGCGGTCCCGCGCGAGGTGGTCCCGGTCGTGTCGGACTTCATCTCGTGGCCCGGGGCGTAGCCGGAGGCGCCGGGGCTTCCCTTGACGCTGCCGCGGTCCTGCATCTCGTGCCCGGGGGAGCGTGCCGAGGCGCCGGTCTGCTCGGCCGCCAGCGCGCCGCCTGCGACGGTCGTGGCGGCCAGCAGGGCGATCGTGATCCGCTTCATCGCTGTCTCCTGTTCGAGAGACCGCAGAAACGAGCTCTCCCGTGAAGTGGTTCCGCGCCCGATGATGCTCCCGTGGGAGCGAAGCGTAAAAGAAAAGCTTTCGTCATCGCGCTGGAAGGTACGGAACGGTTTTTGGGACTGGGCCGTTGCTGATCCCGATCGAAACGATTGGAGATGTGCCGATGCGCAGGACCATCCTTCCCCTTGCCTTCACTGCCATGGTCGCGGCGACCGGGCTGTTCGGCGGCACGAGCGCGGCGCGGGCAGACCCGCCCTGGGCCCGCGGCGGCTACGGCGAGGTCCGCGGCGGCCCGCCGGCCTGGGCTCCGGCGCATGGCTGGCGCCGCAACGCGGAGCGCCGGATGGACCGCTGGGGCGACGACCGGCCCTACCGCGCCATGCGCTACCGCGAAGAGCGCCGGTCGTACTACCGCTACTGACGATGGCCGCGCGGGTCTCGGGTCAGGGCCGACATTTGCCGGCCGGGGCTTTGACGCTCCGCGCGACATCGTTCGCCGCCGGCCCGGGCTGCGGCACCACCGCGTCGCCACTTGGGGCCGGAACCGGCAGGCAGGCCTCCGGCCGGCCGCCGCAGCAGGCCTGCGTCAGGTAATCGGTCAGGCTGCCGAGGCTGAGCGGGCACGCCGAGTAGATCATCGACGCGCCTTGGCGGCGCGAGGCGACGAGGCCGGCCTCCTGCAACTGCCGGAGGTGAAAGGTCAGGGTCGAGGGGGCGCAGCCGGCCGCCGCGGCGAGGCGCCCGGCCGGGATCCCGTCCGGATAGGCGTGCAGCAGGGTCCGCATCGCGCGCAGCCGGGTCTCCTGCGCCAGGGCGGTGAGGGCCGCGAGGGCGCCGGCTTCATCGAGCATTGGCCGAGCTTCTATTGCCATCGAAATTCGAACCGTTAAAAAGAGGGCAACTCACGGGACCAGGGGCCTTCTCCCGACGATGAAGATCGATCCGACCGCGCTCTCGCCCGCGCCAGCGCCGCCCAAAGACCCGCTTCCCGCCGACGTCATCCAGGATCACCTCAGAAAACCTCTGCAACAATACTTCAGCCCGGTGACCGAAACCGAGCTGCCGTCGCGCCTCGCCGAGCTGCTGGCACGGTTCGAGGCCGTCCTCGCGGCGCGCGGCGAGGCGATCAGCTTCGATTTCCGCAACGCCCTGATGACGGCGCTGCCGGCGCTACGCACCTTCGGTCTCTCGTTGTCGCACGACGTGGTACGGGCCGACGACCTGGTTCAGGAAACCTGCGCCCGGGCCTGGGCCAATCAGCATCGGTTCCAGCCCGGCACGAACTTCACCGCCTGGTTGTTCACGATCATGCGCAATCAGTTCTACACGGATCTGCGGAAGGGCCGCCGGGAAGTCGAGGATGGCGACGGGATCCTCGCCGGTCAACTGTCCGCCCCGGCCGACCAGGACCATGCCAGCACGCTGCGGGTGGTCCGGGAGCGGATGGAGGCACTGCCCGAGGCCCAGCGCCAGGCGCTGCTGCTGATCGGCGCCGAGGGCTACACCTACGAGGAGGCGGCAGAGCGTCTCGGCTGCCAAGTCGGCACGGTGAAGAGCCGAGTGAGCCGGGCCCGCTCGTCGCTGCTGGCGGCGCTCGGCGAGGTGGTGGATCACTGATCCGCCATCACCGGCCGGGTGCTCGAACGGATGAAGGGATGAGAGTGGTGGGGGAAGTAGGACTCGAACCTACGAAGGCATAGCCAGCGGATTTACAGTCCGCCCCCTTTGCCGCTCGGGACATTCCCCCACGCTGCCGTCGCCGGCAGGGGCCACCGCGTCGGCGGCGGGTCCTTATGCTGGGGCGTCACGCACCTGTCAAGGTGATTGAAACCCCGAGATCAGACGTCATCGATGTTCGAAAACATCCACGACATCGAAGCAACCTGAAAGAAGAGATGGTGGGGGAAGTAGGACTCGAACCTACGAAGGCATAGCCAGCGGATTTACAGTCCGCCCCCTTTGCCGCTCGGGACATTCCCCCACGCTGCCGTTGCCGGCAGGGGCCGCCGTGTCGGCGACGGGGCCCTTATGGTGGGGCGGCCGGGGGGTGTCAAGCCGGATACAGAGGGGATCCCAGGCTCGATTCTCAGTCGGCCTCGGCGACGTCGCTCAGGCGCAGCTCGACCCGGTCGCTGCCGCGCCAGCGGTCGCGGGAGAGGGTGCCGGCGGCGTGGATGTCGCGGCCGATGCGGGACAGGAGCAGGCGCCCGACCGGCGATTCCGCCGCCCGGAACGCGATGGCGCCGACCGCGACGCCGTCCCGGCCGCGCAGCTGCGCCTTGACGTGGCCGGTGCCGACGACGCGGGCATCGGCGATGCGGTGGCGGGCGAGCGCGAAGACGGGCTCCGGCGAGCCCTGGCCGAAGGGGCCGGCCCGCTCGACGGCATCCGCGAGGTCCGGCTGCACGCCGCCGGCGGAGACGAGGCCGTCGACGAGCAGCGCCTCGCCGAGGCGGGCCTCGGCCACCGAGGCGGCGAGGTCGCCGGCCAGCGCCTCGCGGAAGCGGTCGAGATCAAGGGCGGCGAGCGTCACGCCCGCCGCCATCGCGTGGCCGCCGCCCTTGGCGGCGAGGCCCGCCTCGACGCAGGCTCGCACCGCCCGGCCGAGATCGGCGCCGGGGATCGAGCGGCCCGATCCGGTGGCGGTGCCGTCCTCGCGCAGGGCGAAGGCGAAGGCCGGGCGGCCGAACCGCTCCTTGAGGCGCGCCGCGATCAGCCCGACCACGCCCGGATGCCAGTCCGGGCTGCCGGCGACGAGGACCGGCTGGTCGGGGTCGCGCTCGAGCCGCATCCCCATCGCGGCCTCGGCCTCGGCGACGGCGGCGGCCTCGATCGCCTGGCGCTCGCGGTTGAGCGCTTCGAGCTGCGCGGCGATGCCGGCGGCCTCGATCGGGTCCTCGCACAGGAGCAGCCGGGCGCCGAGCGTCGCGTCGCCGATGCGCCCGCCGGCATTGATGCGGGGGCCGAGCAGGAAGCCGAGATGCCAGGCCTGGGGCGCCTCGCTCAGGCCCGCCGCGTCGAGGAGGGCGGCGAGCCCGCGCCGGCCGCGGCCGCGCATGACCGCCAGCCCCTGGCGCACGAAGGCGCGGTTGAGCCCGCGCAGCGGCACCACGTCGGCGACGGTCGCGAGCGCCACGAGGTCGAGCCCGGCCATCAGGTCGGGGATGGCGAGGCCGTCGCGGCGCAAACGGCGGTTGAGCGCCACGAGGGTGAGGAAGACCACGCCCGCGGCGCAGAGATGGCCGAGGCCCGACAGGTCGTCGAGGCGGTTCGGGTTGACGAGCGCGCGCACCGGCGGCAGCACCTCCGGCGCGCCGTGATGGTCGAGCACCACCACGTCCATGCCGAGGCGGCCGGCCTCGGCCAGCGGCTCGTGACCAGCAGTACCGCAATCGACGGTGACGAGGAGTGTGGCGCCTTCCTCCGCCAGCATCCGGACCGCCGCGACGTTGGGGCCGTAGCCTTCCGTGATCCGGTCGGGGATGTGGAGCCGGTAGGGCACGCCGAGGTCGCGCAGCGCGCTCGCGAGCAGGGCGGCGCTCGCCGCGCCGTCGACGTCGTAGTCGCCGAAGATCGCGACCTTCTCGCGGTTCCGGATCGCGACGGCGAGGCGGTCGGCCGCCGCCTCCATGTCGACCAGCACGGCGGGGTCGGGCATCAGGTCGCGCAGGCGCGGCTCGAGGAAGCCCGGCACGGCGTCGAGGTCGACGCCGCGGCCGGCAAGCACCCGGGCCAGCACCTCCGGCAGGCCGTGCCCCTGCGCGATCGCGACCGCCAGCCCTTGCGCCTGCGCCGAGGCGCAGCGCTCGTGCCAGGGCCGCCCGAGCGCGGAGCGGTGGACGTCGAGGAGGGGGCGGGGCAGGTCGAGGAGCATGGACACGGGGCGGAGTGTAGCGGGATTCGCGGAATCGCGCTGCCGCAGCCGGGCGACACCTGTGGGCGGTCGTGCGGCTGTGAGGCACGCGCGGGTGAACCCTCCCCCGCAAAGGGGGGAGGGTTCACCCGCGCGGTCCCCTTGAACGCGAAAAGCGGGGCACGAGGCCCCGCTTCCCGGTCCGGGGCGCATATGCCCCGTTTCGTCCGGCCCCGACGGGCCGACCGTCAGAAGTTCTTGACGATCTCGTCGACCACCTTCTTGGCGTCGCCGAACAGCATCATGGTGTTGTCGCGGAAGAACACCTCGTTCTCGACGCCGGCATAGCCCGAGCCCATGCCGCGCTTGATGAACAGCACGGTCTTGGCCCGCTCCACGTCGAGGATCGGCATGCCGTAGATCGGCGATTGCGGGTCGGTCTTGGCGGCCGGGTTGGTGACGTCGTTGGCGCCGATCACGAAGGCCACGTCGGCCTGCGGGAACTCGCCGTTGATGTCCTCCAGCTCGTGGACCTCGTCGTAGGGCACGTTGGCCTCGGCGAGCAGCACGTTCATGTGGCCCGGCATGCGGCCCGCCACCGGGTGGATGGCGTACTTGACGTCGACGCCAGCCTTCTTGAGCTGGTCGGCCATCTCGCGAAGCGAGTGCTGGGCCTGCGCCACCGCCATGCCGTAGCCCGGGACGATGATGACCTTCTCGGCGTTCTTCATGATGAAGGCCGCGTCGTCGGCCGAGCCCTGCTTGACCGGCCGGGTCTCGACCTGGCCGCCGCCACCGCCGGCCGCCGCGGCGTCGCCGCCGAAGCCGCCGAGGATCACCGAGATGAACGAGCGGTTCATCGCGTGGCACATGATGTAGGACAGGATCGCGCCCGAGGAGCCGACCAGCGCGCCGGTGATGATCAGCGCGAGGTTGCCGAGCGTGAAGCCGATGCCCGCGGCCGCCCAGCCCGAGTAGGAGTTGAGCATCGAGACCACGACCGGCATGTCCGCGCCGCCGATCGGGATGATCAGGAGGCCGCCGAGCACGAAGGACAGGATCACGATCAGCCAGAACAGCACCTTGCTGCCGCCGCCGATGAAGCCGGCGAGCAGCGCGACCAGCACCACCGCGAGCACGATGTTGATGACGTGGCGCTGCGGCAGCATGATCGGCTTGCCCGACATGCGGCCGTCGAGCTTGAGGAACGCGATCACCGAGCCGGTGAAGGTGATGGCGCCGATGGCGACACCCAGGCCCATCTCGAACAGCGACTGCTTGTGGATGGCGCCGTTCTCGATGATGCCGAAGGCCTGCGGCGCGTAGAGCGCGCCGGCCGCCACCGCGACGGCCGCGAGGCCGACGAGGGAGTGGAAGGCGGCGACGAGCTGCGGCATCGCGGTCATCGGCACGCGCTTGGCGATCACCGCGCCGGCGCCGCCGCCGATGCCGAGGCCGAGCAGCACCAGGAACCACGCCCCGACGCCCGACGGCGCGTGGCCGATCAGCGTCGTCAGGATGGCGATGCCCATTCCGATCATGCCGTACAGGTTGCCCTGCCGGGAGGTGGTCGGGTGGGACAGGCCCCGCAGCGCCAGGATGAACAGGACGCCGGAGACGAGGTAGAGGAGCGAGGAGACGTTCTCCGACATCGCCTCAGGCCTTCTTCTTGTACATGCTGAGCATGCGCTGGGTGACGAGGAAGCCGCCGAAGATGTTCACGCTGGCGAAGACCAGGCCGATGAACCCGAAGAAGCGGGCCCAGCCGGTGCCCTTCTCGATCAGCGGCACGCCGACGGCGAGGATCGCGCCGACCACGATCACCGAGGAGATCGCGTTGGTGACGGACATCAGCGGGGTGTGGAGGGCCGGGGTCACCGACCAGACCACGTAGTAGCCGACGAAGATCGCCAGCACGAAGATCGCGAGGCGGAACACCGTCGGGTCGATGGCGCCGTGGGTCGCGGCGGCCACGCCGTGGCCGACGCTGTCGGCGATGATCGCGGCCTGATCGGCGGCGCGGGCGGCGATGTCGGCCGCGTTGCGGGCGGCGGCGGCGGCGGCGCGCGCCTGCTCGGCCGCCTGGTCGGGGGGAAGGGTAGCCATGAGGTCTCCTCCGATTGCGGGCGAGGGCTTAAGCCGCCTTGGGCTGGAAGTTCGGGTGGACGACGGCGCCGTCGCGGGTCAGGCAGGTCGCCTTGACGAGCTCGTCGTCCCACTTCACCGCCAGCGCCTTCGAGCCCTTGTCGACCAGGGTCTCGACGAAGGCGTAGAGGTTGCGGGCGTAGAGGCTCGACGAGGTGGCGGCGAGCCGCCCCGGCACGTTGGCGTAGCCGACGATCTTCACGCCGTTCTCGGTCTCGACGACCTCGTCGGCCTTGACGCCCTCGACGTTGCCGCCGCGCTCGACCGCGAGGTCGACCAGCACCGAGCCCGGCCGCATCGCCGAGACCATGTCGGTGGTGACGAGCTTCGGCGCCGGCCGGCCCGGGATCAGCGCGGTCGTGACCACGATGTCCTGCTTGGCGATGTGGCTCGCGACCAGCTCCGCCTGCTTCTTGCGGTACTCGGCCGACATCTCCTTGGCGTAGCCGCCGGCGGTCTCGGCCTGCTTGAACTCGTCGTCCTCGACGGCGACGAACTTGGCGCCGAGCGACTCGACCTGCTCCTTGGCGGCGGGACGCACGTCGGTGGCGGTCACCACCGCGCCCATGCGGCGGGCGGTCGCGATGGCCTGCAGGCCGGCGACGCCGGCGCCCATCACGAAGATGCGGGCCGCCGGCACAGTGCCGGCCGCGGTCATCATCATCGGGAGCGCCCGGCCGTAGACGGCGGCGCCGTCGACCACCGCGCGGTAGCCCGCGAGGTTGGCCTGGCTCGAGAGCACGTCCATGACCTGGGCGCGGGTGATGCGGGGCATCAGCTCCATGGAGAATGCCGACACGCCGGCATCGGCCATCGCCTTGACCTCGGCCTCGTGGCCGTAGGGGTCCATGATCGCGATCACGATCGCGCCGCGCTTGAGCGCCGGCAGCTCGTCGGCGCCGGGGCGGCGAACCCTGAGGACGACGTCGGCGCCCTCGGCGGCGGCCTTGGCGTCGGGCGCGATCGAAGCGCCGGCGGCCTCGTAATCGGCATCCGGCACGCCGGCCTTGAGACCCGCCCCGGACTGCACCGTCACCTCGGCCCCGAGAGCCTTGTACTTCTTCACCGTTTCCGGGACTGCCGCGACCCGCGGCTCCGCCGGATCGGTCTCGGATAGGACCGCGATCCGCATTCAGGCTTCCTTTGGTCGATACACGGCGCGGGCGCGCCGATCCCCCCTCCAGGGTGGCATGTACAAGGCCACGCCTGCCCCACAACTGTAAAGCCGTTCCCTCGCGTGAGGGAACGGCCCCGGTTACAAATCTTTAACGATTAAGTCACGCGCAATTTGTAGGCGCGTGTGCGGAAGGGGCGGGCAGGCCGCCCGTCCCTCAGTAGAAGGCCAGCATCAGGGCGAGCAGCACGGCCACCACGGCGGGGGCGCGCCAGCCGATGGCGGGCGAGAGGGCGCCGATGGCCCCGGCGATGCCGCCGAGCACCACGCCGACGATGGCAGAGACCCAGGCCTCGCGCACGCCGCCGACGGCGAGCGACAGGACCCAGCAGATGACGACGCCGGTGGCAATCTCGACGAAGGTGACGAAGCCGCGATAGGTGGCCTCGTGGGACGGGCCGTCCATCTCCGGGCTGTAGGCGGAGTCGGTGGCGTGTGTGATGTCGGCCATGATGCGGTAGACCCCGTCTTGTGCTCGTTGGCCGGGCTTTAGCGCATGCTCAAGGTCCCGGCAATCAGCCGCAGCAAGACCGGCGCAGACCCGATGGGTCCCGCCGGCCGAGCGGCAAATCGTTGTGGATATTCGGCTCTTTCCCCCCAGCGGAGGCCGGTTGAACCCTCCTCGGCCGAAGGTCGAAGGGGTGAAACGCACCTTTTTCTAGGTCGACGAAGCGGTGCCGGCCCCGTCAGGCCGGCTGCGGCAGGCCCGCCTTCTCCAGAGCCGCGTGCTGGCGGGCGGCGAGGTCGTCGAGGGAGAAGCGGTCGATCTGGGCCTCGAACAGCCGGTGGTAGTTCAGCTCCGAGCGCAGGTGCAGGAACACCGCGCCGAGGCCCACCGCCGCCCGGTCCATGAACACGAATTCCCGCGGCACCGTCACCGGCCCGCGCTCCTTGAGGGCACGGTGGACCTCGAAGGCCTGGCGCCGGCCGTACTCGCCCGGCTTGACGCCGTCGGCGACCGTGCGGACCCGGTCCTCCAGAAGCGGCCCGTAGATGAAGCGGGCCCAGATGTTGAGGGTGTCGACGAGCTCGCGGGTGAGATTGCGGAAACCCCAGCTCTCGTAGGCATGGACGATGCGGGCCTCGTCGTCGTGGAGCAGGCCCTTGTAGAGGTCGACCACGCCGCCGACGAAGCGGGGATGGAAGATGCGGATGCAGCCGTAATCGAGCAGGTTGATGCCGGCTGGCTCACCGCCCTCCGAGAAGACCGTGTAGTTGCCGAGATGGGGGTCGCCGTGAATGACCGCGCTGCGGCTGAAGGGGTGCCACCAGGCCTGGAACATCGCGTGCGCCAGGCGGTTGCGGACCTCCAGCGGGCCGCCGGTGAAGTTCAGGATCTTCTCGCCCTCGAGCCACCCTTGCGTGAGCAGGCGCTTGGTCGAGAGATCCGGGAACACGACCGGGACCCGCACCGTCTCGACGCCCTTGAGCACGTCGGCATAGAGGGCGGCGTGCTTGGCCTCGCGGGTGTAGTCGAGTTCCTCGCGCACCCGGTCGCCGATCTCCTTGCCGATCTCGCGGGTGTCGATGACCGAGCTGATGCGCCGGTGCAGCGCGAAGGCGAGTTCGAGCTGCTTCAGGTCCGCCTCGACGGCGGATTGCATGTCCGGGTATTGCAGCTTGCAGGCGAGCGGCGTGCCGTCCAGGGCCTCGGCCCGGTGGACCTGGCCGAGGGAGGCGGCGGCCGCCGGGCGCAGATCGAACTGGCCGAAGCGGTCCTTCCATTGCGGCCCGAGCTCGGCGGCCATGCGGCGCTTGACGAAGGCTGCGCCCATCGGCGGCGCCTCGGATTGCAGCTTCTGCAACTCGGCGGCGTATTCGGGGGGCAGCAGGTCCGGCACGGTGGCGAGCAGCTGCGCCACCTTCATGATCGGACCCTTCAGGCCGCCCAGCGCCTGGGCGAGGGCGGCGGCGCTCGACACGTCCTCGCCCTTGCGGCCGAGGAGCCGCGCGCCGGCCATCCGGGCGGCGACGCCGCCCACGTTGGCGCCGACCTTCGCGTAGCGGGCGGCGCGGGCGGAGAAGCGATTGGCTTCGCTGTCGGAGGCGGACATGCGGGATGAGGCTCTGCGAGTGCGCGCGCAAGGATCCTGCGCGCCGGAATTCGAGCCTTAGATATGCCCGGCGCCCGGGGCCGCCAGGGCGACCGGACAGCGCGGGGGCCGCGGCCTGGGCGTCCTGCGTCAGGTCTGCCGCAGGGCGGCGCGCAGGACCCGCACCATCTCCTCGATGGCGCCGTCCTGGTCCTTGGCGTGGACCGCGTAATCGACCGAGGCGTCGAGGTGGGTGCTGATGAGCTGGAGCACCGCCTCGCGCACCGCCGCCGTGATGGCGTTCATCTGCTGCACCTCGTCGAGGCAGTAGCGGTCCTCCTGCACCATCGCCTGGAGGCCGCGCACCTGGCCCTCGATGCGCTTGAGGCGCTGGAGGATCGGCTTTTTTTCCTCCTCGGTGCGGCGAATCTGGAGGCGCCCGTCGACGTACTGGTAATCCATGATGTGCCTTCCCCGACCATGGGTCCGCCTCGTCCGGGGGGCGCGGGCGGCCCGGGCGACGTCGGGTCTGGTGATCGATTGCCGCCCTATCCCTAAGGAACGGCAATCGATCTTACATCGAGGGCGCACAGGTCAAGCTCAATCTTGGCGCATGGCCCGCGCGCCCACGCGCCGGACGGCCTATGTCTTGCTATTGGTGACTGGGGCGGAGGTCATCTGCTCCTTCTGGGCGCCGGAATCGGGCCGGGCCGGGCCGAGCACCGGTTCCTCGCCGAGGGGCTCGAACGCCTTGAAATGGAACTGGCCCCTGCCGTCGATCGACGGGCCCTCGGAATAGCGGCCGGGCGGAACCGGGGTCCCGTTACGGTCGGTGCCCATGAACATGTAGCTGAATTCCTGCGCCTCCTTCGACTGGTCGAAGCTGTTGGGCACCGGCAGCGATTCCTTCAGGCCGCCCATGTCCTCGATGATCGCCAGCCATTGCTGCTGGTGCATCGTATCGCGGGCGATGAGGAAGCTGAGCATGTCCTGCATGCCCTTGTCGTGGGTCGAGTTGTAGAGACGCACCGCGAGGGTCCGGCCGGTCGCCTCCGCGGCCACGTTGCAGAACATGTCGCCGACGAGGTTGCCGCTGGCATAGACGTGCGAGCAGTCGAACGGCACGCCGTCGCAATTGGCCGGGAACGCCGCCATGCCGGTGGAGAGCAGGTGGCGCTGGAGCATCCCCTCGACCACGTGCCGCGGGCGCTCGCCGCCCAGGACGGCGCCGACGATCGGGTTGGCCTGGGCGGTGGTCTCCTGGAGCGTCGCCGGCGCGTCCTCGAGGTTGAGGGCCACCGCCGTCGACAGCATCTCGATGTGGCTGATCTCCTCGGTGGCGGTGTTGAGCAGCACGTCGCGGTACTTCGTGCTCGGGCCGCGGGCGCCCCAGGCCTGGAAGAAGTATTGCAGGCAGACGCGGATCTCGCCCTCGATGCCGCCGATCGCCTGCTGGAGCTGGCGGGCGAACAGCGGATCGGGCTTCTCGACCTTCACCGGGTACTGCAGGCGCTTGTCGTGATAGTACATCGGGGTCTCCTGACCGTCCGTCGGGGTGATCCCGGGCGCGGCGCGCCGCTGACGCCATGCTGAAATGCACATACTCAGCATGAGTATTGGAATCGCCGACCAACGCCCCGCCGGTGGGGTGGTTCGAGCGTGGCAGATCGAATTTTGTCTGGAGGGCGCGGCGCCGGACACGGAACCCGGCTGCGGTTCGCGTACGAAAGTTTTCTCAATCCGAACCTGCCGCCCGATGCGAGGCGGCCAGAGGATGAGGTGCGGAAATTCCCCTTACCCTCGCGGCGAACCGACGGTTCGCCGCACGGGCTCCCTTCACCCCGACGAGGGGGGAGAGGCCTCTCCCTGCCCCGCGGGGGGAGGGGACTTCGGTGCTTTACCGATGTCCGGATCACCGCCGACCGCGGCCGAAGCCGGTCGCGACCCGACGCTCACCGAAACCAGACACGACAAAACCGGGCCCCGGCCAATGCCGATCCCGGTCTCACCTCAATAATTGGAAAATCCAACCAAACGGATGTTTGGTGGAGCTGAGGGGATTCGAACCCCTGACCTCCGCAGTGCGATTGCGGCGCTCTCCCATCTGAGCTACAGCCCCGCCGAAAGCGGGTATATGTCGTATCGCCGAGGCGATGTCATTACCCGGTGGCTCCGTACCACCTGCCTGCCACCCTGCCAACCCTGCGTTAACCACGAAGGGCAGGCCTGGTGGAGCTGAGGGGATTCGAACCCCTGACCTCCGCAGTGCGATTGCGGCGCTCTCCCATCTGAGCTACAGCCCCGTCCGAGGCGGGTGCCTTGTAGGCCGGCCCTTCTCAGCCTGTCAATTCCCTTGGTGGGCCCGCCGCGATGCGATTGCGCGCGGGTGCCCCGGGCTCGCACGGACCGCGCATGCGCTCGATTCTCTGGCTCATCGACAACATCATCACGCTCTACGTGTACCTGCTCATCGCCAGCGCCGTGCTGAGCTGGCTGGTGACCTTCAACGTGGTCAACGTGCGCAACCCGATCGTGTCGCAGATCGGGGAGTTCCTGTTCCGGGTGACCGAGCCGGCCCTGCGGCCGATCCGGCGCATCCTGCCGAATCTCGGCGGCATCGACATCTCGCCGATCATCCTGGTCCTCGGCCTGTTCTTCCTGCGCAACCTGATGTTCGAGCTCTTCGCCGGCATGGCGTGAGGAGGCTCGGCGTGAGGCCGTGACCGCACCGCCCTGGCACGTCACGCCCCAGGGGATCGAGGTCCGGGTCCGGGCCACCCCGCGGGGCGGGCGCGACGCCCTCGACGGCGTCGAGATCCGCGACGACGGCGCGGCCGTGCTGAAGGTGCGGGTGCGGGCGGCGCCGGAGGAGGGCGCCGCCAACGCGGCGGTCCGGGACGTGCTGCGGCGCGCCCTCGGCCTGCCGGCCTCCGCCGTGACCCTCGCCGCCGGGGCGAGCGCGCGCATCAAGCTGTTTCGCATCGCCGGTGACGGGCCGGCCCTGGCCGAGCGGCTGCAGAACCTGACCGGCGGGGCTTGACCGTAGGGCGGGGCTCATCCCCAATCACTGCAAGCGGTCCGCCCGTCACGCGGCCGAAGAATTCACCCAGAGCCTGCCGGGCCCCGCGCCCGGCAGGCTCTCGCACGAGATGGACTCTCGCGAGGGGCGACGATGAAGACCAATCCGGGCCGTTTCTTCGAGGATTTCCGCCTCGGGGAGACCATCCGCCACGCCACGCCGCGCACGGTCACCACCGGCGACGTCGCGCTCTACACCGCGCTCTACGGCCCGCGCTTCGCGGTGCAATCCTCCGACGCCTTCGCGGCGGACTTCGGCTACGCCCGGGCGCCCCTGGACGACCTCCTGGTGTTCCACGTCGTGTTCGGCAAGACGGTGCCGGACATCTCGCTCAACGCGGTGGCCAACCTCGGCTACGCGGAAGGGCGCTTCCTGCGCCCGGTCTATGCGGGCGAGACCCTCAACGCCATCTCGGAGGTGATCGGCCTCAAGGAGAGCTCGAACCGCCAGACCGGCGTGGTCTACGTCCGCTCCACCGGCACCGACGCGAACGGCGAGGCGGTGCTGAGCTACTGCCGCTGGGTGCTGGTGCGCAAGCGCGACCCCGAGGCGCGGATCGAGGCCGAGGCGGTGCCGAGCCTCGCCAAGGCGGTGGCGCCGGAGGAGCTGGCCGCCGCCCTGCCGCCCCTGAAGCCGGAGGCCTACGATCTCGGCCTCGCCGGCAGCCCGCACCTTTTCGGGGACTACGCGGTCGGCGAACGCATTGACCACGTCGACGGCATGACCGTCGAGGAGGCCGAGCACCAGATCGCCACCCGGCTGTTCCAGAACACCGCCAAGGTCCATTTCGACGGCTTTGCCGCCAAGGACACCCGCTTCGGCAAGCGCCTGATCTACGGCGGCCACGTCATCTCGCTCGCCCGAGCCTTGAGCTTCAACGGCCTCGGCAACGCGTTCTCGATCGCCGGCATCAATGCCGGGCGCCACGTGGCGCCGCTGTTTGCCGGCGACACGGTCTACGCCTGGAGCGAGGTGCTGGGGACTGCCGAGCTGCCCGGGCGCAGCGACGTCGGGGCGCTTCGCCTGCGCACGATCGCGACCAAGAACCAGCCCTGCGCCGCCCATCCCGACAAGGCCGGCGAGGCGACCGATCCGGCGGTGATCCTCGATCTCGATTACTGGGTGCTGATGCCGCGCTGAAGGTCCGCGAACCGATATCGGTGCGATCCAGCGCCGATATCGGCGCCCGGAGGGCCGTTTAAGAGATCTTTCCCATGACGTAACGTCCCGTTCATCACTCGTTCGTAGAAGAGGAGCGAACGACGAGACGGGCCGACGACCAGATGCTCAAGCGCTTCTCAGGCAAGAACGACTTTCTCGAGCTGCTGGCGACGCGGGCCGGCGTCGGCCTGTGGGAGGTGATCCCGTATCAGGGCGACCTCACGCACCCGAAGACCCAGGTGACCTGGACGCCGGAATTCCGGCGCGTCGTCGGGTACACGACGGTCGAGTCCTATCCCGACAAGCTCGACTCGTGGTCGAGCCGGATCTACCCCGACGATCTCGATCGGATCATGACCGCCTTCGCGGCGGCGATCAAGGACGTGAAGAACAAGGGCGCCTACGACGTCAAGTACCGGATCGTGATGCCGGACGGGAAGCCGCGCTGGTTCCGGGCCACCGGCGGCGCCTCCTACGACGCCAACGGCGTCCCGCTGCGGATCTGCGGCTCGCTGGTCGACATCCAGTCCGAGATGGACATCAAGGCCGCCGACGAGGCGCGGGCCAGGCGCATCGACGAGATGGTCGCCGGCTTCGCGCAGGATTCGCAGGCCCTGTTCGCCAGCCTGTCGAAGGCCGCCGCCGAGATGCAGTCGGCCGCCGCCGCGATGGCCGGCACCGCCGACCAGACCAGCGGCCGCTCGAGCGAGGTGGCGGCGTCCGCCCGGCAGACCTCGGCCAATATCGGCACGGTCGCCGCGGCCTCGGAAGAACTCGGCAGCTCGGTCCACGAGATCGGCCGCCAGGTCCAGGGCTCGGCCAGCCTCGCGGAAGCCGCGGTGGTCGAGGCGGATTCGACCCAGCGCCTGGTGCAGGAGCTGAGCGGCGCGGTGAGCAAGATCGGCGACGTGGTGAGCCTGATCTCCTCGATCGCCGGGCAGACCAACCTTCTGGCGCTCAACGCCACCATCGAGGCGGCCCGCGCCGGCGAGGCAGGGCGCGGCTTCGCGGTCGTCGCCGCCGAGGTCAAGGAGCTCGCCAACCAGACCGCCAAGGCAACCGACGAGATCTCGTCGCAGATCGCCCGGATCCAGGATTCGACCGCTCAGGCGGTGTCGGCGATCGGCGGCTTCGGCGCGCGGATCCGCGAGATCAGCAGCGTGACGACGGCGATCGCCGCGGCGGTCGAGGAGCAGAACGCCGCGACCCAGGAGATCGTCCGCAACGTCTCCCAGGCCGCGACCGGGGCCGGCGACGTGATGAGCGGCACCGCCAGCGTCTCGGCCTCCGCCGAGGAGACCGGCCACAATGCCGCGCGGGTGATCGGCGCCTCGTCCGACGTGTCGGACCGCTCGCGCGAGCTGAGCGCGCAGACCGAGGCCTTCCTCAAGGGCGTCCGGGCGGCGTGACCCGGCTCGCCGCCGCTCAGGCGTCGGTCCGGGCGGCGGTGAAGCGCCGGAACGCCTCCAGGGTCTCGCGGCTGACGTGGTGCTCGATGCCCTCGGCGTCGCAGCGCGCCACGTCCGGGCTGACGCCGAGCGCCAGCAGGAACGACTCGACGATGCGGTGGCGCTCCCGCGCCTCCGCCGCCAGCGCCCGGCCGGCCTCCGTGAGGAAGACGCCGCGATAGGGGCGCTGCTGCACCAGGCCGTCCTCGGCCAGTCGCTTGAGCATCTTGGCCACCGTCGGCTGGGCAACGCCGAGGCGGGCGGCGATGTCGACCTGGCGCGCCTCGCCGCCGTCGCCGATCAGGTCGGCGATCAGCTCGACGTAATCCTCCACCAGCTCGAGCCGGCGCGCCTCGCGCACCTGCCGGAAGCCGGCGGAATGCGCCTCGGCGTCGACCAGGGCGGCGGGCTCGCGCGGGTGATCGGAATCCTGCATGGGGTGGGGCCGTCGCCTCGTCTGTCGCCGTCGGATGCCGCTGTCTTACCCGAGGCAGTCTTACCCGAGGAATCGCCGGGTGGGCAGGGCCTCGAGGATCGCGTTCCCGCGCTCACGCCGGCGGCGCCCGCAGGTGGGCGACGAAGTCCTGGGCGAAGGGGGGCAGGGCGGAGAGGTCGCGCAGGCAGATCGTCAGGTCGCGCACCGCCCACGGATCCTCCAGCGCCACGATGGCGATGCCCATGGTGCGGGCGGCCCGCCGCGCCGTCGTCTCCGGCACGATGCCGAGGCCGACCCGGCACTCGACAAGGCGGCAGACCGCATCGAAGCCGCGCAGCTGCACCCGCAGGCGCAGGGGCTGGCCGCTGCGCCCGGCCTTGGCCGCGAGGAAGCGGGTGAGCGCACTCGCCCGGTCGAGCCCGACGAGGTCGTGGCCCAGTACCTCGGCGAAGGGCACCGAGGTCCGCTGGCTGAGCGGGTGGCCGTCCGCCACCACCAGCACGAAGCGGTCGCTCCGGAACGGGTGGGTCTCCAGGCTGCCGGTCTCGACCGTGCCGGCGACGAGGCCGAGATCCGCCGCGCCCTCCGCCACGAGCCCGACGATCTCGTCCGACAGGCGCTCCTCGATGTCGACGCTGACCCCCGGATGCAGGGTGAGGTAGGCCGAGAGCACCTCGGGCAGGAATTCGGTCAGCGCGTTGGTGTTCGACAGGACCCGGATCTGCCCCGCCGCGCCGCCCGCGAAGGCCGCGAGGTCGCCTTGCAGCCGCTCGACGTTGCCGAGGATCTGGCGGGCATGGGCGAGCAGCGTGCGCCCGGCGGGCGTCGGGGTGACGCCGAGGCGGGCCCGTGTGAGGAGCGCGGCGCCGAGCGAGGCCTCCATGCTGCGGATGCGGTGGCTCGCCGCGGCGAGCGCCAGGTTGGCGCGGTTCGCCCCGTGGGTGATCGAGCCCGCCTCGACGACGTGGCGGAACAGGCTGAGGTCGACAAGATCGAAATGCATGGCGGCGCCTCCCCGGGCGAACGCCCGTCCCCGGCCGATCGTTTCGCCGGCCGCGAAGGTAGATCGCGCCACCCCACGATGACCAGGGGGGCGTCCGGCCTTCGCGAAACACGAAGGCTGGGTCAACGAGAACCGCATTGCGAATTGGACGCGTTCCAGGGAGACAGGCGGATGGATCTGTCACCCAGTCCGCTCGGCGGCCACGTTGCGCTCGCGCAGCGGAGCCGGTAGGTGACCCACTTTAGAGCCGGTACAGACCAGGACTTCTCGAGGATCACGATGGCGGACACCGCAAGGCCCACGAACCCCGCCGGCAGACCGGTCGTGCGACCGCTCTCGCCCCACCTCCAGATCTATCGCTGGACCTGGACCATGGCGATGTCGGTGGCCCACCGCATCACCGGCGTCGCGCTCTACGGCGGCACGGCGCTGCTAGCCCTCTGGCTGGTCTCGCTCGCCGCGGGTCCCGGCGCCTACGGCCCGGTGGCGTGGTTCTTCGGCTCGATCCTCGGGCGGCTGATCCTGTTCGTCTACACCTGGATCCTGCTGCACCACATGCTCGGCGGCATCCGCCACCTGGTCTGGGATTTCGGCCACGGCATGGAGCCCGGCACCCGCATCGCGATGGCCCGCTTCACCCTGATCGGCTCGACCGCCCTGACCGTGCTGGTCTGGGTCGTCGCCCTCGTGGCGCGCTAAGAGGAGGACGACAGATGGTCGACAACCGCCCCGACATCCGCCCCTCGATCCGCACCGCGCGGGCCCGCGTCAGCGGCCTGGGCGCCGCCCATCACGGCACCCGCGAGTGGTGGATGCACCGCGTCACCGCGGTCTCGAACGTGCCCCTCGTGCTCGCCTTCGTGGTGATCGTCGCCCTGATGGCCGGCCGGCCCTACCCGGAGGCGGTCGCCCTGGTGTCGCACCCGCTGGTGGCGATCCTGCTGATCCTTGGCGTCCTCTCGGTCACCAACCACATGCGGATGGGTCTTCAGATCGTCATCGAGGACTACGTCCACGACAAGGGCCTGCGCATCGCCGCGGTCATCGCCAACAACTTCTACTGCGTCGTCGTCGCGGTCGCCTGCCTCTACGCCATCGTGCGCGTGAGCCTGCGGGCCTTCGCGTAACGCCAGAACTGAGGAAAACCGTCATGGCCTCAACCGCTTCCGCCGCGCCGGCCCAGAACGGCAAGGCGTACACCATCATCGACCACACCTTCGACGTCGTCATCGTCGGCGCCGGCGGCGCGGGCCTGCGCGCCACGGTCGGCTGCTCGCAGGCGGGCTTGCGCACCGCCTGCATCACCAAGGTTTTCCCGACCCGCTCGCACACGGTGGCGGCGCAGGGCGGCATCTCGGCCTCGCTCGGCAACATGGGCCCGGACGACTGGCGCTGGCACATGTACGACACCGTGAAGGGGTCGGACTGGCTCGGCGACCAGGACGCGATCGAGTACCTGGTGCGCAACGCCCCGGCCGCGGTCTACGAGCTCGAGCACTGGGGCGTGCCGTTCTCGCGCACCGCCGAGGGCAAGATCTACCAGCGCCCGTTCGGCGGCATGACCACCGATTACGGCAAGGGCACCGCCCAGCGCACCTGCGCGGCGGCCGACCGCACCGGCCACGCCATGCTGCACACCCTCTACGGCCAGGCCGTGAAGGCGCAGACGAACTTCTTCATCGAGTACTTCGCCCTCGACCTGATCATGGACGAGGAGGGGCGCTGCCGCGGCGTGATCGCCATGGATCAGTCGACCGGCGAGATCCACCGCTTCCGCGCTGCGATGACGGTGCTGGCCACCGGCGGCTACGGCCGGGCCTACTTCTCGGCGACCTCGGCCCATACCTGCACCGGCGACGGCAACGCGATGGTGCTGCGGGCGGGCCTCGCGCTCGAGGACATGGAGTTCGTCCAGTTCCACCCGACCGGCATCTACGGCGCCGGCTGCCTCATCACCGAGGGCTCGCGCGGCGAGGGCGGCTACCTGACGAACTCCGAGGGTGAGCGCTTCATGGAGCGCTACGCCCCGTCGGCCAAGGACCTCGCCTCGCGCGACGTGGTCTCGCGTTCGATGACCATGGAGATCCGCGCCGGCCGCGGCGTGGGCAAGAACAAGGACCACATCTTCCTGCACCTCGACCACCTCGACCCGAAGATCCTGCACGAGCGCCTGCCCGGCATCTCGGAGAGCGCGAAGATCTTCGCCGGCGTCGACGTGACCAAGGAGCCGATCCCGGTCATCCCGACCGTGCACTACAACATGGGCGGCATCCCGACGAACTACCACGGCGAGGTGCTGACGCTGAAGAACGGCAACCCGGACCACGTCGTGCCGGGCCTGATGGCGATCGGCGAGGCGGCCTGCGTCTCGGTCCACGGCGCCAACCGGCTGGGCTCGAACTCGCTCATCGACCTCGTGGTGTTCGGCCGCGCCGCGGGCCTGCGCTGCGCCGACACGGTGGAGAAGGGCGGCCGCCTGCCGGAGCTGCCGAAGGACTCGGCCGACAAGGCGCTCGGCCGCCTCGACCGCTTCCGCTACGCCAACGGCGGCACGCCGACGGCGGAGCTGCGCCTCGAGATGCAGAAGACGATGCAGAACAACTGCGCCGTGTTCCGCACCGGCGAGGTGCTGGAGGAGGGCAAGGGCCTGATCCACAAGGTCTGGGCCGGCGCCGAGGACGTGAAGGTCACCGACCGCTCGCTGGTGTGGAACACCGACCTGCTCGAGACCCTGGAATTCGACAACCTGATCGGCCAGGCCGTCGTCACCATGGAATCGGCCGCCAACCGGACCGAGTCGCGCGGCGCTCACGCCCGCGAGGACTTCCCGGACCGCGACGACAAGCAGTGGATGAAGCACACGCTCGCCTGGCTCGACCCCGACGCCCGCAAGGTCGCGATCGACTACCGGCCGGTCCACACCTACACGATGTCGAACGACATCGCGTATATCGAGCCGAAGGCGCGCGTGTACTAAAGGCCGAAAGGCCGGCTTGGAGGGATCGATGACCGAGTTCCCCCGGATCACCCGCGACCCGGCCGTCATGGCCGGGAAAGCCTGCATCCGCGGAAAGCGGGTGACGGTCGCGATGATCCTGGGGAATCTCGGCGAGGGCATCGGCATCGACGAGCTGCTGTCTGCCTATCCCTACCTCGAACGCGAGGATGTTCTCGAGGCTCTCCGCTACGCGGCCTGGATGGCGCAGGAGCGCGAAATCGCTCTCGAGCCGGCGGCGTGAGGATCGTGGTCGACATGAACCTCACGCCCGACTGGGTCTCGTACCTTCAAGGCCTTGGACACGACGCGGTCCACTGGTCGGAGG
This sequence comes from Methylobacterium sp. Gmos1, assembly GCF_053764715.1. Lineage (NCBI taxonomy): Bacteria > Pseudomonadati > Pseudomonadota > Alphaproteobacteria > Hyphomicrobiales > Methylobacteriaceae > Methylobacterium > Methylobacterium sp. Gmos1. The sequence goes on along the minus strand of NZ_JBSNCC010000003.1, from coordinate 62,505 downwards.
CCGGTGCGGAGGACGCGCCCGACACCGACATCATCGATTGGGCGCGAGCCTCCGGTCGCGCCGTCATGACGGCCGATCTCGATTTCGGGATCGCCCTGGCGCGGTCGGACGCGACCGCGCCGAGCGTCATCCAGCTCCGCATGGGATCCACGCTGCCCGGGCGCGTCGGCCCCCTCGTCGCCCGCGCGATCGACGGGGCGCGGGCGGACCTGCACTCCGGAGCCCTCCTCACCATCGAGACCGGACGGGTGCGACTGCGTCCCCTCGGGCTCGACCGCACCGATCAGGCATAGACAGATGGCCCAGTTCAACCTCCCCAAAGGCTCCCAGTACACCGAGGGCAAGACCTGGCCGAAGCCGGCCGGCGCCAAGAACGTCCAGGAGTTCCGGATCTACCGCTGGAACCAGGACGACGGCGCCAACCCGCGGATCGACACCTACTACGTCGATCGCGACGATTGCGGCCCGATGGTCCTCGACGCCCTGCTGTGGATCAAGAACAAGGTCGATGCGACCCTGACCTTCCGGCGTTCGTGCCGCGAGGGCATCTGCGGTTCCTGCGCCATGAACATCATGGGGCAGAACACGCTCGCCTGCACGCTCGGCATCGACGACTGCAAGTCGAACCAGGTCAAGATCTATCCCCTCCCGCACATGCCGGTGCTGAAGGACCTGGTTCCCGACCTGACCTCGTTCTTCGCGCAGCACGCGGCGATCGAGCCGTGGCTGCAGACCGAGACGCCCTCGCCCGAGAAGGAGTGGCGCCAGACCCCGGAGGACCGTGCGCGGCTCGACGGGCTCTACGAGTGCATCCTGTGCGCCTGCTGCACCACCTCGTGCCCGAGCTACTGGTGGAACGGCGACCGCTTCCTCGGCCCGGCAGCCCTGCTCCAGGCCTATCGCTGGCTGATCGACAGCCGTGATGAGCATACCGGCGATCGCCTCGACGGGCTGCACGACCCGTTCCGGCTCTACCGCTGCCACACCATCATGAACTGCGCCAACACCTGCCCGAAGGGCCTGAATCCGGCCAAGGCCATCGCCGAGATCAAGAAGATGATGGTGGCGCGCGAGGTCTGATCGACCTTCGAACGCATCCGGTGCGGCCGACTGGGTCCTGTCGGCCACACCCTCTCGAAAAGGCGCCTTCGGGCGCCTTTGTCGTTGGGGAAACCCCTGCACGCGCCCTCCCGGGATCGTATTTGCCGGGCACAACCGATCCTCGACGATCGATCCTCGCAGCACGGCCGCAGGCCGGGCCGGGGGCACCCCGCGCAGGACCCCTCATCAGGACCCCTCGATGCCGCGTCAGATTCTCTGCACCGTCGCCGCCCTGGCCCTCGCCGCGAGCGCCGGCGCCTGCTCCTCGTCGCGCTTCGACACCGGGGGAATCGGCGCGTCCGCCCGTCCCGCACCCCGCGCCGCCCGGCCGCTGCCGCCGGAGGAGCCGGATCTCGGCCCCGGCCTGTCCTCCGGCCCGGTGACCTCGGCCCCCCTGGCCCCGCCGCCCGGCGCCGCCGCGGCGCCCCCCGGCCCGGTCGTCGCCAACCCCACCGGCCCGATCGTCGCGGAGGCGAGCCCCCCGCCGGTGCAGCAGCAGGCCTCTATCGCGCCCCCGCCGGCGGCGCCGGTGGTGGCGAGCGGCGGGCGCTCGGGCGTCGTCGGCGGCTGGACCGCCAAGGACGCCACCGGCGCGAGCTGCCGGGTCAACCTCGCGAGCACCCCCGCCCTCGACCTCTACAAGGCCTCGTCGACCGGCTGCGCCAACAAGGACCTCGCCAAGGTCACGGCATGGGACTACCGGGACGGCGAGGTCTACCTCTACCAGCCCGGCGGCACCGTCGCGGCGCGCCTGCGCCCGGCGGGCGGCGCCATGGACGGCGCGCTGTCGAAGTCCGGCGCGCCCCTCGCGATGGTGCGGTAGGCTACTCCGCCGCGCTGAGCCGGAAGGCGGGCCGCGGCGGCACCGCCTCGCCGGTCATGCGGCGGCAATCGGCGATGGTGGAGCGGGCGGTCTCGATCGCGATCATCACCGCCGCCATGGTGCGGGTGTCGGTCTCGCGCTCGCGGGTGTAGCGCACCACGTCGGCGGCCAGGGTGTCGACCTCGCCGGTGAGCGCGTCGAGCCCGGCGGGATCGGCCCGGCGCGCCTCGGCCAGGATCTCGAGCAGGCGGTCCATCACCACGTCGATCCGCTCGCGCCGCAGGCGGCGCAGGCGCTGGCGCAGCCAGGCGAGCGCCGAGCCGAAGCCGCCGCCGAGCACCGCCAGGAGGTAGACCCAGTCGCCGTAGCGCTCGATGAAGCCCTGCTGCTCGCGCTCGTAATAGTCGATGGCGCCGGGATGGATCGGCAGCCGCGCGCTCGTCGCCTCGGCGGTGGTCTCGTAGGCCGGCGCCGCGACGTAGTCGGCCGCCGGCGTCGCGTCGGAGAGGCGCGAGCGCAATTCGAACAGGTGCTGGGTCACGTCAGCCGCGACCGTGCGGCTCATCGAGGCCCGGGCCATCAGCCGGTAGGAGGCGCCGACCGTCTTCACCTCCTCCTCCGGCACCTTGGGGCTGCCGCCGAACAGCCCGGCCGGCACCGTCACCGCCTGGAGCCGGGGCAGGCGCTCGATGATCGCCGGCCCGTCCTCGACGCCGACGAACGCGACCTTGCGGGTCCGGCTCGCCGCCTGGACCGTGGCGACGAGGCGCAAAGCCATCGGGGCGGCCGGGGCGATCACCGCCACCACCGCGTCGATGCGCTTCTCCGCGAAGGCACCGGCGAGGTCCTCTTCGGCCAGCGGCACCAGCCGCACCTGGCCCACCGGCACCGGGCCGGTAGCGGGGCCCTCCTGAAGGGTCAGGCCGTAATAGCCCATCAGGCTCTTGAGCAGCCACAGGTCGGCGTCGCGGTGCGCCACGATGCCGAGGCGCTTGCGGGCGAGTTCCGGGAAGGTGGTGATGCCCGACGGGGCCGGCGAGGCGATCAGCATCGCCTGGTCGCGCAGGATCGCGAGGGTCAGGCCGTTCGCCGGCAGGTCGACGTCCGGCCGCACCACCGCGAGGTCAGCCTTGCCCTGTTCCAGCGCCTTGGCGCTCTCGCGCACGTCGTCGAAGGGCATGATCCGCAGGCGCACGCCCTTTTGGGTGCTCTTCAGGGCCTCCGCGTAGGCGCGGATCAGCGCCGGCTCGGTGCCGTCCCGCGGCGCCACCGCGATGCTGAGCGTGGTCGCCTGCAACAGGTACAGCGCCACCGCCGCCGCGATGGTCAGCACCAGGCTGGTGACCAGGAAGATGCGCTCGGGCCGGAACGCTCTCGTCATCGCGCGGACATGCCCTCCCTCGGAGACCGGATCCCTGATGGAATGAAACCGGGGGAGGAGCGTCGAGGTTGCGCGGCGCGCGTGTCGCAGGGACAGTTGCGCCTATGGGTTGACCCGCACCCCCACCAGGTAGGTGTCCGAGTGGTAGCTCGACCCGATCGCGGTGCTGCGCAGCAATTCGCGGGCGTAGCTCGCGCGGAACCCGAGCCAGCGGTTGAGGCGGTAGTCGAGCCGGACGCCGGCGCTGTAGCCCTGCTCGCGGATGCTGGTGCCCTGGTACTCGTTGCTGACGAGCGTGCCGGTGAGCGTCAGGCGCAGGTTGCGGCGCAGGTCGTGGGTCAGCTCGGCCACCGCGGTGCGGGTGAGGATGCCGCTCGCCCCCGGCACCACGGTCTCGGCGACGCCGGTCGAGGCGCCGAGCCGCAGAGAGGTCAGCGCGGTCGCCGCCCAGGTCACCGAGCCGTCGATCACCGGCCCGGTGACGTCGCGCAGGCGGCTGTCGGCGTAGTGGCGCGATAGGTATCCACCCGAGATCTCGCCGGAGACGAGGCGGCTGAACTCGAAGCTCGACCCGGCCCGCACCGTCACGCCGTCCGAATCGCGGCGCAGGCCGAACTGGTCGACCACGAAATCGTGCACCCGCGTGTCGACCAGGGTGTCGACGAAGGGGGTGAAACCGGGGCGGATCTCGTAGCCGGTGCGTAGGCGCAGGCCGTACTGGTTGGCGTTGCGGTCGTCCTGGCGCAGGAACGTGCCGTCGGTGAGCTGGGCGTTCTCGAAGGTCTGCCGGTCGACGAGGCCCGCCACCGTGACCTGGAGCCGGTTGAAGCTCTGCGTCATCCCGACGGTGCCGCCATAGGCGGCCACCAGCGGCCGGTCGCGGACCTGGGCGTTCAGGTCCGGGCTGCCGGCGCGCTGGGTCGAGATCGCGTAGCGGCCCTCGACGTCGACCCGGGTGTCGCGGGCGACGTCGAGGCGCAGGCGCATCGCGCCGTCGCCGTCCGGCCGATTGGCGTTGGGGTTGTCGGGATAGTTGAAGTAGCCGAAGCGCGCCTCGCCGGTGAGCGCGTGGGACGACCAGTCGCTCTCGACCCGCAGCTCGCCCTGGCTGCGCAGCGCCAGCGAGCCGCGGCGGTAGATCGAGCGGTCGGGGTTGGAATCGTAGCCGACGCTCTGCTGCAGGGCCGGGAACAGGGTGAGGCTGCCGACCCGGATGCCGAGCGGGCCGTAGGGGTCGAGGGGATCGAGCGAGCGCCGGCGCAGGAGCGGCGCCGTCCCGGCGAGGTCGGGCAGGCCCGAGACCGGGATCTGCACGGTCGGGCGCAGGCGCGCATCCTCGGCGGTGTCCTGCTGGATCGTCTGGCGGATGATGGCGGTGGTGGGCGGGCGCGTGCGCCGCTGCGGCGGCGTGCGCGGCCGGGCGCCGGAGCGGGCACCCGGCCGGCCGCCGCTGCGCGACAGGCTGCCCTCGAGCGCCGGGTTCCGCTGGAGCGCCGGGTTGGTCGACCGGAGCGCGAAGGTGCCGGGATCCTGGCCGCCCGGGAGCGCGCCGGGCGCGGCCGGATCCGCCGCCGGACCGAGTCCCTGGCCGAAGCTCAGCCCCTGGCCGAGATCCTGGCCGGGGCCCGAAGCCGACGCGCCTTGCGCCGCGACCGGACCGGCGGCGAGCAGGGAGGCTGCCAGCACCAGGGCCGGGAGGCCGGGGCCGGCCTGTCCGGGTGTTCGCCGCTCGTCCACCACGGGCCTGCCGCTCCGCTCCACCCCGCCGCGCTCAGCGGGCCATCATGGTTAAGAGCGTTACAACCGACAGGGTTAAGTCCCGGTAACCGACGCCGGGACGGGGCACGCCCTCACCGGTCCGGCGGGGCTCCGGCCCAGGGCGTCTCGTCGCCGGGCCCGAGGGCGCGCTGCATCAGGACGGTGTCGAGCCAGGTGCCGTGCTTCCAGCCGACGGATCGCAGCACCCCGACGTGCTGGAAGCCGAGGCCGGCATGCAGGGCGATCGAGGCGGCGTTGTGCGAATCCCCGATCACCGCCACCATCTGGCGAAAGCCCGAAGCCGTCGCCTCCGCGATCAGCCGCTCGAGCAGACGCCGGCCAAGGCCGAGCCCGATCTGGTCCGGCCGCACGTAGACGGAGGTCTCGACCGTGCCCCGGTAGGCCGGCCGGGTGCGGTAGGGACCGGCATAGGCGTAGGCCGCGACGACTCCCGCCCGCTCGGCGACGAGGTAGGGATGGCCGCCGGCGACGATCTCCGCCCGGCGCCGTCCCATCTCGGCCGCGTCCGGCGGCGCGAGCTCGAACGAGGCCCGGCCGGTGGCGACCGCGTGGGCGTAGATCGCCGTCACCGCGGGGATGTCGGCCTCCTCGCAACGGCGCAGGACCACGCCGTCATCGTCTGCCCCGAGATCCTGCGCCATCCCGCGTCGATCCATCCGGTGGAAACGCCGGATCCTGCACCTTCTGGCGGGGCGTGCGAAAGCTTATATCGTGAGCATGGCCTCCTCACCCTCCGGACGCGCGCAGGTCCGCCGCCTCGACCCCGTGCTCGTCGACCGCATCGCCGCCGGCGAGGTGGTCGAGCGGCCGGCCTCGGCGGTCAAGGAGCTGGTCGAGAATGCGGTCGATGCCGGGGCCTCCAGCATCGCGGTGACGATCGCGGCCGGCGGGCGCAAGCTGATCCGGGTCGTCGACGACGGCGGCGGCATGAGCGCGGAGGACCTCGCTCTCGCGGTCGAGCGCCACGCCACCTCGAAGCTGCCCGACGGCGACCTGGAGCGCATCGACACCCTGGGCTTTCGCGGCGAGGCGCTGCCGTCGATCGGCGCGGTCGCGCGGCTTGCCATCACCTCGCGGGTGCCCGGAGCCGAGACCGGCCACGTCATCGTGGTCGACGCCGGCGAGAAGGGGCCCGTGCGCCCGGCCGCCGGCCAGCCCGGGACCCGGATCGAGGTCACCGACCTGTTTTCCGCGACGCCGGCGCGGCTGAAGTTCCTCAAGTCCGACCGGGCGGAAGCGACGGCGGTGGGCGAGATCCTGCGCCGCCTCGCGGTCGCCCACCCGCAGATCCGCTTCAGCCTTGCCGGCGAAGGCGCCGCGTCCCCGGGCCTCGTCTTCCCGGCCGAGACCGGGCCGGGCTCGTGGCTGCGCCGGCTCGTCGCGGTGCTCGGCCCGGATTTCGGCCAGAACTCTGCGCCCCTGAGCCTGGAGCGCGAGGCCTTCGCCCTCGACGGCCATGTCGGACTGCCGACCTTTCACCGGGCGGCGGCGACCCACGTCCACTTCGTCGTCAACGGCCGGCCGGTGCGCGACCGGCTGCTGCTCTCGGCGGTGCGGGGGGCCTACGCCGACGTGATGGCCTCCGACCGCCACCCCGTCCTGGCGCTGGCGCTCACCTGCGACCCGGCCCTCGTCGACGTCAACGTCCACCCGGCCAAGACCGAGGTGCGCTTCCGCGATCCCGGCCTGGTGCGCGGGCTGATCGTCAGCGCCATCCACGAGGCGCTGCGGCGCGAGGGCGGGCGCAGCTCCGCCACGGTGGCGGCCCGCACCCTGGAGAGCCTGCGGCCGGCGGTGGCGCCGGCCTCCACCGCCGCGCGCCCGCCCGCGAGCCTGTTCTCGCGCCGCGACGAGACGGCGCCGTCCCGGCCGGCCGGCTCCGGCCAGCCCGAAGACTTCGCGCGTGACTTCGGCGATGATCCGGGCGGCCCGGCCTCCGCGCCGTGGCAGGCGCGCGAGTCCAGCCAGGCCGCCTACGAGGGACCGCCTCCCGCCGGAGGTTTCGCCGAGGAACGCCAGGCGCGGTTCGCCGGCGACCTCGCCCTGCCGAGCGCCGACCAGCGCGCGCCGGCGCCCGAGGCGACCGCGCGAGAGGCCGAGCAGCACCCCCTGGGCGCGGCGCGGGCGCAATTGCACGAGACCTACATCGTCGCCCAGACGCGGGACGGCATCGTTATCGTCGACCAGCACGCCGCCCACGAGCGGCTGGTCTACGAGCGCTTGAAGCGCGAGCGCGCCGGCGGCGGCATCGCCCGTCAGATCCTGCTGATCCCGGAAGTCGTCGAGCTCGATCCGGTCGAGGCCGACCGGCTCGCCGACGCGGCGGAGAGCTTGCAGGATCTCGGCCTCGTGCTCGAAGCCTTCGGCCACGGCGCGGTGCTGGTGCGGGAAGTCCCCGCCGCGCTCGCCGGCGGCTCCCTGCGCGCGCTGCTCACCGACGTGGTCGACGCCCTCGTCGAGGGCGGGGCCGATCCGCTCGCCCGCCGCCTCGACGCGATCCTGTCGCGGATGAGCTGCCACGGCTCGATCCGCGCCGGCCGCCGCCTGCGGCCGGAGGAGATGAACGCGCTCCTGCGCGAGATGGAGGCGACGCCGTTCTCCGGCCAGTGCAACCATGGCCGGCCGACCTACGTCGAACTGAAGCTGTCGGACGTGGAGCGGCTGTTCGGGCGGCGGTGAGGGCGTTTCGGCCCGCGCGGCTCCCGGCTACGATCGTGCCGGTCCTCGATCCCGGAGTTCCCCATGCCCCGGAATGACCCGCGGCGCGACGCGTTCGTCGATCTCGACGGCTACGATCGCCTCTGCGCGGCGGCTGAGGAGGGCGAGCGGCTCGAATATCTCGACGGCGAGGTCGTCCGCCTAGTGGTCGGCGGCTCGACGCCCTGATCGCGCAACGCCTCCCGCCCGGCGGTCCCTGCGCGTCGTTCCGCGAGACGATGCGGCTCGAAGCCGGAACCGCGCGATTCTACCCGGACGTCTTCGTCTCGTGCGGCGACGGCATCGCGCCCGATCCGGACACGAAGGGCGTGGCCGGCGCGAGCGTGATCCTGGAGGTCCTGTCCCCCTCGACCGAGCGCTACGACCGCGGCCGGAAGTGGCTCGTCTACCAGGGCCTGCCCGATCTGCGCCACTTCGTCCTCGTCGCCCAGGACCAGCGCCGGATCGAGGCGTACCATCGCGAGGGCGCCGGCTGGCGCTACGAGCTGCTCCAGGCACCCGACGCCATTCTCCACGTCGCGGCGGTCGCGATCGAGCTGCGGCTCGACGAGATCTACGCGGCCGTCCCGACGCTCGCGGCCACGGGCGACGACCGCCCCCCGCGTGCCGTCTTCGGGCCGGCCGAGGTCGCGCGCATCGCCGGCCTGAAGGGCCTCGCAGTCTCCCCCGCCATCGAGGCTTGTCTCGCCGCGCTCGACGCCGAGGAATGCGCGGCGGCGGTCGCCGTGCTCGTCGGCATGGCGGTGCCGCAGACCGATGAGCCGTGGCGGGCGGTCGTGCCGGAGAGGCTGCATCGGGAGTTGGAGGCGGCCCTGCACGGCGGGCGGTGACGACGATCCGGCCGTGCACCTCCCTGACCAATAGGCCGCAGCATTCACCAATAGAGACCGGAGCCGTTTCGGTTTTTTTGTGCTGAGATCTCGGGTATAGAGACTGCAACGAGCACTGAAGCCCGCGACCTCACTTGGGCAAGCTTCTCCTCCGACCGATCCCGGGCGGCGCTCCGCGTCGCGTCCGGGCCGGATGCCCGCGGCCGACGTCCCCGCACCCGATCGAGCCGGCCCGAAGCCCGGCGCGGGACGAAGTCCCGCACGAGGAGACTCTCCATGGACATCCGCAAATGCGCCGCCGAGGCGATCGGCACCTTCTGGCTCACCTTCGCCGGCTGCGGCAGCGCCGTCGTCGCGGCAGCGTTCCCCCAGGTCGGCATCGGCCTGCTCGGGGTCTCGGTCGCCTTCGGCCTCACCGTCGTCACCATGGCCTACGCCGTCGGCCATATCTCGGGCTGCCACCTCAATCCGGCGGTGACGATCGGGCTCGCCGCGGGGCGGCGCTTCCCGGGCCGGGACATCGCACCCTACATCGTGTCGCAGCTCGCCGGCGGCGTCGCGGCGGCGGGGCTCCTCTTCGTGATCGCCTCCGGCGCGCCGGGCTTCGACCTCGCCAAGGGCTTCGCGGCGAACGGCTATGGCGAGCACTCGCCCGGGCAGTACTCCCTCGTCGCGTGCTTCCTCGCCGAGGTGGTGCTGACGATGATGTTCCTGTTCGTGATCATGGGGGCGACGCACGGCAAGGCGCCGGTCGGCTTCGCGCCGCTGGCGATCGGGCTCTGCCTCACCCTCGTCCACCTCGTCGGCATCCCGATCACCAACCTGTCGGTCAATCCGGCCCGCTCGACCGGCCCGGCGCTCGTCGCCGGGGGCTGGGCCCTGGCGCAGCTCTGGCTGTTCTGGGTCGCGCCGATCATCGGCGGGGCGCTCGGCGGCGTCCTGTACCGCTGGCTGAGCGAGGAACCCGCGGCGCAGGTCACCGGCCTGCCGAGCGCCGCTGCGACGCCTTGATGCGACCGGATGCCGGATGACCGCGCCCGGGCTCAGTGCACCTCACAAAAATCCCGGTCCCCAGTGTTGCTCGATGTGGCGGCGCCAGCGCAGCGGGAGTTTTGTGAGAGCCACTCAGCCGGCCGGGACCTCGTCGAGGCGCCCGGCCGGGTCGTGCGGTTCGAGGCCGCGCCGGTCGCGGGCGTCGCCCACGACCCGGCCGGGCACGCCGATCACCAGGGCGAAGTCCGGCACGTCGCCGCCGACGACGGCGCCGGCGCCGACCATCGCGCCCCGGCCGATCGCGACGCCGGGCAGCACCGTGGCGCGGGAGCCTAGCGACGCGCCGGGCCCGATCCGGGTTGGCCTGGCGCCGGCGCCATCGCCGATCACCACCCCATGCCCGACGAACACGCCCTCGCCGAGCTCGACCGCGGGGCCGAGCACGCTGTGCGAGGAGACCTTGCAGCGCGGGCCGATGCGGCTGCCCGGGCGGATCTGCACGAAAGGACCGATCCGGGCGCCGGCGCCGATGCGGCAGCCGGCGAGATCGACGAGGTCCGGATGCGTGATGCTGGCGCCCTCCTCGAGGGCCACGTCGGTGATCGGCATGCGGGCGAGCTCCTGTCCGTCGGGTCGCAAAAATCGTCGGCTCGCAACAATCGTCGGCCGAGAGGGTCGTCGAGCCGCGGCTCGTCCCGGAGCCTAGGCCGCGGGCGCACCGCCCGGCAGCACCGGCTTTGGGGGCGGCGGGCGCGGTCCGCCTCGACCGGCCGGGTCAGGTGGCCCAGGCCGCTCCTCCACCCTTGGCTACGGTGCCCCCACCGGACGGAGGAGGCGGGGGCGGCCTGGTCGGACCGAAGGGGGAGGGGGTGGACCATCGGCGAAGTCCCGCCTCCGCCGCCCGGGCCCCGTCGCGCTGCACCTACGCCGTTCCGCGGCGTTCCGGCCCGGTGCGTGCCGGACGTACACCTCCGGGGGTCACGGGCGGATCCTCGGGGTCGAGCGATCCCGGGCGCCCGCCCGCGGCGGCCACCAGCGCCCGCGGGGGAGCCGCCGATCCCGGATCCCCCGCCGCGGTCGAGCCGAAGAGAGCGCGATCTTGCTGAACAACCCGATCTGGACCGACCCGTCCCTCGCCCCCCACCTCCGGGACGACCCGCCGGAGACGCGCACCCTGGAGGTTCGCGACATCCTCGCCTTCCTGCGTCGCCGCCGCGCCCGCATCCTCGCCTGTGCCCTCGCGGGGGCGGCGCTCGGCGCCCTCTACGCGCTGGCTTCGACCCCCGTCTACACCGCGCGAGCGCAGCTGGTGATCGATTCGAAGATGCCGCCGCTCTTTTCCGAGCCCGGCGGCGAATCGCGCTTTGCCATCGATACCGGCCAGATGGCCAACCAGGTGGCGATCCTGCGCTCCGAGAAGGTCGCCCGGATGGTGATCGACAAGCTCGGGCTGCGCAGAGACCCGGAATTCGCCGGCACGCGCCTCCGCCTCCCGGCCTGGGCCGCGGGCGTGCAGGCGTGCGCGGCCGCCCTGTTCGAGGGTGCCCGCGCGGCGTTCAGGGGCGCGACCGGGCGTGCGGAGGCCGAGGCCGATAGCGGCCTCGAGGCGGAACGGCGCCTCTTCGACACCTTCGCGGCCAGGCTCGACGTGCGCCGCGCCGGCCTCGCCTACGCCCTCGACATCGCCTTCGTGGCCCGCGATCCGCAGAAGGCGGCCGACATCGTCAACGCGGTGGTCGAGCAGTTCCAGCGCGAGAAGATGGAGGCCCGGATCGAGGCCTCGCGCTTCGCCACCGACTGGCTCAACGAGCGCGTCGACCGGTTCCGGAGCCAGATGAACACGGCGATCCGCGCCGTGCAGGAATTCCGTGCCACCCACAATTACCGCATCCGGCGCGGCCGGCGCGACGAGGCCGACGGCCCGGTGGCGAGCGCCGGCCCGCAGGTCGTGCCCCGGGCGCCGGTCGACGACGAGCCCGGCACGCTGGAGGAACTCGAATCCGCCGCCGAGACCTCGCGCAAGGTCTACGAGAGCCTGCTGGTGGTGCTCGCCGAGGCGGTGCAGCGCCAGAGCGCCCCGGTGGCGGATTCCCGGGTCATCACCCCGGCGACCCGGCCGCTGTTCCGCTCCAACCCCGGATTGCGCCTGACGATGCCGGCCGGCGCCGTGGCGGGGGCCGGGCTCTTCGTGATGGTCGGGGTCGCGGGCCTGCTCCTCGACGGCCGCGCCCGCTCCCGGCGCCAGGTCCGGGCCGCGACAGGGCGGGACTGCCTCGGCTGGATTCCGGCCAGGCCCGCCGGCCGGCCAGGGCTGCGCCGCCTGACCGACGAGGCGCGGCTGCGCGCCGGGCTGGCGGAGGGCCTGCAATGGACGCGGCTCTCCCTGACCTCGGCGAGCCACGCCGTGCCGCTGCGCACGATCGGGCTCACGGCAGCGGGGCGGACCTGCGGCCGCACCAAGGCGCTCGCGGCGATCGAGCTCGCCCGGCTCTATACCGCCGCGGGCGCGCGCGCGCTCGTGATCGACGCCGACCCCGCCGATCCGGTGTCGGGCGGTTCTTGGGCGGGCGAGGACATCGCCGCCTCCCTGTGCGGCTCCGGCACCCGGGCCTGCGAGAGCTGGCGCGCCCACGTCGCGGCGCTCGCCGAGAGTTGCGACGTGCTGACCCTGGCGCACGAGGCGCTGCCATCGCCGCACTGGCTCGGCTCGCCCGCCATGGAGGCGCTGCTCACCAGCCTGTGCGACGCCTACGACGTGGTGATCGTCGATCTGCCGCCGGTCGGCCGGTCCGCCGCCACCGCGGCGCTGGCGCCGCTCCTCGACGGCGTGGTGCTGATGACCGAGTGGGGCCGCACCCCGTTGCGGACCCTGACCGAGGCCTGCGAGGCGCTGGAGCACGCCCGCGCCCGGATCCTCGGCACGATCACCACCGAGGTCGATCGGACCGCCATCGACGGGTGATCCCACGGCACGAAAAAGCGCCTATCGCCCGTCAGTCAGGCATATCGTGCATGGTTGGCGGGCATATTGGCAAGATGACGCCAGTTGCATGTACGGCGCGCATATCGCAACTGCGAGATCAACGATTGCTGCGTCGCAGCATCGGCGGCATAGTCAGGGACAGGAACCACAGAGTTCCACCCCACCTCTCACTTCGGAGCCGAACCCATGGCCTCCTCCCCGTCGATCGCCGCGACCCGTTCCGCCGTCCAGGCCTCCACCAAGCCGGGCCTGTTCGCCAAGATGATGCGCCTCTGGGCCGAGCATAACCGCCGCGTCGCCGAGTTCGGGATCCTGCCGTTCTGAGGCGGGCGGTCCGGGAGACGTGCCGATAATCCGGCCGCTCTCCTCAGACCAAACTCGACACCCAACACACCCTCGGCGTCATCCCGGGGCCGCGACAGCGGAGCCCGGGATCCAGAACCGCGGAGGGTGCGGAATCGGGCGAGGCGCTGTGAGAGTCCTTCTGGAAAGACCTGCGTATTGAATTCCGGGCTCCGCTGCGCGGCCCCGGAATGATCCTGCGAAGCGGCAACGCAGTGTCGCTGCCCCTCACGCCGGACCGCTCACCTCCGGCTCCCGGGCGCGCCGCCCTGTGATGCGCGCGACCATCGGCTCGGCCAGCGCGTGGTAGAGCCCCTCCGGGCAGACGAGCTTCGAGGCTCCGTCGGCGATCAGCGCCGCGACCATCAGGGGAATCACCAGGGCGTGGTTCTCGGTCATCTCCGCGACGATCACGAACGAGGTGATCGGCGCCTGGAGCACGCCGGTGAGATAAGCCACCATCCCGACCAGCACCACGGCCCCGACCGGCACGTCCGCGAACAGGCCGGCGATCTCGGCACCCAATCCTGCACCAACGGCGAGGGACGGGGCGAACAGGCCGCCCGGGATGCCGCTGATCGACGACAGCGTGGTCGCGACGAATTTCAGCGGGCCGAACAGGGCGTGGGTCTCTGCGGTGCCGTGGAGCAGCGCCTTCGCCTCCTCGTAGCCGGTGCCGTAGACGTGGCCGTCGGTGGCGAGCCCGCACAGGGCGACGCCGAGGCCGCAGAGGCCCGCGAACACCACCGGCCGCCCCGAGACGAACCGCCCGGCAAGGCCCGGGAGCCCGCGCGAGACCGCGATGACGATGCGGCTGAACAGCCCGCCGGCGAGCCCGCCGAGGACCCCGCAGAGCGGCACCACGGCCCAGGCCCGCAGCGGCAGGGTGTCGGCGGTGGTGCCGAAATAGGTGTAGTTGCCGACGAGCGCGAGCGAGGTCAGGCCCGCCGCGATGATCGCCCCGAGGATCAGGCTCGAGGTCTTGGCCTCGTAGGAGCGGCTGAGCTCCTCGATGCCGAACACGATGCCGGCGAGCGGCGTATTGAAGGCCGCCGCCACCCCGGCCGCGCCCCCGGCAAGCAGCAGGCCGCGCTGGCGCTCCGGCGCGAACCGCCCGGCCGCCGCCATCAGGGCGGCGCCGACCTGCACCGTCGGCCCCTCGCGCCCGGCCGAGGCGCCGCAGAACAGGCCCAGGCTCATCACCACCACCTTGCCGAAGGCGGTGCGCAGGGAGACCAGCGGGTGGCGCAACGCGGCGTCCTCGATGTCGCGGGCGGCGATGACCTGCGGGATGCCGCTGCCCTGCGAGTTCGGAAACACCGTGCGGGCGAGCAGTGCCGCGACCGCAAAGCCCAGGGGCGTGAGGACCAGCGCGATCAGCGGCGAGATCCCGAGCACGGCCCGGAAACCCGCTTGCGCCGCATCGGCCAGATACGCCATCAGGACCGCCGCCGCCCCGACCGCGATGCCCCCGATCACGAACAGCCCGCGCCTGATCCAGATCCCGGCGACATCCCGCGACCCGGACAGCCGCCCCCGCAAACCCCGCACGCGCCGCAACTCCCGTCACTCGACCTCGACGGCCACCTTGGACGAAACCCTCGGGAATGCGAAGCTCGGGCCGCGAGAACGGACGGGAGGACGCGGCATGCGAGTGCTGGTGGTGGGAGCCGGCGCGACCGGCGGATATTTCGGGGCGCGGCTCGCGGAAGCCGGGCGCGACGTGACCTTCCTGGTCCGGCCGGCCCGGGCGGCGCGGCTGGCGGAGAGCGGCCTGTCGGTGCGAAGCCCGCTCGGCGACTTCCGCATCGAGCGGCCGGCCACCGTGACGGCGGGCGTGATCCGCGACCCCTTCGACCTCGTGCTCCTCAGCTGCAAGGCCTACGACCTCGCCAGCGCCCTCGACGACGTCGCCCCGGCGGTCGGGCCCGGCACGATGGTGCTGCCGATCCTCAACGGCATGGCCCATCTCGACGCCCTCGACGCGCGCTTCGGGGCCGAGCGGGTGCTCGGCGGCTCCTGCGCCATCGCGGCGACGCTCTCGCCGGAGGGCGAGATCGTGCAGATGAGCGACCTGCACGCGTTCACCTTCGGCGAGCGCGACGGGTCGCGCTCGGAGCGCATCCTGCGCGCTGCGAGCGTCCTCGAGGGGGCGGGCTTCTCGGCGCGCCTGAGCGAGCGGGTCCTGCTCGAGATGTGGGAGAAGTGGGTCTTCCTCGCGACGCTCGCCTGCGGCACCTGCCTGATGCGCGCCCCCGTCGGCGACATCGTGGCCGCGCCCGGCGGGCGCGAGGTGATGCTCGGCCTCCTCGACGAGTGCCGCGGCATCGCGGCCGGGGCCGGCCACGCGCCGCGGGAGAAGTTCCTGGAGACCAGCCGCGGCACCCTGACGGCGGAGGGCTCCCGCTTCACCGCCTCGATGCTGCGCGACATCGAGCGGGGCGCCCGGATCGAGGCCGACCACATCGTCGGCGACCTTCTCGCCCGGGGCCGGGCGGCCCGTCCGGACGGCGCCTGGCCGCACCTTTCTGCCGCCTACACCCACCTCAAGGCCTACGAGAGCCGGCGGGCGCGGGAGCAGGGCTGAGCGCCGGAACGACGATCGGGGGAGGGCGGTCGAACCGTCCTCCCCCGATGATCGCGCTCCGATCAGTGCCCCCGGACGACCGTCCGGGGGCGAAGCGGCCGCGCTTACTGCGACAGGAAGGTCTGGTTTCCTCCGCCGTGGCAGGTCCAGACCGCCGTCGCCGCGCCGGCCTGGGTCGAGGCTCCCCAGACGTCGAGGCAGAGATTGGCGTTGACCGAGACCAGGGCGTTGCCGGCGCCTTGCGGCCGCGACGTCCAGGCCTGGTTGTTCCCGCCGTGGCAGGTCCACTGGTAGACCTGCGTGCCGGGGGCGGGCGCCGCCACGAGCGACATGTCGAGGCACTTGCCCGACGCCTTGTTGACGTAGGCGAGGCCGCCGTTGCTGGGAGTGCTCGTCCAGGTCTGCTCGGCCGAGCCGTTGCAGGCCTGCTGCGTGACGGCGCCGCCGTCCCGGGCGTCGCCCGGCGTGGTCGACAGGCACATCCCCGAATGCGCCGCCTTCAGGACCGAGCCCGTCGGGGTCAGGCCGGAGGCCGGGCAGAACGAGGCGTCCTGGTTGTAGGTGGCACCGCCATCCGGCTGGGCGATGTAGAAGCTGAAGTTCTGGTGCCGGAGGTAGTAGCCCGGCCAGTCGATCGATTCGTAGGACGTGCAGGTGCCGCTGCACCCGCAGGTGCCGGCGAGAGGCGCACGCGGGATGAAGGTCGCGCCGCGCCGGAACACGTCGCCGCCGTCGTTGCCCTGCTGGAAGATCTGGAAGTTCTGGTGGCGCAGGTACTGGCTCGCGTTGGTGCTGGCCTGGAACGACACGCCCTGGCCGGCGAGGCCCGGCACCAGCCGGAACGTCGCCTGCTGGCGGTCGCTCGCGTTGGCCGGCACGATCAGGCGGGCGGTGCCGCCGACATTGGTGAGGTAGCTCGTGGTGTAGTTGCTCGCCTGCAGGCTCACGACCGTGCCGGTGGCGACGGTGGTGCCGGTGCCGCCCCCGGTCGCGCCGCCCGTGCCGCCCCCCGCGGTCCCGCCCGTGCCGGTGCCGGTGCCGGCCTGACCGCCCGTGCCGGCGGGGATCGCCGGGGCCGCCACCTGGCTCGGCGCCGCGACGCCGGCGCCGAGCGCGATGATCACGCCCGGCGAGGGCACGCCCTTCTGGTCGACCGCGACCACCTGGTAGTAGCCGGGGGGTGCGACATTGGCCGAGCCCGGAGCCTGCATCGTCACGGCGGTGCCGGTCTGGCTGAAGGCCGCCACGTAGCGGCGCTGGCCCGAGTTGAAGCTGTGGGTGACCGTGCTCAGGCCCACCAGCACGACCTGCGACAGGCCGTTCTGGGAGGTGAGCTCGAATTGCAGCGACTGGCCGTGCCGGAGCTGCGCGGTCGAGAGGCTGACGATCTGCGGCCGCGGGGCGAGCACCGTCTTCCCGTTCACGGTGGCGAACAGGTAGGGCGGGTAGAACACCTCGGCGTTCTGGTTGTTGACCGGGCCCGGCGCGCCGCCGCCGGCGAGCAGGAGCGCACCGTTCTGCATCAGGATCGCGGTCGAGTGGTAGCCGCGATAGACCCCGCCCGAGGCGCCGACCGACCAGCGGCCGGTCTTCGGGTCCCAGATCTCCGATTGCAGGACGGTGTTGTCGCCGGCCTGGTCGTTGAACTTGCTGCCGCCGGTCACCGCGACCTGGCCCGTGGGCAGCACCGTGGCGTTGGCCCAGGCCCGGCCGAAGTTCATCGGGCTGGTGTCGCTCACCGCCGGGGTGCCGCCGTTGATGTCGATGATCGAGGCGCGGCTGCTCGACAGGAAGCCGTTTCCGTTGTCGTAGCTGTTGCCGCCGACCTGGAGGATCTTGCCGGTGTCGTACATCACCGCGGTCGAGACCGGGCCGACATTCGGCGCATCGGTGGCGGAGGAGGCCTGGCGCTGCGGTTCCTTGAAGTTCATCGCCGTGACCGCGCCGTTGCCCGACGGGTCGAGTAACCACATCTTCTCGGCGCTGATGCCGAACACCTTGCCGTTCGGCGCGATCCAGGCACGGGGGTACCACCACCTGTTGTTGTCGGGGCCGAACGCGTCGCGGCTTTTGGCGCCGAACAGGCTCTTCCACTGGGTGCCGTCGTAGATCTCCGGGGTCATCCCGGTCATGTAGCCCTTGTCGATGCTGCCCTGGGGATCGGCGTATCCGCCGAGATAGGGGTAGGAGCCGCCCATGATGATCTGCTGGCCGTTCGGCAGCGTCAGCATGGTCGAGTAGTAGCGGTCGTTGGCGAGCCGGGCGGAAAGCGCGCCCACGCCGGTGCCGGTGTTGTTGAGGACGACGCTGCCCTTGTCGTTGCCGTTGTCGAAGATGCCGCCCGCGATCAGGAGCGAGCCGTCGGGCCGGAAGGCCTGCGCGGCGCAGAAGCTGTTGACGCCGGTCACGCCCTGGAGCGTGACGTGGCCGCCGGCAAAGCCCTTCGTCGGGTCCCAGATGTCGAAGGTGCGACCGTCCTGGGTGCCCGGGTTGCCGCCCGGCGTGCCGAAGGACGCGATCTTGCCGCTCGGCAGCAGGCTGAGGGTGATGGCGTTCATCGGCCAGCCCTGCACGCCGGACCACAGGCCCGTCGCCGGCGCGTTGTCGGGCAGCGGCAGGCCGGCCATCATCGGGTCGACGACCTGGTTGACCACGATGCCGAACTGCGCGGCCTGCGCCGGTGCGAGGAGACCGGTCGCCAGCACCGTGGCGGAGAGGAGGGCGGCGTGGCGCAGGCGCTTCCGGCGCCGGCCCGCGGCGTGTGTCGCATCGATCATGGGGAAAGCTTTCGCTGGAAGGTCAGAGCGTGTGGTGCGCGCGGCCGCGCACCGAGTCAGGGAGCGTCCCACCCGGTACGGTTCCGGTCACGCGATCGAGGCCGGGATGACCCCCGAGGAATGGGGTGGCCGCAGGGGCCGCGATGATCCTCACTGCATGCCGCATACCGCGATATCTCACCCCGTCATTCGGTTGTCCCAGTGCCGACCCTGATCGATGGGCGTTTACATCCGGTAATCGGTAGGGGATAACGAATCATGACCAGCATTCCCCAGCGACCATGACGACCGGGCCAAATGCGGCCGCCAAGCGAATACTGAGTGAACGGAGGTGAGTCTTAACGAGAGGTCGATATTTCCGTTAGAAGAGACGGAGATCGGGCAGACAACGGATGCGGATCGGATCGCCGAAGACCTGGCCGTGATCCTGCCGATCTCGGGGCGCGGGCCGCCTGGGGAAGGAGCCGACGCCCTCGGTGCGGCGCTCGATCTCGCCGTCGAGGCGAACGAGCGGGTCGGTCGCGTACAGCCTGGCCCGGTGGACATTCGGGAAGCCCATGTGGACCCGCACGTCCGTCTCCGCCATTCAAGCATGCAGGCGATGAGCTCGAACCGCGCAGCGCTCGAGGCTGCAGCAGCGGAAGGGGTCAGCTCGAACGACGCCGCCCTGGATGGCGCCGTCTCGGGCCTTCGAACACAGCCACGCTCACCGCCGGCCGGGTCGAGCGCGGGGACATCCCGGCCCCGCGTCGACAGGCATGATTCGCATAAGGTATGTTATGGAACTTTAACGCTGTCCGGATACGCCGCCTGACAGCCGGTGCCACAGCCTCACCCCGCCCGCCGCCGCCCGCCCGGCCCGGTGACCCGGCGCAGGATCTGGCCGAGCTGCTCGGCCGAGTACGGCTTGTGCAGGAGCTCGAAGCCGTGGGCGTCGTCCTGGGCGAGCACGTGGCTGTAGCCGGAGGCGAGCACCACCGGCAGGCGCGGCAGGCGCCGGCGCAGCTCGTGGGCGAGCGCGAGGCCGCCCATGCCGGGCATCACCACGTCGGAGAACACCACGTCGAATCCCGCCCCGTCGGTCCCGAGCCGGTCGAGCGCCTCCTCGGCGTTGGTCGCCCAGGTGGTGCGGTAGCCGAGATCCTGCAGGATCTGGGTGCAGAAGCGGCCGACCTCGATGTTGTCCTCGACGACGAGCACGTTCTCGCCGGCGCCGATCGGCGAGGCCGAGGCGTCGGCGGCACTCCGATCGTCGAACGCGGCCGTTGCCGGCGCTTCGGGCAGGTAGAGGGTGAAGGTGGCGCCGTGCCCCGCGCGGCTCGTCACGTCGACGTCGCCGCCGGACTGCTTGGCGAAGCCGAAGACCTGGCTCAACCCCAAGCCCGTGCCCCGGCCGACCTCCTTGGTGGTGAAGAACGGCTCGAAGATCCGCCCGATGAGGTCCGGCGGCACGCCCGGGCCGGTATCGGTCAGCGCGATCGCCGCGAAGGCGTTCTGCGAGCCGGCATGGCCGCGGATCGGCGGCATCGGGACGCCGCCGGTGAGGCTCAGGGTCAGCGTGCCCTCGGCCTCCATGGCGTCGCGGGCGTTGACCGCCATGTTGATGAGCGCCGTCTCGAACTGGCTCAGGTCCGCGCGCACGAAGCACGGCTCGTCGGGCACCGCCACCACCACCCGCACGCGGGCGCCCGTGACGGTGTCGAGCATGTCGGCCACGCCCCGCACCTTGTCGCCGACGTCGAACACCGCCGGCGACAGGGCCTGGCGGCGGGCGAAGGCGAGGAGCTGCCCGGTGAGCTTGGCGGCCCGGTCGACCGTGTCGGAGACCGCGTCGAGGTAGCGGCGCTTGCGCGCCTCCGGCAGCTCGGGACGGCGCAGGAAATCCACCGACGAGCGGATGATGGTCAGGAGGTTGTTGAAGTCGTGCGCGACGCCGCCCGTCAGCTGGCCCACCGCCTCCATCTTCTGCGACTGGCGCAGCGCCTCCTCGGCCTGGGCGAGCGCGGCGGCCTGGGCCTTGATCGCGGTGACGTCGCGCACCGTGGCGTAGATGCGCCCGTCCCGCGGCACGGCGTTCCAGGACAGCCAGCGGTGCGAGCCGTCCCGGTGCCGGTAGCGGTTCTCGAAGGTCGGCAGGGTCTCGCCCCGCACTAGGCCCGCCGCCGCCGCGAGCGTCGCGGGCCTGTCGTCCGGATGCACGAAATCGAGGAACGGGCGGGCCAGGAGCTCGGCCTCGCTCCAGCCCAGGAGCGCGGTCCAGGCCGGGTTGAGGCTGGCGAAATGGCCGTCGAGGGTGGCGACGCAGAACAGGTCGGTCGAGGCCTGCCAGATCCGGTCGCGCTCGGCGGTGCGGTGGGCGACCTCCTGCTCCAGCGAGGCGTTGAGCACCCGCAGCGCCTCCTCCATGCGCTTGCGGTCCGAGATGTCGCTGAAGAACACCGCGACCCTGGCGAGGCCCGGGTCGCCGACCCGCAGGGCCCGCACGTCGAACCAGCGTCCGAACACGTCGGCCTGTTGCTCGAAATGGACCGGCTCGCCGGTCAGCGCGACGCGGCCATAGGTGTCGAACCAGTGCCGCTCCAGGTCGGGGGCGAACTCGCTCACCCACAACCCCGCGACGTCGGCCCCGGTCTGGCGGGCGAAGGCGGGGTTGGCCTCGGCGATCCGGTAATCGACCGCGCGGCCCCCCTCGTCGAACTTCAGCTCCAGGATGCAGAACCCGACGTCGATGCTCTCAAGCAGGGTGCGGTAGCGGTCCTCGCTGTCGCGCAGCGCCGCCTGCGAGCGGACCTGCTCGGTGACGTCGTAGCCGCCGACGAAGATGCCGGTGACCGCGCCGGACCCGTCCCGTATCGGCTGGTACAGGAGGTCGATGGCGCGCTCGCCCTCGTCGCCGGAGAGCAGGATCGGCATCGCGCGGGCCGCGAAGGGCCGGCCGGTGCGGTAGACCGTGTCGAGGAGTTCGTAGAAGCCCTGCCCGGCGAGTTCGGGAAACACCTCGCGCACGGTGCGGCCGACGAAATCGCGCGCGCCCGCAATCGTCACGTAGGCATCGTTGACGTAGTCGAAGACGTGGGCGGGCCCGCGCAGCACCGCGACGAAACCCGGCATCTGCTGGAAGATCTGCTCGCGCCGCTCCTGCGCCTCCTGCAAGGCCAGTGTTTCCTGCGAGGAGACGGCCGCCCGGCCGGTCCGGTGGTGCAGCACCGCCTCGACCGCGCCGGCGGCGCCGCGCACCGGGACGTGGGTGACGCTCCAGGCGCTCCCGTCCGGCACCACCGTGTCGGGCCGGCCGGTCGCGACCGCGCGGGCGAGCGAGGCTTGCAGCGGCGCGCCCTCGCCCGGGCACACCTCCCCGAGTTGACGGCCGACGAGGTCGTCGGCGCCGTCGCGGCTTTCCCGGCGATAAGCTTCGTTCGCCGCCACGACGCGGCCCTGCGGGTCGAGGACCAGGTAGGGATGGGGCGCTGCCTCGAAGAGGCTCCGGTAATCCGGCACCGGCGCGCTCATGCGGCGGGTCGGGCGACGGGCGACGCGGACCTGCCGCGGAAGGCGCCGGGTGCGGAGGGGTGGCGCGGCGGAGGCGTGCGGGGAATCATTGTCTCCTATCCTATCACGCGCGCGGCGACCTGTCGCCGGATCGTGCGGACGATGGGACGGCCGCGGATCCGGGGAAGAGCGTCCGAGGGCGCGCGGGGTTCCTGTGGGGCAGAAGGACCCGAGCGCCGGGGATGCGGGCTCTCGGCCGCGCGCGAGGCCTTGATCTCGGCGGCTTTTGCGTGTTCGGCATCCGCCATCCCTGTGTCAGCCCCCTCGCCGCCCCGGTCCGCATGCTCCTCAAAGGCTCGTCTCCCGCGAAGGTCCTGGTGGCGAGCACGAGCCCGGACGCGGTGAACCACAACGCCCCGATCCGCGCCGCCCTGCGCGACGGCTTCGCGGACCTGCTCGGCGCGGGCGCCGTGCGGGCAAGCCCGCTGGAACTCGTCGGAGAGGCGGTCGCGGATTTCCGCCCGAGCCTCGTCGTGGCTCTGGGCAGCGTCGCGGTCGATGCCGCCGACTTGCGGGGGCTGGCGCGCAGCGTCCGGCGGGCGGGCGCCCGCCTCGCCCTCTGGCTCCACGACGACCCCTACGAGTTCGACTACGCGGCCAAGGCCGAGGCCCTGGCCGACCACATCTTCACCAACGACCGCTGGGCCCTGCCCCATTACCGGCACGCTCGCGTCTCGCACCTGCCGCTCGCCGCCTGCCGCCGGACCCATGACCGGCCGGTGCGGCCGATGGCCGAGCGCAGCCTCGACCTGTTCTTCTGCGGCGCCGCCTTTCCGAACCGGATCGCGCTCCTGGAGCGGGCGCAAGCGAGCCTCGCCGGGTTCCGGGTCGAGGTGCGCGGCGCGGGCTGGCCGGCCGCCCTGCCCTTCGCCGAGAACACTCGCCTGAGCCCCGCCGCGATGGCCGACCGGGCGAGCGCGGCGCGCCTCACCCTGGCGGTCGGGCGCGACCTCGACATCGCCAACCGGCGGTTCCAGCTGCCGGCCTCGACGCCGGGGCCGCGGGTCTTCGAGGCGGCGCTCGCCGGCGCGCCGCAGCTGTGCTTTGCCGCCGGACTCGAGATCCTCGACTACTTCGAGGAGGGCCGCGAGATCCTGCTCTTCGACGACGCCGAGGAGATCGCCGAGGCCATCGCCCGCTCCCACCGCGAGCCTGCCGCCTTCGAGGCGATGGCCGGGCGCGCCCGCGCCCGCGCGCTCGCCGCCCACACCTACCGCCACCGGGCCGAGACGATCCTGTCGGTGATGGCCGCGTGACCGGAAGCCCCATGCCCCTGTCCGTACTGCTGCTCGATACCGAGCCGAGGACCAGCAACGCCTACATCGCGCTCGCGGTGGCCGACGCCCTGCGGCGCCACCCCGCCGTCGGGCGGGTGGTGCGGGCGACCCATGCCGACGCGGTGGCGCTGGCGCAGGACGAACTGGCACGGGGCGAGCGCTTCGACCTCGTCCTGGCGCTTGGCGGTGCGAGCCGCCACCATGCGCTTCTGCGGCGCCTGTGCGCGCTCGCCGGCACCAGCGCGCTCTGGACCACCGAGGACCCGTATCTGAGCGCCGCGAATGCCCGGCTCTCGGGCTGCTTCGACCTCGTCTTCAGCAACGATCGCGGCTCGCTCTCCCGCTACGGAGCGAAGGCCCGGCACCTGCCGCTGGCGGCCACGACCCTGTTCCAGGACCTCCCCGTCCGACCGGACGACGCGAATTACCGCTACGACCTCCTGTTCGTCGGCACAGCCTGGCCGAACCGGGTCGCGACGCTCAACCGGATCCTGTCGGCCTTTCCCCGGGACCTGAAGGTGAAGGTCGCGCTGCCGGCCAACGCCTACCTGCCGCAGCCGGTGCTGGTGCGCGACGACCTCGTCGTCGACTGGCGCTGCGGCAACGCGGATTTCGCCCGGCTCGCCAATGCCAGCCGGGTGGTGCTGACCCTGCCGCGCATCTTCACCGCGGGCGCCGACGAGGTGGCGTCCGGCACGACGCCGCCGCCGCGGCTGTTCGAGGTGGCGCTCGCCGGCGGCGCGCAGCTCGTCGTCGGCGCCGATCCGGAAACCTTCGCCTACTACGAGGCCGGGCGCGAGATCCGCGCCTGCGCGGAGGAGGAGGCGATCGAGGCGATCACCGCCATGCTGGCCGACCCGGACGGGCGCATCGCCATGGCGGAGCGGGCGAGGGCCCGCACCCGCGCCGAGCACCTCTACGACCACCGGGTCGACGTGATCGTGCGGGCGGTCCTCGAGCGCGCGGAGATCCTCGAGCGCGCGACCGCTCCAGCCGCGCCTGTCCCGGCCGCCGCCAAGCCGCGCCTGCTCTTCGTCGCCCACAACCGGACCGGGCGGCGCCAGGGCGGCGGGGTGGAAGTCTACCAGGAGCAGCTGGCGGGGGCGCTCGACGGGTTCGAGGCGCTGTTCCTCTACCCCTCCTTCGAGGAGGACGCCTGGGTGCTGCGCCTCGACGAGGGCGAGACCTCGGAGGCGCTGCCGATCCCGCCGGCCGAGCGGCTGCTCGCGAGCCCCGAGATCGAGGCCCTGTTCGAGCGCATCCTGGTCGAGCGCCGCATCGACCTCGTCCACGTCCACCACCTGCTCGGCCTGCCCTTGAGCCTGCCGGCGATCGCCCGGGCGCACGGCGTGCCGGTGGTGGCCCAGCTGCACGATTTCTTCCTGGTCTGCCACCGCTTCACCCTGATGAACCAGCAGGGGCGGTTCTGCGACGTGGTGCATCGCGGCGAGGAACAATGCGACGGCTGCCTCGCGACGACCGAGGGGCTGCCCGCCGGCTCGAAGGCCCGGCGCGACGGGTTCGTGGCCCGGATTCTCGCGAGCATCGACGCCTTCGTCACCAGCACGCCGGCCACCGCCGATTATGTCCGGGCCTTCTACCCGGAGGCGACGGGCCGGGTCGCGGTGATCGAGATGATCGATGCAGAGCCCGCCCGCCTGCCGGAACCGGCGCCAGTCGCCGAATCGAGCCCCCCCGGAAAGCGCCCGCCCCTGCGGGTCGCGGTGCTCGGCAACGTCGTCGACCACAAGGGCGCCCGCACCCTGCTCGAACTCGTGCGCATCACGGAGGGCGAGGCGATCGTCTTCGAGGTGCTGGGCTACGTCGAGAGCTACCTCGTCGCCGCCTTCGAGGCGCAGGCGGGGGAGCGGCTGATCCTGCGCGGCGGCTACACCCGCGACGAGGTGCCGGACCTGCTCGCCGGCTGCGACGTGTCGCTCCACCTCTCGCTGTGGCCCGAGACCTACATGATCTCGCTGACCGAGGCTTGGCGGGCCAGGCTGATCCCGATCGTCACCGATCTCGGCGCGCCGGGCGAGCGGGTCACCGACGGCGTCGACGGGATCAAGGTCCCGCCGGGCGAGTCCGGCGCCGTGCGCCAGGCCCTGCGGCGGCTCGCGCACGATCCGGACCTCGTCGCCGCCCTGCGCGCCGGAATCGCCCGAAAGACCTTCCCGACGGTCGCCGGGCACGCTGCCCGGATGGCGGCGCTCTACCGCGACCTGATCGCGGCCCGGCCCGTCCCGCACGCCGCCTCGGGCGCGCCTGCGGCCCCCTTCACCCTCTCGGCCCTCGATCTCGGCTACCGCCTCAACCACCCCGACTGGACCGACCCCGAGATCGTCTGGGACGGGGCCGAGACGACGGGCGCCGTCTCCGACGCCCTGCCGTCGGCGGTGGCGGCGCTGCCCGAGCGGGCGCTCCCGCCGGGCGAACCCGACCTGTCGTGGGAGATCGCCGATCTCGTCGCCGACGGGCAACGGCTGCCCGGCCGCGTCGGAATCTTCGCGGCGAGCGACAGCCTCTCGCTGCGCGGCTGGATCTGGCGGCCGGAGGCCGGACGCCCGGCCGGGACCTGGCTGCGGCTGCGCTCGGAATCGGCCACGCGCTACGTCGCCGCCCTCCCCGAGCGTCGCCCCGAGCTCGCCGGCCGGTTCGGAACCGGCCGGGCCGAGCAGGCGGGGTTCGCCGCACAGGTGCGCGTCGCCGACCTGCCGGCGGGCCTCTACGCAATCGATCTGCTCCAGGTCTTCCCGGACCACGTCGCGGCCGCCCACGAGGTCGCGCGCTTCACCGCCCCCGGCTTTCCCGCGCGGGGACCCGTCACGCCGTGGCGGGCAGGCCTGCCGGTACCGGGGCAGGCGTTACGCCGGAGCCCGGAACCCGCGCGCCTCGCCGGCCACGGGCTGCCGACGGTCGAGGGCGTGCCGGTGGCGCGCCAGGGCGGCCGCACCCGCATCGAACTGCTGTTGCCGGTCGGCGCGCGGCGCGGCCCCTGCTACCTGGTGCTGGAGAACGACACGGGCACGGCCTGGACCCGGGCGGTGGGCCACGACGAGGGCGGGACGACACGGATCGGCGCCGAGGCGCAAATGCGCGAGATCGCCCCCGGCCACTATCGCCTCTGCGCCCTGGTCGGCGACGGGGACGGCGCGGATCTCCACGACACCGGCACCACCCTCTTCGTCGCGCCCACCGCCCGCGCCTGCCTGGTCACGGCCGAGCCGCCGCCTGCCTTGCGCCGGGCCTGGATCCCGAGAGCGCGCACCCGCCCGAACCTCGACGCCGTCGCGGTCGGGGAGGCGACGCCCCTCCTCGGCACGCCCGTGACGGTGGCGGGCTGGTGCTTCTTGCCCGGGCGCGGCCGGCCGCTCGCCTGGATCGCCCGCTGGGGCGGCCGGGGCCGGCGCCGGTACATGGTCGCCGAGGGCGTCACCCGGCAGGACGTGGCGGCACACCTGCGCGACGACGATGCGCTGAGCGCCGGTTTCGAGATCCTGCTGCCCCTCGACGCCCTGCGGGACGGGACGCTCGACGTCTTCCAGGTCTACGAGACCGGCGCGGTCGCCCTGCCGGACTTTTCACGGCACGTCCTCGGGATGATCCCCGGATGAGGCGCGGGGCGCAAAGACCCCGCCCCTCGGCTCACCACTTGTAGCTCAGGCTCGCGGTGATGCGGCGCTGCTCGCCGTAGAAGCAGGCGGTGACCGACTGGCACGACGAGACGAAGCGCTTGTCGGCGAGGTTGGCGGCGTTGATGGCGAAGCGCCAGTTGTCGCGGCTGTAGTGGATCACCGCGTCGAACAGCGCCCGCTCAGGCACCGTCAGGGTGTTGTTCACGTCGGCGAAGGAGCGGCCGACGTAGCGCACGCCCGCACCGAAGCCGAACCCGGCCCAGTCGCCGGTCGGGATGGTGTAGTCGGCGAAGATCGCCGCCAGGGTCTCGGGCACGTTGGTCGGCGTCCGGCCGATCGTGCCGACATCGCCCTTGGTGATCTCGAGGTTGTAGCTCGTGAACGACGCGACGACGTTGAAGTCCTTGGTGATGTTGGCCACCAGCTGCGCCTCGAAGCCGCGCGAGCGGGTCTCGCCGAGCTGGAGCTGGTTGTTGAGGTTGGCCGGATCGGCCGTCAGGGTGTTGGCGAGCGCGAGGTCGAAGGCGGCGAGCGTCAGGAAGGCGTTGGCGCCCGGGATCTCGTACTTGACGCCGACCTCGTACTGGTCGCCGGTGGTCGGCCGGAACGGCTGGCTGTAAGCGTTGGTGCCGACCTGCGGGTTGAAGAACGTCGCGTAGCTGACATACGGCGCCAGGCCGAAATCGAAGTTGTAGATCAGCCCGTAGCGCTGCGTGTAGGCGTTGGCCGATTGCCGCGTCACCGTATCGGCGAGCCGGTTGTTGACCTCGTTCGAGGTGAAGTCGCCGCGGCCGGACACCACCAGGGTCAGCTCGGGCGTGAGCTTGACCTGATCCTGGAAGTACAGGCCGAGCTGCTGGAACACGTCGTAATTGACGAGGTAGGGCGCGACCGGGACGCTCGGGCTGCCGTAGTTCGGCGTGATGATGTTGAAGTTGGCGACGCTCGGGCCGACGAAGCCGCCGGTAGCGTTGTTGTCGTTGAGCTGGAAGTTCTTGTAGTCGAGGCCCATCAGGAAGGTGTGCTTGAACAGGCCGTCGTCGAACCGGGCCACCGCCTGGTTGTCGACGTTGAACAGGCGCGCCCGCGACGAGGCGCGGAAGCGGTAGCGCGCGATCTGGGTCTGGTTCGCGTCGGCGTAGCCGGTGCCGTTGAGGCCGAACAGGCCGCCGAGGAACGCGTCGTCGAGCGACTCGCTGAACGAGTAGCGCAGGTTCTGCCGGAAGGTCCAGGTGTCGTCGAAGACTTGCTCGAACTCGTAGCCGACATTCGCCTGGGAGCGCCGGTAGGTGTTGTTGAACGGATCCGAGACGTTGTAGTTCTGCGGGATGCGCAGGCCGAGCACGGTCGGCCGCACCGTGCCGTAATACGGCAGGAAGGCGTTGAGGCGGCCGGTATCGTCGTACTGGAAGCTCGACAGGAGGGTGAAGGTGGTGGCGCCGTCCGGCTTGTAGGTGAAGGTCGGGGCGATGTAGCCGCGATTCTCGTCGAGCCCGTCGACCTGGGTGCCGCCCTGGCGGCCGATGCCGGTCAGACGGTAGAACCAGTGCCCCTCCTTGTCGGCCGGACCGCCGAAGTCGAAGGCGAGGTACTTCTGCCCGAACGAGCCGCCGCCGACCTCGACGTAGTTCAAGGATTCGAAGGGCGGCTTCTTGCTGATGAGGTTGACGAGGCCGCCGGGCCCGCCCTGGCCGAACAGCACCGCGGCCGGCCCGCGCAGCACGTCGATGCGCTCCAGGCCGAACGGGTCGACCTTGTAGGTGGCAAAGCCGTAGTTGAAGAGCTGAAGGCCGTCCCGGTAGAGGCCGGTGTCGTTGGCGGTAAAGCCGCGGATCAGGAAGAAGTCGACCCGCGGGTCCGGCCCGAACACGTTGCCGAAGACGCCGGCCGAGTAGCTGATCGCCTCGCCGACCTGCTGCGGCTTCAAGGCATCGAGCTGCTCGCGCCCGATCACGGTGATCGATTGCGGCGTCTCGATCAGCGGCGTGTCGGTCTTGGTCGAGGTCAGCGTGCGCTTGGCGACGTAGCCGTCGATGGGCCCGCGCGGATCCTCCTTCGGCCGGGCCGCGACCACTGGTCCGCCAGCCGGCGCCCCGTTGGGCGCGCCGTTGCCGGCGACGTCGATCGCCTCGAGCTGGATCGAGCCGCCGGCCGCCGCGCCCTGGCGCGGCGGCGTCGCCTCCTGCGCCGCCGCGCCCCCGGCGGCGAGGCCGATCAGGGAGACGCCACCCGCGAGAGCGGCGACGAGGCGGCGAGAGCGGGCGGGAGCGCGGGGATGGGAACGCATTGCGAGACCTTCGGGCAACGGCCCACCTGCCCTGGGAGGATGACCCGCCCGGGGTGACGCCGCTCTTTAGAATGATACTAAGTTATTGTTCTAGCTCGCTTTTTCCTAGCATGCCGGATCGGCGTGCGGATGCGGAATCCCGGATTGCGCGGTGGATGTTCGTCCCCGTGGCAGATTCGCAACGAGGAGGGGCGTGGGGGCGCCGCGCCCGCTCGGCTGTCTAAGGAAAACTGTGAAGCTAGAAATAGCGCGGCAAATCCCCTCTCCCCGCGGGCGGGGAGAGGGCTGTGTCTCCGTTCAGGAGACGCAGCAAGCGGAGGCGAAGCCGGAGCGAGGGTGAGGGGGGCTTGACGAGTGAGGCTCCTCCGGAAGCCCCCCCTCACCCTCGCGGCGAACCTGCGGTTCGCTGCTCCCTGAGCCCCTTCGGAGCTCAGGCCTCTCCCCGCGGGCGGGGAGAGGAGACGATCCGCGTCTCTTCTTGAGTGGATTGCCCTGCTCTGCGGGACCAGGGAAGGAAGCCGGTCGCTCCCCATCCCTCGAACCCGACCGCCGCTACCGCCCCACGAACGTATCCCGGATCGCCTTGGCATTCCGGCGAACCATCGGGCGCAGCCACGCGCCGGAGGCGAGGTAGGCGCCGGGGCGGACCGGCGCGAGGGCGGCGGCAAGGTCCTGGGCCAGGCCGTGCGTCGTGGGGGCGGGCCCGTCGGAGGGCTCGGCGTGCCGGTACACCGCCGTCGTATCCTCGCGCCGGTAATCGGGATGCGGGGCGAGCCCGGCCCGGCGGGCGGCGCGGTCGAGGGTCTGGCGCACGAAGCCGTGGACGTGGGCGAAGTGGAAGCGCTCGTGCGGCGGCTTGCCCGTCGCCGCCATGTTGGGCACCGCGGCGTAGAGCACGCCGCCGGGCGCGAGCCGCAGCGCCAGCCGCGCCAGGGTGTCGACGGGATCGCGCAGGTGCTCCAGCACGTGGTGCACGGTGACGACGTCGAAGCTCTCCTCGGGCGACAGGTCCTCGAACCCGTCGAGCACCCGCGCGCCGTGCTCGGCGCGGGCGAAGGCGGCGTAGGTGCGGCCTGGCTCGATGCCCGTGACGGTGCAGCCCCGCTCCCGCGCCGCGACCAGGAACTCGCCCGAGCCCGCACCGAAATCGAGCACCCGCGCGCCGGGCACCAGGGCGGGCCCGAGCAGGTCGGCGCGAAATCCGGCCTCGCGCCGCGAGCGGTGGAGGTGGTGGCGCGGCGGGCGCCGGCCGAGGGAGAACTGGTAGGCGGCGCGGTAGGCCGAGGCGTAGTAGGCGTCGAGCTCTGCGGCGGTCGGCATCGGGTCGGTGCGGATCAGGCCGCATTCCGTGCAGGCGACCGAGCGCAGCCGCTTCAGCCGGCGGTCGGTCTCGGCCACGGTCAGGGTGTCGGTGCCGCCGCAGAGATTGCACGCCATCCCCTTGCCCCGGTACGGATAGGCGGTGAACGGGACGGCGTGCTGGACCAGGTGGAGCGGCGAGGACATCGGCGGCCTTCTCTCGGGAGCGCGACCGGCGGATTGCCCGAAGCCATGCCGTACTAACGCGCGAGCGCCCGGCTTTCATCCCGCATCCCGCCGGCGCGGAGGTCCGATGTTCGAACTGAGCCAGCTGCGCTGCTTCGTGGCGGTGGCCGAGGAGCTGCATTTCGGCCGCGCCGCCGAGCGGCTGCACCTGACCCAGCCGCCGGTGAGCCGGCAGATCCAGGTGCTGGAGCGCGTCCTCGACGTGACGCTCCTCGACCGCACCAGCCGCGCCGTGCGCCTGACTCCGGCGGGGCGCCGCTTCCTCACCGAGGCGCGACGCATCCTGCGCCTGTCGGACGAGGCGGCGGCGACCGCCCGCCGGGTGGCGGCGGGCCAGGCCGGCAGCGTCACCCTCGGCTTCACGGCGGCGGCCGCCTACCGCACCCTGCCCGACCTGGTGCGGGCGGCGCGCCACCGGCTGCCCGAGGCCGACATCCACCTGAAGGAGATGGTCAGCACCGCCCAGGCCGAGGCGCTGGGCTCGCACGCCATCGATCTCGGCCTGATGCGCCCGCCCCTGCCGCCGGCAGCCGACGGCTCCCTGCGCATCGCCCGCGAGACGCTGGTGGCGGCGCTCCCCAACGACCACCCCCTGGCGGCGGGTGACGGCGTGACGGCGCAGGCCGTGGCGGGCGAACCCCTGATCGCCTACGCGCCGGACGAGGCGCGCTACTTCCACGACCTCGTCGGCGACTATTTTTCCGAGGCCGGTCTCGCGCCGAAGGCGGTGCAGCACCTGGCGCAGATCCACACCATCCTGTCGCTGGTGCGCTCGGGGCTCGGCGTTGCGCTGGTCCCGGAATCGGCGGCCTCGCTGCGGGTCGCCGGCGTGACCCTCCGGCCGCTGATCCCGGCACCGCGCCGGCCGGTGGAGCTCTTCCTGGTCTGGCGCCGCGGCAACGACAACCCGCTGATCCCGATCCTCACCGAGCTCGCGACATCGATGCCGGAATTGGATTGAACCATGCCGACATGGTGTTGGAGCGGCATGATGCCGGGATCTAGACCTCGACGCCAGCGGGGACAGCCCCGAAGCTTGAGTCGAGGAAATACCCGATGGCCACCGCGCTCTCGCCCATCACCATGGCCCAGCGCCTCGGCGCCGGCCTGCTCTCCTTCCCCGTCACCCCCTTCAGCGCCGATTTCGCCTTCGACGAGGCGCAGTACCGCAGCAACCTCGACTGGCTGTGCGGCTACGACGTCGCCGGCCTGTTCGCGGCGGGCGGCACCGGCGAGTTCTTCTCCCTCACCCCGGCCGAGGTCGCCCGCGTGGTCGGCGTCGCGGTCGCCGAGACCAACGGCCGGGTGCCGGTGCTCGCGGGCGCCGGCTACGGCACCGCCATCGCCTGCGAGATGGCCCGCGCGGCGGAGAATGCCGGCGCCGACGGCCTCCTGCTGCTGCCGCCCTACCTCGTCGGCTCCGAGCAGGACGGGCTCTCGGCCCATATCGAGGCGGTGTGCCGGTCAACCGGCCTCGGCGTCATCGTCTACAACCGCGACAACGCGGTGATCGGCCCCGAGGCCCTGGCGCGGCTCTGCGAGAAGCTGCCGAACCTCGTCGGCTACAAGGACGGCATCGGCGACATCGAGCTGATGACCCGGGTCTACTCGCGGCTGGGCGACCGGCTGACCTATATCGGCGGCCTGCCCACCGCCGAAACCTTCGCCCTGCCCTATCTCGAGATGGGCGTGACCACCTATTCCTCGGCGGTGTTCAACTTCGTGCCGGGCTTCGCCCTCGACTTCTACGCCGCGGTGCGCCGGCGCGACCGGGCGGCGGTGGCGCAGGGCTTGCGCGACTTCATCCTGCCGCTGATCGAGATCCGCAACCGCCGCAAGGGCTACGCCGTCTCGATCATCAAGGCCGGCATGCGGTCGGTCGGACGCGATTCCGGCCCGGTGCGCTTTCCCCTCACCGACCTCACTGCCGCCGAGCAGGCCGAGCTGGAAGCCCTCGTCGCCCGGGTCAGCCCGACGCGGGCGCTCGCTGCCGAATAGGCGTAGAGACGTTCGGGCGGTGAAGTCCGTGCGGGCGGCACCGCCGTTTTCGTTCAAGAACCGGCGCGCCACGACGCCGGCCGTACCGGGAGGGAGCCGATGCTGGACGAGCCGCGGACGACCGAGGGACATGGCCCGGAGACGGTCCCCACGACGCGGGGCGACGCACCCCGCACCATCCGCCTGCACGAGACCGACAACGTCGCGATCGTGGTCAACGCCTTCGGGCTGCCGGCCGGCACCGCCTTCCCCGACGGCCTCGTGCTGCGGGAATTCGTGCCGCAGGGCCACAAGGTGGCGCTTCAGGACATTCCCGAGGGCGCCGAGATCCGCCGCTACGGCGAGGTGATCGGCACCGCGCTCCGCGACATCCCGCGCGGCGGCTGGGTCGAGGAATCGCGGGTGCGCACGCCCGTGGCGCCCGACCTCGACCGCTTGCCGCTCGCCACCCGGGTGCCGGCCCCGCTGCCGCCGCTCGACGGCTACACCTTCGAGGGTTTTCGCAATCCGGACGGCTCGGTCGGCACCCGCAACATCCTGGCGATCTCGACCAGCGTGCAATGCGTCGCCGGCACCCTCGAGGTGGCGATCCGGCGCATCAAGCGGGAATTGCTGCCGCGCTACCCCAACGTCGACGACGTGATCGGGCTGACCCACGCCTATGGCTGCGGCGTCGCCATCAACGCGCCGCAGGCGGTGATCCCGATCCGCACCCTCCAGAGCCTGGCCCAGAACCCGAATTTCGGCGGCGAGGTGATGGTGGTGGGCCTCGGCTGCGAGAAGCTGGTCTCCGAGCGGCTCCTGCCGGACGGCCGGGCCGACAGCGTGGTGCGGCTCCAGGACGAGGCTCACCAGGGCTTCGGGATGATGCTCGACAGCATCATGGCGATGGCGCAGGCCCGGCTCGAAATCCTGAACCGGCGCACCCGCGAGACCTGCCCGGCTTCAGATCTCGTCGTCGGCCTGCAATGCGGCGGCAGCGACGCCTTCTCGGGCGTCACCGCCAACCCGGCTCTGGGCTTTGCCGCCGACCTCCTGGTTCGGGCCGGCGCCACGGTGATGTTCTCGGAAGTGACCGAGGTGCGCGACGCGATCCACCTCCTCACTCCCCGGGCGGAGACCGAGGAGGTGGCCCGCGCGCTGGTGCGGGAGATGGCCTGGTACGACGACTACCTCGCGCAAGGCGGGGCCGACCGCAGCGCCAACCCGTCGCCCGGCAACAAGAAGGGTGGGCTCAACAACATCGTCGAGAAAGCGCTCGGCTCGGTGGCGAAGTCCGGCACCAGCGCGATCCGCGGCGTGCTGGCTCCCGGCGAGAAGGTGCGCCAGAAAGGCCTGATCTTTGCCGCCACCCCGGCGAGCGACTTCGTCTGCGGCACGCTACAACTGGCCTCCGGCATCACCCTCCAGGTCTTCTCCACCGGCCGCGGCACGCCCTACGGCCTCGCCGAGGCGCCGGTGATCAAGGTCGCGACCCGCACCGAACTCTCACAGCGCTGGTCCGACCTGATCGACCTCGACGCGGGCAAGATCGCCACCGGCGAGGCGACGATCGAGGAGACGGGGTGGGAACTGTTCCGCCTGATCCTCGACGTGGCGAGCGGCGTGAAGAAGCCGTGGTCGGATCATTGGGGATTGTACAATGACCTGACGTTGTTCAACCCGGCGCCGATCACGTAAATCGGCTAAAGCAAGATCGCGTTGCTCGCGATCAGCAACTCACCCCTTTCCCGGACGACTGAAGCGAAGCGGAAGGAGATCCGGGATCCAGCACAAGAAGTCGCGAAGCGTCCGCCCGTCTGCAACGTTGCAAGTATAGAGCCGCTTCGCGGCACATTATCCCCTGGATCCCGGATCTCCTTCCGCTGACGCTTCAGTCGTCCGGGAAAGGGTGGCGGCCTTCAGAAAAAAGAGGGTGCCTGACGTCGAGCCACCCCCTCTAGCTTTCACCGCTCATGCCCCGCCGTCGAGGTCGTCTCGCGCACCGGTGACAGCAGGTAGTCGATCACCCGTCGCCGCCCGGTGCGGATCTCGACCGTCGCGGTCATGCCGGGGGTGAGCGCCACCTCCTTGCCGTCGGCCATGATGGTGGTCCTGGACAGCGCCACCGTCACCGGGAAGATCAGGTTCTGGGTCTTGGGCATCCCCGTCACCGGGTTGAGGCCCTGGCCCCGCGCCACCGAGAGCGCGTCGCTGCCGCCGCTCGCCTCGCGGTCGTCGATCGCGTCGCGCGACACCCGCACGACTTTGCCCTCGATCGAGCCGTAGCGGGTGAACGGGAAGGCGTCGATCTTCACCACCGCCTCCTGGTCGGGCAGGACGAAGCCGATATCCTTGTTCTGGACCTGCGCCTCGACCTCGATCGGTCCGTCGGTCGGCACCACCACCATCAGCGGCTGGCCCGCGGTCACCACCTGGCCGAGCGTCGTCACGGCGAGCTGCTGCACCGTGCCGGAAATCGGCGCCTTCAGCGCCGTGCGCTCGCGCTTGAGCTGCGCCTTCACCACGTCCTGCACCAGGGCGTCGCGCTTCTGCGCCGCTTCCGTCAGCGCCTGGTACTGGCGCGCCACCGTCTCGCTGGTCAGCTGGGTGATGCGGCGCTGGAGCGAGACGGCGCCGGCCTTGGCCTCGGTCAATTGACCGCGGTCGTAGGCGAGGTCGGCGGCGACCTGCTCGACCTGCTGCACCGCGTCGATCACCGCGGCGCGGGTGCCGGCGGCCTTGGCGACCAGGGTCTCGCGCATGTCGGCGCGTTCCTTGAGCACCGCCTGGAGCCGCATCCGGGCGGCGATGCTGGCGGAGAAGCGCTCCTGCGTCGCGACCTTCTCGGCGAGCTGCGCCTCGAACGCCTCGCGGGTGGTGATGTACTGGCCGATCTCGGCCAGCATCGCGCCCTCCTCGCGGGCGCGCACCGCCGGCGGCACCCCGGCCGGGAAATCCACCCGGGCGGTCGGCTTGTTCTTCTCCACCGCCTCGATCGTGGCGCGCCGCCGCGCGATCTGCGCCTCCAGCGCCGCGAGGTCGCCCTGGCGCGAGGACAGGTCGGCCTCGGCCTCGGTGGGCTCCAGCGTCAGCAGCACGTCGCCGGCCTGGACCCGGCTGCCGTTCTCGACCGCGATCGTCTGGACCTTGCCGGTGTCGAAGGGCTGCACGACCTTCGAGCGGCCGGAGGGCTGGATGCGCGCGGTCGCTACCGCGTGGATGTCGATCTGGGCGAAGATGCTCCAGAGGAGTGCCGCCCCGAACATCAGGCACATCACCCAGGTGAACACCACCGCGTAAGGAGAGGGCGGGGTGTCGAGGATCTCGAGATGCGCCGGCAGGAATTCCTGGTCCGAGCGGTCGTCGGCGAGACGCCGCACCCGCTCGCTGAGCCCGCGCGGGCTGAAGCGGGCCGGCGGCGGGCTGCGGCGGGGGGCCGGGAGGTTGGCGGCGGGTTGCGGGTTCGCGCTCACGCGGCCTCTCCCTGGGCTGAGCCGTGGTCGGATTGCAGGCGCCAGAGGCGGCCGTAGAGC
Source organism: Methylobacterium sp. Gmos1 (assembly GCF_053764715.1). Lineage (NCBI taxonomy): Bacteria > Pseudomonadati > Pseudomonadota > Alphaproteobacteria > Hyphomicrobiales > Methylobacteriaceae > Methylobacterium > Methylobacterium sp. Gmos1. The sequence continues at coordinate 26,385 of NZ_JBSNCC010000003.1, read as the reverse complement.
GAGGCCGGCCGCTCGACCAGTTCGCGATGGGTGCCGTCCTCGACGATCCGCCCCTCCTGCACGGCGATGATGCGGTCGCAGATCCGCACCGCCGCGAGGCGATGGGCGATGATGATGACGGTGCGCCCGCGCACGATGTGCTTCATGTTCTCCTGGATGATGCGCTCGCTCTCGTAGTCGAGGGCCGAGGTCGCCTCGTCGAGGATCAGGATGCGCGGGTTGGTGGCGAGCGCCCGCGCGATGGCGAGCCGCTGGCGCTGCCCGCCTGAGAGGTTGGCGCCGCGCTCCTCGATCGGGGTGTCGTAGCCGAGCGGCAGGCGGTTGATGAACTCGTCGGCGCCGGCAAGGCGCGCCACCTGCATCACCTGCGCCCGCGACAGGCCGGGATTGACCAGCGCGATGTTCTCGAACACCGTCTTGTTGAAGAGCAGGTTCTCCTGGAGCACGACGCCGATCTGGCGCCGCAGCCAGGCCGGGTCGACCTGGGCGATGTCGACCCCGTCGACCAGCACCTGGCCCTTCTCAGGGGTGTAGAGGCGCTGCAGGAGCTTGGTGAAGGTCGATTTGCCCGAGCCCGACGGGCCGACGATGCCGATGACCTGGCCTGCCGGAATGTCGAGGCTGACGTCCTTCAGCACCTCCGGCGTGCCGGGCTGGTAGCGGAACGACACGCCCCGCACCGTGACCTGGCCCTTGGCCGGCGGCAGGTGGGCCTGGGCCAGCGCCCGGGTCTCCGGCGGGCAGTTGAGCACGTCGCCGAGGCGCTCCAGCGACACCTTGACCTGCTGGAAGTCCTGCCAGAGCTGGGACAGGCGCAGGATCGGTGCGGTGACCTGGCCCATGATCATGTTGAAGGCGATCAGGCTGCCGACGGTCAGCTCGCCGTTCATCACCGCGTAGGCGCCGAAGAACAGCACGAGCGCGGTGGTGACCTTCGAGATGTACTGGATCGCGTTCTGGCCGATGCTGGCCACCAGGCCGGCGACGAACGAGGTCTTGACGTAGGCGGCGAGCCGCTCCTCCCACTGGCTCTTCAGCGTCGGCTCGACCGCGAGCGCCTTGACGGTGTGGATGCCGACCACCGACTCGATCAGGAACTGGCTCGACATCGCCGAGCGGTTGAACCGCTCCAGGGTCTTGTCGCGCAGGATCGGCCGCAGCAGCACCGCCACCAGGATGTAGCACGGGATCGACAGGGTAACGATCAGCGCCAGCAGCGGCGAGTAGAAGTACAGGATGGCGAGGAACAGCAGCGTGAACGGCACGTCGATCGCCGAGGTCAGCGCCTGGCCGGTGAGGAAGTTGCGGACCGTCTCGAGTTCGCGCACCCGCGCGACGGTCTGGCCGGCGGGCCGCGTCTCGAAATAGCCGAGCGGCAGCCGCATCAGGTGGTCGAACAGCCGCGCGCCGAGCTCGACGTCGATCCGGCTGGCCGTATGGGTGAGGATGTAGCCGCGCAGGTATTGCAGCACGACGTGGAACAGGCCGAGCACCACGAGGCCGACCGCGACGAGCGTCAGGGTCGAGTAGCCGCGGTGGACCAGCACCTTGTCGATGGTGATCTGGAAGAAGATCGGCGTGATGAGGGCGCAGAGCTGGATGAACAGCGAGGCGACCAGCACGGTGGCGAGCGGCCTGCGGTAGCGCCAGACGGACGGCACGAACCAGGTCAGGCCGAAATTGTGGATCGCCGTCTGGAGGTTGGCGCGGCGCGCGACGAGCACGATGGTGCCGGTCCAGCGGGGCAGGAAAGCCTCGGCCTCGACGTGCTCGGCGGTGCGGGCGACCGGATCGATGATGCGGAGCTTGCCGTCCTCGAAGCGACGGCCGAGGACGACGAAGCGCCCGTCCTCGACCTCCAGGATCGCCGGGAGCGGGATGCCGTCGAGGCGGGCGGGCTTCTGGTTCTGCAGGAGACGGCCCTTGAGGCCGAGGCGGCGCGCGCCGCGCACGATGTCGACGCCGCCCATCGGCGCCTGGCCGAGGCCGAGATCGTGGCGGACCTGCGCCGGTTCGCACGGGATCTGGTGGAACGAGGCGACGAGGGCGAGCGCCCCGAGGCCCGAATCGGGCCGCGCCGCCGGCAGTTCCGCGGCGGCGGGACCGGATTGGCCCGGGCCGGCCGGTGCGGCCGCGTCTTGCACCATGTTTCGTTCCCCTTGCTCCGCGGCGCAAGCACACCGACGCCGGCTTCACGCCGCATTCCGTCCCCGGACCGCAACGTATACGAGAATTACGCCCTTCGTGACCAGCTTGGAGCAACCCGAAGGCGGCCAGGGTCGACGCGGATGCGGGCCGCGCGTGTTTCGCGCCGGCTGTTTCGGGAAACCTCTTGGTCGGGCGTCATGATGATTTCATGACAGTCCCGTGGATGATTGCGGGCATGCCGTTCGTGCCGCGGGTCGCAGGGCGGCGGCTCTCCGAGGGGTAAGCGGTCCACCCGCGTTTTCCGAACGACCCAAATCCCGCTTGCTTGACTGGACAGTATCAACACCCCGCATGTCATGCTCGGTGTCAACTCTGTCGGATCCGATCAACGGGCTCTCGGTGGTCCGGAAAAGGGCGGCGAGGCAAAACGGAATTTGCCTGTTCACGCGGCATCGTCGTGTGCCCATGCCACGCGTCGTTCCGCTCTCGCGTTTCCGAACGTTGCCGCCCACCGGCGCCGCAACACGGCCGATCGGGAAACGCCAAGGTTGCACACGAGTACGCACTCGCGTTCCATAGGCGCTCTCCGCCTCCCGCCGGCCCGCTTCGTGCATGACGGCCGGCGGATCGATCACGAGGACAGCGCGTGCCGACACCTCTCCACCGCGACGGCCCGGGCCCGAGGCCGATCCCGTCGTCATGAGCACCGTCATCCTGGGCGGCGCCGGCTTCGTCGGGCTGAACCTCGCAGATCGCCTGCTCGGGCGCGGGCTCGCCGTGCGCCTCCTCGACCGGGCCTCAGCCCCGCCGCCCCTGCTGCGCCGGCTCGCCGCGCAGGCAGGCGCCCTCTCCCTCGACCTCGGTGACGTGACCGATCCGGCCTGCCTCGCCGCCGTCATCCAGCCCGGCACCGACGCGGTGGTGATCGCCGCCGCGGTGACGGCGGATGCCGCCCGCGAGGCGGCGGATCCGGGCACGATCCTCGCGGTCAATCTCGGGGCGATCGTGCCGATCCTCGAGGCCTGCCGCCGGGCCGGGGTGCGCCGGGTGGTGAACCTGTCCTCGGCGGCGGCCTACGGGGCCGCGCAGGGTGAACTCCTGTCCGAGGATCTGCCGGCAGAGCCTGAGAGCCTCTACGCCGTCACCAAGTTCGCCTCGGAGCAGGTGCTCGCCCGGCTGTGCGGCCATTGGGGCCTCGACGGGGTGAGCGTGCGCTTGAGCGCGGTGTTCGGCCCGTTCGAGCGCGAGACGGGTTTACGCGATACGCTGAGCCCGCAGGCGCAGATCTGGGCCGCCGCCGAGGCCGGCACCCCGGCGCTGCTGCCGCGGCCCGGCCGGCGCGACTGGCTCTACGCCCCCGACGCCGCGGACGCGGTGGCGCGGCTGATCGCGGCGGAGCGCTTGAGGTTTCCCCTCTACAACGTGTCGAGCCCCGCGGTCTGGCCGGTCCTTTCCTGGGGCGAGCGGCTGGCCGGGTCCCTGGCCCGGAATCCCTCCCGGGCAAGATCCGGTTTCACCTGCCGCCTCGCCGAGGCCGGCGAGACCCCGACGATCTCGTTGCACGGCGACCGCGACCGGCCGCCGCTCGCCACCGGGCGGCTGCGCGACGAACTCGGCTGGGAAGCCGCGCACAGTCTCGCCGCCTCGGCCGACGCGTTCCTCGCCTTTCAGACACGCATGACGGAGGATCGCCCGTGAGGCTCGACGGCAAGGTCGCGGTGGTGACGGGGGGCGGCTCCGGCATCGGCGCCGCGACGGCGCGGCTCTTTTCCGAGGCCGGCGCCCAGGTCGCGGTGATCGACCGGGACGGTGCGGCGGCAGAAGCGGTCGCGGCCGAGATCGGCGGCCTCGCCCGCGCCTCGGATGTCGGCGATCCCGAAGCGGTCGCGGCCGATGCGGGTGCGGTCGTCGCGGCGTTCGGTGGCATCGACGTGCTGGTGACGGCGGCGGGTTTTTCCGTCGGCGGCACCGTCGAGACCACCACGCCCGAGGACTGGGACGCGGTGTTCCGCGCCCATGTCGGCGGAACCTGGCTCTGGGCCGGACGGGCGGTGCCGTCGATGCGCGCGCGCGGCGGCGGTGCCATCGTGACGGTCGCCTCGCAGCTGGCGCTCGCCGGCGGGCGCGGCAACAGCGCCTACCTCGCCGCCAAGGGCGCGGTGCTCAGCCTCACCCGCACCATGGCGCTCGACTTCGCCGCCGACCGCATCCGGGCCAACGCCGTTGTGCCGGGCGCGATCGAGACGCCCATGCTCGCCCGCAGCTTCCGCCGCGCCGCCGATCCTGACGCCGCCCGCGCGGCCTCCGAGGCGAGGCACGCCATGAAGCGCCTCGGACAGCCCGAGGAGGTCGCCCGGGCCATCCTCTACCTCGCCAGCGACGCCTCCTCCTTCACCACCGGCGCGGCCCTGCCGGTGGAGGGCGGCTGGCTCGCGGCCTGACGGATCCGCCGATGTCCTCTGCCATGTCCCTCGACGCCCTCCAGGCCCGCGTTCGCGACGAGATCGCCCGCACGGCCCATCCCCGCGCGCCCTGGCTCACCCCCCGCACCGGCCCGGACGGAAAATCGGCCTACGACGTGATCGTCGTCGGGGCCGGGCAGTCGGGCCTCGCCGTCGCCTTCGGGCTGATGCGGGCGCAGGTGACCAACATCCTGGTGCTCGACCGGGCACCGAGGGGCCTTGAGGGACCCTGGCTCACCTATGCCCGCATGCGCACCCTGCGCAGCCCGAAGGACTTCACCGGGCCGGATCTCGGCCTGCCGGCGCTCACCTACCAGTCCTGGCACGAGGCCCGCTACGGGCAGGCCGCCTGGGACGCCCTCGACCTGATCCCGCGGGAGGACTGGGCCGCCTACCTCGCCTTCGTGCGCGAGGCGACCGGCGTGCCGGTCGAGAACGGGATCACGGTCACCGGCATCGCGCCGGCCGAAGGGCTGCTCGCCGTCACCGATGCCGGCGGCACCGTGCGCTACGCCCGCAAGGTCGTGCTCGCCACCGGCCAGGAGGGCGCCGGGCGATGGGCCCTGCCGGAGGTGCTGGCCGACCTGCCGACGGGGCGTGTCGCCCGCACCGACGAGGCGATCGATTTTGCGGCCCTCGAAGGGCGGCGCGTCGCGGTGGTCGGCGCCGGCGCCTCGGCCTTCGACAACGCCGCGACGGCGCTGGAGTCCGGCGCCGCCGAGGTCACGCTGCTGTGCCGACGGGCGGAGGCGCAAGTGGTGCAGCCCTATCGCTGGCTCACCTTCGCGGGCTTCCTGCGCCATCTCGGCGACCTCGACGATGCCTGGCGCTGGCGCTTCATGAGCGCGGTGATGGGCCTGCGCGAGGGCTTTCCGCAGCCGACCTGGGATCGCTGCGCCCGGCACCCGAACTTCCGCTTCCTCCCCGGCGCGCCCGTCGCCGCGGCGCGGATCGAGGGCGGCGCGGTCCGCCTCGACACGCCGAAGGGTGAAGTCGCCGCCGATCTCGTCGTCGCGGCCACCGGCATCACGGTCGATTACGCCGCGCGGCCCGAATTGTTAGCGTTTGCCCACAACATCGCCACCTGGGGCGACCGCTACAGCCCGCCGCCCGAGGAGCGCGACGAGCGGCTGGCCGCCTACCCCTATCTTGGCGACGACTACGCCTTCGCCGAGCGCGAGCCCGGGCTGACACCGTGGATCCGCGACATCCACCTGTTCGGCATCGCCTCCACGGTGAGCCACGGCCCCTCCGGCTCGTCGATCAACGCGATGACGACCGCCGTGCCGCGCCTCGTCTCCGGCCTCACCCGCGGGCTGTTCACCGCCGATCTCGACCGGCACTGGGCCGATTTCCGGGCCTACGACGTGCCGCAGGCGGTGCTGCGCTGACCCGGCGAAATTCGTTTTTGTTAGCTCTTGCCCCGGAGCCGCGCCTGGTCTGGAATGGCCCTTGCTAGACGGCCGACCAACCAGGGATGCAGGAAGGGACGGGCGTGACGAAGACCAGCATGCGGACGGGCGGCCTTGCCGGCGCCCTCATCGTCGCCCTCGTGGTCGGGGCGGTGCCGGCCCGGGCCCAGAGCCGGGCCGAGACCCTGCGCTACGTCACGGGTGCCGCGGTCAACACCCTCGACCCGACCATGCCGGGCACCACCCGCGAGGCCTTCGCGATCAGCCTCTCGACGTACGACCGCCTCGTCACCTTCGGCCGCAAGAAGCTCGGCGACAACTGGGTCTTCGACCTCGATTCGATCCGCGGCGAGCTGGCCGAGCGCTACGAGGTCAGCCCCGACGGCCTCACCCTCACCTTTTACCTCCGCAAGGAAGCCAAGTTCCAGGACGGCACCCCGGTGACCGCCGAGGACGTGAAGTGGTCGCTCGACCGCGCCGTCTCGGCGAAGTCGCTCGCCGGGCCGCAGCTCCTCACCGGCTCGCTGACGAGCCCCGACCAGTTCGCGGTGGTCGATCCCCACACCTTCAAGGTCACGCTGCCGAAGCCCGACCGCCTGGCGCTGCCGAACCTCGCCACCGTCTACGCCATCGTCATCAACTCCAAGGTCGCCAAGTCCCACGCGACGCCGGAGGACCCCTGGGCGCAAGGATGGCTGAAGGACCACGCCGTCGGCAGCGGCGCCTACAGCGTCGACGTGTTCAAGCCCGGCGAGCAGGTGGTGCTGAAGCGCAACGCCGACTGGACCGGAGCCGCGCCGGAGAAGCCGGCCGGCTTCAAGCGCATCATCGCCCAGACGATTCCCGATCCGGCGACCCGCGCCAACCTCGTCGAGAAGGGGGACGCCGACATCGTCATCGACCTCCAGGCCAACGACGCCCTGGCACTGAAGGAGCGCGGCAAGCTGAAGGTGATCGCCACGCCGCAATTCAACGCGCTGACGCTGATTTCCTTCAACACGAAGATGGCGCCCTTCGACAAGGTCGAGGTGCGCCAGGCGCTGGCCTACGCCCTGCCCTACGACGCGATGTTCAAGGCCGCCCTGTTCGGCCGCGGCAAGCCGCTGTTCGGCGCGACCTGGGGCGAGGGCGATCCGGCCCCCGTCTTCCCCGTCGCCCAGCCGGTGACCCTCGATCTGGCGAAGGCCAAGGCGCTGCTGGCCAAGGCCGGCTTGCCGGACGGGTTCTCGACCACCTTCAGCTTCAATGTCGGCCAGGCCGCCACCGCCGAGCCGATGGCGGCGCTGATCCGCGAATCGCTGGAGAAGATCGGCGTCAAGGTTGAGATCCAGAAGCTGCCCGACGCCCAGATGTCGACGCAGGTGAGCGAGAAGAAGCTGCCGTTCTTCACCGAGGGCATCGTCGCCTGGCTGCCCTCGCCGGACTACTTCTATCGCAACTTCTACACCGGCAACCAGCGCTGGAACTACAGCTCGATCGACGATCCCGAGATCAACGAGCTCGCCGCCAAGGCCCGGTTCGAGCGCGACCCCGCCAAGTACGACGACGAGGCCCGGGCCCTGAACAAGCGCCACCTCGCCCTGATGCCGCAGATCCCGATCTGGCAGCCGAACCAGGACGCCGTGATGGCGCAGTCCGTCGAGGGCTACACCTACCAGTTCCACCGCCAGGTCGATTACCGCGACCTGTCGCGGAAGTAGGCGGATGGCCTCCGCCTCCGGCATCGCCCGGCGCACCGGGCGGCGCTTCCTGTCGTCGCTGCCGGCGCTCCTCGGCGTCCTGGTCTTCACCTTCCTGCTGATGCGGGTGCTGCCCGGCGATCCGGCGGTGTTCTTCGCCTCCGGGCCCAATGCCGGCAAGGCGGAGATCGAGGAGATCCGGCGCCAGATGGGCCTCGACAAGCCGGTGCCCGAGCAGCTGGTGCGCTACCTCGGCGACGTGGCGCGCGGCCAGCTCGGCCGCTCGATGACGACCGGCCAGCCCGTGCTGGCCGATCTCCGCCAGCGCCTGCCGGCCTCGCTCGAACTGACCTTCACGGCGCTTCTCATCGCGCTCCTCCTGGCGATCCCGCTCGGGATCGCGGCGGCGCTCCGGCCCGGCTCGGTGGTGGACCACGCGGTGCGCTTCCTGTGCGCGCTCGGGGTCTGCGTGCCGACCTTCGTGTCGGGGCTGCTGCTGATCTACGTGTTCTACTACCTGCTCGGCGTCGCCCCCGACCCGACCGGCCGGGTCGACGTGTTCGCGGCAAGCCCGCCGGACATCACCGGCTTCCTGCTGATCGACTTCCCGCTCGTCGGCGACTGGGAGGGTTTTCGCGCCGCGGCCGGCCAGCTGATCCTGCCGGCGCTCACCATGGCGCTGTTCGTGCTGGCGCCGCTCGCCCGCATCACCCGGGCGGCGATGCTGGGCGTGCTCGGCAGCGACTTCATCCGCACCGCCCGCTCGCTCGGCCTGCCGCGGCGGCGGGTGATCGTGACCTATGCCCTGCGCAACGCGATCCTGCCGGTGCTGACCATCGCGGGCATCGTGTTCTCCACCATGCTCGGGGCCAACGTGCTGGTGGAAAAAGTGTTTTCCTGGCCCGGCGTCGCCTCCTACGCGCTCGATGCGCTGCTCGCCTCGGACTACGCCCCGGTCCAGGGCTTCGTGCTCCTGATGGCGAGCCTGTTCGTCGTCGTGAACCTCACGGTCGACGTGCTCTACGGCCTCGCCGACCCGCGCGTCTCGATCGAGTAGGCCGATGAACGCCGTTTCTTCGACTTTCGCCCCGCCACCCAGCACCTTGCGGCACGCAAGCCACGTGCTGCGCGAGAATCCGCTGACCGCGGTCGCGGCCGCGGGCGCGACCCTGCTCTGCCTCGTCGCGATCCTCAGCCCCTGGCTCGTGCCGTACGATCCCGTCGCCTCCGACGTCTCGGTGGCGCTCCAGCCGCCGAGCGCCGCGCACTGGGCCGGCACCGACCAGCTCGGCCGCGACGTGCTCAGCCGCATCATCGCGGCGACGCGGCTCGATCTCGCCATCGCGCTCTCGGCGGTGAGCCTGTCCTTCGCCCTCGGCGCGGTGATCGGGGGGGTGAGCGGCTATGCCGGCGGGCGGCTCGACCGGGTGGTCGGGCGCCTCGTCGACGTGCTGATGGCCTTTCCGCTCTTCGTGCTGGCGATGGCGCTGGTGGCGGCGCTGGGCAACCGGGTCGAGAACATCGTCATCGCCACCGCCATCATCAACCTGCCGTTCTACATCCGCTTCGCCCGGGCCGAGGTGAACGTGCGGCGCGATGCCGGCTACGTCGAGGCGGCGCGGGCCGGCGGCGAGGGCCACCTCGCGGTGGTGCTGCGCTTCCTGCTGCCCAACGTCCTCCCCGCCATGGCGGTGCAGATCTCGCTCAACCTCGGCTGGGCGATCCTCAACGCCGCGGGCCTGTCCTTCATCGGGCTCGGCGTGCGCCCGCCGACGCCGGAATGGGGGATCCTGGTCGCGGAGGGAGCGCGCTTCATCACCACCGGCAAGTGGTGGCTCGTCGCCTTCCCGGGCCTCGCCCTGATGCTGGCGGTGCTCTGCTTCAACCTGCTCGGCGACGGCCTGCGCGACATTCTCGACCCCCGGATGCGGACCTGATGCAGCCCTCCCTCCTTGCCATCGAGGACCTGAAGGTCACCTTCGCGACCCGCAGCGGACCGGTCGAGGCCCTGCGCGGCGTCTCGCTCGCCGTCGCGCCCGGCGAGAGCCTCGGCCTCGTCGGTGAGTCCGGCTCCGGCAAGTCCGTCACCGCCTTCGCGGCGGCCCGCCTCCTCGACCGGGCCGGGCGCATCACCGGCGGTCGGGTGCGCTTTCGCGGCCAGGACGTCACCGGGCTCTCGGCGGCGGACCTGCGGGCGGCGCACGGCCAGGCGATCGGGATGATCTTCCAGAACCCCCGGGCGGCGCTGAACCCGATCCGCACGATCGGCCGCCAGCTCGCCGACGTGCTCGCGGCCGGCGGAGCGTCGAAGACACAGGCCCGGGAGCGGGCGCTGGAGAGCCTGGAGGCGGTGCGCATCCGCGACGCGGCTAAGCGCCTCGACGCCTACCCGCACGAACTCTCCGGCGGCATGTGCCAGCGGGTGATGATCGCGCTGGCGCTCGCCTGCCGCCCGGCCCTCCTCATCGCCGACGAGCCGACGACCGGCCTCGACGTGACGACCCAGAAGACCGTCATGGACCTCGTCGCCCGGCTCACCGCCGAGCGCGGCATGGCGATGATCCTCATCACCCACGACCTCGGCCTCGCCGCGCAGTATTGCGGCCGCATCGCCGTGATGGAGCAGGGCCGCCTCGTCGAGGAGGGCGAGCCCGGCGCGCTGTTCTCAGGCCCCCGCCACCCCTACACGCGGCGCCTCGTCGCCGCCTCGCCGACCCCGACCTCGACGCTCGCCGACCTCGTGCCGGAGGGGACGCGCCCCCCGGCCTCGCCGCGGCCGGCTCCCGCCCCGGGCACCCCGCCGCTCCTCGACGTGCAGGGGTTGGCTAAGATCTTCGGCGGCGCCATGGCGGTCGATGACGTGTCGTTCTCGCTCCGGGAGGGCGAGAGCCTCGGCCTCGTCGGCGAATCGGGCTCGGGGAAAAGCACGACGTCGCGGATGATCTGCCGCCTCATCGATGCGAGCGCGGGACAGATCCTGTTCGACGGCGAGTCGATCGGCACGATTCCGGCCCGCGACTTCCACCGCTCGCCCCACCGGCGCGCGATCCAGATCGTGTTCCAGGACCCGACCGACAGTCTCAACCCGCGCTTCTCGGCCTTCGACTGCATCGCCCATCCGCTGAAGCGCCTGACGCCGCTGAGGGCTGAGGCGTTGCGGCTCCGGGTGATCGAGAGCGCCGAGCGGGCGGGCCTGCCCGCAGCCCTCCTCGACCGGTTCCCGCATCAGCTCTCCGGCGGCCAGAAGGCGCGCATCGGCATCGCCCGGGCGATCGCCGTGAAGCCCCGGCTTCTCGTCCTCGACGAGCCGACGGCGGCCCTCGACGTCTCGGTCCAGGCCGGCGTGCTGCGCCTCCTCGACGACCTGCGCCGGCAGGACGGCCTCGCCTTCCTGTTCGTGAGCCACGACCTCAACGTGGTGCGGATGATGTGCGAGCGCACCCTCGTGCTCCAGGGCGGCCGGGTGGTCGAGGAGGGCGCGAGCCGCGACCTCTTCCGGACGCCGCGCACCGCCTATACGCGGGAGTTGCTGGCGGCGATCCCGCATTTCCGGCCGGGGGCGCCGCGGGGGTTGGCGGCGGAGCCGGCGGCGTGAACCTTCCACCATCGGTCGTGTGCATTCCCCTCTCCCCGCGGGCGGGGAGAGGGCTGTGTTCCCGTTCAGGGAACGCAGCGAGGCGGCAGCCGACGGTGAGGGGGAGGTGCCGGAGGAGTCTCATCCGGGAACACCCCCTCACCGTCGCTCCGGCTGCGCCTGCGCTTGCCGCGCCGACGACAAGGTCGTCGCGGCCCTCTCCCCGCCCGCGGGGAGAGGAGATGGGCAGGCCTTCTTCAACCTGTTTCAATCCCTGAGGAATCTTCGATGCGCGTGATCCGCACCGCCGCCGCCCAGCTCGGGCCGATCCAGAAGGCCGAGGATCGCGACAGCGTCGTGTCCCGGATGATCGCGCTCATGGACGAGGCGAAGCGCCAGGACGCCGACCTGATCGTCTATCCGGAGCTGGCGCTGACCACCTTCTTCCCGCGCTGGTACCACGCCGACCGGGCCGAGGCCGACCACTGGTTCGAGCGCGAGATGCCGGGACCGGCGACCGCGCCGCTCTTCGACCGGGCGCGCGAGCACGGCATGGCGATGTCCTTCGGCTACGCCGAGCTGACGCCGGAGGGCCGGCACTTCAACACCTCGATCCTGGTCGATCGCGACGGCACCATCGTCGGCAAGTACCGCAAGGTCCACCTGCCCGGCCACGACGAGTTCGACCCCGAACGCTCGCACCAGCACCTGGAGAAGCGGTACTTCGAGCCGGGCGATCTCGGCTTCCCGGTCTGGCGGATGCTGGGCGGCATCCTCGGCATGTGCATCTGCAACGACCGGCGCTGGCCCGAGACCTACCGGGTGATGGGGTTGCAGGGCGTCGAGATGGTGACGCTCGGCTTCAACACCCCCTCGGTCAACGCGCAGCGCGGCGCCGAGGGCATCGAGGAGCGGCTGTTCCACCACCGCCTCTCGGTCCAGGCCGGCGCCTACCAGAACGCCACCTGGGTCGTCGCCGTGGCCAAGGCCGGATCGGAAGACGGGCACCACCTCACCGGCGGCACCCTGATCGTCGATCCGAACGGGAAGATCGTGGCCGAACTCCCCGGCGAGGCCGACGGGGTGATCGTGTACCCGTGCGACCTCGACGAAACCCGGTTCGGCAAGGAGACGATCTTCGACTTCGCCCGCCACCGCCGCATCGAGCATTACGGCCGCATCACCGCCCAGACCGGCGTGGTGCTTCCCGATTGATGTCAGGCGACCGCCACGATCCCGATCGCCATCGCCACCGCGGCTTGCGTGGGATCGATGACCGGGATGCCGAGCTCCTGCTCCAGCCCGCGCCGGTGCACCGCCATGCCGGCGCAGCCCATCACGATCACCCCCGCTCCGTCGCGGTCGCGCAGGTCCCGGCCGACGGCGATCATCCGGGCGAGGGTGTCCGTGCCGCTCGCCGTCTCGGCGACCGTCATCTCGAGCGCCCGCTCGCCCGACAGGCGGTCGCTCACGCCCATCTGGCGCAGTGCGCGCAGGTGGCGCGGGATCGAGCGGCTCGCCACCGCGATGACGCCGAACCGGTCGGCCCGGGCGAGCGCGGTGAGGATCCCGCACTCGGCGATGCCGAGCACCGGCCGGTCGGTGGCCTCGCGGCAGACGTGGAGGCCGGGATCGGAGTAGCAGGCGATCACGTAGGCATCGGCGGATTCCCGCCGCACGAGGTCGCGCAAAGGCAGGGCCACCTGCTCGACATCGGCCTGCGACTGGATGCCGAACGGCCCCTCGGCGAGGGTGCGGCAGTCGATGGCGATGCCGGGCCGCGCGAGGGGCTCCAGCGCCGCATCGAGGCCGCGCGTGACGGCCTCGTTCGAGTTCGGGTTGATGACGAGGATGCGCCGGCTGGCCGTCATGGTGGTCCCCTGATGTGTCAGGCCTTGAGCCTAGCAAGTTTCGGACGAGGAGAGTCTGTATGAGTGCGCCCGCCTTCGACACCGTGATCCGCGGCGGCACCGTCGCGACCGCAAGCGACGTCTTCACCGCCGATCTCGGCCTGCGCGACGGACGGATCGCGGCGATCGGCCTCGATCTCGCTCCCGGCCGGCGCGAGATCGACGCGAGGGGAAAACTCGTGCTGCCGGGCGGGGTCGACAGCCACGCCCATATCGAGCAGCTCTCGGCTTCCGGGCTGATGAACGCCGACACCTGGGAGAGCGCCACCCGCTCGGCGGCGCTCGGCGGCACCACCAGCGTCATCGCCTTCGCGGCCCAGCACGTCGGCATGGATCTGGGCCAGGTGGTCGAGGATTACACGGCGCTGGCGCGGGCCGGCGCGGTGATCGACTACGCCTTCCACCTCATCATCGCCGACGCGACCGAGAAGGCGTTGAGCCAGGACATCCCGGCGCTGGCGCGGGCCGGGCACACCTCGCTCAAGGCGTTCATGACCTATGACCGCCTGCGGCTCGCCGACGAGGCGCTGCTCGACCTGATGGCGGCGGCCAAGGAGGTCGGCGCGCTCGTCTGCGTCCACGCCGAGAACCACGGGCTGATCGCCTTCGCCAGCCGGCAGCTCCTCAAGGAGGGCAAGACGGCGCCGAAGTACCACGCCGCGAGCCACCCGCGCCTGTCGGAATCGGAGGCGTTCGAGCGGGTGGTGCGGTTCTCGCAGTACCTCGACCAGCCGGTGATGATCTTCCACGTCTCGACCGAGGAGGGCGCCGCGATCCTGCGCCGGGCCCGCGGCGAGGGCGCCAAGGTCTATGCCGAGACCTGCCCGCAATACCTCTTCCTCACCGAATCCGACCTCGACCGGCCTGGTCTGGAGGGGGCGAAGTGGATGTGCTCGCCGCCGCTCCGCGAGACCCGAGACCAGGAGGCACTGTGGCGCGCCCTCGACCTCGGCGACCTCCAGACCGTGTCGTCGGACCACGCGCCCTACCGCTACGACGAGACCGGCAAGCTCAAGGCGGGTCCGGGGGCGACCTTCAAGGAGATCGCCAACGGCATGCCGGGCCTGCAGATGCGCCTGCCGCTCCTCTTCGACGCGATGGTGTCGGGCGGGCGCCTCGGCGTGAAGAAGTTCGTCGAGATCACCGCGACGGCGCCGGCCCGGATCTACGGCCTCGCGAACAAGGGCTCGGTCGCGGTCGGGATGGATGCCGACCTCTGCCTGTGGGATCCGCACAAGCGCGTGACGCTCTCGGACGCGATGGTCGAGGACCGCACCGGCTTCACCCCCTATGCCGGACGGGACGTCACCGGCTGGCCCGAGACGGTGCTCTGCCGCGGCCGGGTGATCGCCGAGGGCGGCGCGATCACGGCCGAGGCCGGCAGCGGCGCGCCGATCCGGCGGGCATAGCGCCTGCGATCCACCGGCTGGGCGCGACGCTCGCCCGCGGAGCCGAGGCCCCGCAGCGCCGCTCAGGCGAGGCGCGCCAGCAGCGCCAGGGCGGCGACGATCAGGACAGCGAAGGTCGCCAGGATGCCGCCGCCGCGACAGGCGAACTGCCGGGGCGAGTTCGCCGGCGCCGTCATGCCGAACGGGTGCAGCACCCGGCCGACCAGCAGCACCAGGAGCAGGCCGTGGACCAGGGTCCGGCCCGCCCCGTGCGCCTCGAGCAGGCCGACGAGGAGCAGGATGAACGGCACGTACTCGGCGAAGTTGGCCTGGCTGCGGGCGCGGTGCAGCAGCACGGCGTCGCCGCCGTCGCCGTGCAGCACGTTGGCGGAGAGGCGCCGGGCCATCACCCAGCCGGACAGACCGGCGAAGAGGAGCGCCAGCACGGACCCGTAGGCCGCAGTCAGGGACGGGAACACCATGGCGGACATCCTTCAGGTGCGAGTGGGCTCTTGGATCGGGCAGCCGTTGTGCCGGGCCCGGAACCCGGCCGAACTCCGGTACACGGCGCGGCGCACCCGCATCACCGAGCCGAGGGGCCGGTGCGCGGCGACCCCGTGCCAAGGGCTGAAGGCGAGGCCGTCGTCGAGGCGGCGGACCTTGTCGTCGCTCCAGCTCTCCTGCGGCGACACCGTGATCCGGGCGACCGGGACGTAGGGGCTCTCGTCCTCCGGCCAGGGCCGCGAGGCGTCCTCAACCGGCATCGTCGCGCGGTCGGTGAGGAGCTGGGCGCGCAGCTCCCACACGCCCTCGTGGGCGGAGAAGAAGGCCGAGACCGCCTCGCGCAGGCCGTTCGGCCGGCCGTTGACGTTCAACGGCGCGCCCGTCAGCTCGGTCAGCGCCGGCGAGACCGGGGCCACAGCGACCTTCGCGACGTAGTCGCCCCAGCGCAGAGGGGCCTGGCTGTAGAAGGTCTCGCCGAGGATGTGCGTCTCGGGATGGCCGCCGAGGCTGACGATCGTGGCGCTCTTGACCCCCACCGCCTCGATCGCGCTCTCGACGCCGCGGAGCGCGGCGGAAAACACCTTCTTGAACACCTGCGGCGCGTCGGTGGTGGCGGCGAGCAGCTTGAGGCTTCCGAGGAAGGCCTTCGCGTCCGGCGCCGTGAAGGCGGGCGCGTTCGCCATCACGAAATCCTGGCTGTCGCCCTCGGCGCCCGGCAGCCGCTCGCCGGGCACGCCGATCACCTTCACGGCGAGGCCGCGCGGGGTCGAGACGCTGTCGTCGAGGATGTCGCCCGGGTTGGTCGAGAGCCGCATGACCGCCTCATAGGTGCCGGGCGCCGAAAACAGGCCCTGCGCCAGTGGTGCGGGCAGGCCAGGCAGCACCGTGAGCCGCCCGGTCAGGAGGCCGTGGCTCTTGGCGTGAACGCCGCGCACCGCGTGGCCGTAATCCTTCAGCGTCGTCGTCTGGATCTTCTCGAAGACCCGGATCATCTCGGCCTGCACCTCCTCTTCGTCGGGCGGCACGCTCTCGAGGGAGGGATCGAAGCGGATCGGCGCCTGCATCGAGGATGGACCTTGCTCATCTCGGGACGCCGACAGGCATCGCTGCGTCACCGGCAACGGCGCCGTCACGCCGGCGTTCCGTCGAAATTCGGCGGCGGGGGCGGCATCGGGACCGGGCAGCGGCGACCGGCATGGCGGTACGCGGGAGAACCGGATTATCCGGCAGGGCAGGGCATGGGTGAATGCAACGAAGATCGTTCTCCAAAGGCGCGATCAATAAGAAGAAATATCTCCCGAATGGCCAGAGTTTGGGAGTCGCCTTCATTGACCGGCGGACGTGGTCCCGATTGAATGTCGGCTAGAGGGTCGACGCCGCGCCCGCCCGAGCCACCAGGCGGGCGCCGCTCGCTTCTCGCCGAGGAGTCCTGTCCATGCCGGCCGCCGTGAAGACCCGCACCCTGATCGACCGCAGCCGCTACCTGGCCTGGAACGCGCTCACGGTCCTGGTCTTCGTACTCCTGACGGCCTACGTCGCGCGGGCGGACGCGCCGGTCATCGCGGCACTCGCCGGGTAAGCGGTCGCGACCGCTCCGACGGACGCAGCGCCGGCCAGGGCGGCGCCCGGCATCTCGCCCGCTCGCGGACATGGCACCGGCCTGTCTCGGGCAACAGAGAACGCTTCGGCAAATCGCGCGGTGGCGGGACGTCAGTTCCCGGCGCGCAAGCGGTCCAGGAGCCCGGCATTCGCGTAGCCGTCCGGCACCGTTCCGGCCGCCGTCTGCCAGGCCCGGATCGCCGCCCGGCTGCGCGGGCCGATGCGCCCGTCGATCCCGCCGACCGGGTATCCCTTCGCCGCGAGGGCGGTCTGGATCTCCCGGCGCTCGTCGGCGTTGAGCGGCCGGTCGCCCCGGGGCCAGGTCTGCACGAAGCCGGTCTCGCCGCGCAGCCGGTCGGAGAGATGCGCGACCGCCAGCGCGTAGGAGAAGGCGGCGTTGTAGCCGAGCAGCGCCTGGAAGTTCGGCCGCAGCAGGAAGGCCGGCCCGCCGGCGCCTGCCGGCAACACCAGGCGCGCGGTGTCGGTGTCGGACCCGATCGCGCGTCCGGCGAATTTCAGGCCGAGGCCGCGCCATTCCGCCAGCGTCCGCATCGTCGTCTCGTCGGCGAGGCGGTAGTCGAAGCCCGCCGGCAGCACCACCTCGCCGCCCCAGTCCTCGCCCGGGCGCCACCCCAAGCTGCGCAGGTAGTGCGCCGTCGCGGCGAGGGCGTCCGGCGCCGAGGTCCAGATGTCGGCCCGCCCATCGCCGTCGAAGTCGATCGCGTGGCGCAGATACGTCGTCGGCATGAACTGGGTGTGGCCCATCGCGCCGGCCCACGAGCCGGTCAGGCGCTCCGGCGTGGTGCGGCCGAGATCGAGGATGCGCAGGGCCGCCATTAGCTCCCCGGTCCAGGTCGCGACCCGTGGTCCCCCGGCGCAGGCCAGGGTGGCAAGCGAGCGCAGGACCGGCCGCACCTTGCGGGGATCGTTCAGCACCGCGCCGTAGCCCGATTCGATGCCCCAGATCGCCACCAGCACGTGCCGGTCGATACCGGTCGCCGCCTCGATCGCCGGGAGGCTCGCCTCCGCCATGAGCTTGGCGCGGCCATCCGCTACCGCTTCCTCGCTCACCGCGGAGTCCAGATAGGCCCAGACCGGCTTCTCGAACTCGGCCTGCTTGCCCGTCGCCGCCAGCACGTCCGGATCGGCGGTGAGGCCGGAGAGCTGCGCCTCGGCCAGGGCCGGCGTCACCCCCTCCTCCCGCGCCCGGGCGACGAGGCCGGGCAGGCAGGCCGCCATCGCGGCATCGTCCAGCGCCGGCGGCGTCTGCGCCAGGGCGGCCTGTACCAAGGCGGCCTGAACCAAGGCGGCCGGCGCCGCGAGCAGCCACAGGAGCGCAATCGGCACCCGCATTAAGGAACCTCCGTGTCGGTGTCCCGGGCAGGTTGCGGCCGGCGCGTCCCGGGTCAACCCCGCATGTCGGCGCTCCAGCCGGGCGAAGACCGCGACCCGCCCCCCCGACGCGCGCCAGGCTCGCGGCGCTCCCGGACGCCCTCACGGTGCGAGCGCCGGCGCCCTCCCCGTCGCGACGTCCTCGGCTCCCGGCCCGAACACCCGCCGGCAATACGCCACGAGATGGTCGGTCCGATCGGCCTCGCCCCGGAAGGCGATGTGCCCGTCCGGGCGCACCAGCACCAGCGCCGGCCGGCCCTCCAGGCCGTAGGCGCCGTGCGCCTTGCCGTCGAGGTCGGAGAGGACAGGGACCTCCAAGCCCTCGACCAGCGGACCGGCGAGCACCAGCCGCGGCCGCACCCACGGCCAGGGCGCGACCGCCGCGACGGCGGCGCGCAACGCGTCCCGCGTCGCGGCCTTGCGCCCGTCGAAGGCGAGGAGCGCCCACCCCGTCGTGTGCCCGTCGGGGTTCGCGAGGAAGCGGTGCAGGGTCGTGGTCTCGCCCTGCGCCGTCACCTCGGCGTCCGGCGCCCGCTCGCCCGGCTTCGCGCCCGATCGCAGAAGGCTCGTCAGTCCCGACAACCGATCCTCGTTCAGGTCGCTCTTCGGGTACGCCACCCGCATCTGCTGCATGTCGTCCGTGCCTTGCAGCAGCGAGCCGAGATTCGGCAGCGCCCTCGCGGCGAGGCCCAGCACCGTGTCGGTGACCGGCCCGCGATAGACCGTCCAGCGAAAGCCCCGCGCCTGCTGCGCGCTCAGCCGGGCATGTTCGCCGCCGCGCTCGCCGTCGTAGGAGGCGAGGACGACCGGCGCCGCCTCGCCCCGCAGCGTCATCGCGAGCCGCCAGGCGATCTCGACCGCGTCGTGCAGGCCGGCATTCATGCCCTGCCCGCCGATCGGCAGCGACAGGTGCCCGGCATCGCCCGCCAGGAACACCCGTCCGCGGCTGTAGCCGGGCGAGACGCCGTACTCGAAACGGCTGTGTGTGAGCCATTGCGGGTCCGACAGCGCGAGGGTGTCGTCGCCCGTCACCTCGCGGGCGAGCGCCTGGATCTCGTCCAGCGACGGGTCGCGGTCGGGCACGCCGGTGTCGTCGGCGAGGAAGAACAGCCGATGGTAGCCGCCCCAGACCGGCATGATGCCGGCGAAGCCGCGCTCGTAGTAGAAGAACCAGAGCTGGTCCGGCGCCATCGAGCGCCGCCAGGACAGCCGGGCATCCACCTGCCGGTTCATGCAATGTTCGAACCGCTCCGGGACGAAGTCGAGGCCGATCAGCGGGCGGATCGCGCTGCGGGCGCCGTCCGCGGCCACGAGATAGCGGGCGCGCCGGCGCTCCTCCGGCCCCTCCTTGCCCCGCCGGAACACCACGGTGACGCCCGCCTCGTCCTCGACGAGGCCGGTCACCGTGCAACCCCGATCGAGCCGGCCGCCGCGGGCCTCGAAGGCCGAGACCAGGGTCCGCTCGATCACGTCCTGCCCGCTGTAGAGGACAGCCGGGTAGGGGCTGGCGACGTCGGCGATCGGGATCGGCGTCGTCGGCGTGCCGTCGACGAAGAAGTTGATGGTGTGGACGGGATAGGCCTTCTCCGCGAGGGCGTCGCGCAGGCCGATGCCGGCGAGCAATTCCTGCGGCCGTGCCCACAGGTTGTTGGCGCGCGAATACGCCTTGGTCTCGGTGCGCTGCTCGAGGAGCAGGCACGACACGCCGTGATGGCGCAGGGCGCAGGCGGTCGTCAGGCCGATCGGGCCGGCGCCGACCACGACGACGTCGGCGTCATAGCCCGGGGAAGCGTCGGTGCGGGTCATTCCTGGGTCTCCTGTCGTGCGGATGCCGCGATGGCGGCGATGTGGTCGTGTGAGGCGCCGATCCGCTGCTGGATGGCGCGCAGGAGCGTGCTCGCCGCCTCGATGGCCTCGGCCGGCAGCCCCTCGGTGAGCCCGTCCGCCCACAGGTCCTTGCGCGCCATCGCCTGCCCGTAGGCGGCCTCGCCCTGCGGGGTCATCGCCACCAGCGGGGCGCGGCGGTGATGGGGGTTGGGCTCGAGCCGAACGAGCCCGTCGGCGCGCATGTCGTCGACGACGCGCTGCACCGACTGGCGGGCAAGGCCCATGTTGCGGGCGATGTGGGCGACCGGCAGCGGCGCCGGGGCGAGGGCCACGGCGCCGAGCACCTGCCAGCGGGCACTGGTCAACCCGAGGTCGTGGACGAGGGCATCGCCCGCCTCGATCAGGTCGCCGTTGAGGCGGAACACCTCGATGACGAGCCCGGACAGGGCGCGCCGCGCGCGATCACGGTCGTCCGGCGTGCCGGCGAATTCCATGGAAGGCTACTTTCTCACAGCGGGGTGTCATAACGACAGTGTACTGTCATTATGACGAGAACGGCGCTCGCCGCGGCCGGTTCCCGGGCCTGCGGCGATCGCGTCCGGTACGGAAGGGCCGCCCGCCGTTGCCGACCCGAGCCTCGGAGGCCAATTAGGCGCGACGCCCAGCACCGCACGGCCTGAGCAGCCTGCCCCGGGCGGACGATCGGGCAGAGACGGGACGGGATCGGGGACGAGCATGACCGCAGGCGAGTCGACGACCCGCGAGGCGATTCCCGACGAGGCCGCTCCCAGTGAGGCCTGGACGCTCGCGAATTTCAGCGACACGATCCATCGCGGCGGCGTCGGCCTCTGGGCCTGGTCGCCGGAGCGTCGCCTCGCGCGCCTCGATCCGCTCTGCCGCGAGTTCTGGGGCACACCGGAGACGGTCGTCCCGATCGACGCGCTGTTCGCGCGGGTGAACGCCGAGGACCGCGACGGCATGATGCGCGACTGGATGGCGAGCGCGACCGACCCGCTCCCCTACAGCTTCGATTTCCGCATCGGCGAGGGCGGGTTGGCGCGCTGGATCTCGGCGCGCGGCATCGGCGGCGATGCCGGGCGCGTCGGCGAATGGCTCCACGCCATCTTCCTCGACGTCAGCGAGCGCCGGCGGGCCGAGGAGGCGGAGCGGCTGCTCACCGCCGAGCTGGCGCACCGGGTCTCCAACATGTTCACCGTGGCCCGCGCGCTCACCGCCATCGTCGCCCGGGACGCGACCTCGGCGCCGACCTTCGCGGAGGACCTGTCGCGGCGCTTCGGCATCCTGCACGAGGCCACCGTGCTCGCCACCCGCTCGCACCGTCTCGACCAGGGCGACGTGCGGCTCGGCGACCTCGCCGAACGGATCCTGGCGCCCTATCGCGACGGCGCCGACATCGTGCTCGCTGTCGCCGACGAGGCGGTCGCCGCGCCCGACACGGTCAACGACTACGCCATGATCTTCCACGAGCTGGCGACCAACTCGGCCAAGTACGGCGCCCTGTCCGGCGGCGGCAGCTTGCGCCTGCGCGGCGACGTGGTCGACGGGCACCTGCGCCTGACCTGGGACGAGAGCCCCGCGCGCTCGGCCGCCCCGAGGGCGGACGGAACCGGCTTCGGCTCGCGCCTGCTGCGGATGACGATCGAACGCAGCCTCGGCGGGCGCTTCGAGCGGACCATCGACGCTGGCGGCCTGCACTTCGCAATGACGGTGCCGGTCGAGTAGGGCCTCGTCCGGCGCGACGGGCCGGACCGATCAGAACAACGACCCTTGCGCCTGCGTCGTCCGTTCCGGCGGCGGCGGCGGCACATCCTCGTCCGGGCGCAGCAGCCCGGCCTCGTCGTGGCGCACGTCGTTCACCCGCCGGCTCGCTGACCTCAAGTCCAGCCACTCCTCCGGCGCCGGCCGGCACAGGGCGGCCGCCCGCCCGGCATCGACGTCGCGCATGTCGAGCCAGGCGTCGACCGCCTCCGGCGACAGGATCGCCGGCATGCGCTCGTGGATGCCGGCGAGGAGCCCGTTGGCGCCGCAGGTGACGATCGCCGCTGTGTCGATCTCAGAGCCGTCGCGGCTGCTCCAGGTCTCCCACAGGCCGGCGAGCGCCATCGGCCGGCCGTCGGCGCGGCGGATCGCGTAAGGTGCCTGGCCCCGCGGGCCGCCGCGCGGCCACTCGTAGAAGCCGTCGGCGAGAAAGACGCAGCGCCGGTAGCGCAGGGCGTTGCGAAAGCTCGGCTTCTCGGCCGCGGTCTCGATCCGGGCGTTGATCACGAGGGGAAAGTCGTCCGGATCCTTGACCCAGGCCGGCAGGAAGCCCCAGCGCATCAGCACGAAGCGCCGCCGCCCGTGCTCGGACGTCACCACCGCCACCGGCTGGGTCGGCGCCACGTTGTGGCGGGCCGGGAAGTTCGGCTGCTCGGCGTATTCGTAGAACTCCCGGAAGGTCTCGGGCGACGAGGTGACGAAGAAGCGGCCGCACATGCCAAAACCCTCTACAGCCAGCGCTTCCAGCGGAAGAAGGCGTAGGGCAGGATCGCCGCCACCACCATCATCACCACCGCCATCGGGTAGCCGAAGCCCCAGTCGAGCTCCGGCATCACCTTGAAGTTCATGCCGTACATCGAGGCGATCAGGGTCGGCGGCATGAACACCACCGCCATGACCGAGAATAGCTTGATGATGTTGTTCTGCTCGAGGTTGACGAGACCGAGCGTGGCGTCGAGCAGGAACTGGATTTTTCCCGAGAGGAAGCTCGCGTGCTCCTCCAGCGACTGGAGATCGCGCAAGGTGGAGCGGACCTCCTCGCGGATCTCGCGCGGCGCCTTGCTCGCCCGGTAGCTCGCCGAGAGCGACAGCAGGATGCGCTCGACCGAGACCAGGCTCTCGCGCTGTTGCGACAAAAGCTCGTTGTGGCGCCCGAGCGCCCGCAGGGTGTCCTGCAACTCGGCATTGCGGGCGCTCGGGTCGGAATGCTCGGCGAAGATCCGGCGGGAGAGCCGGTCGATGCGCTCGCCCTGGAGCTGGAGCACGTCCGCGGCGCGGTCGATCACGGTCTCGATCAGGCCGGCAAGGATCGCCTCGCCGGTCAGCATCACCCCGGCCGGTCGCGCTGCCCGGTGGACAAACATCCGGAACGCCTGCGGATCGTCGTAGCGCACCGTGGCGAGCTTGTTGTCGCGCAGGATGAAGGTGACGCCGGTGAGCCGGGCGTCGTCGGTGTCGACCCGGCACAGCAGCCGCCCGGTCATGTAGCGGGCGCCGTTCTCGACGTAGAGCAGTTCCGAGGGCTCGATGTCCTGCATCTCCTCCCGCGTCGGGATCGTGATGCCGAGGAAGGCCTCGACCTTGTGGTCCTCCTGGCGGGTCGGCTCGATCAGGTCGATCCAGAGCGCATCCTGCGGGATCGGCTCCGACATCTCGAGCAGGCGCCGCTCCAGGAGCGGCTGACCGGTGCTGGCGCAGGCATTCGGCTGATGGACGAAGATCAAGGGCGGTCTCGGACGACGGTGACGCGACGGAGGGGCGTTGTGGCCCGGCCGCTTGAAGGCTCCGTGACAGCTAAGCATCATTCGCCGAAGTGGCCACCGGTTCGGCGGCGAAATGATGCAGAAGCAGGAATCCAGGCGGATCTGCCCAGGGCATTTCCTCCGGGATCACAGACACCCCCGATGATGCGGGATCCAGGGCCGCCGGTGTCTTCGCCTGGTTGGGTGGCTGCTCGGCTCACCCCTCCGGCGGCTGGCAGACGTCGATCCACTCCGCGCCGGTCAGCGCGGCCATGCGCTCGGGGGTGATTCTCACGGCGCTGTTGGGCGATCCCGCGGCCGGCACCACCTCGTCGAAAGCCCTGAGGCTGACGTCGCAATAGACCGGGAGCGGCGTGGCAAGGCCGAACGGGCAGACGCCGCCGACCGGATGGCCGGTGATCGCCTCGACCTCCTCCGCCCCGAGCATCCGGGGCTTGGCCCCGAAGGCGGCCTTGGCCTTGCGGTTGTCGAGGCGGGCGTCGCCGCGGGCCACCAGCAGCACCACGCGCTCGCCGAGGCGCAGCGACAGGGTCTTGGCGATGCGGGCCGGCTCGACGCCGTGCGCGGCGGCGGCCAGCGCCACGGTGGCGGAACTCGCCTCGGTTTCGAGCACGGTGAGGTCGGGGGCGCGCGCGGCGAGGTCGGCCTTGACGGAAGCGAGGCTCATCGGCGGGCGGTCCCACGCGGCGGGAGGGAGGCGATCATGGGCTTTCTCTCAGGCGGTCGGGGGATCCGGTTCGGCTCCCCTTGCCCGGCGCGGCGGTGAGTGCAAGCCGGACGTTGCTCCGGTGTCCTGGCCCCGAGGTCCGGCGAGGAACGGTACGGCGGAGGATCCCGGCACGCGCAGCAGGCCGAGGCTGCGCCGCAGAACAATCCCCGGCTCGTCCTTGCAGCCGTAGGGCAGCTGGTCGCAGCGCCTGCCAGCCCGCAGGACGCCCGCGGCCTGGACAGCCTGCGGCAGCACCCGGGCTATGACACGACGGCGACGGGCTGGTGGGGGTGACGCCGGTCAGGCCGTCACCGCCTGACGGAGCGGTGCATAGGTGGCACGGTAGCTGCGCGGCCCGATCATCGGCAGCAGCGCGTCCCTCAGCCAGTCCGGCATCTTGGCCGTGCGCGACAGGCGGTCGGTCATGGCCTGGACATGCGCGACCCGCGGCCGGCGCAGCCGCTCGTAATCCCGCCCGACCGCGCCCCAGTCACGCGTGCCGGCCAGCCGATCGGCGAGGACGAGGGCGTCCTCGAGCGCGAGCGCCGCACCTTGCGCCCAGACCGGGGCGGTGGCGTGGGCCGCGTCGCCGACGAGCACGACCCGGTCGCGGGTCCAGACCGGGATACGGACCTCCTCCAGGGGCGAGTGATGCAGACCGGCCGGCTGCACGAGCGCCGCCTCCAGGGTGTCACGAACGAGGCGCGGGAACGCCGCGCAGGCGCGCCGCAGACCGGCTGGGTCGAGCCCCTCCCCGGACCCGCTGCTCGCCGAGAACCAGGCATAGGCCTCGCCGCGGTCGACGGGGATGAGCAGGAACAAGGCTCCGGCGCCGGCCCACAGGGTCCAGGCCTCGACGCCAGGATTGGGCACCATGACGCGCCAGCTCTGCGAGGCCAGCAGCGCCGCGCCCGGTGCCCGATCGTCGAACAGGTGACGCCGGACCCGCGAATGCACGCCGTCCGCCCCGACGAGCAGGCCGCCCGCCTCGGTCGTGCCGTCCTCGAGATCGACCTCGACGCCCGACACGATCTGGCGTCCCGCCTCGATCCCGACACCGTGGCGGAGATCTTCCGGGGCGAGCCCGCGTTGCAGGAGATGCAACAGGTCGGAGCGGCGCAGGCAGTGCGGGGCCATCTCCGCACCCCAGAACACCTCCTCGTCGACGGCGAAGAGCAAGCGGTCGCCCTCGGTGCGATACTCGCGCCGACGCAGGCGCGTGCCGACCGAACGGAGGTCGTCAAGCAGGCCGAGTTGCGCCAGCGCGCGCACCGCGTTGCCGGGCAGGTTGATGGCGAGCCCGGCTTCTGCTGGGCCCTCGCGCCGCTCCAGCGTGAGGGAGGGAATGCCCTTCTGGCGCAAGGCGCGCCGGACCGCGAGCCCGGCGATGCCGCCGCCGGCAACGAGGACACGATCGAGAGTTCCGGTGGTCATGTAGCTGCGCTGCTGCTCCCGTCGAGGCACGAGATCGATTTGCACGATCCGCGGCGAGTTGCACGCGGCAGCCCTCCCCCGTCGCGTCGGCCGGCCCCTCCGGGAGCTGGCCGAGTTGACAGGCGAGCCGGCTACCCTTAAACGACCGCTCACCGACGGGGCGCCGCGATGAACGGCTCTGCCCCACGGACTTCCTCAGAGACGGGCAAGCAAGGGCCAGGGCAACCCGGCGCTGCTTTCTGTTCTCTAAGGTGTAGGATCTGGCTTCTCGCCCGATCGGCTCTTTGACAAGTTCATACGAGAAAGAGAAGCGTGGACGGCGTCGTCCCTGCGGATCCTGCCTTCTGGGTGGGATCATGAGTAGGATGATGCTGGTCTGACGTTTCGGTGCTCACACGATCAGGCGGAAACGCCGGTCGGTCGTGAGCCTCCGTTACTATTGTGATCAGCTATGGTCAGCTCTTCAACTTGAGAGTTTGATCCTGGCTCAGAGCGAACGCTGGCGGCAGGCTTAACACATGCAAGTCGAGCGGGCCCTTCGGGGTCAGCGGCAGACGGGTGAGTAACGCGTGGGAACGTGCCCTTCGGTTCGGAATAACTCAGGGAAACTTGAGCTAATACCGGATACGCCCTTTTGGGGAAAGGTTTACTGCCGAAGGATCGGCCCGCGTCTGATTAGCTAGTTGGTGAGGTTACGGCTCACCAAGGCGACGATCAGTAGCTGGTCTGAGAGGATGATCAGCCACACTGGGACTGAGACACGGCCCAGACTCCTACGGGAGGCAGCAGTGGGGAATATTGGACA